>CAXSFN010000006.1:0-98778 GCA_964236815.1 uncultured Chthoniobacterales bacterium
TTTCGCGTTTGATGCCGCGTTCCCGCTCGAGGTAATCCAGCATGGCGATAAACTCAGCGTTCATAAAAACATTCAGCCCGCCGACAAAAAAGAGTGGGACCCCAGCTCCCACTCCAATCCGCCACCGGACTAGGTCTTTAAGCTATGTTGCAACACGCCTTCGTCAAGCCGCCGTGCTACAGCTGGATCTCGAGTGTTGGATGTTCGATCTTTGTATTTGCTCTAGAAAAAACATCGAACACGGCGGGCCGAAGAACGAACATCGGAGGTTGTGTCACGCCCGGTTTCCATCGCGCTCGTCTTCATCGCTTGGGCGCTGATTTATTTGCCCGGGCTCGGCACGCTCGAAATCAAAGGTGAAGAAGGGCGCCGTATTTTGCCGGCGGTCGCAATGTTGCAAACCGGCAACTACATCGTGCCGCAAGTCGGGAGCGACCCTTATTTCAACAAGCCGCCGCTGGTGAATTGGCTCGTGGCCGCTTCGTTTAAACTCTTCGGAAAACGTAACGAATGGGCTGCGCGTTTTCCATCGACGCTTTGTGTGCTGGCCGTCGCGCTCGCCTTCGTCACGGTTGCGCGCGGGGCGCTGGGCACGAATGGCTCGCTCATCGGCGCGCTCGTTTGGATGACAAACTTCGGCGTGATCGAAAAAGGGCGGCTGATCGAAATCGAAGCGCTCTACGTTTCGCTCTGCGGGCTGGCGGTGATTTGCTGGCTAAGTTGGTTTCAGGAAAAACGGAGCGAGTGGCTGACCTGGATTGTGCCCTGGATTTTTCTTGGACTTGGTTTGCTGGCGAAAGGGCCGCTCCACCTCGTTTTTTTCTATGCGGTCATGCTCGGGGTCCTTTGGGGAAAGGATGAACTGCGCGCAATTTGGAACTGGAAGCACTTGTTAGGCATTCTTCTTATGCTGGGAATTTTCTCGGCCTGGGCGATTCCCTGTCTCTTGATGGTGCAAGATGGAGGGGTAGCCCACACCTGGTCTCGTCAGTTCACCGGCCGGCTCGCGGGCGAAGATTTCAAGCTCAGCGGATGGCTAATGAATATTCCGCGTGGGTTGGGGTATTTTCTCCCGTGGGTCTTTTGTCTTCCTTTAGCAAAATGGAAACATCAGACATCGGAGACCGGAACCGTTCGAACTTCACCCTTTCGTGTTTCATCCGGCCTTCTTTGGGCAGTCCTCGGTTCGTTTCTCTTCATTAGCCTGCTGCCGGGATCGCTAGCGCGTTACTCCATGCCGCTCCTCGTCCCGGCGGCGTGGCTGGTCGCGACATTGTTAGACGGCAGGCTGCGTCTTCCACTGCTCGTGACCGCCATCGCGTGTCTGGCAATGCCGATCTACGGATTTGCCATTACGCCGTATCTGCAACGGCGGGAAAAAGTGCGCAATCTTGCCGCACAAATCAACGCTGCCCTTTCGCCGAACGAGCCGCTCTACGCAGTCGATCCCGACTATCAGCCATTCCTGTTTTATGTGCGTGATCCGCTTGTTTATCGTGCGCACCTTTCGGATGTCCCGGCGGGTGCGCGTTATCTTCTAGTCCAGCACGAGCAGGAAGCTCCGGGGTTACAGAGCGATCAATGGCAACCGCGCAAAGCGCGCTCGATTCTTCACCTGAAGGATTATCGAAATAAGGAAGTCACGCTTCTGGAAATTGGAGGAGGCGACTAGATGAGAGTTCGCTGCCACTGTGTGCAACCGGCGTTCTCGCGGCAGAGGACCAACTATCTTTTGACGGGCTACTCGATCGGTTGACTTTGAGACAATCGTTAGCATGCTAACGATTCTCATGCCGGAAGATGTCGAACGTTTCGGGATTCTGGTTAACGAGACGGCGCGCGCCTGGCGCACCCAGCTCGATCAACGTCTGCGGCCTCTTGGTTTGAGCATCGGCAAATGGACCACGCTGGCGCATCTCGCGCGCGGGGGAGATACCCTCACGCAGAAGGAAATCGCGGCTCGAGTGGGAATCGAAGAGCCGACTCTCGCCGGTATCCTCGACCGGTTACAGCAGGATGGCTGGATCAAGCGCAAGAACGCGAACCACGACCGCCGTTGCAAGACCGTGCATCTTCAACCTCGCGCCTCCAACGTGCTCGATGACATTTTCGGCGCGGCCCATGAGCTGCGGCGCGAGCTCTTAGCCGATCTACCGAAAAAGGACATTCTCACTTGTCTGCGCGTCCTTTCGCATATCCGCGATCGCGCCGCGTTCGGTGCATCTAGTGGCGTCCAGAATGCTACTGAACGCCGTAGCCAAAAGAGCGGTCTAAAGGCGAAGCGCAAAGCATGAAAACGAAGATAGATCGCTCTTTCGAACAGATTCCATCGAGCATTTTCGCTCTCGCGCTTGCTGCAATTTGCGTCGCGTTCTCAGGCTGCGGGAAATCGGGCGCGCCTCCTGGCCCGCCGCCGCGCAATGTGGTGGTGGCAAAAGTTACTACGAAGGACGTCCCGCTTTACTTGGACGAAATCGGAACCACCGCCGCCTACGAAACCGTGCAGGTGCAGGCGCAGGTCACCGGCCAAATCATCGCGCGCGAATTCAAAGACGGCGGCGACGTGAAGAAAGGCGATCTGCTTTTTCGGATCGATCCCCGCCCTTACGAAGCAGTCCTCGCTTCGGCTAAAGCCGATCTTGCCCTGGCTCAGTCTAATCTGAAACGACAGACGGAGTTGCTGGCCAAGAATGTGACCGCGACCCAGGAGCTCGATACTGCCAGAGCGAACGCGATGCGGACCGAGGCTGCCGTGGCTGCAGCGCAGGTGAATCTCGATTTCTGTAACATCCGCTCGCCCATCGATGGCCGCGCTGGATTACGCAATGTGGATGTCGGAAATGTCGTCGGCCCAGGGGCGTCTTCGCTTCTTACCATCAACGGGCTCGACCCGATCTACACCGATTTTACTGTTGCGGAGCCGGACCTTCCACTCGTTAGGCGCTATCTGGGGAATCCTAATCTCAAAGTGATGACCGACGCCGAAGACGACAATAATGAAGCTCGGCTCGGCGATCTTTATTTCATCGACAACGCTGTCCAGGTCGGAGCGGGCACCGTCAAGCTGCGCGCGGTCACGCCGAATCCGGATCGCGCGCTTTGGGCGGCGCAATTCGTGAAGGTGCGTTTGATTCTCGATAATCTAAAAGACTCGATGCTGGTGCCAAGCGGCGCCGTTCAGATCGGGCAAAACGGACCGTATGTTTTTGTAGTGAAATCGGATTCGACCCTCGACCTGCGCCAAGTGAAACCTGGCCAGAATCACGGCGATCTTACGGTTCTTACCGAAGGTGTGAAGTCGGGTGAAACGGTCGTAGTGAGCGGTCAGCTTCAGCTGGCGCCCGGAATGAAAGTGAACGCGCAGGACGCAGGTTCGGGCGGCGACGCGACGCGGGCGTCGCAGGCCAGCATGTTTCATTGATCGAAAATTTCCGCATGCGCGACGATCAAAGCGAGAAGGACCACAACGGCGCCGCGCCCTTGGAAGATCCGACCCAGCATCGCCACGGCGCGAAAGGAAAAAACACGCCGGCGGGCAAGCTAGTCCAATTTTCTTCCGGTCTTTCCAAGCCGTTTATTCAGCGGCCGGTCATGACGATGTTGCTGACGACATCGATCATTGTCTTCGGCATTCTCACCTTCAAGCAATTGGCGGTAAACGATCTTCCGGCGGTCGATTACCCGGTCATTTCGGTCAGCGCTTCCTATCCGGGCGCGAATCCGGAAACGATGGCGAACAGCGTCGCCACTCCGCTGGAGAAACAGTTTACGCAGATTCCCGGCCTCACCCTCAGCACCAGCTCGAGCACGCAGGGCGCCACCAGCATCACGCTGCAATTCGATCTCGATAAAAGCGTTGATGCGGCCGCGACCGACGTGCAGGCGGCGATCCAGCGGGCCAGCGGACAATTGCCTAACGACCTTCCGCAGCCGCCTCAATTCCAGAAGACGAATCCGAACGACCAGCCGGTCATGTACATCGCCCTAACGAGTGATACCCTGACTGACGGCGAGCTTTATAAATACGCCACCTCGCAGGTGCAGCAGCGGATCAATATCCTGCCGGGCGTTTCGCAGGTGCAGATCTTCGGAGTGAAAGCGGCTATCCGCGTCAAGGTCGATCCGGGCGCGCTCGCTTCGCGCAATATTACTTTCGACGAGCTTACCACTGCGGTTCGCGCCGGGACTTCCTACGCGGGCGCCGGGCAGTTCGACGGCAAAAACACTTCCTTCGTCTTGCGCCCAAATGGTCAGGTTTCGGACGCAGAAGGTTATCGCAACATGATTGTTGGTCGTGGCAAGGACAACGCGCCCGTCTATCTGCGCGATGTCGCCAATATCGTCGATACCGTTCAGGACGAACGGCTCTCGCGGCATTTTTTCGCGCGCGGATATAGTCCGCCGGCTTCCGTCATCGTCATGGCGGTCTCGCGTCAGGCAGGCGCAAATGCGGTCGAAGTGGCGAGGTCCATTACCAACCTCGTGCCGCAACTTTCCCTCGAGCTTCCCGGTTCGATCAAACTCATCCCGACCTTCGATCGCGCCGCCAGCATCGTGCATTCGGTCGATGACGTGCAGGTCACTTTGATGATCGCGTTCGTGCTCGTGATCCTGGTCATCTTCGTTTTCCTCGGTCGCGCGGCCGACACGCTCATACCGGTAGTCGCACTTCCGCTTTCGCTGCTCGTCACCTTCCTCGCGATGTGGGCGCTCAATTATTCCATCAATAATCTGACGCTGATGGCGCTGACACTTGCGATCGGATTTCTGGTCGATGACGCAATTGTCTTTCTCGAAAACGTGGTCCGCCGCGCGGAACACGGTGAGTCCGTTTACAAAGCGACACTGAACAGCGCGGGCGAAATTTCCTTCACCATTTTGTCGATGACGCTTTCGCTCGCGGCTGTTTTTATCCCGCTCGTTTTCATGCCGGGATTACTCGGGCGTATCTTTCGCGAGTTCGCGGTCACCATCATCGTCGCGATTTTCGCTTCGGGGTTAATCTCGCTCACGCTCACTCCGCTGATGTGCGCGCGGCTTCTGCGTGAACGCGGTCCGGGCCAAAAGAAGACCTGGATGGAGAAATTCACCGAGAGTTTCTTCGATCCGATCGTGCGTTGGTACGGACGGACACTCGATTGGTTTCTTGATCACGGCTGGCTCGCGATCCCTATCCTCTTCGCGTGCGCTTTCGGACTCTGGTTCTTTTTCACTTCGCTCCCTTTCACGCTTCTACCCACGGGCGACAGCGGTGTTATTCGCGGCGCGCTTGTCATGCAGGAAGGCTCTTCGCCCGCGCAACAGCGTGCCGTGCAGGACAAGCTCGACCCGATCCTTCAGGCAAATCCAGCCGTCGATAAGTACTTTACCGTCGCGGGCAGCGGCCGCGCTGGATCCTCCGGCATTTTCACGGTGCTCTTTTTGAAGCCGGCCAAAGAGCGCGTGCCGATCGACGAAGTCGCGACGCAAATGCGGAAATCGCTCAGCACGATCCCGGGGATTTTTCCGACGCTCAATCCTCAACCCGTCCTGCAGATCAACATCGGCGCGACCGGCAGCTCGTTCGGCCGTTACAGCTATGCGATCAGCGGGATCAACCCGGATGAAGTGTATGCCGCGGCTGACTTGTTAGGCGCGAAGCTGGCCACTTACGATGGCTTCGTCGCGCCGCCGCGCTCAAATCTTTTCCGCAACCAACCGAACATCGACATCGATATCGATCGCGACCGCGCCAGCACTTATGGCGTCTCGACCGCGAAGGTGCAGAACCTTCTCCGCGCGGCCTATTCGCAGAATTACGTCTATCTGATCAAAGAGGCCGACGACCAATACCAGGTCATCCTGGAAGTGGACGATAAGGACCGGGCGGGCCCGGAGGATTTGCGCCAACTTTATGTACGGCCGGATGGAAAAGACACGCTCATCCCGGTGCGCGTCCTGACGAAATCAACCACCAAGCTTGGTCTGCAAGCAGTCAATCACACCAATCAATTTACCAGCGTGACCTTCGGTTTCGATACCAAGCCCGGCGTCGCGCTTGGTGACGTGACCGCGTTTATTGAAAAGACGGCCGCGGAAGTTTTGCCGCCGACTGTGAAAGGCGAGCTGCAAGGTGAAGGGTTGGTCTTGCAACAGCTTTTCAAAGCGCTGCCCTTTCTGATCCTGGCCGCGTTGTTCGTTATGTATGTGATCCTCGGAATTCTTTACGAGAGCTACGTTCATCCTGTCACCGTCCTTTCCACTCTCTTTCCCGCAGTCGTCGGCGGCTTGCTTACGCTCTGGCTCTTCCGTTCGACTCTCTCGCTTTATTCCGTCATCGGTTTGTTCCTGCTGATGGGTATCGTGAAAAAGAACGGCATCATGATTGTCGACTTCGCCCTGCACCGGCTCGACGAAGGTTATGATCGCCGCCGCGCCATTCATGAAGCGAGCGTGGAACGTTTTCGTCCCATCATCATGACCACGCTTGCGGCCTTGATGGGCGCAGTGCCGCTCGCGCTCGGTTACGGCGCGGATGGATCTTCCCGGCGTCCGCTCGGTCTCGTCATCGTGGGCGGCCTCGTCGTCTCGCAATTGATCACGCTCTACATCACGCCGGTGATTTATCTCGCGCTCGAATGGTTCCAGGAGCGCGTGCTCGATAAAGTCCCGTTCCTGCGCAGCGGTCACACCCATCTGGAAGGGGATACCGGGGCCAAAGGTGACGTACCGGAAGGCCCTCCAGTTCCAGTCGTTGCTCGTTAGTTCGGTTCGGAACCGCCCCGAATTGTACTGTGCGTTGCGCTTATCCTTCTCGCCTGATTTATTTCTCGTTAGGCTAATGCCGCATGGTTACCTTGCGAGCATACTTGAATCTCGGTGAGGCCCTTCTCGCCAGGTCGCATCTCGAAGAGTGTAAGATCCCGTCCGAGCTAGCCGATGAAAACGCCCATCTTTACGGCGGCGCTCCGTTTGCGATGCCGATCCGCCTTCTCGTCCGAGAGGAAGATGTCGAGAGAGCGGTGCGGGTCCTGAAGGAGAATGCGGTCGTCGATGTTTCATCGGGAACCGAGAGCGAATTCGAATATTATTCGGAAATAACCAATCCAGAATCCGCCGGTCTTGTGGAGCAGCCCGAGCGCGAGGTCACTGCGGCGAAAAATAATCCATGGGAGATTTTGGTGATAGCTTTGCTCTTCCTCGGACCCGGCGGCGCGCTTTTGTCGGTGAAGCAAAATTTCATTTTGTTGCCGCCTGGTTACCCTCCAAGCCGATACTACCTGACGATTTTATCTCCGGCCGTGACCCATGGGCTCGGCTTGATTGCAATTGCGCTGGGCCTGCTGTTTGTCTCTCTCTATTTTTATACGAAACACCAGATAAAGAGCGACGGATCCGCAGCCCGTCAGAACCCGCTTGCTAGCGATCAGCGCCGATGAAATCGAACGAAGACAAAGACAATATCCAACTCGGTGCGGTCGAAGATCATGATGGCATTTTGACCATTCGTGGTGGCGGGCCGCGTCGAGACTGGAACGGTATTCATTACAAACAAGGCATGTCGGCCAAAAACGTTGGTACTACCAAACTCTCGGCCAACATCGCCACCATTCCGCCGGGCGGAGTCGCCTACGCCCACATCCACGTTGGTTTCGAGCTCATCCTTTACATTCTCGAAGGGAAAGTGCGGCACGAATTCGGGACCGGGCTTAAACAGGTGCTCGAAAATGAGGCGGGCGATTTCATTTACATCAAGCCCGATGTCCCGCATGAAGTCTTTAACATGAGCGAGACGGAACCTGTCGTCGCCTTTGTCGCCCGATCCTCGGCCGAGGAATGGGACAACATCGTTCCTTACGATCGTAGCACCCAGCCCGTCCGCTGACGCCCGCGGCGGTCCTCGTCCAGCTAAGTCTATTAGCTGATTGTGAATCCCGGGTGCGTCGCAAACGCGTTGTCGATCACCACATTCGCGCGCTGGCGCGCTGCCTCACGCAGAGCGGATGTGGTGCGACGTCCATCGGCGTAAAACCACCAAAGGTAGAGCGCGCCGAACATCCACGCTCCCTCATAGCCCCAAGTCGAATCCGCGCCGCTTTTCCCCGCGCCGAAGACGGAGCCGGCTGGAAAATTCGCATTGTGCGGCTTGCCGCCGCGATGCCGGGATTCATGCACCAACGTCTCAGCCCGCCCAGGACAATCCTTTTTGTAAAAAAAACCGAGATAGAGCTCGTGCCGGCTGCCGATGGTGGCTGCAATGAAGGAACCATCCCCGCACTTCGCGCGCAGGTCGTCGATCTGCTCCCGGACGTAACGCCTGCCCCAATGCAGGATATTGTTGCTCCAGTCCTCGTTGTTGTAATCGTCCGCGGAATAGTTCAGGAGCCACATGCCATTTAGGGTCCGGGCGACCGGTAGGTCGGTATTGCAGGGATCTTCATAGCCGAAGCCGTTGCTCCAGTAAGCGTTCTTGAAACCGTGCGCCGCCCAGGCCCAATCCACGAAGGGCTGGTAGCAACTGCGCGGGCCGTACAAGTTGTCGCCGGAAGCGTCTTTGTTCGGGATGGTGGGAACGGAGCAGGTAGCCATAAGTCTTACTTGTTGGTTTGAGGTCCGGATTCGCTCTCGCCTTCTCCACAGGAATCATCGCCGGTAAAATCTGGCGGCGCAGGGACCGAGGACGAACCTTTGCTTTTGCACAAGTGACGCTCGGGATTTTTAATCTGCGGCACTTGGCGGACATCAACCGCTTTGAGATCGACCAGGAAGCGATGTTCTTCCGGCAGGAGCGCGGCGATTTTCTTGCGAGTCGCGGCATCGCGTCGCACTGCGAGTAGTGATTGCACCGCGGCGCGCCGCATTGAGAGCGAAGGCTGCTTGAGAAACTCAAAGAGCGCGTTGGCCGCGTCGCGATTTTCCCGCGCCAATTGCCCCACGCCTTCGATCGCTCTGGTCCGGAGAATTGTCTCTTCTTGGACGGTCGAAAACGAATGTGGATCGGACGATTTTTCGGCCGGGAGCGGCGTCAAAATCAGATTGGTCAGGAATGGGAGCACCGCTTTGTGTTCCATCTGGGCCGCGGCATGAATAAGCGCGAACCGCGTCGGGTAATCATCCTCATGGCAGCATTGCTCGCTGCGCGAAATTTCGATTACAACTTCCTCGGGCCGCTCGCGCAAACGCTTCAGCGCGGCCTGATAATTCTCTTCCGCGTCGTCGCCAGCTTGATACATGGCCGAGACAACATTTGCCAGGAGAACGGCTGCGGGGCTGCCGGCTTTCTGCTCTGGGGCGCGGGATGCAACGCGCAAGGCGTCGGACGTTCCGGGCGCTAAAGTTTCTTCTTCACGCTCAGCCATAATTTAATCCTCGATTGGTGGACTGCCCGCCTTCGGAAAACGCGAGTGTGGGAAATACGCATCGCGGTCGCAAGAACTTTCAAACTAACTCCGGAGACCATCGCGCCGCTACGAACGCCTAAGACCGCGATCGCGGATAATAAGCCAGCGAGGCTGCAAGCTCTTGATACAATTTTTCGATCCAAAGTGACGACTCGTTAGGCAAGTTCGTTTGCGTGGATTTCTTTCGGAAATCGACCGGGGTCAGAATCACTTTTACGTTTTTGATTCCAATCAACGCCGCCAGAACAAACAAGTCCTCCGCGGCCGCGTCGCCCACGGCCAGGCAGCCTTTCGAAACTGCATCGCCATGGATCATGATCTCGCCCCCAAGATCAGAGCGACGCTCGACGATGGCGCGGAATCGATCGACGCCGTTCGGATAATCGAGCCAGAGACTAAGATGGAAACGGCTGTTTGGATTCAGCTCGCGCACGCGATAAATTCCTTCCGGCACCTGCTCGTCGCCTTCCCGCAATTTCGGCCCCAGCTTTCCGCTCGCGCCTAGCACCGAATAAGCGCGGATAAAATGAAAATGATCGTCATCATCGGCGGCGAAAATTTCCAGCGAACGGGCCTCTTTGATCCCGATCAAAGTAAGGCGTTTCGGCGGGTATGGGACGCCAGCGGCGCGGAAGTCCGACTCCAAACGCTGCCGCACAACCTCCCCAAATTCAGCGACGCGATCTTCTACCGTTTTCAATTGTGCCCGGACGGTGAAGTTGGACAACATGACGCTGACTAACGCGCCCAGCGCCTTCGGAACCCAACCGCTAATCCTCACTCTGTTGTAGTTCCGCGAGTTTTTTTTCCGCGCGATTCACATCCGCTTTTCGTCCGCTCCCCAGCGCGAACAGCTTCTGTTGTCGTTGCAGATTTCGCAGCGCCGCTTCCAGCTCCGCATGGCGTTTCTCTTCCATCGCGCGCCGCGCCGCCTCTTCCGCATTCGTCAAATCTCCTGAATCCTCCGTCGCTTCCTCATCCTTTTTGGTTTTCGCCTCTTCGAGTTGCGCGTTAGCCAGCGCAGCTTGCAGACGCACCACTTTCAAAACGCGCTCCTCTGCTTCCACTTTCGCGATGATGCCGGCTCGGAAAAGACGATCGCCGCTCGCCGCATTTTTCTTCGCGCGGGCCAGATCGTTTTCTAATTTCGCAAGGTCGGGCGTTTGCGCGGAGGCTGGAAGAATCGGGGAGCCGTCCGGCCCGCGACTCTTGATTAACAATGGCGGATCGACTTCCAGGCCTTCACCGGATTCCGGCAAGGACGCATCCTCCTGCGCGAGCGAGGCGGCGAACGGAACCGCGATCAGCAACAAGGTTGCGATCCATTGGCGCATCGCGCGAACGATAGCATGTCGCAGTGGAGGTTGGCGAGCGAAGTGCGGTTCGCAAAGTTCGCTTCCGGGGAGCGCAGGCTGCCAGCCTGCAGTTTTCGGCAGCCTGCCGAAAACACCCTTGTGCGTGCGCGAATTTGCGGCCCCGCAGGAAATCGAACGGCGTTCTTTTTCCGTCCTAGCTCCCGATCGCGCAAGCGCATCGATGCACCAGTCGCCTCGCGGAGGTTCCCTACGTTCCAAAAAAAACGCCGTGCGCCTAGAGCCAGCCTTTTCGTTTGAACCACAGATACGGGAAGACCGCGGAAGCAATCATAATGGCAACCGCGAACGGATATCCGTGCAGCCATTTCAGCTCCGGCATGTGCTCGAAATTCATTCCGTAAATGCCGGCCACCAGAGTAGGCGGAAGAAACACCAACGCCGCGACCGATAGAATTTTGATGATCGCGTTTTGCTCGTTGTTGATCATTCCAAGCGTGGCATCGAGCTGGAAGCTTACTTTCCCAGAGAGAAAAGAAGCGTGATCGCTCAATGCGCCAAGGTCGCCCACGATCGTCTTCAAATGCGCCAGCGACTCGCGGCTGGTGGATTCGTTTTCCTTCCGCACCTCACGGTAAAACGCGATCAGCCGTGTGAAGCTGACCAAGCTTTCACGTGTGCGCGAGATCAGATCGCTCGCGCCGCCGATTTGCCGCAAGATCGCGACGAAGTCCTGCTGGCGCGCTTTGCGGGCACGGCCGTGCGGGCTGTGCCGCAGACGAGTGTGCAGCGGCATCGCGTTCTCGACGCGATGGGTATCGAAGACCTTGGACGAGACCCGATCGAGATCCACTCCCACGTTTTCCAGAATGTCAGCGATGCGCTCGACGATGGCATCGACGATTCCGCCGAGGAATTGTCCTGCGGTTTCGTAGCGTTGCACATTTCCTTCGCGGCGGGTGCGAAAGGCGTTGAAGGGCACCGGGTCGGCGTAGCGCAAAGTGACGAGACGATTTCCGGTCAAAATGAAAGTCACGGCGGAGCTTTCCGGTGCGCTCGTGTCGGCTTTGGTCAGGACGGTCGCGGTCATGTAAAGAACTCCGCCTTCTTCGTAAAGACGGCTGGAAAGCTCGATCGCCTGCATCTCTTCGCGCGTCGGAATGTTGATCCCGAGCGCGGCCTCGAGCGTTTGCTCTTCTTCCTGCGTCGGCTCGAGCAGATCGATCCAAATCGCGGCGCGTGTTAGTTCCGCGCATGACTCTGGGGCGATCAGACGAACGCTGGCTGCGCCGGGCGCGTAGAATGTAATCATGCGGTCTGGAAGTCGTGCGCGCTCAATCGTCCCGGCGCGTTTCGGGGCCGAGGGTCGCCTGCACTTTCTTCGCCGCGCGGGTGACGAGATCGGTCGCCTTCTCGCGCGCCGGACCAGTTTCATCGTGCAACTGGTCGATCGCGCGATCCATCGCGGCTTTGACTGTCGCGGCCGTGCCACCTTTCTCCACCTCGCGCACGACCACTCGCTCGAGTCGCGCGATCGCGGCATCGATCGTGAATTGCGCTGCGCGGGCCGGATTGCCTAACGAGTCGCGCTCGATCGCGCTGTAGACGTCGATAATCTTTTCGCTTTCCGCGCCCCAGCGCAGCACTTGATAGAAGAGGGCGCCCTCTCGTTTGCCCTTAAAGATCAGATCGAATAGCGCCGCGCCTAACGAGACCGGCATCAGCAGAAAATCGCGCAGATTATCGATCGCCATCTTGAGCTGAAAGACGGCCACGTCGCGCAGAAATGTCCAACGCTCGTTAGGCGAATGCGAAACCGAAGTGGGAGGAAGGAGCATGATTACGGTCAGCTCGGCAAAGCGGTTCCGGTGCTCGCTACTTCGTCGAATTTTAATTTTCGTCCGAGTTCACGTCGAAGGAGCAGGAGATTAAAGCCAGCCTGCAATACCTGGGAAGCGACCGAGAGGTACCAGATGTGCCGGATGTGAAATCCGGGCGCGCGCGAAACCAGCGCTGCCGGCAGGACAAAAAGAAGCAAACGCGAGGCTGAGCTAAGCAGGGGCGGAATCGTGTTACCGATTCCCTGAAACACGCTCGAGCTGCTGAAGACAATGCCCGCCGCGACGAAGTTTAGCGCTACGATCGAGAGATATTCGCTGCCGAACGCGATCACATTGGGATCACTCGAAAAAGGACGGATCATTTGCGGCGCCGCCAACCAAGCTACGATTGCCAGCAACAACATCATGCCGGACGCGATGCCGATCGCGGCCAGAACCGATTGGCGGACGCGGTCCGCGTGGCGGCCCCCAATGTTTTGGCCGACTACGGGCGAGACCGCGAAGCTCAACGCTACTACCGGCAAGAACATCGCCTGCATGACGCGCGCTCCGACCCCGAAGCCAGCTTGGGCCGCGGCGCCGAACGGTCGGATGATCACATAAACAATCCCGATGTAGAGCGAGAGGAGCGCGAACTCCGCCCCGGCCGGCAGGCCGACTTTCAACATCGCTCCCCAGATTCGCAGCTGCGGACGCCACTGCGAAAAACGCAGGCGCAGATAATGAAAATTCCGCTCGAAATAAATCACCATCAACACATCCGCGATCAAAATGGAAATGAAGGTGGCGAGGGCCGCGCCGCTCACTCCCATCGCCGGCCACGGGCCGAGACCAAAGATCAAAAGTGGTGCCAGCACGATGTTGATCACCACGCTTAGCACCTGTAATCCGACCGCCGGCTTGATGATGCCAGTCGCGCGTAGAGCTGAGCTCAGCGTGATGAGGGGGAATTGCAGAGCCATTCCGGGAATGAACCAAAGCAGATAAACCTTCGCCAAATCTGCGGTGGCTGCGTCGGCGCTCAGCGCGTTGCAATAAAGGTCGCGCACCAGAAAACCCGCGAAGCAAAACCCCAGCGCAATCAGGAGCGAAATGACTAAGGACTGATTGAAGACCCGCTCCGCGTGCGGTTGATCCTTTCGGCCCGCGGCCTGCGCGATCAGAGTCGTCGTGCCAACCCCGAGTGTCTGGGTTAGAGCCAGCACCAGCATGGTAAGATTTCCCGCCACGCCCACCGCCGCGATCGCTTCCCGCCCGAGCCGTCCCACCCAATATAAGTCGGCCAGCAGATAGAGGGTCTGCGTCAACATGCTCACCGCCATGAAAGCGGCCATGTGCAGTAAATGCCGAATTACAGAACCTTGCGTCAGATCTTTCATCGCTAATGAATTGCAGCGACTTCTATCGCGCGCCTCCCTCCAGAGCAAACCACTTCGAGTTTCGGCAAGACATCGCGACGAGCGGAATGAATTCCCATTCCCGTATGCTAGAATGCGAACGCATGTTTCTTCCTAATCAGAAAGTCGTTTGCGTGGACGCACGGTTTCCCCTCGGCATCCAGAAGCTCTACGCTGAGCTGCCAAAAGAAGGGGCGACCTATACTATCCGCGACATCGTTCCGGGCGTAGGACTGACTGGTGAGGAAGGTGAGACCGCGGTCTACCTTTGCGAGTTTACTTCTCCACTTAACGCTCACGGGATTGAGCGCGGTTTTCGGGCCGATCGTTTTGCACCGCTCCAGACCGATGTGGAAACGGAGGAGGAAGAGCTCAGCGTAGGCCTTCCTGCCTTTGCGCCGGCCTGACGGTAAGTCTCAAAAGGGTTACTCCTTCCAATATTACGGCGGGTCTTGCAGGATAGGAACCCGACTAAGATCCGACTCGCTAGCATGATTGCACTGTTCAAGGATGACGCTCCTTCCCGCCTTGCATGTCTTCTGCTTTTAGATGTTAACGGTAACCCTTGCCCGTTCTGTGATTAATCAGCAAACATTCGAAGAGCTTTCCCCACTCGCCTTTAAATGGGCCCAGGCACAGGAGAAATTTATCCTGGAGCGTGGGTCTTCTCTAAGCCCACGCGCGCTCGACGATGCACATGCCGTCGGCGTGCTAGACTCTGCCCGCGTCAGAGTGTTGGTGGTCGATCGCATTCCTTTTCCCGCCGACGAAGCTCTTGCGGAAGCAGCGCGGCGCACCCATATCATCACAGACGCCTCCCGCGGTGTCGCCATCGGCCACGGCATTATCATTCGCGCAGATCGCTGGGGCGATCGCGAGTTGCTTGTCCATTGCCTGGTTCACGTCGCGCAGTGCGAACGTATCGGCGGTCTTGAACTCTTCGTGAATGAATATCTGTGCGACCGCCGGAATTGTGCGGACTTCACTATCGGAGCGCTCGAAGAAGAAGCGCGGCGAGTGGCGCGCGAGATCTGCGGCGACAGCGCGGAGTAGCTAAGCGCGAGGCTGCCACTAAGCGCGCTTCTTCTTCGAGAAAAGAATTCTTCTTTCAACTTACTAGCGGCTTCTTTCTAATCTGCCGTCTATGAGCACTCGTATTTTGTTGGCTGCCATCCTGGGTGGAATCGCCATGTTCATCTGGTCGTCCATCGCGCACATGGTCCTGCCTTTGGGCGAGGCCGGGCTTAGCGAAATCCCCGACGAGCCCGCGGTTCTCTCCGTCCTTCGATCGAGCCTGGGTGACAACCCAGGCCTTTACATTTTCCCCGGACTCGGCGCCGGTCCGAATGCCACTCGCCAGCAAATGCACGAAGCGATGGCGCGTCAGCCCGAGAAAGTTGCGAACAATCCTTCCGGCCTCCTTATGTATCACCCGCCGGGACGCCCTTTCACCATGGTTCGTTGGTTAGGTGTTGAATGCCTGACCGAAGTTGCCGAGACATTCCTGGTCGCCCTTCTTCTTTCTTACACCGTCATCGCGAGCTATGCCGGCCGGGTCGGCTTCTTCTTCCTAGCCGGGATTCTGGCCGCCATATCTACAAACATCTCCTACTGGAACTGGTACGGCTTTCCAACTACCTACACCGCCGCTTACATGGTGACCCAGGTCATCGGCTTCCTCTGCGCTGGGTTGGTAGCTGCCTGGATCTTGGGCAGAAGGACCAGGTTAGTTAGTGAATTAGGAGCCGCTTACTAGCAGTAGCAGTCCTTAGCTAGCGGTGAGGCACCGCCTGGTCTAGCTCGCAATCATTCGGCAGATCGCGAGACGCCGCCTGCCTGATGCGAAATCGTTACAATTGCAACAGCTCCAACCGGCTGGTCAGCTTCGAAGCTATCGCCGCACTCTTGTAGTAGGTACCGGCGATCGGGGTGATGTCGGCCGGTCTCAGGCCGACCGCGGCGGTAATGAAGTTGTGATTCGCGAAAACTCCATTCGTCGCGTCCATTCCGATCCAGCCCGCGCCCGGCAAAAAAACTTCCGTCCAGGCGTGGAGCGAACCTTCCGCGCGCTTGTTGTTTTCATCGCTTTCCCGCAGGTAACCGCTAACCAAGCGTGCCGCCAAACCGGAGGCGCGCAGGATTTCAGCGAGCAAAACCGAAACATCACGGCAGGCCCCGCGACCGAGCCGCAAGGTTTCCTCCGGAGTCAGAGCTGCGCCTTCCTCGCGGCGCTCATATTGGATGTGCGCATGCAGCGCCTCATTCAGCGCCACTAGCGCGCTGACCGTGCCTTGTCTTTTTTGCGCGGGCGACGTCCAATCCGGTATTGGCAGCTCGCAGTCGGTTTGCCGCTTCAAAAACGGCGCCAAAATTTCGCTTAGCTCCGCGGCATACTCGAACGGCATTTCTACCGCGCTACTTTCGAGGATGAAATCGAACGCATTCTTCTTTTCCAAATCGAGATCGATCTCGAGATCGAAGCGTAACTCCTGCATTCGCGCCGGAAAAAAACAGGTGGCAACGATGTTGTCGAAGACGTCGCGCGCATAGCGAATCGAGCCATTTCCGTTCGCCTTGAAATCGAGACGACGGACGTGAGCGAAACGATCAGCCCGTGGAAAAAGACGCACCTCATGCGGCGAAAAACCGACCGGTTCGTCGTAGCGATAAATGCTTTCGTAACGCAGACCCAACTTCATCGCGCGAACCTATGGCAGATCGTGCGCCGCGTCGCATCCTTCCGAAATATCGCTTGCGGCTTTTGTCCGACTCGCGTACGTCGTCGGCAGATTTGGAAGATTGTTCTGGGGGGAACAGCCGCCCTTCGCGTCCTCGGACGTGGGGGGCGGTACTTTTTTGTCCCTACCTTTCCCTGCGCCTAGATTAACGTGATGGCCGGCCTGGCCGGATAGTTGCATGGGAGAGTTTACGAATTACGCCGTCGTGAAATCCAACCCGCAGCTTCGCCATCGAAAATTCTCCTGGCCGCTCGCGTTTACGCTCGTCGTTCTGATCGCGGCTGTGCTCTTCGCACTCGTTTTCTGGCGGATCGAATCATGGCCGATGCGGACGACGCGAGAAGGCAGCGCCGAGCTCGAGCGAATTGGCGGAAAAGTACGCGATGCTTTCGCCGCGATCGCGCATATCCAACCACGCGTCACGATCAACAATCGGGTTTATCTGGAGAAGACGACCGCGATTGCAGAGCTCGCGATTCTCTCGCGCAAGACCGAGGTCGAACATGAATTCGAGCACACCTGGGTCGGCAGCACCAAGCGGGTAAGATTGCACGGCAGTTTCAATGTGAAGGTCGGTTTCGATTTGCACGAAGACGTCTCAATCGATGTGCGTGAAAGCGAAATAATGCTGCGAATGCCGCACGCAAAAATCCTCGGAGTCGAAGAAGAAAATATCGAGGTGCTCGAATACGAGAATGGATATTGGAATCGGATTTCCGCGGAGGATTTACAGAACGAGCTCGCGATTATGCCGAAACTTGCGCGTGAAAAAGCGGAAGGAAACGGCCTAACGAGTGAAGCGGAAGCCGCTTTGCATAAGCAACTCGAAGAGCGCCTGGGAACGCTGCGCCCATTGCGCCTGGATTTCACCGCGACGCCGGTGCCCGCGATGTAGGTCGGGTCTTTGGCCCGGCCGGGCGTTGAGGAGTGGAGGAGGTAGTCATGTCTTCGCGAACCAGGGTCACACGCCTCGCATTTGTCATCCTGAGCGCAGCGAAGGATATCTGGCTGTTTCTGGTTCCAAGCGCTGAGTCGTCCGAAATAGTCACAGATCCTTCGCTGCGCTCAGGATGACAGAAAGAGCCTACAACCAGCGTGCCAGCCGCTC
Source organism: uncultured Chthoniobacterales bacterium (assembly GCA_964236815.1). GTDB lineage: Bacteria > Verrucomicrobiota > Verrucomicrobiia > Chthoniobacterales > UBA10450 > JACCTI01. The sequence goes on from CAXSFN010000006.1 coordinate 17,778, forward strand.
TTGCAACTCCGGCGTCAGATTTACCTGTAGGTCCGCGCCGGCGTCCAATCTCAGCACGCCGCCATCTGCGCGTGTGAACATCAATTGCACCGGCCGCGATCCGGGCGAAGTCGCGAGCAATCGCCGCACTTCCTGGAGATCAGAACTGCTTGCGCTCGGAGGGAAATTCAGGGTCACGGCTGATTGGCCATTGATCGGTTCGCTCGCGCCGTTCGTTTGATTCGGGGTCAGGAACTTCGCTTTGTCGGCAGTGGCGCGGACCGCTTCATCGCGCTTATCCAGCTTCCCTTGAATCGCAATTACTCGCCCCGGCGCGAGAGCTTCCGAGACCTTCACGTAAACTTCGTTCCACAAGACGACCTCGAGAGTTCCTGTGAGATCCTCCAGCCAGACCACCGCGAAAGGTTTGCCTTCTTTCTTCGTGAACTTCCGTTCCACCTGCACAATCGCGCCCGCCACTTTGAATTGCGCGCGGTCTTCCAGATCGCCTAACGAGTTGATCGTTTGAAAATTGCCTTGTGCGATCGTAGCCGCATAGGCATCGAGCGGATGGCCCGTAACATAAAACCCGAGCAGCTCTTTCTCGTAGGACATCGTTTCGTGCTGCGTCCACTGGGTCACCAACCGCGCACCGGAGCGCGGCGCCGGGGTCGGCATTTCTTCGAAAAGCGAGACCTGTCCGCTAGCGCGATCGCGATGCGAAGCCGAAGCCGCGGCCAGCGATTCATCGATGCAGGCGAACAATTCCGCGCGATCGCGTCCGACGAAATCGAACGCGCCCGCTTTGACCAGACTCTCCAGCATTTTGCGATTCGCGATGCGCGAATCGAGCCGCCGGCAGAAATCCTCGAGTGATTTGAAATCGCCGCCGTTTTCGCGCTGGGCAATCGCGGACTCCATCGCGCTTTCACCGACATTCTTAATCGCCGCGAGGCCGTAGCGAATCGCTGAAGACTCCTGCTGGATTTCGGGCTTAAACTTCAGGGCGCTGCGATTCACATCGGGCGGCAAAATCGGGATTCCCATGCGTTTGCATTCGCCGACGAAGACCGAAATCTTTTCGGTATTATTTATTTCGTTGCTGAGCAAACCGGACATGAACTCGACCGGGTAATTCGCCTTCAGATAAGCCGTCTGATAGCTGATCAATCCATACGCCGCGCTGTGGCTTTTATTGAATCCGTAACCGGCAAATTTTTCCAGCAGATCGAAAATCGCGCTGGCCTTTTTCTCTTTGATCCCATTCGCCGTTTCGCAACCGCTGACGAAAGTGGCGCGCTCCTTCGCCATCTTCTCGCGGTCCTTTTTGCCCATCGCACGCCGGAGCAGATCGGCCTGGCCTAACGAGTAACCCGCGAGCAAGCTGGCCGCGGCCATGACCTGCTCCTGGTAGATCATCAACCCGTAGGTTTCGGCGCAGACCGTTTCGAGCAACGGGTGCTCGTATTTGATTTTAGTCAGTCCCTTTTTCCGTTTTATGAAATCCGGAATTAGCTCCATCGGGCCCGGCCGATAGAGCGCAATCAACGCGATAATATCTTCGATTTTCTGGACGTCGAAATTCTTGCAGAGGCTGGTCATCCCGCCGGATTCCAGTTGGAAAACGCCGATCGTTTCTCCGCGATTCAAAAGCGCGAAGGTCGCCTGGTCGTCGAAGGGAAGCTTGCTGATCGCAAACTCAGGCGCGCGCTGTCGGATCAACGTCACCGTATCTTCGATCACGGTTAGTGTTTTCAGCCCGAGGAAATCCATCTTCAGCATCCCAAGATCAGTCAGCGGCCCCATCGCAAACTGGCTGATCACGTCCGTGCCTTTGCTGTCACGGCAGAGCGGGACGTATTCCGAAAGATCGCGGTCGCCGATGACGACACCGGCCGCGTGCACGCCGGCATTGCGCGAGATGCCTTCCAAAACGGTCGCGTAATCCCAGAGCTGGCGGGTCGATGGCTCGTTCGCAATCGCCCTTTTCAAATCAGGCGTTTTCTCGGCGGCGGAAGCGAGCGTGATGTTCAACTCGTTCGGGATCATTTTCGCGATTCGATCCGCTTCGCCGTAGCTCAAACCGATGACGCGCCCGACATCGCGAACCACGCTTTTCGCTTTCAGTTTGCCGAAAGTGATGATCTGCGAAACGCGGCGCTCGCCGTATTTTTTACGGACGTATTCGAGCACTTCGCCGCGGCGCGCTTCGCAAAAATCCACATCGATGTCCGGCGGCGAAACACGTTCCGGATTGAGGAAACGTTCGAAGAGGAGATTGAATTGTAGTGGATCGACATCCGTGATTTCGAGGACGTAGGCGACCATCGAGCCGGCGGCAGAACCGCGGCCCGGCCCGACTGGAATGCCGCGCTGTTTTGCGAAGTGAATAAAATCCCAGACGATGAGGAAATAACTGACGAAGCCGGTCTTCTCCAGAATATCGAGCTCGTAATCGAGCCGTTTGATTAGCTCGGAATCGAGACGCTCGCCGTAGCGTTCGTGCAGACCTTTATAGCAAAGCTCGCGCAGATAGGCTTCGCGCGTTTTGCCTTCCGGGGCGGGGTATTCCGGGTATTTCGATTGATTGAATTCGAGCTTCAGATTGCAGCGCTCTGCGATCTCCACCGTGTTCGTGATCGCTTCAGGATGAGCCGCGAAAAGCGCGCGCATTTCATCCGTGGATTTGAAATACAACTCCGGCACGTAACGCATCCGGCGTTCGTCGTGCACCATCTTGCCGGTGCCGATGCAGATCATGACGTCATGTGCATCGTGATGGGACCGATCGAGAAAATGCACATCGTTGGCCGCGACCAGACCGAGTCCAAATTCCTTCGCCAGCGAGGGCAGGACGCGATTGCATTTATGCTGCGCTTCGATGCCGTGGTCGTGTAGCTCGAGAAAGAAATTCTCCGCACCGAAAATGTCGCGAAACTCGGCCGCGCTCTGGCGCGCCTTCTCCATATTGTCCGACTGGATCGCCATATTGATTTCGCCTTTGAGACAAGCGCTCATCCCGATGAGGCCTTGCGCGTGCGCGGCCAGAAGTTCCTTGTCGATGCGCGGCTTGTAATGAAATCCGTCGAGATGCGCGGTCGAGATCAGTTTAACCAGGTTGCGATAGCCGGTTTCGTCTTTGGCCAGGAGCGTGAAATGATAGGCTGCGTCCCGTTGATTATTTGGCCGATCTTTGATCGAGCCCGGTGCCATGTAAGCCTCACAACCGATGATTGGTTTGATGCCTGCCTTGACTGCTTCCTGATAAAATTCGATCGCGCCGTAGAGATTTCCGTGGTCGGTAATCGCGACCGCCGGCATCTCGAATTCCTTCGCTTTTTTCATCAGCTCCTTCATCCGAATCGCGCCATCGAGGAGCGAATATTCGGTGTGGAGATGAAGATGAACGAAGGAATCGCGAGGCATCTGCGCTGACTATAAACTTCGGCGCGCGAGCGGCAAGGAAGCGTCCGAAATTGCGGAAAGAAATCGCGCTTGCACGGCTTCGCGCTCGTTGTTAAGACAGCGCGTGCGCCGGTTAGCCTCCGTTCGTAATTTTCCCGGCCGCACCAGCCTCACCTGACATGAAAAAACTCGAAGCCATCATCAAGCCGTTCAAACTCGAGGAAGTGAAAGAGGCCCTGGCCGAGCTCGGCATCGAGGGCATGACCGTGACAGAAGTGAAAGGCTTCGGCCGGCAGAAAGGACACACCGAGATTTATCGCGGAAGCGAATACACGGTCGATTTTTTGCCGAAGGTGAAAATCGAGATCGTGCTCTCGGATGAGATGGTCGACAAGGCGGTCAACATCGTGGTTAGCGCGGCCAAGACCGGCAAGATCGGCGACGGCAAAGTTTTCGTTCTCCCAGTCGAACACGCGGTTCGCATTCGCACGGAAGAGATCGGCGAAAAAGCCGTGTGAGCAGGTTGGGCGTGGTTGAACGGTTGAGTAGTTGAGGAGCGCCAGCGCGCGTTTTTCGAATATTCAACCGTTTAACTTTTTTAGACGGCTCAACCTCTGATCTCCTCAACCATTTCCCATGGCTAAAGACAAAAAATCCGCTTCCGACGTCAGCAAAATGATCAAAGACCGAGAGGTCAAATTGATCGACTTCAAGTTCACCGACCTGCCCGGCAGCTGGCAGCATTTCACCACCACGCTGACTGAATATAACGAGGAAATTTTCACCGAAGGCCTCGGCTTCGACGGCTCCAGCATTCGCGGTTGGCGCGCGATCAATGCCAGTGACATGCTCGTGATTCCCGATCCTTCCACCGCCTGGATCGATCCGTTTAATGCCGAGCCGACGCTGAGTTTGATCTGCACGATCGTCGATCCGATTACGCGCGAGCCCTACGACCGTGACCCGCGTGGCGTCTGCGAAAAAGCGGAAGCTTATCTGCAAAGCACCGGGATTGCCGACACTGCGTCTTTCGGGCCGGAAGCGGAGTTTTTCATCTTCGACGAAGTCCGTTACAGCAACACCGGCAACTCCTCCTTTCACCTGGTTGATAGCTCGGAAGGGCATTGGAATAGCGGCAAGGAAGAATTCCCGAACCTCGGTTACAAAATTCGCGCGAAGGAAGGTTACTTCCCGGTCTCGCCCGCCGACACGCAACAGGACATTCGGAACGAAATGTGTCTGGAGCTGGAGAAGGCCGGCATCCCGATCGAGCGCCAACATCACGAAGTCGCCACTGCGGGTCAGGCCGAAATTGACATTCGTTTTGCGCCCATGAAAGCGATGGGCGACCACATGCAATATTATAAGTACATCATCCGAAACGTGGCTAAGAAGCACGGCAAGACGGTTACCTTCATGCCCAAGCCTCTCTTCGGGGATAACGGCTCCGGGATGCACGTGCACATGTCGCTTTGGAAAGAAGGCAAACCGCTTTTCGCCGGCAACGGTTACGCTGGTTTGAGCGAGATGGCGCTTTTCTTCATCGGCGGCATCCTGCGCCATGCGCCCGCACTTACCTGCCTAACGAATCCAACTACTAACAGCTACAAGCGCCTTGTCCCTGGCTTCGAAGCTCCGGTTAACCTGGCTTACTCCGCGCGTAATCGCTCCGCTGCTATCCGCATTCCGACTTACTCGGCTAACCCAAAGTCGAAACGAATCGAGTTCCGCACCCCGGACCCGGCCGCCAATCCCTACCTCGCTTTCTCTGCCTTGCTTCTCGCCGGCCTCGACGGAATTCAAAACCGGATCGATCCTGGCGATCCGCTCGACAAGAATCTCTACGAGCTTCCGCCGGAAGAGCTAGCTCAGGTCCCCAGCGTGCCGGATTCCCTAAGTGGAGCGATCAAAGCGCTGCAGGCCGACCATCAGTTCCTTCTGAAGGGCGACGTCTTTAACACCGACTTCATCGCTAACTGGACCGAAATGAAGCAGAAGGAATACGATGCGCTTCGTCTCCGTCCGCATCCGTACGAGTTCGCGATGTATTACGACGTCTAAGCGTCGTTAGCTACAAGTGTTCTAGCTACGGATGGCCGCGCTGCTAGCCTAACTCCTCGTGCGAAGCTGGTCCCGGCGAAGTGATTTCGGAGAAGGCATCCGCTGCCATTCCATCAGCGCCTTTTCCATCTCAGGACCGTGGGCGCTTAGCCAAGCGCTCATTTGGTCTCCGATCTTCTCGCCGTAAATGCGGTGCGAATAGACAAAAGAGCATCCCGTACCCTCCACTAGCTTGAAGCGGGCAAAGGCAACTTCGATAAAGTTCGGTCGCCCAAAAACGACCGCGATCAAATGCTCTGCCGGCTGATCTCCTTTCCGCGGCACCGACGAAGTCTTCAGCACCATCGCCTGATGATTCTTATAATTTTCCAGGACTGCGTTTGCTTTCGCTGCCAACGCTTCACCTTCCTGCACTTCGGGATAGCCATTAGCGGTCATCATATCCGACCACTTCTCCAAATCCTCCTGTCCCGCGGGGGTGAACTCATGTTGGTCGTTTTGTGACCAGCGATGGAAGTAGCGTGTCTCTTTAAAAATAAACGACGGCTCCGGATCCGTGGCTTGTAGATCGCTCCAAGCTATCACCCCGCCGCTGATCGTTAGCCAGAGACTTAACCTAACGACTGATAGATGCATTGTTCGTCTCGGGTTCATAGTAACGGATTCACTTTAGGTACTCGTCGGTCAAAGCGCCACCGATACGAGCGAGGATTTCTTCGGCTAAGCAACTGCGAATCTTGATACGAATCCGGAAGCGAGCCATGGCAACCGGACAGAATGATGTTAATCGAACCTCGCGCGAACCTCGTTTCGAAAAGACTGGGCCCGCATCGTGATGTTGATTCCGCTATAGATGTTGACCCAATTACAGCTGCGGAATTTTCGCTGCTTTGACGAGCTGCGCGTCGAGTTCGCATCCGGCTTTAATTTTTTTGTCGGCGAAAATGGCCAGGGTAAAACGTCGATTCTGGAAGCGGCCTGTGTGCTCTTGCGTTTGCAATCCCAACGCAGCTCGACTTTAGCGCCGCTGGTCAGGATCGGTCACAAATCATTCGTACTTTCCGGGCGTTGTAATGCGCATCAGCTGGAATTTCGTTACAGCGGATTGCGACGGAAGCTGGCTTTCGATCACGCCGAGCAGCGCAGCCCGGCGGAATACTTGCGCATCGCTCGCGTGGTTTCGTTAGCCAATGGTGATATCGAGTTGGCGCGCGGCGGCTCGGAAACGCGGCGACGTTTTCTGGATTTCCTCGGCGCGCAGCTTGAGCCGATTTACCTCCCGACGCTGCGTTTCTACGAACGTGCGCTTCGTTCCCGCAATGCTCTTTTAAAGTCGCCGCAGGCGCGTCCGCGTGAGATCGCCGCTTACGATGCGCCGCTGCTCGAGCATGGCGGGAAACTTTCGGTGATGCGATCGCGTCTGGTCGAAGACCTCGCTCCGTTTGCGGCTGCGGCACATCATGAGATCAGCGGGTCTAACGAGACGTTGACTCTGCATTTCGCACCGGGAAACACGGAAGATTTCGCGGCGGATCTGGCGGGGTCGAGCCTGCAGGAATTGCGATTGCGACAGACGGTGGTCGGTCCGCATCGCGATGACATCGCTTTGCAGGTCGATGAAAAGCCGGCCGCGCAGTATGCCTCCGAAGGCCAGCAACGAACGGTGGTGCTGGCGTTAAAGATCGCGCAGGCGCGAGTCTTCGCGGTGGAAACCGAAATGCAGCCGCTGCTTTTGATCGACGATATTTTTGGTGAATTGGATCCAGAGCGGCGAAATCGATTGCTCCGCGCCTTACCGGAAGCTGCGCAAAAATTTGTAACCGCGACAAGTCTGGCCTGGCGGGAAAGGGAGATCGGCGGCCCGATATTCACTCTTGCAAGCGGGAAGCTTTCTTCGCTGTGAGCCGACGCTCGAACTAGCTTATCGCCCTGCGGCATGAGTAGAGGAAGACCTTCTCCTTGCGTAAGAACCCGGCGTGTATTTTAGTTTTTTATATGCGTAGCCAGCGCCATAAAGTGCCGGATAACCTGACCGGCTCACTCCTCATCGCGCATCCGAGCATGCTCGATCCAAATTTTCGGCGTGCGGTCCTTTTCATTTCAGCGCACGACTCCACGGATGGCGCGATGGGTGTGATCCTAAACCGCCCGCTCGACAAACAAGTGTCGGAATTGGTTAACGACACGCCGCCCGCGGGGCTGGAGGAAGTGCCGGTTTTTCTGGGCGGACCGGTCGGCAAGAATCAGCTGATGTTCGCCGCCTTCGAGTGGGAAGACGCGAATGGATTGAAGCTAAATCATAACGTCAGTGTCACAGGCGCGACCGAGCACGACGATTCCATCCGCGCGTTTGTCGGGTACGCAGGTTGGAGCGCAGGCCAGCTAGAAGCGGAGATGAAACAAAACGCGTGGATCTCGCAGAAGCCGACGCGCGCCGCTCTGACGCCCGATCGGTTGCCGAAGCTTTGGTTTGAGATCATGCGCGGCCTTGGGCCGTGGTATAAAATGCTGGCCGCTGCGCCGGACGATCCGTCTTTGAACTAGCATCGCGCCCGTTCTTCTGCGAAGCAGTGGGGATGATCATCGGCGTTCCCAAGGAAATCAAAGAACAGGAGCATCGCGTCGGGCTTGTTCCTTCGACTGCGTCCACTTTAACCCGTCGCGGCCATACCGTGCTCGTGCAGAGGAACGCGGGGATTGGCGCGGGTTTTTCCGACGAAGCTTACACCACAGTGGGTGCAAAAATCATCGAGACCGCGCCGGAACTCTTCCGCCAGGCGGAGATGATTGTGAAAGTGAAGGAGCCGTTAAAGCCCGAGTATGAATTGCTGCGCAAAGGGCAGATTCTTTTCACCTATCTCCATCTCGCCGCTGGTAAGGAATTGACGGAAGCGCTGCTAAAATCCGGGGTGACTGGTGTCGCTTACGAGACCATTCAGGTGGGGAATAAACTTCCGTTGCTCGAGCCGATGAGTGAGATCGCCGGACGCATGTCGGTTGTAATGGGCGCGTATTATTTGGCGAAACATAATGGCGGCAATGGCGTCTTGTTAGGCGGCGTGCCGGGCGTTTTGCCAGGCAAGGTGGTAGTGATCGGCGGTGGTACTTCGGGCGTAAACGCAGCGCGCATGGCGCTTGGTTTGAAGGCGGACGTGACCATCCTCGAAGTGGACGGCGAGCGGATGCGCTTCCTCGATCTCACAATGCCGAATGTGAAGACGCTTTACTCGAACGAGGCGAACCTGACGGAATTAATGCCGACAACCGACCTGCTGATCGGCGCCGTGCTCGTCCCCGGAGCGAAAGCGCCGAAGCTGATCACGCGGGAAATGTTGAAGCTGATGCAACCGGGCAGCGTCTTCGTCGATATCGCGATCGATCAAGGTGGCTGCGCAGAAACCTCGCGCGCCACCACGCATCAGAATCCAATCTATGTCGAAGAAGGTGTTACACATTATTGCGTCGCGAATATGCCGGGCGCATACGCACGCACTTCCACCCAGGCTTTGAGCAACGCGACTGCGCGCTATGTTGAGTTGCTGGCCGACCTCGGTCTGGAAGGCGCATGCAAGAAGCAGCCGGCATTGATGGGCGGCATCAACACGCGTGATGGGAAGTTGACGCAACAGGCTGTCGCCGAAGCGCTCGGTTTAAAGTACGAAGCGGCCTTCTAAGACGCGATGTGCGAGGCTCGAAGCGGCTCACCGAGCCCGAGTCTGGACTTTGCGCGTAAGACCGAAAGCACTTGCGCTTCCGATTCAACTTTGTCCTTTAAGGGCACCCACAAAATCATGAAGAAATACATTTCAATTCTGGCAAGCGCCGCTCTCCTGGCGGCCTGCGAACAAAAAACCGAAACAGTCACTCCGGACGCCTCGCCGAGCACTAAGACGGAAACAAATACTACGATCGTAAATCCGTCACCGACGCAAAGCTCGAGCAGCAGCACGACGACTACTACGACCACGTCGCCCGAGACAACGGCTACCCCCGACACCATGACTGATTCGACGACTACGACCACGACCACGAGTCCGGCTCCAACGCCGTAAGGATTGTTTTAGAATTCGCGAAGTCTTCCCGCGATGCCGTCGTGGGAAGACTTTTGCTGTACAGGCGCGGTGTTAGGTGCAGCGATGCCCATTAGGAGTTGCGTAAAGCCGGTGGCCGCGCGCGTTTCGCGCGGTGTTGTTCCGCGTGGTAGGAAATAGCGGTGACGAACAAGTCCAAACCGGTGCTGCGCTTTGGCAAAGCGAAACGACTTACCCTCGCGAGGGAGTTTGCCCGAATGAGAAACGAAGGCACGGCTGTACGCGGGACGTTCATGACCCTGAGTTTTCTGTCGGTCTTGCCGGCCGAACCAGTGAATTTCCGCGCGGGCTTCATCACCTCAAAGCGCATTGGGAACGCAGTCGTGCGCAATCGGGTTCGCCGGCGTTTACGTGAAGCCGTGCGCCGCCATCAGCACGAAGTCCGTGCTGCGATCTGGCTTGTGCTGATCGCGAAAACAAACGCGGCCGGCGCTTCTTATGCCCTCCTGGAGGATGAATATTTGCGTCTGGCAAGGCGCGCTTCTATCCTAGCGTCCTGATGGTTCCGGTCGTCCGATTTTTCATCCGCATCTATCAAATCGCCATCTCGCCGGTCCTTTCCTGGCTTGGTGGACCGGGCCAGGGTTGCCGTTTTGAGCCGACTTGCTCACGCTATTTTCTCCAGGCGGTCGAGACGCATGGAGTCTTGCGCGGAAGCTGGTTGGGACTTCGACGACTCGGGCGTTGTCAGCCCTGGGGCGGCGAAGGGTACGATCCAGTCCCGCCTGCGCATTCACATTCCGCGTCGCACAAACCTCTGGTTTGTGAGTAGGCCGGAGCTTTCCGCGTATGGATCGACAAGCATGGATTGCCGTTACGCTTTGCGTCCTTGGGCTAATCGGATGGCAGGTCTATACGACCACCCATCCGCAGCCCATGACGCGTCCGGCGGTCGCGCTTTCTTCTTCGCCCGCTTCTGAAATCGCGGCGGGCGGCCTCTCGCCCGCGCCCGCGCCGTTACTGGAGAGCGCTCCGGCAACCGCAACTCCGGTTGCGCCACCGCGACCAGTCGAAGCGTTCGAGGAAAAATTCGAAACGCTGCGTAATTCCGATGTCGAGCTTCGCCTAACGAATCGCGGCGGCGCAATTCGCGAAGTCCATCTCCTCAATCATGCGGCCGAGAAAGGGCAGGGCGAAGTCATTTTGAATTCCGGCGACCACATGCCTATCGGCGCAATCGTGGAAAACCCGGCCGCGCCTTCTCTGCAGGAATTCACCGTCGCGCGCCTGCCGGATGGGAGTGTGCAATACGAGCGTGGCGCGGTGGACGGACTTTCGGTGCGGAAGCGTTTCTTCTTTCCGGCGAACGAAGAGAAAAAAGACAACTACGTCGCCGGGATGCAGATCGATTTTCGGAACGACGACGCGCAGCCGCACGCGGCTAAGGATTATTTCATCGCGCTCGGTTCGATCGGACCGATTCACGCGACCGACATGTCGGCTTACACGCGGTTGGTCTGGTGCATCGATGGCAAATCGAAATCGACCGACGTGAATTGGTTCGCCGCCCAGAAGTATCCCCTCGTGGGGGTGGAGAAACGGCCGGCCCAGCCAGTTTTCCGTGAGACGATCGGCGCCGGGGCGGAATGGGCGGCGCTAAGCAATCAATTTTTTAGCGTTATCTTTACGCCTTCGAGTGGAAAAATTTCGCAAGTCTGGGCGGAGCGCTTCGATCTGAAGCGGCCCGACGCGCCTAATATTTTCGGGATTCAAGGCGCGCTGGCCATGCCGGATTTCGAATTGCAGCCCGGACAAACCAGCTCGCTCGGTTTCCAGATTTACACAGGCCCGAAGCTCTACAATCGCCTGGCAAAACTCTCGCACGACGAAGCCGAGATTATGAATTTCGGCCTTTGGAAATTAGTTAGCCAGGCGCTGCTTAATTTCATGAATCTGCTGCACGGCTGGGTCGGCAGTTATGGCTTCGCCATCATTCTCCTGACCGCGTGCGTTAAAGGTGTGCTTTGGCCGCTGCAGAATCGCGCCAACAAATCGATGCGCCACATGTCCGCGCTCGCGCCGAAAATGCAGGCGCTCAAGGAAAAATACAAAGACGACCCGACCAAGATGAATACGGAAGTCATGAAGCTCTACAAAGAGCATGGCGTGAATCCGGTCGGCGGTTGTCTGCCGATGATGATTCAGATTCCGATCTTCTTCGGACTCTTCAGCATGCTCGGGCAGGCGGCGGAATTGCGGAATGCTTCCTTCCTTTGGGTGCACGATCTTTCCCAACCCGACACGATCGCGCATCTCCCGGGAGTCGGGTGGCCGATCAACATCCTGCCGCTGATCATGGGCGCGACCAACGTCTGGCTGATGCGGATGACGCCGAAGACCGGTGACACCACGCAGCAGCGCGTCATGATGTTCATGCCAATTATTTTCCTGGTTTTCTGCTACAATTTTGCCGCCGCGCTGGCATTGTATTACACCACGCAAAACCTGTTCACCATTCTGCAGCTCTGGCATAATCAGCGACAACCGGTGCCGGTTCTGGAGAAGGTGACGCCGCCGGGAAAGCGTGCGAAAAAAGGACGACCATGACGCCGAAAGAACTGCTCGACACCATTCTCGGCTTTCTTGGTTTCGTCGCGGAGATAGACGAAACGCGCAGCGAAGGCGGCAACGTAACCCTCCAGATTTACACCGAAGAAAGCGCGCGCCTTGTCGGCCGCGACGGCGAAACGCTAGAAGCGATCCAGTTTCTGCTCAATCGCCTCATTCAGGCGAAGGATCGTGACGCCGAGAAAGTGATTGTCGATTGCGAGCATTACCGCTCATGCGCGAAGACAAAATCGTGCAGCGCGTGAGGGAATTGGCGGAGCGCGTCCGCCTCAGCGGGCGTTCCCTTCAACTCGAGCCGATGAATTCCTACGAGCGCCGCATCGTGCACAACGCCTTCAAAGACGATCCGGACGTCGCGACCTGGAGTCCGAATGATTCCGCGCGCATCAAGCAGATCACGTTGCTAAAGCGGCAACCGAAAAAAGAAACAGCTGCGCAGGAGTAGCGAGTCTGGCGCCTCGACACAGCAAGGCGACTACAGCAGGAGTGGCTACTGCGTGGGATGTTGCGGCGTGAGGCGCCACGATCGTTTCATCGTGCGTCTTTCGTTTAGTCGCCACGCCTGCACGTCGACAGAGCGACGTGGCTACAGCGCGAAACCAGGAACATTACGCTCAGATTTTCATGCGCCTGTGCTGTATCTTTCCCTCTTGGTGTCGCCGCCTCGCTTTGTCGACGTGTCGACGATGTGATCAAAAGCGAATGCTCACGATTTCGCCCTGAAACGTCCAATCCTCCGGCTTTTCGCACAATCCCGCCCGCACCGAATTCATCCGCACATATTCCCACTTCTCCGAATAGCTCTCTGCACTTCTGAGCACGTGATCAAAAAATCCTTCCTGCCAATGCGGCTTCTGTGCGCCGAGACGCAGTAATTCTTTTCCGATTACAGTTTTTAGAATGCGTATCCATTCTGAAAGCGTTATTCCGGTCGGCGGAAACGCGACAAATAAATGAATGTGATCCGGCATGATCACGTAACGACCAACCGCGATGTCATGATCTTCAGCGTTTGCGCAGAAGGTACGAAAGACGTTATGGATCTCGGCGTGAGGGAGCACAGGCAAACGCTTGTAGGTGTTAAGCGTCACGAAGTAAAAGGGCCGGACGGAGGAGAAAAGGAGATCGAGCCGACGCGGTCGCCTTGGGAAAGACGCTTTGTTTTTCATCGCATCACACGGGAGCGCCTCGACTGAGCGGGCGGCTACAGCAGCAAGAAAATACAGCACCGAGACGGACGGAACTGAGCGCAATGCTCCGGACTTCGCTCTGTAGCCACGTCGCTCTGTCGACGTGCAAGGCGTGGCAGGCCCTGGATCGTTCACATTCGAAAGACAATCTTCCCGCCCCGCTTCTCTCGTGCGGCATGCTCAATCGCGACCTGCATTTCGCCTAACGAGTAGAGCCGCTCCACCTTCGTCCGGAGCAAACCGCGCTTCGCCATTTCGAAGAGCGGCGCAAAAGTTTCCGCGCGCTGCGCCGGCGTGGCGTTGTCATACCATTTGTTTACCCACATCCCGCGGAAGATGAGGTTTTTGAAAATCAGCAACCCATTCGGAATCTTCAGCGGCTGCATACTCATCGCGCCGTAAGTCACCATCGTCGCTTCCGGCGCGAGCGCGTTGGCGAGGCGCAACGCGCTCTCACCGCCGACCGCATTTAGAGCCAATCGAATGGGCGCGCCCCCGGTCGCAGCTTTGACTTCAGCGCGCAAGTTTTCGCCTTCAACCAAAACGATATCCGCGCCCTCCGCTTTCAGCTCCTCGATCAACTCCGCGCGCCTCACGACATTGACGCTGCGATAACCCAGCTCATGCCCGATCTGAATCGCGGCCCGTCCGGCCGCAGAGTTGCCCGCATTTTGAATGAACCACTCGTTAGGCCCTAACGAGACAAAATCGTGCAGCATCCGCCACGCAGTGATCGGATTCACCTTCAGCATTGCCGCCTGCACCGGCTCGATTTCGGCCGGACAGACGATCAGCTTTTCTGCCTGGACTGCACCAGCTTCTCGCCACGTCCCGTAGTTATGCGGCAAGATTACCTGATCGCGGGGCTTCACCGCGCGCACCGCCCTTCCGACTTCCATCACCACGCCTGCGCCTTCCATCCCCGGCGTGGCCGGCACCTCGCGCCGCCCCGGGTATTTCCCATCGATCGCATTTAAATCAGCCGGATTGATCGGCGCGGCGCGTATTTGCACGACCGCTTCGTCCTCAGCCGGGGACGGCCACGGCTCCTCCCGCAAATGCAAAACTTCACTGGGTTTTCCGTGCCTTTCGTAAACGGCGACGCGTATAGTTTCGCTCATCAATGTCTCCCGCCGCGCATCCTACCGCGAACGTTCCGCTGAGCAATTTGCAAAGCGGCGCGCGCGTTGCCCTGCTCGGGATGGTGATCAACGTCGTGATCGCGACCGCGAAAATTCTCGGCGGCATTCTTGGTAATTCTTACGTTCTGATTGCCGACGGCATCGAGTCGGCGCTCGATATCGCGGGCTCCGTCATCATTTGGGGCGGGCTTAAAGTTGCGGCGCTTCCGCCGGATGAGACTCATCCCTACGGTCATGGGAAAGCGGAGCCGGTCGCGGCAGCGGCGGTCGCCTTTGTCGTCATCGCGGCCTCGGTCGGTCTCGCGATTCAAAGTGTGCGCGAAATTTTCACGCCGCATCACGCGCCGGCGCCATTCACCCTCATCGTCCTCATCGTCGTCGTGGTGGTGAAGGAGCTTCTTTACCGCTCCGTCATGCGCATCGGCCGCGATGTCGAGAGCACCGCCGTCCAAACCGACGCCTGGCATCACCGCGCCGACGCGCTCACCTCCATCGCGGCTTTCATCGGGATTTCCATCGCGCTCATCGGCGGCGAACGCTGGCAAAGCGCGGACGAATGGGCCGCACTTTTTGCCTGTGGCCTGATCGCAACCAACGGCCTTTTGCTCCTTTGGCCGGCCTTGCGCGAGATCATGGATACCGCGCCACGCGGCGACATCCCGGCGAGAATTCGAGCGGCAGCCGGGATCGTGGGTGGAGTGATCGAAGTCGAGAAATGTCTCGTTCGAAAAATGGGCCTGCAATTCTACGTCGATCTTCACATTCGCGTGGCCGGAGGAATCTCGGTCCGGGCAGGCCACGAAATCGCGCATGAAGTAAAAGAAAAAATCCGCGCGACTGATCAGCGGATTAGCGACGTGCTCGTGCACGTCGAGCCCGCGGATTAGATTTACGTGAGGGGCGGCGGCTTACTCCAGCGCGGACGCGTTACTTCGTGTGCGCAACAGCGCCGGACTCAGAGTTTCTCGCAGATTGAGATCGAGAGCCTCAGTGAGCGAATGGCGTGCGCGAGCTATGCGCCTTGCAAACGCAATTAATCCCAGCGCAGCGCGCGGATGCTTAATCAGGTAGGAGGCGAGCGGCAGACCGTTCGTCTTTTGTCGTTCGATATCGAACAGGATAGCCGGTGGAAGCGGAAACGGCTCCGCCGGCGTGTCACTGATCGCACGCAAAGAAATCATCGGCACGGATCTGCCCGCGCAGATCTGCGCGATGAATTCCGTTTCCATATCCACCGCCATCGCGCCACGTTCTCGCGCGAAGGTCGCGCGCTCCTCCACTGCGTCGATCACGTTCGGTGCGGTCGCGAGTATGCCGCGGTGAACATTCTCGAGCCGATGGGCCAGCGACGAATCCGCAAAGTTTTCTGCAAGAAATAGGTCGCCGACTCGTAGCTGCTCGCTGACCGCTCCGGCAAAACCGCTACTGATCAAGAAGCGTGGCCGTTCGCGTTCCAGAAATTCGGGAAGACGACGTTGCGTCATTGCCTGGCCAACTCCGGTATGCAAAACGCGGACTTGGGAGCGATAGGGACAATCCCGCTCCCGCAATAAACGCGTGAAGTTCGAGCTCTCGTTAGGCAGCGCGAAAGTAACCGCGATCATCGCGCTGCTTCGGCGATGCGGATCTGGACGATCGTTCTTTCGCTAGCGGTCACGGACGTGGTGAAACTGCTGTCCGTGCTCGTGGCAGAAAGTGGCGTCCGACCAGGTAAAATGTCGGGCATGGGCGAGATTGCCGCCGCCGAAATGACCGTTTGGCGAAACTCGCTTTCACGCTTGGAAGGGACGTCCGCCACCACCGTAACGAAATCTTCTTCCGGTAATCCCTTCGCCGCGGAGCCGCCAAAATTTCCTGCACCCTTCACGATTTTATCCGCAATTTCTCCCCAGGCCGCGCGTGGAGCGGCGATTTGGATTTCGTTCGCGGTGAAGGTCGGCGGCGGCATCGCATTTTGGGCCGCCGCGCCTAACGACTCCGCCAGCTGTTGACGGATCGCCGCTTCTTTCGGATCGGCGGCGGATTTCTTTTTATTCTTCACTGTGATCACGGCAAGGCCGATCAGCACATTCATAAAAACCAACACGATGGCGGCGGTGGCGATGCGCCGTCCGGTGCGGCCGCCGTGCTCCGCGGTCGCTGCGTCGACCGGGACAACGGTCTCGCGCGAGTCGCTCCCGCTCCGATGAATCTCGCGCGCGATGTTGAACTGCCGCCGCAATTGCGCGTCGGACATCAGCTTTTCTTCTAATTCGGTCCGATCGGCCGGGGAAAGTTTTCCGTCGAGATAATCGAAAAGCTTGTCGGGATTCATGCGAGGAAGACAAGTCCGCCGTCAGCCCGAACGGTGCAATCATGATTTCGGGTCAGACCAGGTGTCATCCTGAGGCAGGCGAAGCGCGCCGAAGTACCTCGCAGTTGCAATAGTCGCGTCGTTGAACCAAGCCACGGAAATTGCAGATGTGGGGTCCCTCGCCGTCTTCGCGGCTCGGGATGACACGCTCACCCCCTTTACGGTCAAAGCGAGCTACCTCAAAAGTCGTCCTCCGGTTGCTCTTTCCCCTCGTAGAAATACAGTAGCGCCTTCGTGGATGAAATCGGCACCGCTCGTGTTCCGGCTTTTCGCATCTGGCTCAAACGCGCCGGAATTGCGTTCGGCCTCCTCGTGCTTTTGCTCGTCGTTTTCCATAGGCCCCTCCTGCTGACGATCGGACGTCGCGCCGCCATTCATTTCGCCGCGGCGGAAAATCTGAAACTCGATTGCCGGCTCGAAGGCAGCGTTTTCGGCAGCCTCATCATTCGGAATCTGCGCGTCGTCCCGACTGGGCCGAGCCTGGTCGAGTCACTCGATGCCGATTATATCCGCGCCGACTACAGCCTGCTCGACTTTTTCCGGCACGGTACATCCGAGCTGCTGAAAAATATCGAAGTGCGAAACGTCACCGCGGTTCTCGATCCGGCGAAGGCTCCCCCAACCGAGAAGCCAAAAAAGCCTAACGAGCGATCGACCTTGCCGGCTATTTTTCCGGATCGGATTCTCATCTCGGACGTGAGCGTGCTGATGCGCTCAGCCAATCCCAGCGGCGAGTTTGCCCTGGAACATTGCGATCTCGATTTGAATCCCAATGCGCCCGGTGAATTACGCATTCGCCGGTTGCAAGTTCCGTCCGTGCCTGCCTGGTCGAATCTCTCCGCGCAGACCTCCTACACGAAGAAAGATCTTCGCTTGAGCGGCCTCGCGCTGGACGGCGAGACGCAGCTGCGGCAGCTGGAATTGAACGCTTCCGAGATCAAGGAAAAAAAACTAGCGCTCGCGCTCGATCTCTCGTTAGGCGGCGGCTCCCTTTCCGCGTCGGCTGCGCTCAGTGAAACCGCCACGTCGCTTCAGATGCAATCACACGTTGTCGCGGAAAAAATCGTGCTCGAAAAGCTGCGCAGTTACATCGGGCCGGCTGCCGACGGCTTCAGCGGAACGGTGAATCGCGTCGAAATCGCCGCCACCGGCGCGCTTGACACGCCGCGTTCCTGGACAGCCACGATCAACGCGGACGTGACCGATCTTAAAACCGGCGCGGCGGCCTTGGATCAAATTGCGCTGCAGGTAAAGGCGAACAACGGCGTCGCGCAGATAGAAAAATGCGAAGTCACGCGCGGTCCGAATAAATTTTCCATCACTGGAAATGCGACGCTGCCGGAAAGCGTAAGCGACTTCGGGCGCGCGCCTGCTTCACTCCAGATCAGCGGCTCGTTGCCCGATCTTCACGAGCTGACCGCGGAGACCGGCCAGGCGATTTCCGGTGCGGCCACGATCGAAGGCCGCGCGGATATTGTGGACGCGACGCTGCGAACCGCGCTCAAGATTTCCAGCGGCCCGCTCACCTGGAGCGATGGATCGGCGGATTCGATCACGGCCTTGATCACGGCCAGCCGCAAGATGCCCGCGGCGAAAGTGGAGAAGCCGTATTATTCCGATTTGGAATCGGAAACGCATTTCGAGCTCGCAAATATCCGCAGCGGTGAATACGCGGTGGACTCGATCAGCGCAGTAGTAAAAAGCGCGAACGATCTGGTTACGCTCGAAAGAGCGGATGTGACGCGCGCCAGTAACGCAGCTCATCTGCACGGGACTTATCGATTGCCGGTGGATTTCGCGCAGGCGCGGATGCAGCCGGGCGATGTGCAGATCGATGTAAATGCGAAAGAGCTCGGCGAATTTTGGGCTTCGGATGCTCCGTCGCGCGTCACGGGACCGTTGCAAATTGATGGCGAGATTGGAATGCGCGATGGAATCGCGAACGGGGAGCTTTCGGTCTACGGCGCAAATTTACGAACACGAAATCTGAACGTGCCGTTGCTCAGTTCGCGCATCGCGATCTGGAAAAACGTCGTCTATCTGAACGACCTGACCGCGAGCTTGAACGAGCGCGATTTTATTCGCGCCAACGGCACTTTCGCGGTCGACAAGCCCTACAAATACACCGGCACGCTCGCGACCAGCATCGAAGATCTATCCACCTTGAAGCCGGTGCTGGAAGCTTCGGGGAACAAAAGCGAGCTGGCGGGCACCCTCACGATCGATTGGCGCGGGAGCGGCGAAGCAGCGGATTTCAAGAATAACGGCGACCTGAAATTGAAATTGGAGCACGGGCGTTTCGGCGATTTGCAAAAGTTGCAGGCGAATGTGGACGCGAATTATTCGCCTAACGAGTTAAACGTCCCGATCGTTTTTTTCTCGAGCGACAAGGTCATGCTGCAGGCGGTCATGCAGGCGAAAGGCTCGACGTTGGAGATGACGAAAATCCAGCTCGACCAGGGCGAGGCAAAATACGCCAGCGGTTACGTTTCGATTCCGTTCGTCTGGGCGAATCTGGGAAGCGATCGACCGCTGCTGCCCGCGGACGGGAATGTGCTGATCAATTTCCAAACGGAGAATCTCGATCTGCAAAAGCTGGCCAAAGATTTTGGACAAACCGCGCCGATGGCGGGCGCGGCCACGGTGAAACTCGACGCGCAGGGGACGCTGAGGAATTTGCGCGCGGCCTTCGATCTGCAACTGACCGGTTTGCACTCGGAGAGCTACCGGAAATTTGAGCCGGCCCGCTTTGGTCTGAATGCGCGGATCGAAAATAACAAGCTGATCGTGGATGGAAAATTGGAGCAGGCGCGCATTCAGCCGGTCCAAATCAGCGCGAGCATGCCGATGAATCTCTCGCGTGTGGTCGAGGAGAAGAAGCTCGATGAGACTTCGCCGATTTCCGGGAGCGTGAAGATGCCGCGCAGCTCGATCAATTTCGTGCGTGAATTCGTGCCCGCGCTCGAACGGGTGGACGGCGACCTTGCACTCGATGTGAGTGTGAACGGCACGATCGCGAAGCCGCAGTTGAGCGGATCGGCCGACATGAAAATCAACGTGGCGCGCTTCAGCAACGCGACCATTCCCGCACTCTCGAATTTCACCGCGCGTCTCGCTTTCGCCGGGGAAACCCTGAGCCTCGAACAATTTCGAGGCGAGCTCGCGGGCGGACCATTCACCCTCTCCGGCCGAATCACTTTTCCAAAACTGACCGAGCCTCGCTTCGATCTTCAGTTGAAGGCAGATGCGATCCTGCTGGCGCGCAACGACGATCTGACCGCGCGCGCCGACATGGACATTCGAGTCGAAGGCCCGCTGGCGGGCGCGAATGTGACCGGCAATGTCGCGATCACGAACAGTCAGTTTTTCAAGAACATCGATCTCATTCCAATCGGATTGCCCGGGCGCCCGGCGCCCGGCCCGAAGCCGCCCTCGGACGCGCCGGATTTGTCATTTCCAAATCCGCCGCTGCGTGATTGGAAATTCGATCTCGCGATCAAAACTAAAGATCCGTTCATGATCCGCGGAAACCTCGCCAACGGCGGCGCGCTCGTGGACATGAAAATTTCCGGGACGGGTTTGCAACCGAAGATCGATGGCTCGGTGCGGTTACAAAATGTGGAGGCGACGCTGCCCTTTAGCCGGCTCGAAATTCAGCAGGGCTTCGTTTATTTTAATCCGGCCGATCCGATGAACCCCGGGATCGATTTGCAGGGCACGTCGCTCATCCGCGATTACACGGTGCGCGTTTACGTTTATGGAACGGCCAATCAACCGGAAGCCGTTTTCACGAGCGAGCCGCCGCTGCCACAGGAGGAAATCATTTCGCTTTTGGCCACCGGGACGACGAGGGCGGAATTGCTCAGCGGAGGAAATGCGCTCGCCGGCCGGGCCTTAATGTTGTTAGGCCAGGAGCTTTACCGGAAGGTTTTCAAGAAAGGGCAATCGACCAAACCGAATTCGTTCTTCGATAAACTGCAGGTCGATGTGGGCAACACCGATCCGAAAACCGGGCAGCAGACCGCGACCGCGCGTTATCGCGTGAACGAGAAAGTGCAATTGATCGGCGACATCGGCGTGCAAGGAGATTTTCGCGGGACGGTGAAATATCTGATTCGTTTTCGATAATGAAACGCTCGTTAGGCCAGTTCTCGGATCTAGGCCGTCGTGTCCTCACGCGACGGGGAGTTGATGTCGAGAGCGTGCCCTCTAACTACGTCGCCCCGCGTCGGGTCAGGAGACCGCGGTCTATAATTTTCGCACTGCTTTGTATGCTCGCGATTGCGAACGCCGACGCGCAACGCGCAGTCGACGCGCCGCAAACGGCCGAAAAAGACAAGGCCGAGCGTCAGGTTAAGAAGGAGCAGGAAAAGGTCGCGCAATCTTCCAACGTCGAGATCGCCGGCGCGAAGTCCTTCAAAGAAAAAGAGCTGCTCTCGCAGTTGAAGGAACAGATTTCTTCGATCCAGGAACTAGGTCTGACTGCGGCGCGCGCAGATGACGCGGCCTTTTTTCTCGAACTTTTTTACCGCAAGAATGGCTTCTCGCAGGTGAGTGTGCGCTACGCCATGCCGGGCGGAAATCATCTCCGGCTCGAGATCGACGAAGGCGCGCGCACCACCATCGGCAATGTCAATTTTGTCGGAAACGAAAATCTCGCGACCGACAAGCTCTTCGAGTTTTTCGTCGGGCCGACGCGGGAGCGTTTTTCGAAGGCGGAGAAAAAATTACCGTATGTGAAATCCGATTTGGATGAGGGTGTTGATCTCGTTAGACGTCTTTACGTCTCGGAAGGTTTCCTCAACGTCATCGTGCAGGCGCCGAACGTCCGCGAGCGCAGTAACGAATTGGTCGATCTGACTGTGGCGATCGTAGAACACAACCGGTATGCCTTTGGCGACGTTAGTTTTGCCGGCAACACGATTTACAAACCGGAGGAGCTGCGAGCAGAAATCGCGGACATCCTGAAGCAGCCTTACACAGATCGCCGAGTGGCGGATATTCCGCGGCGGTTACAGGCCTTCTACAAAGCGCGCGGTTATTACAGCGCAAAGGTCGATGCGATCGGAAATGCTCAGCCGGAAGGCGGTGGTCGCGTGCCGGTGCGGATCACGGTTTCGGCGGGGGCGATCTATTATTTCGACGGTGTGACCGTGACCGGCACGCGCCATCTGCGGCCGAGCTTTCTCCAGAAGCGTTTCGGGAGTTTGAGCGGAAAAAAATACAGTCCGGAAGCGCTCGATGAAGAATTCCGCGAGATGATGAAGACCGGTCTCTTCAACGTCCTGCAGGTGAAACCGGAGCCGCTGCCAGATAACACTCTCCGGCTCAACCTTGCGATCGAGGAGGCGAAGAGCAAGGAGTTCGGTCTCTCGTTAGGCTACGGCACCTACGCCGGCGCGGTCGTCGGCGTTTCTTATCGGGATCGCGATCTTTTCGGCTTCGGACGAACGGTCACAACGTCGGCCGAGTATTCGACCCGCGGTTACAAAGGCGAAATTCTTTACGAAGACCCCTGGATTTTCGAAAGCGCGTACAGCTTCAAGCTTCGCCTCTATGCGCTCACCTTCGACTTCGATGGCTACTCGAAACTGGAAGTCGGCGAGCGCGTCGATCTCAGCCGCAAACTAACCAAGCAATACGAGTTTGGCGCGGTGCTGATGCAGCGCCACGTCGAGGTAACCAGCGCCGATATCCCCGACCAGTTTCTCGGTCCGACTTCCTATTACGTGAACTCGATCGGTTTCACGCAAACGCTCGATCTGCGCAAGAGCCCTCTGGTTTCGCCACGCGGTTTCGTTTTCGATAATACTTTCGATTACGCTTCCGAGGCGCTTGGGAGCGACCTTGAGTTTGTGCGCGCGACTGCGCGGGTGAGCTACTATTTGCCCTTCGCGCCGGAGAAAAAAATCGTCGAGATCAATCCGCGCGCGGACGAAGAGGAGAGCAAGTTGCATCATTGGTTCAGCCAATCGGGTCTCGCCTTCGGTGCACGCGTGGGGGTAATCAGCGGCACCGACATCCCGATCGACGAGCGCTTCTTCAATGGCGGGAGCAATTCCGTGCGCAGCTTTGGCGAACGCGATCTAGGCCCGCATTTCGACGGAGATCCGCTCGGAGGCGAATTCTTCAGCGTCTATAACATCGAATACACTTTTCCGATCTTCGGCGAATTGCAGGGTGCGCTCTTTGTCGATGCGGGAAATTTATTGCCGAACGCGGATGACGCTGGTTTCGACGACATGCGATACGGGGTGGGGTTTGGGTTGCGTTACCGGTTGCCGATTGGTCCGCTGCGACTCGATTACGGCGTGAACCCCGATCGCCGGCCGGATGAGGACTTTGGGGCGTTCCATTTCAGTTTTGGTTTTGCGTTCTGAGATGGCTGCCCTCGGAAAGCCGACAACGCTTTAAGTTGTCATCTGAGGGGAGCGAAGGATCTCAGACTGTTTCCGCGCGGCGCGAGCGGAAATGGTCAGAGATGTTTCGCTTCGCTCAACATGACAGGGTGGGAAGAAACGTCTTTGCCTAACGAATGAAAGAACCTCAGAACAATTCGCTCGGGGACATCCCGAGCGATCTCTTCCGCAAACATCTGCACGAGGTCGCTGATTGGATTGCGGATTACCGAGAGCAAATCGGCGAGCGCAGGATTTCGCCTAACGCAAAGCCGGGCGCGATCCGCGAGGCCCTGCCGAAAGGCGCGCCGGAGTCCGGCGAGCCGCTCGAAGCGATCATGGCTGATTTCGAGCGCATTATTTTTCCTGGCATCACGCATTGGGCGCATCCGCAATTCATGGGCTACTTCGGGTCGACCACGAGCAGTCCCGGCGTTCTGGCCGAAATGCTGACCGCGGCGCTGAACGTGAATGCGATGACCTGGCGCACTTCGCCCGCGGCGACCGAATTGGAAACTGCGGTGCTCGGTTGGTTGCAGCAATGGCTCGGATTGCCTAACGAGTTCAACGGCGTGGTTTACGATACCGCTTCGATTTCGACCATGCATGCGCTCGCCGCCGCGCGCGAAGAAGCGGGCACTTCCATTCGCGCCCTCGGCCTCTCCGGTCGGGCCGAGCTTCCGATCTTTCGCATCTACGCCTCCGATCAGGCGCACAATTCGGTCGAGAAAGCTGCGATCGCGCTCGGACTGGGCGAGCACAATGTGCGGCGCATCCCGAGCGATGCGGAATTCAAAATGGATGTGAAAGCGTTGCGCGAAACAGTCGCGGCGGATTTGC
Organism: uncultured Chthoniobacterales bacterium; assembly: GCA_964236815.1. Taxonomy (GTDB): domain Bacteria; phylum Verrucomicrobiota; class Verrucomicrobiia; order Chthoniobacterales; family UBA10450; genus JACCTI01. The sequence continues at coordinate 41,805 of CAXSFN010000006.1, forward strand.
GAAAGGAGTTCCTACCGCTGGCGGTGGTCGCGACGGTGGGGACGACTTCGACCGCGAGTGTCGATCCTGTAAGCGCGATTGCGAAGGTTTGTCGCGAACATCGGATGTGGCTGCACATCGACGCGGCCTATGGCGGCGGCCTCGCTCTTCTGCCGGAATGCGATTGGGTGAAGGAGGGCTGGAGCGAGGCCGACTCGTTCGTGATCAACCCGCACAAGATGCTCTTCGTCCCTTTCGATTTCAGCGTGCTTTATGTGCGTGAGATCGCGCGTTTGCGAAATGTCTTCACCCTGGTCCCGGAGTATCTGCGCGGTGACGCGGCCGGCGCGGAGATCAATTACATGGATTATGGCGTGCAACTTGGACGCCGGTTTCGTGCGCTGAAAGCCTGGATGGTCTGGCGTACTTTTGGCCGCGAAGGAATCGCGGCCCGAATCCGGGAGCATCTGCGATTGGCGCAGTTGTTTTCGACCTGGGTGCAAGAAGATGCGCGCTTCGAAATATTCGCGCCGACCGTGATGGGCGTTGTTTGTTTTCGAATAAAGGCAACGGACGATGCCACTGCGGATCGCCTCAACAGCAAGCTGGTTGAGACGATCAATGCCGGCGGCGAAACTTATCTGATGCAAACAAAATTGCGGGGCCGCGCGGTAATGCGCTTGGGGCTCGGCAATCTTCTCACCGCCGAGGAACATCTCCGAAAGGTGTGGACGATTATCAAGTCGACCGCGGCGGCGATGGCGTAGGCCGAGGCTCCAGCGTCGACGAGGATCTGTCTCACCGCCGGGAAAAGCGCTCGGTTTGCGATGACGGTACCATCCGCTTCGTCGGCGGACGCGGTCTGCGACGCACGAGGCGGATTGAAAGCTTGCCGCTCCGCGTCTAAACTTCCATCCCTTCGCAGGTTCCCGTTCGAATCATTTTTATGGAAACAACCATCGCTTCCCCCAAATCCTCCACCGCCACTCAGGTAGATTTTCTGCCATTGCAGGGGACCGACTACGTCGAATTCTACGTCGGCAATGCCAAGCAGGCGGCGCATTATTATAAGACGGCTTTCGGTTTCCAAAGCCTCGCTTATTCCGGGCCCGAGACTGGAATGAAAGAGCGGGCTAGCTATGCGATTCGGCAGAACAAGCTCACTCTGGTCCTAACGACTCCTTTGCGGCCGGACAATCCGATGGCCGATCACATTGCTCGTCACGGCGATGGCGTGAAGGTGATCGCGCTCAAAGTGGAAGACGCGACGTCCGCCTGGAAGGAAACCACGCAGCGCGGCGGCAAGAGTTTCATGGAGCCGACCACGTTACAGGACGAAAACGGCCGCGTGGTCATGAGCGGAATTCACACTTATGGCGAGACGGTCCATCTCTTCATCGAGCGCGGCGATTACAATGGCGTCTTCATGCCCGGCTTCCAGAAGTGGGAATCCAACTACAATCCGCCCGATACCGGCCTGCAATATGTCGATCACTGCGTCGGCAACGTCGGTTGGAACCAGATGAATCCGTGGGTCAAATTTTACGAAGATGTGATGGGGTTCCGGAACATTCTCTCGTTCGACGATAACGACATCTCGACGGAATACTCCGCGCTCATGAGCAAAGTGATGAGCAACGGCAATGGCTTCGTGAAATTCCCGATCAACGAGCCGGCCGAAGGGAAAAAGAAATCGCAGGTCGAAGAGTACCTCGATTTCTACGGTGGCGAAGGCGTGCAGCATTGCGCACTCGCCACGAACGACATCGTCAAAACGGTAACTGATCTACAGAGCCGCGGGGTCGAGTTTCTGAAAATCCCGGCGAGCTATTACGCGACCGTGCTCGATCGCGTCGGCCACATCGAAGAGGATCTCGCGCCGTTGCAGAATCTTGGGATTCTGATCGATCGCGATGACGAAGGTTATCTGCTCCAGATTTTCTCCAAGCCGGTGGAAGATCGGCCGACGCTCTTCTTCGAAATTATTCAACGCAAAGGCGCGAAGAGTTTCGGCAAAGGAAATTTCAAGGCCCTCTTCGAAGCGCTGGAGAAGGAACAGGACGCGCGCGGGAATCTTTGATCAACAACTCTGATCACGTTGGCTCCGGAAATAGTCACAGACTCTTCGCCGCGCTCAGAATGACATACTAGAGAAGTCGGAAGGAACCATTTATGCCGCAATATCAGAAGCTCGGAGAAATCCCGCGCAAACATCACATCTGGTTTCACCGCAACCACGGCGCGCCGACCTACAAGAACGAAGGCATCGCTTACGAGCACGTCATCACGACAGAAGGTTTCAACGAGGCTTACTCGATAATGTATCACATTCGTCCGCCAACGCGCGTGCGGAGCGTCGAGCTGATCAAGTGCGAAGAGTTGAAAAAAGTGACGGACGCGCCGCTCCGTCATCACCATTTAAAAGCGGCCAACGTTCCGCGCAAAGGCGACCTCTACACCGGCCGCATCCCGATGCTTTTCAATCAAGACATGGTCGCCTACCGATTGAAACCGGCGAAAACCTATGGCGAATACGAGTACTACCGGAACGGTGGCGCGGACGAAACCATCTTCGTCTTCAAAGGCGCCGGCACGCTCGAGAGTGCGTTCGGTAAGCTGCGTTATCGTGCGGAGGATTATATCGTCATCCCGCGTGGCATCACTTACCGGCTCGTGCCCGACAAAGTAGAGGAAGAAGATTATCTCATCCTCGAATCAGGCGGACCGGTGCGTATTCCGCGCCGCTATTTAAATAGCGACGGACAAATCCGAATGGGATCGCCCTATTCCGAGCGCGATTTCCATGGACCGACTGAGATCCTCGCAATCGACAAGGATGAGGACGTCGCCGTGCTGGTAAAAGACGGTCCGCGCTGGACGCGGGTCGTGCATGCGCATCATCCGTTCGATGTCATTGGCTGGGATGGATTCGTTTATCCATTTACCTTCAACGCCCAGGATTTCGAGCCCATCACCGGCACCGTCCATCAACCACCGCCGATCCACCAGACCTTCGAGATCCGCGGTTATGTTGTCTGCACCTTCGCACCTCGTCTGCTCGATTATCATCCGGAAGCGGTGAAAATCCCGTGGGTCCATGACAACGTGGAAGCCGACGAAGTGTTGTTTTATGTGCGCGGTAACTTCGGTTCTCGTAAAGGAATCGAAGCGGGCTCCATGACGTTGCATCCGCGCGGCATTCCACACGGGCCGCATCCGGGCACGATCATGGCGAGCAAAGACGCGACGCGGACCGAAGAGCTCGCGGTCATGTTCGACACCCAGCACACTCTCGAGCTGACTGAGCAGGCCGTCGCTCTCGATGACGAAAAATATCCGCTGAGCTGGCTGGACTAACGACGTCCGCGCTTCTCTCTCCGGCCACCAAGTCGCCGCCACGATCGATTCCAACCTGATCGAAATGCAAAACCACGAAACCGAACTGGAAGCGGCGGAACGGCGCATTCGCAATATTCCGCGCTGCGGGGCGGCACGCGTCGAGACCCTGGAAAAATCTTTCCACGAAATCCTCGAAGCCGTCGGCGAAGATCCGCAGCGCGAAGGTCTGCTCAAGACGCCTGCGCGCGCGGCCAAAGCCTTTGAATTTCTCACGAATGGTTACCGGCAGGATCTCGATCAGATTATCAACCAGGCCATTTTCCATTCCGACGCGAGCGAGATCGTGCTCGTGAAAGACATCGAGCTCTACTCCATGTGCGAGCATCACTTGCTGCCCTTCATCGGCAAAGCGCACGTCGCTTATATTCCGAACGGCAAGGTCATCGGCCTCTCGAAAGTCGCGCGCATCGTCGATGTTTTCGCGCGGCGCCTGCAGATCCAGGAACAGCTCACCACCCAAATCGCGGACGCTTTGATGCAAGCGTTGCATCCGAGCGGCGTCGGCGTGGTCATCGAAGCGAAACACCTTTGCATGATGATGCGCGGGGTCGAAAAACAGAATTCAGTCATGACCACGTCGTGTCTGCTCGGCTCCTTTAAAGAAGACGCGCGCACGCGTTCCGAGTTCCTCGCGCTGCTCAAAAGGTGAAGCCGTCCGTTGTAGCCGGGATCGCTGATCGCGGCCGGTCTCGCGCGTTAATTCATCTTCAGCCCGCCGGGTTCAGCGAACCCGGCTACAACTAATTGACGATGCTCCTCACCGTCAGTAAACGGCTGGAGTTTTCCGCCTCTCGCCGGCTCTTCGATCCGGCTCTAAGCGAGCTCGAAAATCGCGAACGTTTTGGCGAGGAGAGCGCGGCCCGCTACGGCACAGGCCGCAATTACGTCGCCTATTTTATTTTTTCCGGCACGGTTGACTCCAAGACCGGGATGCTGATCAACATCAGCGAAATCAAGCGTCGCATCGGTCAAATCATCGAGGACGGGTTTGATCACAAATTTCTGAACGATGACAACCCGGCCTTTGCGCAGCTCGCGCCGACGGCGGAGAACGTGGCGCGCCTTCTTTTCACTGAAGCCGAACCGCGTTTTCACGATTCGCAGGCGCGGCTAATCGCTTGCCACCTACGCGAGACCGAGCAGCGCAGCGCGACCGTCTATGCTGATGGCAGGAGCGAGGCGAATTATTGGTTAGATTTTTCGGCCGCCCGGCAAACGATGTCGCCGCATCTAAGCGTGACCGAAAATGAAAAGATTTTCGGCCTGGCCGCGTCGCCCTTTGGGCACGGTCACGCCTATCGCGCGCGCTTAACATTGCATGCAGACGCGCCCGCGATGGAGATTTCGCGGCTGATAGCTTCGCTGCGCGAGGAGCTGGATCACAAAAATCTCAATCGCGAAGTTCCGGGCCTGGCTGGTCGGCCGATCACGACAGAAAGTCTGGTGGAATATCTTTTCGAGCGTGGAAAAAAGGATCTGCCGCTCCAGCGTGTTCGGCTGCACGAGCGCGACGATTTCTTCGCGGAATACTGGCGGGACGGGACGCGTTTTCTCGGTATGCGGAACGCCTTCAGCGCCGCCCATCGCCTGCACGTTCGGACCTTATCCGAAGCTCAGAACACCGAGCTATTTGGAAAGTGCAATAACCCGCGCGGCCATGGCCATAGTTATCTGGCCGAAGCGACGATTGGCGGCGAATACGATCAACGGAGCGGAACGCTTTATTCTTTCGTCGAATTCAAACGCGCGCTGGAAGAAGCGCTTCGACCCTGGCACGACAAACATCTCGATCTGGAGACAAGCGAGTTCAGCCAGGCGCCGTCAACCGGGGAAAATATTGTGCAGGCGCTTTGGAAGAATATGGATTCGCGGCTTTCGCATCGCCTAGAGCGTCTGCGACTTTGGGAAACGGCGAACAACCGTTTCACCTTGCGACGTGATCATTAGACTTTCGAGGTGTTCGCGCCGGTGGCGCGGTCGCGATTGCATTTTGGCGATCTCGAATAAGTAATTCGCGATGAAGATTGCAGTGGCACAGATCGCCTGCGCACTCGGCGACGTGGAAGCGAACCTGCGCAAGATCGGTGAGTTCGCGGCTCGCGCGCGGGAGGTTGACGCGGAGTTAGTCGTTTTCCCCGAAATGGCCGACACCGGCTACTCGATGTCCATCATTCGCCAGCACGCGACGGAATGGAATGATGGCGCGGTTTCGGAACTTCAGAAGATCGCACGCAACCTTTCGATCGCGATCGCCTGCGGGGTTTCCGAAAAAACCGCCACCTGCATTTTCAATTCGCAGGTGGTGATCGACACGAAGGGCGAGATCATCGCTCGTTATCGCAAGACTCATCTCTTCACGCCCGCGCCGATCGAGGAGCACACTTGTTTCGAGCCGGGCGCCGAGTTCGCAGCCTTTGCTTTCGCGGGAATGCGTTTCGCTTCCAGCATCTGCTACGACCTGCGCTTTCCGGAAGTTTACCGCACACAGACGATCGAGCAGGCGGCCAACGTCTTTCTCATCTCCTCGGCCTGGCCATTTCCGCGCGTCGAGCATTTGCGCACGCTCGCGTTGGCTCGCGCGATTGAAAACCAGAGTTATGTCGTTCTTTCAAATCGTGTCGGCACGGATGACGGCGTCACCTTTTGCGGCGCCTCTGCCATAATCGATCCATATGGAGTGGTCCTAAGCGCAGCCTCAAGCGACGGAGAGGAACTGATTGTAGCCGAGATTTCTCCGGAAGCAGTCGAGTCTGTGCGAAAGCGAATGCCGGTTCTCGATCACCGCCGCGCCGAACTTTACCGGCCGTTAATCTAGGAAGTTGCCTTGCTCGAAAGAGACTGGGATCGCGTACCGTCGTCTCGTTTTTTCTGATAGACTGCACTCGTGACCGCAAGTCGACCACGGAGCGGTGCTCTCTTGCGAATCCTCGGCGCGGGTTTCGGTATCGCGGTTTTAGTTGGGAACACGATCGGCTCCGGCATTCTGCGCACGCCCGGCGAGGTTGCCGGACATTTACACTCGTTAGGCTTGTTCTTCGGCGCCTGGATCGCGGGCGGCCTTTACGCCTTGCTCGGCTCCAATGCGCTCGCGGAAGTTTCTGCCATGACGCCGGAGTCCGGCGGTTACACCGTCTTCGTCCGTCGCGGACTCGGCCCGTATCTTGGATTCGTGGCGGGCTGGAGTGATTGGCTTTCCTGCTGCACGAGCGCGACTGCCGCGGCGATCGTGATCGGCGAATCGGTCTGCGCAATCGCCGGTATTTCGACTGCGAGTGTGAGCGCGATCGCGTGCGCAATCCTGTTTGCTTTTGCGATTCTGCAATGGCGCGGCGTGCGCACCGCCAGTAAGACGCAGAACTTCACCAGTATTTTAAAGGCATTCGCTTTCGTAATTTTCATCGGCGTCTGTTTCGCCTGGGCCGCGCCGCACGGCGATCCAGCGCCGGCTCAATCGGCGCATGAATTCTCGCTTTTCATCGCGTGCGTGCTCGCGATGCAGGCCGTCATCTTCACCTACGATGGCTGGAACGGGCCGGCCTATTTCGCCGGGGAACTGCGGGATCCGGGACGCGAATTGCCGCGCAGCATTTTCGGAGGCGTGATTGCGGTCATCGTGATTTATCTGCTCGTTAATCTCGCGCTCGTTCACGTCATTCCAATGAATCGCCTGGCGCACGATCCTTTTGCGGTCGGCACGGCTATGACCGTCATCTTCGGAGCGCACGCGGATTTGGTTCTGCGCGTGTTCGTCATCCTGTCGCTGGTCAGCGCGATCAACGCCTATCTCATGTTTACCTCGCGCACCTTTCACTCGCTCAGCGGACAGCTAAAATTTTCCAGCGTCAGCCGAGTGAATGAGAAGGGGACGCCGACCACCGGCCTTCTGGTGAGCTGCGCGCTCGCTGCGCTTTTCGCTCTGAGCGGAACCTACAATCGCGTGATCGCGATCACGGCCTTTCTCTTTCTCGCTAACTACACTTTCCTTTATGCGACTCTTTTCGCGCTCCGTGCGCGCGAGTCCGACGCTACTCGGCCCTTCCGGGCTTGGGGGCATCCGTGGAGCACGGGTCTTGTGTTGCTCGTCTCGATTTGTTTCGCTGGCGGAGCACTAGTGGCCGACACCTCGAATAGCCTCATCTCCCTTGGACTCCTCGCGATCAGCTATCCGATTTATCGCAGCCTGCGATAGCGCTTAATTCTTCGGCGCAATAGAAACAAGCAGCTTTTCGAAGCGCGCATCTTTGCGCAACGGATCCCACATTAAATCGAGCCTGAGGGAGCCGAAGGTCGGGCCATAGGGTTGCCGGGCGCCGCGGTCTAACAAGTCGAGCGCCCGTCCGTTATCCCCAAGCTGCGCGTAAATGCTCGCGAGACGGGCGAGTAATTGTGGGCCGTTAATCGAATCTTTTTCGATCGGCAGAAGCGCAACCGCTCGCTCGCCGTCTCTCAAGGCAGTTTCTTTTTCTCCGAGCGCTGCTTCGAGCTGCGCCAGGACAATAAGGCTTTTTGCGTCATCGGGTCGGGCTTGCGCGGCCGTCGCGACGCGCGCGCGCGCCAAGGCGAAGAGAGCGAGCGCCTGCTCGTCATTTCCCAAACCGCGCGCGGCGATCGCGCGCTTCCATTCGCGTGGGGTGAAGAAACCGTTGTCGTCAGATTCGGTGCCGCTATTTTCCCCTAACAAGTGATCGGCCTTGGCGTAATCATGTTCTCGCAGCGCCAGATCGATTCGCGCGTTTGCCAGGTCCCCGGCATCGGCGTTTGTATCCACCTCACTCCCGAGGACCTCCTGCCACCGGTGCAGATCGGCTTTCCAGGCGAGATCGACGTTCGCGCGAAGTGAAGAGAGGGCAAAGTTGCGCGGCCGCCAGGCGAGTGCGTTATCAAGCATTTTGGTCGCGTCTCCATAACGCCGGAGCGCGGAGTAGTTAATCCCGGCCAGCTCCGAGATGACGGTGATATTGAAAGGATCAAGCGCGTAAACCTCCTCGATATGGCGGGTTGATTTGTCCCAATCGCCCTGACGCCGTTCGATCATCGCGGTGATGAAAAGCCCGCGAGTCTCGTTAGGGAAAGCTCGCCGGGCCAGCGCGAGTTCGGCTAGAGCTCGCTCGTAATCGCGCGCGCCCCAGTAATAAAGAAGAGCGCGCGCGAGATGCACCCCGCCTGCATCCGGCTGCAACTTCGCTGCGGTTTCGAGCGCGCGTTTCGCGGCTTCGAGATGCGTCGCGGGCTGGTCGGCATTTACCCAATAAAGATAAAGATGTGTTTGCGAGAGCTGCGCCAAAGCCGGGACAAAGGCTGGATCGCGGTCGATCGCTGCCTCGAGCAATCTGGTTTCCTCTTTCGCTTCTTCCACTCCTCCGCTTCCGATTGAGCTGGCACGGGCGCGATTGGCTTGCATCGCGCGCAGGTAAAGATCGTACGCCTCCAGGTCGTTCGTCGGCTTTTGATCGATCTCGGCTTTCTCTTTCGGCGAGAGATTGGCTTGCAACTGCTCCGCGATGGTTTTCGCGATTTCGCTTTGAATGGCAAAAACATCCGCCAGATCGCGATCGTAGGTTTGAGCCCAGACATGCGCGTCGGTTCGCGCGTCGATGAATTGCGCGTTGACACGAATGCGATTGCCAATGCGCTGGACGCTTCCTTCTACAATGTGCGCGACTCCAAGCTGTCGGCCGATCTCACGCAAATTACGCCGCGCCAGATTCCGATACTGCATCACGCTGGTGCGGCTGGTCACCCGAAGGTCCGCGACTTTCGCGAGGTTGGTCAGGATTTCATCCTGCACGCCGTCGGTGAAAAACGCAGTTTCCTGATTCGCGCTCAGATTTTCAAAAGGCAAAACGGCAATGCTCTTTTCCGGCGCGACCAAAATGGGAGGCGCGTCGGAAGCCGGACTCGCAGGCAGAATGCTGGTGGTCGCTGGTCGGCCTGGCATCCACAAGTACTCCTGCGCCGCGATCACCGCGGCGATGAAAAGAAGGGCGCCGAGCGCGAGCGTGTAGGGCCGCGCGCGACGGGGAACAGCCGCCAATCTCGACGGCCGGTTCGATGCCGCGAGCTTCGTCGGCACGGCGGGATTGCCGAGCTCGGACGTGAAAAGATTTACCACGGAAATGAATCCGCCGTGTTTCACTTCGTACTGGCCGAGATCGTGTAAATGCGGCTGCCAGCGCGCCGAATGTTCCAGATCTTCCGCGACGTGTTTCGACATCAAAATATGTCCGGCATCGCCGCAATCCATCACGCGTTGCGCGATGTTGATGCCCGCACCGGCCACGTTAATCCGTTCGTTTACATCGGCTACGTGGTTGACCGGGCCGCTGTGAATGCCCATGCGAAGGGGAAGCTGACATGCTCCGCTGATCTCGAGCGCGCATTGCGCGGGCGCTTCCGGGCTATGGCGAAAGACCAGCGCCATGCCATCGCCGGTCGGCAAACGGATTAGTTTTCCAGCACTCTCCGCGCGGCGGAATTGCCGGGTGCCACGCACGATTTCATTGAGTTGAAGGAGACGTTCGCTCTGCTCGTCGTTGAGCAGTTTCGTGTAGCCGACTATGTCGATGAACAAGACGTGTCCGATCTCGAATTCCAGCTCGCCCTTCCGTTCCTCCGCGTTATTTGGCGCTTCGGCCAGAGGCGGCGGAACGAAAACCGCGAGGTGAGAATTTCTCTCTGCCCCAGGAGCCAGCGGAAGAACGTCGGGAGTACCCATCGGCGGACCAGCGGCTAGCGCTGGTGGGTTCGCTTCAATTTCGTGCGCATGAGGAAGGTGATTTTCGCTGGGACGAACCTTTGTTTTAAGCACGTCCCGTTCCGCTGTCTTTTGCGCGGCCCGCGTAAAATTTTCGCCCGGCGCGGCCCGTGCGCTGCTCATGAGATTCACCGCCAAGATCCTGGCTACATCATGCAAAACCAAGAGCTCATCCGGATGGATAAATCGTTGCACGAAGACGTGCCTGCATTCGATTCGCCGGAGCGCGAATCCTTCCGGGACAACGATCTTCTGGCCAGGATCGGAGAGGACGCTTACGCGCAGATCGAGTGCGAAATCGATGTAGCTCACTATCGGCCGCGGGAGGTTATTTTCGAGGAAGACGATCTGGGCGATTCGCTTTTTCTTATCGCGCAAGGATCGGTGAAAATTTCAAAACGCGGTCGGGCCGGACAGCAGGAAACGCTGACGCATCTGATGGAAGGAGATTTTTTCGGTGAGATGGCGCTGGTCGATACCGGTCGCCGCTCCGCCCAGGCCACCGCCGTCGGCCACACCATTGTGGGCCGGGTCGACAGCGAAACCTGGGATCATCTTCTCCGCCTCGCGCCCCACGCAGTGATGAGCAATTTCATGCGCGCGGTCACCACCCGTTTGCGCCAGAACAACCAGCATTTCATCGAGGAAATGATGCGGACCGAGCGACTCTCGCTTCTCGGCACCACCATCAGCTCGATCGTGCACGATCTGAACAATCCGATCGCGTCGATTCTTGGTGCATGCGAGGCGATTCAATCGACCAGCCACGATCCGTTGACCGCCAAGATGACGCGCATCATTCGCGATTCGGTCGACAAGATGCACACGATGACGCAGGAGCTGATCGATTTTTCCCGCGGCAATACGAACCTGAAGTTGCGAACCATTAGCGTGAACGAACTGCTGGAAGCGCTCGCGCCGGATTTCACTGGCGGTGAGCCGCAGATCGAAATCGAGATCGCGCAGAGTTACGGCGGCGAATTTATCGCCGACCGCCATCGCCTCCTGCGCGTCTTCGGAAATTTAATTCAGAACGCGCGCGAATCGATGAAGCGCAGCGCGCACAAGCATCTGCGTTTTGCGATTGCGCGCGTGGACGACAAAGTGCGATTCGAAATTTCCGACACCGGCTGTGGAATTTCGCGCGATCTTTTACCGCGCATTTTCGAGCCTTTTTTCACGCACGGAAAATCGAATGGAACCGGACTTGGGCTCGCCATTAGCAAAGCGGTGGTCGAGGCGCACAAGGGGGCGATTTCCGTTTCGAGCAGCGAGGAAGGAACAGTGTTTCAAGTCGATTTACCGCTCGGGATTTAGTCCAGCGATTTTGAGAAATGATTGATTCCGAGACGCCCGCGATGACCGTCCGATTCTGGGGCGTTCGCGGCTCAATCCCAGCGCCCGGTTTCGAGACTGCGCGCTACGGCGGCAACACCTCCTGTGTGGAGGTACGCGCGGGCGACAGCATTTTAATCTTGGATGCAGGCAGTGGAGCCAGAAATTTGGGCAGCGCCTTGGTCGAGGAATTCGGCTCGCGCCCGATCACCGCGAATCTGCTCATTTCGCACACGCATTGGGATCACATCCAGGGCTTGCCTTTTTTTGCGCCCCTCTATGCGCCGCAAAATCGCATCCGCATTTTCATCGCCAATGGCAACCTCTCGGAACTGGACCGCGGACTGCGCAATCAAATGCAGTCCCTTCACTTTCCGATCTCGCTTGATGAGATGCGTGGCTTGGCAAGTTTGGGCGAGTTAAATTCGCACCTCAACTGCGTGGGCGAATTTCAGATTGAAAAAATGGCGCTGAATCATCCGGGCGGATGCGCAGGATTTCGCATCTCCGCGCGCGGCGCAACCATCGCGTATTTGCCGGACCATGAACCGCATCGTTACTCCCGGAACGGCGAAAGCGGCGCAAATATCGAGAGCCATCGGGAAGCGGTCTTGCGCTTTGTCCGCGGGGTGGATTTGCTCATTCTCGATACGCAATACACGGAGCTCGAATACCGCAAACATATTGGCTGGGGACATGGATGTCTGACCGACAGCGTGGCGCTGGCCATCGATGCCGGAGTGGAGCGCCTCTTATTTTTTCATCACGATCCCTCGCACACCGATGTTGCGATCGACGACATGGTAAACGATGCGCGCAAGCTGGCCGCTTCGGTTCCCATCGAAATTGAAGCGGCTGCGGAGGGCCAATGCATCAAGCTCGGCTCCGCCATCACGCGTGGCCGCAGCCTCCTCACTCCGACGAAGAGTGCGAACGCGCCCATCTTTGCCACCGCGGCTCGCCGCAAAATTTCATTTCCGGCTCGAGCGCGGAGTTGAACTTGTCGCAATTCCTGATTCAAAAGGAAGATGCGCAAAGCCCACCTCGATTCGATCAAAGAACAGGAACGGAAATCGCCCGCGGGCAAATTCCACAAGTTCATCAAGGAGATCTCGGTTGCGCTTGGCCGCGAGCGGGAATCGCTCGATCTGGCGAAGCGACATCCATTCGATCTGGCGCAGGTGCGGATTCCGAAAGGCAAATCGTATTGCCCGTATCATCTGCACGGAGCCGAATCGGAATTATACCTGGTCGTTTCCGGCCGCGGTTCGGTGCGCGATGAAACGGGCACAAGCGATGTCGGCCCGGGAGATGCCTTTTTCTTTGGCCCGGGCGAAGCGCATCAACTAACGAATGCGGGCGAGGACGATTTCGTTTACTACGTGATCGCGGATAACCCGCGTGGTGATTCCTGCTACTATCCGGACAGCAGCAAATGGGCGGCGCCGATGGATGGCGCCGAAATCCGAATCGTGCAAGGCGTGGAGACGGATTACTACGAAGGCGAGGAGTAGCTCTCGTTAGGCTGAGACGGTCTGGAACCGCTGCGCGGAACGCGCGCGTGCTCTTGCTGCTTCCACTTCGCGATCGCGCGGCGGCGCATTCGTCACTAGTGAATCGAGCAACTCTCGCGCAGCCGCGGTCACGTTCGTGACCGCGCGATTGAAGCTCGCTTCGTTCGCCTGCGACGGTGTCGAAAAGCCGCTGAGCTTGCGTACGAATTGCAAAGCCGAAGCGTGGATTTCATCGACGGTCGCAGGCGGTTCGAAATTATGCAGAGTCTTAATGTTTCGGCACATGGCCGAAATTCTTCCGCCCTCCTTCTGAATGCAAGACGCGATCAACTCCAGCCTTGAGAGAGCCACGCGAGTCATCGCCGCGGCCAGACGATTACGTATTGCGGCGGGTAAACTGCGTTTCTCGCCGCCGGTCGCGCACGTTTATCATCCGCTCGAGTACGCCTGGGCCGCGCACGAAGAGTATTTATGGCGGTACGCGTCGAGCCGGAAGCGCACCGTCTTTCTTGGGATGAATCCCGGTCCGTTCGGCATGGCGCAGACCGGAATTCCATTCGGCGAAATCGCGGCGGTGCGCGATTGGCTGGGCATTGCGGCGCGGATCGCGCCGCCAAAAATTCAGCATCCGAAACGGCTCATCCGCGGATTCGATTGCCCGCGAACGGAAATCAGCGGCCAACGCCTTTGGCGACTATTTGCCGAACGTTTTGCGACCGCCGAAGAGTTTTTCAAATTGCACTTCGTCGCGAACTATTGCCCGCTCGCCTTCCTCGAGGCCAGCGGTTGCAACCGCACGCCGGATAAATTGCCGGCCACCGAACGGATGGCGCTTTTCCGGATTTGCGATCAACACTTGCGCGAAATCATCGGCGCGCTCGAGCCCGAATGGCTGATCGGCATCGGTGATTTCGCTGCCAAACGCGCTCAGCAAATATTCCCGGACACCGCAGTAAAGATCGGACGCATTCTACATCCAAGCCCAGCCAGTCCGGCTGCTAATAGGAATTGGTCGGTGCTGGTGACGACGGAATTACTCCGTCTCGGCGTGTGGCGCTGAAGGCAAATCCTTCAGTCGACCAAACCGAATAATCGGTACGCCATTCTCCATCCAAAGGGAGTCGGATTAATGAGCGGCGCTCTGCAGACCGGCTTTGTGGTAAGTGACCAGGCGGAAACCCCACTCAATCAGCGTCGCTTTATCTTTGTCGGTCAGTTTCTTCTGGTTGAGGAAGGAGACGATTCGTTGCTTGAGATCGTTTTGCTCGCCGGCGTCGTCGAGAATTTCGAAGATCTCCAGCGAGAGCAGCCAATCACTTTCGTGCTCCGCTTGCTGTGTTTCCCAAATTTCCCCGAGCCGTTCGTAACCCACTTTGCGATCACGAATGTCGCGCACTTGCGCGTAAAGGTTCTCCAGCTTCTTGCGCCTGGCGTCGGAAGGGACTTTGATCGTGCGCTCTTTCGGGACGAGCGCCACTTCGTTGTAGGCGTCTTTGTCGGCCGCGCCGTTGAAGACAGAAAGGATCCGTTCGCCGACGGCCATGTCGAAACTGCCCCAGGCTGGCTCGAACAAGACGCGATCGCAGTGCGTAACGCGGCAATTTTCAAAAGTGAGAAGCAGCAGTTTACCATTCCGGCGCAAAGCATTCGTTAGGCTACCTTCAACCCGGACGCCACTGGCGAATTCCAGATTCACATTCCGGCCGGGAACGATGCCGGCGGCGCGCAGTTCCGAGTCGCTCAATGTCTCAGGTGCCCGATCGCTAAATTTCCATTTTCCGATCGGAGAGCCGAAGCCATCCTTGTGGTAATCACGGCCGTGGCCATCGAGTTGTTTCTTTTCAAAAGCGAGCGCGCCCGGACCGGTGCTGCGCAGGTAGATCGGCTCTTTATTGGCGTCAGTCAGGACTTCGGTGAAGGTGCCCGTCACTTGCAGGCCGCTCGAATACTCACAGGTCGCGGGATTGTTGCACTCGATCGCTTTCTCGATCCCTTCGAGCCCGCCGATCATGAACGCCATTTTGCTCGCGAATTCTTCCAGCACCTTGCGGAGGTGATCGAAATCGGGCGCCACAAAAAGCTGCGGTTGCTTGGTCGTGATATCGAAAGCGGTCCCGGCGGAAGCGGTCGAGTAGGGGAGCTTGCCGACTTTCGCTTCCAGACAACTGACCGATTCGCCGATCGAAGAAAGCAACCCCGCGCCGTAAATCTTCGGCTGCTCCAGCGTGCCGATGAGTCCGTATTCGACCGTCCACCAATGCAGGCGAGAGAGCAGCCCCATCTCGGAGGGCTCGCCCAGATTCGCCTGTAAATATTCCACTTCCCGCGTGGCGGCTTCGACTTCTTTTGGATCGGAATTCGGCAGCTCCTTCAAAATCGAGAGATGCCGGATCGCTTGATAGAGCTCGAAGTCGCGTTTTGACGACATCGCGTTGGCGCCGATTTCTCCGAAGCGCTGGAGATATTCGGAATATTCGCGATCGACGATGATGGGCGCATGGCCGGCGGCTTCGTGCACGATGTCGGGCGCGGGCGTGTATTCGATATGATGAAGCTGGCGCATGTCGCACGCGATCACGAGCACCTTGTAAGCTTGGAATTCCATGAAAGCGGCCGGCGGAATGAAGCCATCAACCGCGACTGCGCCCCAGCCGATGCGGCCGAGAATTTCGTTCATTTCATCGATGCGCGGAATGCGTTCAAGAGAGATGCCGGTCTCGAGCAAGCCCTGGAAGTAAACTTTGTGCGCGTATTCTTTGAGGAAAAAAGCGTTCTGCCGCATGATGAAACGCCAGACCGCATGGTCGACCGGCGTATATTCGTCGTAACGCTGGTCGACGGCGAATTGCAGAAGATGTTTCGGAAGCGCGGCGACGGCCGCATTGTCGAAGGAGATGCCGTTGGAATTCATAGGGGGAAAGGTCGCAAACCGTGACGGAGTTTAAGGTATGATCGAGACAACGGCGAGCAAGGGCTTTGCGACGCAGCGCGCCGGCCGCGGCAGAGGGCGCGGGAAGCGGCAAGAGCGATCGGCGGCATGGAGTATTTTCGGGTGGTTGAATCTCGCTTGCCTTGATGCGCCGATTGTCGCGGTTAGCTGGCAATGGCTCCTGGCCCGCAGTTTTGGAATCCCGGCCACAGGTGCCGCCTCCGGCGCGCTCTTCCTGACCGCGTGGCTGATTTATCTTGTGGACCGATTTGGCGACAGCCTCTCGTTAGACCGAAACGTTCCGGCCTCGCTGCGCCAATGCTTTTGTCTGCGACATCGAACGGCTTGGATGGCCGGGGTCGCCCTGGTCATGACGATGGACTTGTTCGTAATTACGACCCGATTGGTGTCCGCGACGATGACGCTCGGTGCAGCTCTCGGACTGGTCGCGCTTCTTTATCTTATCTTGAATCAACTCCGGCCATCGCTTTGGCAGACGCTCCCGATGAAAGAGATCGTGATCGGTTTCCTGTTTGCCGCCGGAGCCGTCGTCCCGTTAAGGCCTGGCCTAACGAGTGCAATTCTGCCGGCGTGGCTTCTCTTCGCCGGCCTTTGTTCATTGAACTGCGTTTGCATCGCGACTTGGGAACGTGAGCTGGATGTGGCGCAGCAGCGTGTCTCGATCGCAACAGTGTTTCCAAAGATTGAAGGATGGATCCTGCCAAGCCTGGCGTTCTTTAGCCTAACGAGTCTTGTTTGCGCCGAGTTTGTCGATGGAAAGGTTGTTCTCCTTTGTGTCGCTCTGAGTGCAATCCTGCTCGCGGTTATTCACGTTGCCAGAGACAGAATCGAACCCAACCTCCGCACCGCCTTGGCCGATTTGGTTTTGTTTACGCCGTTGGTCGTGCTCTTCGCGAACGGCATTGCTCGTTGAATCTGGGGGCGCAGGCTCCTAGCCTGGCGGACATCTGGGTGAAATAAAAAAAGGAGTTTAAAAAATCTCGACCACGTCATTCACGGTCACGAGATCCTTGATCCGCGCGGCATCCCAATTCGCGGTCCGAATACAACCGTGACTTGCGGCCCGGCCAATCGTCTCCGGATTGTTCGTGCCGTGAACGCCGACGTGCGGCTTGTTCAATCCCATCCAGAGAACGCCGACCGGATTGTTCGGGCCGGCCGGAAGATTGTAAAAGTTGTCGGTCTTAACTCCTGCGTTGAGCACGCCTTCGTCATGGCGGAACCACGGTAGCGTGGCGATGCCCAAAATTTTCCAGGTCCCCAATGGCGCAGGCAGGGTAGTGGAACCGGGCGTGATCGGAAATTCCGCCACCAGCTTATTGCCGTCGTGGATTTCCAGGAAACGCTCGCGAGTGTCGATCACCACTCTTCGTCCAGCGAGCGCAGGATTCGGCGGGATGAAGCCTTCGTGCAGGTCTTCTACTTTGAATGGCATCACGTTCGGCACTCGCACGGTGTCGCCGGGTTTGAGCTGATCGAGATTCATCCCCGGATTCAGTTTGCGAACGAAGGCTTCGGCAGCGTGAAAACGTTCAGCGATCAGCTCGAGAAGTGAGCCGTACTTGAGCGCTTTCAATTTTGCCTGCTCGGAAGGTTTTGAGGAGGTTGGGCCGACGAAGTTTTCCGCTTCCGGCGGAATCACGAAGGTGGTGTAGGCCTGCGGCACTTCGGAAAGCAGAGTGGCATCCACTGCACCCGTCGTCGTCATGCCATTCGCGCGCTTGTAAGCGAGGAGCGCCTTGCGGAAAAATTCACCCATCTCGCCATCGATTTTTCCCGGACCGAAGTTGTGGTTATCGAGAAAAATCTGGAGCCGCGTGCTGGTCTCTTCGTCGTAGTTCGGCAATGCCACCATCGGCGTGGGGACCGGAGTCGGGCGGGGAGGAGGAGTCGGTTTGGTCGGAGGTAACGCCTGGCGAACCGGCGGCGGGGTCGGGCGCGATTTGTTTTTCGTCCAAGGCCATTGCGCGTTAGCCGAGGTCGCAAAACAGATCGCGAGCAAAAGCGACAATGACGTGGCGAAAAATTTCATGAGCGGAAGTAATCGGCGAGAACGCAGAGCAGCGCAATCGGCGGCACCCCCGACACCCGCGGCGTAGCTAAAGGACAAGCGCGCCTAGCGATTCGCTCCGACCGGGAACATCACTCGATCCGGTTCGGCGTTGAGCGCGGTCAAAAGTTTCGGAATGAGGCGATTCTTCACCTGGCCCGCTTCCCGCGGCGGGACAAGATAACGAACGATCGCGTCTACCCAGGTCACTTCGTCGACCCGGAAAAACACGCGAGGATGCGCGCGCACTTCAACTTCATCCACCGGCGTTTTCGCGAGCAGACCGCGAAAGGTCTCGATTCTTTTCACCATCTCTTCGCCGATCTCTTCGTTGACGATTCGTTCCATCGTTTCCGCGACAAACTTCAAGTCGCTCTGATACGCGATCTGGAACTTGATCTCGTTCCAGATGTAAGGGAAGAGCGGCCAGGAATAATTCCACACGATCGAGTCGAGCACTTTTTCGTTCGGGAATTTGATGATGCGTCCACTCGGATGGTCGGTGGAGAGGTATTGCCCGCCGAATTCCCAGAGGGTGGTGTCGAGATAACCGACGTCGATCACATCGCCAGTGGCGTTATCGATCTTGATCCGATCGCCGACCCGATACGGTTGCCTAACGAGTATATAAATCCAGGCGACGAAACTCTTCATCGGAGTTTGGACCGCGAGGCCGACCACGATGGAGCCAACCCCGAGCGCAGTCAGCGCAGCATACCAATTAACGAAGATGATCGAGATCGCGATCACGGCGATCATGATTCCGACGATAAGCTTCTGAATTCGCTGCAGGGTAAAACGCGTGACCGAATCTTCGATCGCGCCAATCGCGTAAACTTTCAGCGCGCGTCCGAGCGCGAGGATGACGATGATAAGGGCCGCGCCGCGGAGAAGACGATGCGAGAAATCTACCTGCGGTCGCGCCAATGGGATGATTGGCGTCCCGACCAGATAATAAAAAATCGCGCATCCCAGCAGGAGAAGGAAATGAGGGAGGAAGGAGAGCCGGTGTGGCGATTTCTCTTTGACTTCTTTCTCAGCGCGCTGGCCGGTCGCGCGGGCCAGCTCCTCTTTGACCTCGGGTTTCTCCGAAATTTCCTTTTCGATTTCTGGCATCCTTTAGAATCGAATTCGGACGCGGAAACAGATGTGAACGCCGCGGCGATTTAGCGCCCCAACGCCTCGCACAATACGATTACGCCGTCTTCACCCAGCACCTCAGAACTTCCGCCACGCTCCACGCTTGGGCGATGCAGCCGCGGGCGGTGTGCGGTTCTTGCGCATCGAAGACTTCGCTGATCGTGCCGAGACCGGCTTCACCGAGATGATCAGGGAAGCGCGAGAGAAATCCGCGCGCGGTCGATGACTCGTTAGGGTGCACTTTCTGCCAGGCGTCTATGAATGGCCCGATCAACCAGCCCCAGACTGTGCCTTGATGATAAGCCGCGTCGCGCGTGCGAAGATCGCCGTGGTAGGTGGGTTTATAATCGGGATGCTTGGGCGAGAGCGAACGCAGTCCGAACGGCGTCAGCAATTCACGCTCGACGACTTCCAAGACTGCCGGCCAACGTTCCCGCGTAAGCACCGGGTGATCGAGCGAGATAGCTAGAATTTGGTTCGGCCGGCAGGCACTATCGTTCCCGTCCGCGGTATCGATGACATCGTAAAGATATTCGCCCTCTTCAAACCAGAAGCGGTCATTGAATGATTCGCGTGTCTGCTCCGCATGTTCCGCGTAACGTTTTGCGCTTTCTTCTTCGCCGACCTGTCGCAGCCAGCCCGCCAGCAGCTCAAGCGCGTTATGCCAAAGCGCGTTGATCTCGACCGCTTTTCCGCGGCGCGGCGTCACGACCCAATCACCCATCTTCGCATCCATCCAGGTGAGCTGATATCCTTCCGCGCCTTGCACCAGCAGGCCGTCCGCGGGATCGACATGGATGTTAAATTTCGTTCCGCGCAGATGCGCTTCAACGATTTCGATCAAGGTCGGGAGAACAAGGTTGAGCGTGATCTCGTCCTGGGTTTGCTCGAGATAACGGCCGAGAGCGTGGAAGAACCAAAGGGTCGCGTCCGCGGTGTGATAAAGCCCTTCTTTTCTCCCATCCGGAAACATGTTCGGGATTAATCCATCGCGCACATAATGCGCGAAGGTGCGCAGGATGTAGCCGGCCTCGATCGTCCGACCAGTCGTTAGGGTAAGTCCTTCGAGACTGATCATGGTATCGCGGCCCCAATCGGTGAACCAATGATAACCGGCGATGACGGTGCGAACTTCATCGCCTGCGGCATGGGCGCGCGCCGCATCTTCAGTTCGGCCGGCTGGGGTGATGACAAATTGATCGGCCGCGAAAACTAATTCTGCCGCCACACCTTTGCGCGCGGCGGGCGCCGCTTCGGCCAGGAGTCGCGCGCGCCTTTCGCGTTCTGCATTGAGCACATCGGCCGGGCCGAGGACATCGATGATGCTCCATTCCTCGGTCGAGCCGACCAACGTCGCGGTATTGTGTTCGCTTAGATTGACTCGAAAAAAACCAGGACTCCAAAGATTGCCTTCATAGGCGTAACCCCGTTCCTGTTCGGTGCGATAAACCACCTGGTCGATAAAGGAGGCCGCGATCGTGAATCCAGAATCCTGACCGCACAGGCGCATCCGCAACGGCGGAACGCGACGAATCGACGCAATCTCGTAGCGACCTCCGACGGTGGAGAGTTTGTAAGGCGCCTCAAATTTTTCATCCACCGGCGCCTCGTGATGCCGGAAATGAAACGCCGGACGAAGATCGAGTTGTGGGAGCGGGCCGCTGCCGCTGGCCTGATAGCTGACGTGCACGGTGTTTTGGAGGTGCGGAAGCAGAATGCGTTTCTCGATCACGAGATCGCGCACTTGATAGGTCCAAACCGGCAAGCCATCCTCGAGCCGAAACTCGCGCAGATAATCAGCGCCTTGAAGATCGAGTTGGCCCCCGGCGCGTTCCTCCGCGCCTAACGAGACGATGTCGTCATCGCTGAAGCGGAGGAATTCTGAAACGTGGCTCCACATCACCATCCGTCCGAGGGGCGCGGGCAGGGCCGCAATCAGGATGCCGTGATACTTGCGCGTGATTGCACCCGAGACGCTGCCCGAGGCGTAGCCACCGAGGCCATTGGTCACGATCCATTCGCGGTTTAATAAAATCTCGCGCGAGCTTTCCGCGGGATCCCACGGCATGCGACGGACGACGGTGGGTGAAGTTGGTAGGCCTCTCTTCATGGCTATCGGTCGCCTAGGAAGGTTTATGTTTTCCTTGGCTTTCGTCGCGGGGCGGTTTCGCGCACGGGATGAAAAGCGATCGCTGCTTCCGCCGGTAAAATCCAGCGTTGCTCGGTCACCACATCGGTTGGGCCGGGTCCGCCATAGCGAACGGATTCACTCGTCCAAAGTGTTTCCCAACGGAAGCCAAGAGGCGGCGCCAGCAGCGGCTCTGCGATCGGTTCCACGTTGGCGCGCCTGCCCAGGTTCACGATTAGCAGTCGATCGTGCCCTTCTTTGCTGAAGTAACGAAACGCGAAACTCGCCTCGCCTAGAACGGCGCCATCCATTCCATGTGGCGGTTGTTCGCGGAACCGCACATCCTCGCGGCGAAGTCGCAGCAGATCGCGGTGAAGATCGTAAATCGGTTTCGAAGTTTCGCGCTCGGCAAAGCGAAGCTTGGAACGCATAAGCGTTTCGCGCTCCGAGGGAGGCGGCAGGATTGCCTGGGTCTCCGCGCTCGCTGCGGATGGAAACTGCTTCAGGAATTTGAAGCGACCTTTTTGAATGGCCTTACGCAAATCGCCGCTGGCATCACTGAAATATAAAAACGGAGTCGCAGCCCCGAATTCCTGTCCTTGAAATAACATCGGCGTCCACGGACCGAGCAACAAGAGCGCGGTCATCGCGCGATAACGTCCCGGCGAAGATTGCAGCCGAACGCGCTCGCCGTAGGCGGAGTTCGCGACCTGATCGTGATTCTCAATAAACGCGATGAAGGCGTGCGGCGGAAGGCCGAAGGTCGGTTCGCCACGCGGGGCGTCCTGCCAAAGATAGGGTTGACCTTGAAAAAGATAACCATACTTGGCCGCCGAAATAAATTCCTGAGGGTTACCGCGGTAATCGGAGTAGTAGGCTTCGTTCCGCCCGGTCAGAGCGACGATCGAGCTGTGATGCAAATCGTCGTTCCAAAGCGCGTCCAGTTCGTCCCCGCCTGCTTCGCGCGGCCTAATCAGTTTTGCCTGTTGTGGCTCATTCTCCGCCACGAGGATGATCGATCGTTTACCCGCCGCCACGCGCGCGGCCCGTCCGATTTCTCCGACAATGTATTCGTTCGAGTTGTCCCGAATGTCCTGGGTGGCATCGAAACGGAAGCCGTCGAAATGGAATTCATCGATCCAATAACGACCATTGGTGATGAAGAATTCGCGCACCGGCTTCGAGTTCGGGCCGTCGAAATTAAGCGAATCTCCCCAATCGTTTTCGTAACGCTCGGTGAAATAATCTCCGGAGAAAACGCGCAGGTAATTACCTTCCGGCCCGAGATGGTTGTAAACCACATCGAGAATGACACCGATGCCTAACGAATGCGCCTGGTCGATGAAGGCACGCAAGTCGTCCGGCGTTCCGTAAAGCCGTGTCGGCGCAAAGAGATTGACCCCGTCGTAACCCCAGCCGAACTCGCCCGCGAAATCCGCGATCGGCATCATCTCGAGCGCGGTGATGCCGATCTCGGCCAGCTCGCGCAATTGTTGCGCGGCTGCCTGCCAGGTCCCTTCCGGCGTGAAAGTTCCGACGTGCATTTCGTAAAGCACTTGCCCGGGCATTTCGATGCCTGGCCAACTTGCATCGCTCCACCGGAAGGCGGAGGAATCGACCACCACCGAGGAACGGTGGGGACCTTCAGGTTGCGAACGGGAAGCAGGATCTGGGTGAAAATTTTTTGCGCCATCGACGCGGAATCGATAGCGTCCGCCTGTATCCACAGGCGCAATGCCGGAGAAATATCCATTCGCTTCCCGTTTCAACGGATGAAATGTCCGAGTGGCTTCGGGTTCCGCCGAATCTTCCAGGACAACATCGACCCGCTTCCCTTTCGGCGCCCAAAGACGAAAATGTGTCTGCCCGTGGCCAGTAGGTTCGGCGCCGATCGGATAGCGGCGTAAATATTTTCGAGCCATGATTTTAGCTGCCGGGCAATCTATGCGGTCGCGGCGATTGTAAAGTGGAGCCAGTTCGCCTTCGGGCTGCAGTTTTTAGGCCTGACACTCCCGCCGGTGCCGGCGCTTCCCTTTTTTTCTCTGTGTCCTCGGTGATCTCTGCGGTAATAGTCCCTTCCCGTAAGCCATGGAATCCGAAAGCTCTAGCGTCCAGATCCTAAGTCATCCGTTAGCGGAGGTGATGCTATCGAAGATGCGGGCGGAGCGAACCCCCACAGAGGAGTTCCGGCGCAGCCTGCAGCAAATTTCGGCTTTGCTTTTCGTGGAAGCCTCGCGCGCATGGGCTACCTCGCCGATTGATGTTCAAACTCCTCTGCAAACAACCACCGGCGCCATCCTAAGTAAGCACGTGGTTTTCGTTCCCATCTTGCGCGCCGGTCTTGGCATGCTGGATGGGATGTTACCGTTGGTGCCGGAAGCGCGCGTCGGTCACCTCGGCCTTTACCGCGACGAGCTTACCTTGCGCCCGGTAAGTTATTACCAGCGCCTTCCTACCAACGTCGCCAGTGCGGAAGTTTTGATCCTCGATCCCATGCTCGCGACTGGCCACAGCGCCTGTGAAGCCATTTCCATCGTCAAGGCTGCGGGCGGACAAACCGTTCGCTTTCTCTGTATCGTCGCCTGTCCGGCCGGCATCGCGCAGGTCCAAAGCGCGCACGCCGATGTCCCGATTTTCACCGCCGCAATCGATCCAGAGTTAAACCAATTCGGTTATATCGTTCCCGGCCTCGGCGACGCCGGCGATCGCTACTTCGGCACCGGATAGCACTCGTTAGTTATTCCTCGTTACCCGGCCGGATAAAAATACAGCTTCTCCTGGCCGAAATCTATGATCGCTCCATTCGGTCCCAGGATATCAATTCCGAGGAGGCCGATGATTGTGCCCTTGCTACCTTCGTAGAAACCGAATTTGGCCATCCGCATATCGGGGGCGCGCGCAGGCACTCCGGCGATCTTGAGGGAACGCAGGTTAAACAGCTTGGTTTCGCTCATGACACCGGCGGCATCAACGCTGCCTACCCGCGAGCTATAACCGACGACGTTCATCTTTGGAGCAAGACGGGAATCGATCGCAGCGAAGGTGGCGCCGGTATCGAGGAACATCTTACCGGAGACGCCATTAACTTCTACTTCGACCAGGCAGTCCTTGTTCTCGATCGAGAATGGCACCTCTGTTAGTCCAGCTGCTCTTAGCGCCGAGCCAAGCATGGCGCGGTGTCCGGTGCCCGGCGGGCGAAGATAGAGCCGTAGGTTGTGTAGATCTACGATGCCGGAGCAGGTCCGGAGGAAACCGGAGCCAATGACGCCATCCGCGTTCACGTTCCGGCGCATCTCGGCATGCTTCAGGCCGCCGATCGTGCCGAGAAAGATCGGAACCTGCCTCATCTGCACATTGCCTAACGAGACGGTGTCCGCTACGCCTTTGCGTAGACCTCCGATTTCTTTTCCACTCGCGGAACGGCCGAAGTCCTTGACCTGCTCGAGCGGCGAATGCAGCACCTTGCTGTATTCGCTATCGATCGTGATTCCTTCGCCAGCCCACCCGGTATCGACAATCAGACGGACGCTTTGTCCGTTCAACATCGCCGTAACCGTGAGGACATTCGGCAACGGACGTTTAAGTTCTACTGCGCCGTAGCCATCACGTTGCAAAACATCCAGGGAGACGCGGGCGCTGGCGTCTGGCAGAACTTTTAAAATGGCGAGGGCGCAAAGAAGCAGGCTAGCTCGATCCCGACGAATTCGTCCTAAGTGTCGCATACGTTCTTTAGTTGGACTCCAGGTTGTAGACTTCCACCAGTGCTACCCCGCTGGTTTCGCTCTTACCGCGAATAATGGCAGTGTAGTTTCCGGGGGCAAGTGTGCGGACAACGGCCGACTCGCGCGAATCCTTCGGTGCCAGGTTCGTTGCTGTGATCTCCTGCTCCTGATCGCTTCCCCAGTCGTCATTGCTGGCAATCATCA
This sequence comes from uncultured Chthoniobacterales bacterium, assembly GCA_964236815.1. Taxonomy (GTDB): domain Bacteria; phylum Verrucomicrobiota; class Verrucomicrobiia; order Chthoniobacterales; family UBA10450; genus JACCTI01. Next base: position 66,980 of record CAXSFN010000006.1, read on the forward strand.
CGCCATTCCCATCGTGCAAGGAGAGCGTGGTGTCGGTTAAAGCGCCCGTAACCCCTTGAGTAGCTAACGAGGGACCGACCGCTCGAACGATGACCTTGGTTGGTTGATCTCCACCGATGATGAAACCGCCAATCATGACGTTGTCCCCCGTCTCGACCCTGCCGCGGGTCGAAATGTTGGCGATGCGCGAGTTACTCCCGGCGTTAAGATCGTATAGCTCGATCAAGGCTACGCCTGTGCCGCTCGCCACACCTCGTAAGATGGCAGTGTATCCGCCCGGCGGCAGGGTAGTGACGATGGCCGCTTCATGTTCGTCTTTCGGCACGATATCGGTAGCCAGCACCTCCGCGCGATGCTCGTTCCAGTTATCGTTTGCCGCGAGCAGGCTTCCGTCTGGGCCATGCAATTCCAAGGTTGGGTCAGTCAGCTTTCCAACAATAGGCAGCGAGGGTCCGGTGGCGCGCAACACGACTTTCTTGGCTTCGGTCCCAGTAATGATGAAGCCGCCGATCAAAACATTGTCGCCGGTCTGCGAGCGCAAACGAGTCGACACATTAAGCAGCGTTTTCGGAGGAGCAGGTGGGCTTGGGGGAGGGACTGCTGGATAGACGTAAATTGCACCTCGCCCTGCCGACATAGTTAGGATAAAGAGGTATGAGTTTGTGCCATCGAATGCTGGCGTCGAGTTTTGTGAAATGGTCGCGCGATCTGGGAGACCTATCGTTCGACTTAAGTTGCCGGAGCTAAGATCGAAACCTGAGACGGTAGTTGCATAGGCGGAGGACTGGAAGGCGATGCGACTATCCGGACTGATAGTAAAAGGGCCGTTACCACTCTCTGTCGTAAAAGCTCCCCGCACGATATTCAAATCGACTGTGGATCTGACGTAGGCTGCTGGCAGGCCTGTATCGACGGCGCGTCCTGGCAGGATAAGAGATTGACCATCGGGTGCTACCGCCAAGGTCAATTCGTAGGAATTAACTTGCACGCGTTGATTCAAAACAGGGGAGCCAGTGGAAACGTCGTACTTAGCTAAAGTGCCGGTGAGGCCCTGGCTGGTCGCATAGAGAGTCTTCCGATCCGGGCTGATTTCTATCCCGCAGTAAGTAAACATGCCCCCGGCGTCCGGGGTAAAGCGTTGCAGGATTGCTCCACTGTTTTGATCCACGTGATAAATCCCGGTATCATTGGAGTTGAGCAGATACAGACTGCCATCTGAAGCGCCTCGGATGACTCGAGGATATATGCTGGTGAGAATAGTAGGCAGGACCGTCAGGGTATCGAGATCGATGGATTGGATCATTGGGGAGTAATAACCCGAAATCCAAAGCCTCTTACCATCGGCTGAGATACTTAAACCGGCCTGAAGGGACCCGGTGATTGGAACAGTCTTGAGCAGGACAAAGGTCTTCGAATCCAAAACGGCGATCGCATTATATTGAGTTACATAGACGCGCTCGCGCACTGGGTCGGCCAGAATTGTTCCGGAATTATCCAAGGCGACCTTGGCTAGCGGAGCGGTCGGAGAGATCAGTGAGAGAATGGAAAAGAAAATTGGCCCCGTAGCATCTCCGATCGCGCCGTGGGCCGTTACTATGATGGGGTAATTGCCGCTAAGCGTCGCGACACCTGAGATAACGCCGGTCGCGGCATCAAGCTGAAGCCCGGGAGGCAAGTTTGCAGCCGCGAAGGAAGTAGGGTGATTGTTGGCCGTGATTTGGTAAGTAACGCTGCTGCCGATATCTATCCCGTTCGTGCTATACGCGCTCGTGATCGAAGGCGGCGAGACCACGATCGTAACGGTGCCGCCCGCTTCCGAGCTAGCGCCAGTAGCTTTGACCACCACGTAAAAGTTGCCGCTTAGAGTCGGCGTTCCCGAGATCAATCCAGTGCTAGTGTTAATGGTAAGGCCTGCAGGTAAGCCAGTGGCGCTAAAGGCGGTCGGGCTGTTACCGGCTGCGATCTGATAACTGAAGCTATCGCCGATCACGATCGATGGCGGATTGGTGGAGCTGGTAAGGGAAAGCGGATAGACGATAAGCTGGAACACGCCGGTGGCCGTGCCGGAACTGCCCTGGACCACGAGCGTTACGTTGAAGGTGCCGCTTGCCGTGCTGCGTCCGCTAATTAAACCGGTCGCAGAATCAATCTGCAATCCGGCAGGGAGTCCGGTGGCGCTGTAGTTAGTTGGATTGTTATTAGCGGTGACCTGGTAGCTGAATTGGTCGCCGCTTCTTGTTGTCTGCGGATACTGCGGGCTGGTGATGCTGAGTCCGTAGAGAGATCGCGCTCCCGCGATATCGTCGTCGGCCAGATGATCCAGATTGCTGATGATCGAATTCATGATCGCTTCGACCGATTGATTGCTTTCATCCGGATGATCCAGACCTAGCACATGGCCGAATTCGTGCAGCGCGACCCGATGAAAGTCTTCGAGATAGGAATTCCCGCTAAACTGAAGCGGTCCCCGGTAGGAACCCCATTTCAGCTTGTCGTTGAAGATCACATCCGTCTCCGACGCGACCGGTCCGGAATAGTTGAGGGTGACCGCCAGAACGTTCGCGCCAAAGGTCTGGCCGTAAATGGTATTGGAAAAAAATGCAGAATTCTGGCCGTCGTTGCCATGATTGGTCGTGGCTCCTGCCGAAACGAACTGCACCTTGTTGATGTACTGGTTCCAAATACCGAGCGCGTCCGCCGCGGAGCCGTTCCAAGAGCCCGTCCCGTCCTGGAACGAGGAGGGCTGGTGCGTGAGACCAAGATGCATCGTGATCTGACTTCCGGCCGGCCAGACATGACCATTTAGGACGTAAGCCTGACCTCTTGGAATCGCGCTGCCTGCGAGGAGGCAGAGGATAGAAATGAGCGCGTTGTGAATTCTGGGAAAAAACACGGCAGAGAGTTTATCGATTGTGCGGAAAAATCAAATAGAGCGGCATACTTTTAAATACGAGATCTGGATCCGTTCGACCTAAGATTTATTTCACCACAGAGAACTAAGAACTAAACAAAGTTTATGATTCAGACCTTGTCTGCTCTGCGGTTGGAAAGTTCCTCCGACCGCGTTGCTCTGGCAGGCGGAGTAGTGGTTGAAGGCACAGGAGCCGCTATGCTTCCACCACCATGGGAGGGAAGAGCGGCAAACTTAACGACGAGATCAAGCTCGACCTGCACATGCATACGCTCGACGACACGAAGGACGCGCTCGATTACTCCGCGCACCAATTGTTGGAGCGCGCAAAAGCCCTCGGCATCGAGGTCATCGCAATCACCTTGCACGATGCTGTCTTTCAACGGGCGGAGGTTTTCGCAGACGCGGCCGCGATGGGAATTCTTCTGGTGCCGGCAGCGGAGATGCGGCTGCACGGCGCCGATATCGTCCTGTTAAATGTCACACCGGCGGAAGCTGCGTCGCTCCATGATTTCGACGATGTGCGCCGGCTACAAGAGATGCGTGGCGATTCCCTTTTCACGTTCGCGCCGCATCCGTTTTACATCATCGGTGGATCGATCGGCGGAGAACGGTTGATCGCGAACATCGACTGTTTTGACGCGATCGAGGTTTGCCATTTTCACAAAGGCTGGTTCGATCGCAATCGTCCGGCGCGTAAAGTGGCGGCGCGCTTCGGTAAACCGCTACTCGCTACGTCCGATTCGCATCAGCTCAGCGCTTTTGGCGCGCATTATACTAGTATTCCGCGCCCGCCGGAGCTGACCGCGGCAAATATTTTCGCCGCGCTGCGCGCCGGAGATGGGCGTCTCACGAGCCCTCCGTGCACTCTCCTCGATCTGGTCAAGACGATGTATTTCATTTTCGTTCAGCATCCGATGCAGCAACGTCGCCGCGATTCCCCCTGCGTTTGATCTTTTATCTGCGCGGCGGCGTCAGGACTCAAAATCACGAACGGGGACCGAACGGCGCTCTTGAACCGCGGCCCTGAACCTGACAAACCTTCTCGTCGCTATGAAATCGCTCCTTTCTATTTTGCTCGTGATCGTGGTCGGCCTGACCGGATGCAAATCGGCCACGAAGCGCAAGAAGGATACAGCCGCAGCGAAGACAAAGAAGGAGCCCGCTGCGGAAGAAAGTTCGGATGTCGATCTCCAGGCTTTTATCGGGCGCTTACGCAAAGCGGTTCAGGCCCATGATGTTGAATCCGTAGCCGGAATGATGACGACGGATTTCGCGTTCGTGATGGGCGCAGCGCCGGAGCAGGACCGAAAAGGCGAAGGCGTTTTTCAATATTGGGATGAGAATGGTCTCTGGCCTGAACTCGAAGGTATCCTTTCGGAAAAATTCGTAAAGAAGGGCGACTTTATGGTGGCTCCGCCGCAATTTGCGAATACCTCCGTTGATTACGATGGCTACCGCGCCGGACTTCGGCGGGTGAATGGAAGTTGGAAGTTCGCTTATTTCGTGAACGGCTCTGCGGGGTAACAAGCGCCCTTTCGCGACTGGCCATTCACTGACGGCCGCATTGTGGCTGGAACCTGCCGGCCTGACGGACCGTCTGGCAATTCGATTCCAATTCGGCGCAGGCATCCGCAATTAATCACGCACTTTTTCTCTTTCGGGATTGGACGTTAAAGCTCCGACGTTAGACCTTCCTGTCCGTGATCTCCCCTGCGACGCCGGCCTCCGACTCGTTCCTTGGCCTGCCCCATCGTCCGCCTTTTGTGTTCGTGCGGGAACTCCTTGCGACCGAGCCCGGCAAATCAGCCGACTGCGCCACTTTCTTTTCGCCGGACGATCCGATCTTCGCCGGGCATTTCCCAGGTAATCCTCTCGTCCCCGGTGTCATCTTAACCGAGGCGCTCGCACAAGTTGCCGGCATTGCCGCGGCCTCCGGCCCTTTGGGAAACGAGAAGCCACTCTTGCTTCTCTCCGCGATTCGAAACATGAAATTTTTTCGGGCGGTGCGGCCGGGCGAGAAGATTCATCTGCGCGCTGAGAAGTTGGCGGAGGTCGGTGATCTGGTGCAATTTGCGGTCAAAGCCACCGTGGATGAAACGCCCGTTGCGGAAGGGCAGCTTGTCCTGTCGCTGGCGCGTCTTAACTTGCCATGAATCGATCACTCGTTAGGCAATGGTTCCGTCAAAGCCTCGTTGCGGTTCTCGCTCTCTTCCTGGCGGACTGCGCCAGCAAACCATCTCTGCCCAAACACGCCTCGATCGAGCGGCTCGAAAGACCGGCCGAGAAAATCAATTTTCCGATGGTGGTGGAAACTGCGGACATTATTTATTTCCCGAGCGATCGCGCCGTCTTCGGGGGGAGCTCCGAGCCGGCCGCGCTTTTGATGGAAGCAATCGAACGGAGCGGTTATCCGTTCGCGGTCGGGTGGGACCTGATTGATGCCACCCAGCAACCGCTGCTCGACCAGCTCCCTGCCACGGCCGATGCCGCGCGCGAGCAGTTAATTTCGCAGCTGGAGTTAGTCGGCTCTGGACGGACGCGTGAGCATTGCCGCGCGGTCTTGCGCAATATACGTGCGCCCGGTGTTACCCACCTTGCCTTGCGGCTGCCGGCGCTTCTGATCGCCAGGATGGCTGCCGCGGAGCCGCTCACTTCGGAAGAGGAGAAGCTTCTCCCGCGTGGTTATAATATTCCCGCTAGCGGCTTGGAAAATTACGCGGCTCGCCTTCGGGCTCGTGGAGCGAGCGATGACGCTTTGACGAAATCCTATCGTCTCGAGGTTGTCCGGCAGCAATTCGTGGCCGATAAAATCGTCCGTCAAATCAAAGGCGCTCCTTCTGGCGCGCGGATGGTGGTCTTCTTAGCCGGTTCCGACTTGAGAGAAGACGGTGTGCCTTTCTATGTCTCGCAGAAGGCGCGCGTCCGCCAGTTAGTGCTAGGTCCGAATTCGCCGGCCCCGGAGCGTCGGATGCTTACCCAGCGCTAGCTAGGGAGCCAGGTCGTAAATCGCGCCCCAGGTCCCGCTCAAAGTGGTTAAGCCTTCGCGCTCCCAGGGACGGGTGCTTGCGGCGTAGTTATTCTTTTCTTCCCGGCCCCAAAAGATATAACGAACGCCAAGAAAGCGAGCCTGCTCCCGCCAATCGGGCGCGCCCAGCATAAGACTGCTAAGCCGTCGCTCGATCTCGGCGTACTCGAAGCCTTGCGTCCATAGATGACCTGGGTAGCCAAGCACGACCTTTCGGCCCTGCAAGAGGAGGGGATGATTATAAGTCGGATAAGCTGCGAACCGCGCGGTTGCCGGAAGGCGGAGCACGGCCGATCCGACCCCATCAACCTCGGAGCGTTCCGCCAAAACGTAACCATTCTCGCGCGAGAGCAACCCCCCGAAGAGTGAGACAAATCCGGAGGCGAAAAGCGCTGCGCAGACCGCGACGCGGGCCGGCATTGGCCACCGTACGATCAGCTGCGTCCAAAGAAAGGGCAGCATAATGAGATAGGCCCAGATGATGAGCTTGATATTATCCCACTCCCATGGCGCGGTCTTAACCAGACAGGCGAAGAGGAAAAGGAGGACCGCCGGGACTAGGAAGGCGAGCGCTTGCTTGGCGGCGGATTTATCGATGGTGTGACCTCGCTGCCTTCGCCAGATCGAGATCCCCACTAAGACCATCCCCAAAGGAATAAGCACCCCGAAATTGACGAACCAGAAACGGAAGAAGGGCGCGGCGAACTCGCCTACGTTTTGGACCCAGCCCGGATGCCAGCTAAGCAGCGACTTGGCCTGGAAGTGATTTGTTATCATCCAGACCAGCAGCGAGGCCGGCAGGACGGCACTGCCGACGAGTAAGCCAAGCTGCTTCCGGTTCTCCGCCTTGCCGACGAGAAAGAGAAAAGCCGCGACCAGACTAAGAGCCAGGAAGGTATGCAGATGAAAAAGCGGCATCGATGCGTAAAGAGTAAGCTCGATCCAGAAAGGTAGTGGGACCGAAGAAGCGGATTCCTTTGGGCCACGCCTTGCCTCCTGCATCGAATATCTGGCCCGCCACTGGTATAGCAGAAGCAAGCCTGCCGGTAGGGCGTAAAGCAGGCCGCGTTGTGTGACGAGCATGGAGAGTGGCAGGCTTTTCCACGCGATCGTCTTGTCGCCTTGGTAATCGAGAAGCTTCCATCTCTCTACGATCTGGAAGCCGGCCAGCCCGCCATTGAACAAGAAACCGGCCACGGTGAACGAACCGCCCCATTTGTAGAGCGCGAAAAAAGTAGCGAACGATCCAGCTAGACCAGCCCAAATGAGACCTTTTGTCAGGTCGATTCCTGCTAGGACTAGAAGCGAGTTGAACATATCGGTCCCAGCCGGATAGCGCACCTTACTGAAGGCATGGATGGGATTGTCCGGCCAAAGAGGGACTCCGCTGGCGAAGTTCTGAATGTAGGTAAGATGAAGCGCCAGGTCGCCCAGGTTATTAGGCGATTGCACCTTGAGCTGGGCGCCATCGCTGAAGAGCAGCCAGCAGAAAGAGCGAAAGGCAAAGAAAGCGAAGCAACCCGCCAGGAACCAAAAGCAAAGGCGAGAAAGAGGGATGGATCGTCCCGGAACAGGGTCAATCGTTCGCTCGTCGGAAGTTTGCCAGTAAGCAAGCAAGCCGAGAACTAACGCGATTAGAAGTGAGATGACCGCGCTTCCCCGACTTAGTCCGCCGAGGGCGAGTCCCAAGAGAAGTGCAGAGAGCGTAGCGACGTTCACGAACGTCAGCCCGGCGGTAAGCCATCTCATTATGGGCGGCCCACAAAGTCCGGCACGCGACCTGGAAAGAAATCCTTAAAAATGCGCGCGCTCAAATAGAGTTTTGAGGTATCCTGGTAAGGTCGAATCCGGAAGGGCATGGTGTAGTAGCTGCCGGTAAGCTTAGGCTCGACTTTTTCGATCTTATCTTCCTGCACGACAAGAAAATCGGCGTCTAGTGGCGAAGGAAGGCTGTCCTTCTCGTAGTATCCGACGCGCGAGAAATCACCTAGAATCCAGGGGAGGGGGTACGCGCTAGTCCGGATCATGTGGCCGACGAGCTGGTAGTAGGTCGGATTGCGATGGGCTAACTGGAGGAGCGGCGCGGTTAATTTCCAAACATCGTTGTAGCTCTGCACGTATACGTAAGGCTCTGAGTCGGTCGTGCAGCGGAAGTAGTTCAAGCGCAGACAAAGTCCGAGCGAAACTGCGAGCGCGATTCCGGCCACGCCGTAGCTAAGACGGCGAAACTTTTCCGCTACGAGAATTGTCGCCGCGCCAAAGACGAAAAGGAGTGGCCAGACTATGCTGATGACGCACCAGGGCGTCTTGTATCTAACAATCGAGTAAGCCAACAATGTTCCGATACCATAAATGGCGAGGTAACGGAGGGCGATCTGCCTGAAGAGCTGGCAGAAGGCGCAACCGAGCAGACCGATCGCGATCGGTGCCTCATACCGCCCGATCAGCATGAGCCAATACCACCAGGCCTTTTCATGGCCATTACCATCAGTGCCGGTCTTGAACCAGGCGCTGAAGGTCAGGATCATTCCTTTGACGCCATTCCAATTAAAGAACGTGCCTGAGTAGAAGAAAAGCAGCGCGGCAATCCCCAGGCAGGTAATCAATGTCAGCTCCCGCCAGGTCCAGGTCTGCCTAACAAGCGGACCATCCGATGCGGGGGTGATCGTATGTGAGATCGCCGTAACCCCAATAGCAATCACGGCGCAAACCAAATGAATGATGTAAGTCTCCTTCGTTAGAATCATGCCGGTCACACCGATCCCGAGAGACCAAAGATACTTAGTCAGGCCGAATTTCCATAGGCCGAGCAGCCCTTGAACGAAAAGCATGGAGAAGAGGAGGAGCCACACTTCATGGATAGAGTAACGCCCATAGAAAACGAAGCCGGGTGAGACGGCCATGGCGAGGGCTGCCAGGCGGGTGATGTTGCGTCCGACGAAGACCTCGAAGGTTAGCGCTAGTCGAATGCAATAGATGCTACCGAGCACCACCGGCATGCGCAGCGCCCAGAGATTCCTTCCGAAGAGCGTTTCGGAAAGGAAGAGGATGTAGAAATGAAGCGGCCCGTGATAGTTAGTCGGATCGTACTTGTAGAAACCGTTCTTGGTCATTTGATCGACGAACCAGCCATTGATCCCTTCGTCGAAGTGCGGTGGCTTAATCGCGAGAAGAAAGATCCGAAGAAACGCGCCTAACGCGATGATGATCCAGGGCGTCCAATCGGTCGCGGATAGGGTGGCTTTCCAGGAAGCGATCCGCTCCTCGAAGGAGGGAAAATCCGCTCCCATCATCGGCGAAATTCCGCCGGGAGGCGTCGCTGTGCGCAGCTTGCTTGAGGACTGTCGATTCATCGAAGAAAGCCAGAGCCGGCTTAGAGCAGAGGTAGCTCCAGCAGATGCTGCGTGAATAAGTTCACTCGCCAAGCCGTAAGCGATTCGGTCAGACGTTTCTCATTCGGGGCGGCTTTGCGATTGGCCAAGAGGGCCGAAATCATCTCTTTCAGAATAATCATCGGCACGTAAATGCGTTCACCCAGTCGCATTTCGATCACTAACTTAAGCCGCGCAAAAAATCGGTAGCCGGTTGTAGGGAACGCGAACTTCACATCCAGATTTCGGGCTCGATGTTTTGCGCCTTGATCGCCGCGGAGTTGACCCCGTCCGAGCAAGGCCTGCTTGAGACGTGGCCGCACTGTTGGTAGCTTGATCCGTCCGCGGCTAGCCTCCATGCCGCACTTTGTCGAATGAACGCAGGCAGGTCAACCGCGCCCCGGATCCCGATTTCCCGGCCGCGGGAATCTGCTCGCGCCGGCCGCCCTCCGCTGCTAGAACGCGCTGCCATGCGCATTCTCGTTACCGGTGGTTGCGGATTCATCGGGAGCAACTTTGTCCGCTACGTTCTGCATCACTATCATCCCGCCTCAGTCAGCAACGTGGATGTGCTGACTTATGCAGGCAACCTCGCCAATCTCGACGGCGTGGCGCAGGCACACGGGGAGCGTTACGAATTTTTCCAGGCCGATATCGCAAACGCCGAGCAGATGGATGCGCTCATGCAGGAGCACATCTTTTACGCGGTGGTTAATTTCGCCGCGGAATCGCATGTGGATCGCAGCATTAACGATCCGCAGAATTTCATTCACACCAACGTTGTCGGCACCAGCATCCTGCTCGACTGCGCGCGCCGGCATGGCGTGCAGCGTTTCGTCCAGGTCTCGACCGACGAGGTCTATGGCTCGTTAGGCGAAACCGGGAGGTTTACCGAGCAATCACCTCTCGAGCCCAGCTCTCCTTATTCCGCGAGTAAAGCCAGTGCTGACCTACTCGCACTTGCCTGCCACAAGACCTTTGGCCAAGACGTAGTAGTTACACGCTGCTCTAACAACTACGGCCCCTATCAATTTCCCGAAAAGCTTATCCCGCTCATGATCGTCAAAGCCATGCGCGACGAAACGTTGCCGGTCTATGGCGATGGTGGGAATGTGCGCGATTGGATCCATGTCGATGACCATTGCGCGGGGATTGTGGCAGCACTGTTTGAAGGTAAAGCGGGAGCTATTTATAACTTTGGCGGCAATAGCGAGATGGTGAATATAGAAGTGGTGAAACTCATTCTCGATAAACTGAAGAAGCCACACTCGCTCATTTCTTTTGTAACCGATCGCCTTGGACATGATCGCCGTTACGCGATTGATTCCTCCTTTGCGTTAAAGGAAGTGAAATGGAAACCGCTGCGCGACTTCCGTGAAGGCCTGGAGTCGACCATCGACTGGTATTTGAGCAATCGGGCCTGGTGGGAGCCACTGCTCGGCCGCGCGGGCCGCTACTAGGCGGTGGGAAGTTCTTTGCGCCAACCGAAGAGATGCGCCGTTTAGTGATTTACAAAGAGAAGTTTGTTTTCGCGAAACCATCACCAAATCTTAGCCGGCGTGGCGGCAGCCTAGTAGCTAGCTGCTTACTAACTCGTCACTAGCTTGAAGACTCATTTCCGCATTGTCATCATCGGCGCGGGTGGTCGCCTGGGCTCTGCCTTAGTCAGGCAGTATTCCGCCGAGCATGAGGTTACGGGCTTCAATCATGCGCAGTTAGATCTCAACGATTTCGATCGGTCGCGCGCCACGCTCCGCGAGCCTGACTTCGACCTGCTAATCAATGCCGCGGGGCAAACGGATGTGGATCGCTGCGAGCGTGAGCCGGCGGAAGCGTTTCGCTTGAATGCGGAGGCCCCGGGAGTTTTGGCAGAGATCTGCGCGGCGAAGAACGCGCACATGATTCACCTCAGCACGGATTACGTTTTCGATGGTGCGAAAACGGAACCGTATCGGGAAGGAGACAAGGCAAAGCCGATCAGCGTTTACGGCGAATCGAAGCTGCAAGGGGAGGAGCGCGTACTAAGTGTGAGCCCGGATCATCTCGTGGCGCGCGTCTCCTGGATATTCGGACCGGATCGCCCAAGCTTTATCGACTGGGTCATCCAACAAGCGCGTGAAAAAGATCACGTAGATGCGATCGCGGACAAGTTCTCGACCCCGACTTACACCTTAGATCTCGCGGGAATGCTCGAGCGATTGTGGAACCCGCGCGTCTTCGCGCCGACGGATCAACACGAGCGACCGGGTGGCATTCTTCATCTCGCGAATGGCGGCGGATGCAGCTGGCAGGAATACGGACAGTGGGCGCTCGATTGCTGTAAGGCAACAGGTATCAGCCTGCGTGCGGATGTTGTTCGTCCGATCTTTCTTCGCGAGATGAAACAGTTTGTGGCGCGGCGGCCGATTTACACGGTGCTTTCGACCGAAAAATATCGTGCGCTTACCGGCGAAAGACCGCGCCATTGGCGCGATGCGGTCGAGGCTTACGTGCGACGCAACATCGCGGGAAGCTGACGCGGATTCGCAGGTCGCCGCGTTCCGAAACGAGCGGTAAGCAACTTGAACGTGATCATTCCCTGGCGCTCGCGCGGTTGACACTTCGGCGCTCAGACTCTTTGCTCCTTCAATGAAATTGAAAGAAACGGTGCTCGGTTGTGCGGCCATTTTTTGCGCGGGATCATTCGCGCAGGCGCAGCTCGCCTGGGAACAAACACAAATCGAGCTGCATCCGAAAGCCGGAGACGAAGAGGCAATCGCGAATTTCAAATACGAAAATAAAGGCAAGACGCCGCTTAAGATCACCTCGGTAAAAACTTCCTGCGGCTGTACGGCTGCGAGCACGAAAAAAGATGAAGTAGCGCCCGGTGAAAAGGGGGAGGTGGTAGCCACCTTCAAAATCGGAGGCCGCACCGGTTTGCAGCAAAAATCGATCACGGTCGAGACGAACGATCCATCGCAACCAGCGACAACGCTGATGCTCAAAGCCATGATCGAGCAGCCGGTCGAGGTCCAGCCGACTTTTGTTTATTGGCAGGCGGGCGAAGCGCCCAAAGCGAAGCTGGTGAAAGTGAAAGCCAGCAAGGATGTCGCGCTAACTAAAATCGACGTGACCTCTTCGTCGCCAGAGTTCTCGACCAAGGTCGAGAAAGGATCGGGGCCGGGTGAGTTCACCATTAGTGTGCAACCAAAAGACACCGCGCAACCGCTCAATGCCATGCTGACGATCAAATCGGATTTGCCGCAGCCTTACTATGTGACCGCGCGTGTGACCCCGCCGGTTGCGGCTGGTCGTTAGGCTGTGAGGCGCGCTCTGTTCCGGCAGGCGGCGCTGCTGCTCGGCCTGGCTTTTTTGCCTGCAATCGGACAGGCGATCTATTATGGCGATCGCGTTTCGTGGAAGGCGCCCGCGCTTCAGCCGGATGAAGTAACTCTAGAAGACGCCATGATTTGGGGAGATTCCGTCATGTGGGCCGATGCGCGGCCCGACGAACAATTCGAGCGTGAGCATATCCCCGATGCGATCGCGTTAAACGAAGACCGCTGGAACGAGCTGCTTCCGCGAATGCTGGCGGATTGGTCGCCAGGTAAGCGCGTCGTGGTCTATTGCAGCAGCCGAAGTTGCGCGGCCAGTCACGAGGTCGCGCGCCGTCTTCGAGATGAAGCCAAGTTGACTGATGTTTTCGTCCTGCACGGCGGATGGGAAAAATGGCTGGAGTCCCGCAAGTGAGCCGTTCACCGCACGTGCAATCGCCGCTGATGAATTTGCCGGGCGGCGTGATCGCTTCGCCTTCTTTCTTGGGCTTTGCGCTCAGCATCATCGTCGGCGCGGTTTTCATTTATGCCGGCGCGACCAAAGCCTGGGATCCGTTCACTTTTGCGAACGACATTGAGCATTATCGAATTTTGTCGTGGCCGCTCGGGATGCGCCTGGCTTTCTATCTCCCGTGGCTAGAGATTCTTTGCGGAATTGCTCTGATCGTTGGCCGGCTTCGCACCGGAGCGATCGCGATCACGAGTGGCCTCATGCTGGTCTTCATCGCCGTGACCATCGCCGCGAAGGTGCGCGGCATCGATCTTAGCTGCGGATGTTTCGGACACGCCAGCAAGGGCCTTAGCTTCACCACGCATTTGCTGCTCGATCTGATTTTGCTCGGCGCATTGCTTTTCCTCTGGATACGGCGGTCGCGTCAGGTCGCTGATTGACAGCGCGCAGACCGTGGCGTTTCATCGCGCGATCATGAAACTTCCTTCCGCCTTGCTCCTCCTGGTTTGCCTTTCTACCGCCTCGGTCCGGGCGGGCGACCTCAGTCGAGTCGAAACGCGCGAGACCCATGATCGTTTCGCGGCTGGTTCCTGGGAATTTGAAGATCTGGTTGGCGCCTATTTTCTTTTCGATCGCCACGCGAACAACCGGGTGAGTGTTGATTACGTCATCGATACCGCGCGGCTCGGTATCATGATTTATAATCCGAAAGGCTCCGGCTTTCTTCGCGGTAACCTCGAGTTCATGGGCGAAGTTTTTGGTGGCTCGATCTTTCAAGGCCCCGGGGATGTGATTACGGGCCTGACCTTTTTCTTTCGCTACAATTTTATTCAACCGAACGCGCGTATCGTTCCTTACTTCCAGGTGGGCGGCGGCGGTTGCTACACCGACCTTGAACACGGCGCCGCCACGAGTGATGCGATCGGATCGGACCTGGAGTTCAATTTGCAGGCGATCATGGGATTACGCTTCATTCTCAATTCAAGGTGGTCGATCAACACCGAGCTGAGCTACCGGCATATTTCCAATGCCGGGCTGGCCGACCCGAATTACGGACTTGATCAGGCCGGCGGCGCGCTCGGCTTGGGTTTTTCTTTCTAGTCGCTAAGACTGCGACTTCCCTGCTGCTGAATAAGCTTCGCGACCAGCGCGGTCCAGCCCGTTTGATGCGAAGCGCCCAGACCCGCTCCGGTGTCGCCGTGGAAGTATTCATGGAAGAAATACTGGCCGCTCTCGCAACCACCATTACCGCGCGAAGCGAAGGGGCGTTCGCCTTTTTCGTCACTTTGCCAGATCGAGATCAGGCGATTCGACAGCTCATTCGCGACCGCTTCCAAGGTCATGAATACTCCTGAGCCGGTTGGGCATTCCACTTTGAAGTCGTCGCCATAGTAATGGTGAAATTTCTGCAGCGACTCGATCAGCAGATAATTGATCGGCATCCAAACCGGACCGCGCCAATTTGAATTGCCGCCGAAGAGGCCGGTTTGCGATTCGGCCGGCTCGTATCTGACGATTTTTTCTTCGCCGGCAATCGTCAACACGTACGGGTGATTCTCGTGATACTTGCTCATCGAGCGCACTCCATACGGACTGAGAAATTCTTCCGGATCGAGCATTCGCCGAAGCAGGCGCTTCATGCGATGCCCGCGCGTGAGAGCGATGAGGCGGCGCTCCCCCGCGCCTGGCTCGAACCAGCGCGAAATCAACGCCGCGAGATCAGGCCGCGTAGCCAGGTACCATTCCAATCGCATCTTGAATCCTGGAACCGCCTCGAGCAGTTCGGGCTCGATCGTCTCCACCGCGAGTAGCGGCATCAGTCCGAGCAAGGAGCGGACGCGCAAGCGGAGATGCTGTCCACCCGGCAGATGTAGCACGTCGTAAAAAAATTCGTCCGTCTCGTCCCAAAGCCCGATGCCGCTCCCGCCCGCATTGTTCATCGCGCCGGCGATGGCGAGGAAATGCTCGAAGAATTTCGTCGCGATATTTTCGTAAACCGGATTTTCGCGCGCCAGCTCCAGCGCGATGCGCAGGAGATTGAGCGAGAACATTCCCATCCAGCTCGTGCCATCACTTTGTTCGAGCCGGCCGCCATCGGGGAGCGGCGCGCTTCGATCGAAGACGCCGATGTTGTCCAAACCGAGGAAGCCGCCTTGGAAAATATTATTGCCCTCGGAATCCTTTCGATTCACCCACCAGGTGAAAGCGATTAACATTTTGTGGAAGACGGTTTCGATAAAATCGCGATCGCTTTTGCCGGTTTGCCGCTCTTCCATTTTGTAAACACGCCACGCCGCCCAAGCCAGAACGGGCGGATTTACGTCGCCAAAATTCCACTCGTAAGCCGGCAGCTGTCCGTTCGGATGCTGGAACCATTCGCGCACGATCAAATCAAGCTGGCCCTTCGCGAAATGCGGATCGACCAGCGCGAGAGGAATGCAGTGAAAACCCAGATCCCAGGCGGCATACCAAGGGAATTCCCATTTGTCCGGCATGGACATAATGCGCTCGTTGTAGAGATGCCGCCATTGTGCGTTACGGCCGAGCTTTCTCTCGTTAGGCGGCGGCGGCTGACTTGGATCTCCTTCCAACCAATGCTCAACGATGAAATGATAAAATTGCTTCGTCCAAAGCAGGCCAGCCAGCGCCTGCCGCTGAATCTGACGATGTTCCGCGCTCAAGGATGGCGCGGCGAGCGCGCCATAAAATTCATCCGCCTCCGCCAGGCGTTTCCGAAAAATTTCCTCAAAATCAGCGAACGGGTCGGAGTGCGGCGCTGCACAATCCTTTGCTTCGTAAGGGCTCCACCTTCGCGGCGGTTCCATTGGCGGACAGTCGCGGGCCGGCGCCACTTGCTGAAGCCGCAGCTGCACCTCCCGCGTTTCGCCGGCGTTTAATGCGAGTCCATAAAGCGCCGACGCTTTTGTCCCCGTGCGCTGCGCATTGACCGCACCGGCCTTTCCGTGAACGACGAAATCGTTGATCCCATCCTTGACGAATTTGCTCTCGTTAGGCACCTGCCAAAGCTTGGCGCGATTCGTTTCATTCTCGGTGAAGAGAAGCCGTTCGGCCCCCGCGCAAAAGAGGCGGTAAGTTCCGATCGAATGATGGGAAGCATCGATCTTGTCTTCTTCGATCGCACGCAGTTCGGGCCTTCGATTATCCCGGCCCCAGCTCCAGGTATTTCGAAACCACAGCGTAGGCAGGAGGTGGATGGTCGTGGCACGCTCGCTCCGATTCGTGACGCGAACTCGAATCAGGATATCTTTCGGCGCAGCCTTGGCGTAATCGATTTCAATGTCGAAAAAGCCTTCCGCGAACACGCCCGTGTCGACCAGCTCAAATTCCGGTTCGAGCTTGGAGCGGCCAGCGTTTTGCCTAACGAGTTCTTGATAAGGAAACGCGGCTTGTGGGTAACGATAGACCATCCGCATGTAGGAATGCGACGGGGTGTTGTCCGCGTAGAAATAGATTTCCTTTACGTCCTCGCCATGATTTCCCTGCGGACCGGTGAGGCCAAAAAGCCGTTCCTTCAGAAAAGGATCGCGCCCATTCCAAAACGAGAAAGCGAAGCAAAGCCGCTGCTTCGAATCCGAAATGCCGCCGATCCCATCTTCGCTCCAGCGATAGGCGCGCGAACGCGCCTGCTCGTGCGGAAAATAATTCCAGGCGTCTCCGTTCGCGCTGTAATCTTCGCGCACCGTTCCCCAGGCGCGCTCGCTCAAATACGGTCCCCAAAGATCCCAGGCTTCTTCGCCACGACTATTTTGCTCGACGCGAAGCTGCTCGGCGTTCATGAGCGCATGGGCCGCAGTCAGACTTTGCGAGGACGGAATTTAACTCCGCGAAACCTCTCGAAGTCTGCATCCTGCGTCCATATAACGGCATCCGCCTTCCGGGCGGTGGCAAGGATGATACTATCGGCCATCGGTAACTTTTCGTCGTAACTGATGCGCGCCGCGGCCCACGCGAGGGACGAATTCAGCTCCACGATCGTTCCGTTCTGCAAGACCGACATCGCCTCCAGGGCGCCGTGCCAACCACTTTGCTGCGCCGCACGCTTGCAGACTTCGGAGATCACGATCGTCGGAACGACGAGACTCTGCGGATCTTCAATTGCGCCCGCGAAGAAATTTGCGTTGGGCCCGTTTGCGAAATATTCCAGCCAGGCCGAAGAATCGACCAGGTTCACACACGATCTTTCTCTCGGGGCACCGAGGTGTCGATCCCGCGGAGGAAGCCGCGCATTTGTTTCGCGGTGCGCACGGGCAAAAGTTCAATCCGTCCTTCGTGTTCGACCACATTGAAGACGTTGCCGGGCCGAAGTTTCATGGCATTCCGAATTGTCTTGGGAATCACGATTTGGAATTTGGGAGACAAAGTAGTGCGTGTCATATATCGATATTGAAATCGTAAAACGCATTTACGATCGATTCAAGAACGTTACTCCCACTCAATCGTGCTCGGGGGCTTGCTCGAGATGTCGTAAACTACGCGATTGACGCCTTTGACTTCGTTAATGATGCGGCTGGAGATGCGCGCTAATAACTCGTTAGGCAACCGCACCCAATCCGCGGTCATGCCGTCCTGACTTTCGACCACGCGCAGGGCGATCGTGTTTTCATAAGTGCGCTGATCGCCCATTACCCCGACGGAACGGATCGGAAGCAGCACGGCGAACGATTGCCAGACGCGGTAATACCAATCCGACGCTTCCATCTCACTCGTCACGATGGTGTCGGCGTCACGCAAGATGCGCAGATGCTCCGGCGTGACTTCGCCGAGGATACGCACCGCAAGCCCTGGGCCGGGGAAAGGCTGACGATGGACAATTTCCTTCGGCAAGCCGAGCTGCAAGCCGGCTTGCCGCACTTCGTCTTTAAACAATTGGCGCACCGGCTCGACCAATTCGAAATGCATTTTCTCAGGCAAGCCACCGACGTTGTGATGGCTCTTGATCACGTGCGAGGGATTACCGCCGATCGCGACGCTTTCGATCACATCCGGATACAAAGTGCCTTGAGCGAGGAAGCGGTAGCCGCCATGCGAGCTCAAGCCGTTGGCCTTGTCTTCCGCGAGAAGCTCAGCGGTCGCCTCCTGGAAGACATCGATGAATTCGTTGCCGATTATTTTCCGTTTCTGCTCGGGATCGGTTACGCCCCTGAGCTTGGTTAGGAAGCGTTCGGAGGCGTCGACGTACTTGAGCTTGATATGAAAGTTTTCGCCGAAGACGCGCTGCACCATTTCTTCTTCACGCGCGCGCAGCAGCCCGTTGTTGACGAAGATGCAGGTGAGCTGGTCGCCGATCGCTTTGTGCAAAAGCGCCGCAACGACGGAAGAATCGACCCCGCCGCTCAGACCCAGCACCACTTTTTCATCGCCGACTTGCTGGCGCACGCGCGCACACGCTTCGTCGAGGAAAGAGCCCATCGTCCAATCCATCGCGCAATGACAGATGTGATAGACGAAGTTTTGGATGATCTCTTTCCCGCGCGGGGTATGCGCGACTTCGGGATGGAATTGCAATCCATAGAGCCGCGTCTCGGGATTCTCGATCGCAGCAAAGCGCGAGTTTTCGGTGTGCGCAGCCGCGCGAAACCCGTCCGGCAACGAGGTGACTTTGTCGCCGTGGCTGTTCCAAATGTCGAGCTGGCCGCCAATTCCTTCGAAGAGCTGAGAGCCGTTTGAGACATGCAGCATGCCGGCGCCGTATTCGCGCCGCTCGCTGAATTCCACCTGGCCGCCGAGATGACGGGCCATCAATTGCATCCCGTAACAAATTCCGAGAACCGGAATGCCTAACGAGAAGATGCCGGGATCGAGCTGCGGCGCGCGCTCATCGTAAACGCTGGCCGGCCCGCCGGAGAGGACGATGCCGTTTGGCTTCGCGGCCGCGATTTCGGCCGCGGGAATATCGAAGCGCACGATCTCCGAATAAACCTGGCATTCGCGGATGCGGCGCGCGATCACCTGAGTGTACTGCGAGCCGAAATCTAAAATGAAAATCCTGGAATGCGCGGACAGGGTCGACATTGCTCGACTATTCGCGCGGGGGCGGGCGGCCTTCGCGCGGTTTTACGTAGGGATCGCCCGCGCGATCGACGTCTTCCGAAAGATGCCCTTCGCCGGTGACGCCTTTGCGCAATTGTTCCTGCAATTCCTCGGTCGTCGGGCCTTCGTTGGCGCAGCCGAGAAGGAAGAGCAGACTTGCGGTGGCAAGCAGAGCGTAGAGACGTTCCACCCGCTTAGACTATTTGTCTGATTATCCATTGCAAGGAAATGGAAGCGTTATTCCATGATCGCACCTGAGATTTTATTACAGGGCTACGGCCTCGGAGTTTTTCCGATGGCGATGGAAGACGGCGCGATCGAATGGTTCTCGCCCGATCCTCGCGGCATTCTTCCGCTGGATAATTTCCACGTTCCACACGCGCTCCGTCGCGTGGTGTTGAAGCAAAAATTTGAAACACGAATCAACACTGCGTTCGGTCGGGTCATCCGGTCCTGCGCGAAACGCGGCGAGACCTGGATCAATCGCGAGATCATCGAAAGTTACGAACGCTTGCATGAGCAGGGACACGCTCATTCGGTCGAGTGTTGGTTTGAAGGCAAGCTGGCCGGCGGTTTATACGGCGTCGCACTGGGCGGCGCGTTTTTCGGCGAATCGATGTTTCATGAGGTAACCGACGCCTCCAAGGTGGCGCTGCACTCGTTAGTCCTGCGGTTGCGCGCGCAACGGTTCATTCTGCTCGACACGCAATGGCTCACTCCGCATCTGCAACGTTTTGGTGCGCTGGAGATTTCGCGGCGCGACTACATGCATCTGCTGGGGCGCGCAGCTGGGCTACAACGGACCTTCGCGTGAAACGATTCGAGTGGCGATGACGTTTGCTTAAGTGTTTTCCAGAAACGCTTGGTGGCAGCACGGCTCCGGCGAAACGAATCTGGGGAAGGCTGCCTGCTTGCGCCACTATTGGAATCTTGCATAGTGACGACCCGGCGGCAGCGGCGCGTTTTGCGTCGCTTTCCGCCGCGCGGCTGGGTAGCTCAGTTGGTAGAGCAGTGGACTGAAAATCCACGTGTCGGGGGTTCAATTCCCTCCCCAGCCACCTCTCTAGCCCTTCGAGAGCCAGCCTAAAACAGGTCCACCTTCGGACCTTGCCCGGCATGCTTCGTGCATCCAAGAGCACGGCTCTCCTTTGTCGCACACATGTTTTTGTTTTTGCCGATGATGACGGTGTCATCCGTCGATGGGTTCGTTGTTCCGGGCTTCCTCCCAGGAAATTAGCTCGATGGAAAAGCGTGTCCCAACCTTGGTTTCGCTTGGTTTCTGTTTCCTGATCGCGCTCGGTCTTTGCACCAGCCTGTTTCTCGATTTCACCCTGCGCCGCAGAATGGCCGAGGCAAAGCTGGTCGAGCAGCTCATCACAAAAGTGCGCGGCAACGTCCGTGATCTGCGCGTGGACTATCTGCAGATGGGCGAAGAGATCGCGAGCTTCCTCCTCGATCCGGCGACGGCCGGGAATTCCGATGAGCGTTTGCGCTGGAAAAACGAAGCCACCACCCTCGCGGAAGAGCATGCGGCGACGGCCTTGGCGACGACCCGGAGCGAGGAACTAAAGCGGACCTTGCGTGCTCTTATCGTTCACGATCGCACGGTTACGAATGCGGTTGCGGACAAAGTCTTTGGGCTGGCCGCGACGAATCTTGCGCAGGCGACGGTGCTCTATCGCGAGGAATATCTTCCGGCCGAACGCGAGAATCTTAGACTTCTGGAGGATGCTTTGCGTCTGGCTTTCCGCGAAGTCGAAGTTTTGGATACTCAATCCGAGGCCGAATCGCAACGGGTGCAAGGCATCGCGCGAATCGCGATCGGCTTGTTTTTCGGCGCCGGCCTTCTGAGCGCTTTCGGTCTGAGACGCTCGGTCGCGCGAGTGGTGCGCCGGTTTGAAATGGCGGCGGCGGAAAATACGGAAGTGATCGATCACTCGTTAGACCTTGTTTGCTGGATCGATGGCGCGGGAAATTTCACCCGATTGAACAGCGCGACTGAACGGATTCTTGGGTATCCGGCCGATGAATTAAGAGGACGTTCTCCCTGGGAGTTGCTCCATCCCGATGACGTGGCCAAAAACGCGCAGGCGGCCGCAGGCTTGCCGGCGGAAAACCTGGAGAACCGCTATCTGCGAAAAGACGGCGGCGTGGTCGATCTCATCTGGTCGCAACGTTGGTCGGATGACCGGAAGCAAATGTTTTGTGTGGCCCACGACATCACGGACCGGAAGCGCGCGGAAAAGGAACGGCAGGTTATTTCCGAAATTGTCCAGGGCGTGATCACTACGACAAATCTGGATGAGTTGTTAGGCCTGGCCTGGCGTTCGATCGGTAAACTGCTTTACGCAGAGAACTGTTTTGTCGCCCTCCATGAGCGGTCGAGCGATTTGCTGCATTTCAATTTTTGGGTGGACAAGGTCGATCCGGTTCCGGCGCCGCAAGCGGTCGGCACGGGCCGAAGCGGAAGCAGCCACGTCTTGCGAACCGGGCGGCCGCTGCTCCTGACGAATGAGCTAAAAACGCGCATGCACCAGAGCGGCGAGCTCGAACTGATCGGTTCCGATTCGCCTTCGTGGCTAGGGGTGCCGCTCCGTACTCCCACGCGCACGATCGGAGTCCTGGCCGTGCAACATTACGAAAAAGAAGATGCTTACAATCAGCGCGATTCGGAGTTTCTAGCGACGGTGGGCGATCAGATTGCGCTCGCGATCGAACGCAAACGAGCCGAGGAAAAACTAAAGCGCAGCGAAGCGCGTTTGGCCGAGGCGCAAGAAGTGGCGTTGCTGGGAAGTTGGGAATGGGATGTGGCCACGCGGAAGCTTACCTGGTCGGACGAGGAATTCCGGCTCTTCGGATTTCCACCGGCCGCATTCGAGCCATCCTACGAACATTATTTATCCTGCGTTCATCCCGATCGGCATCAGTGTGTCGCGGGAATCGGCCTGACGGATAAACCGTCTCCCGGTTATGATGTCCGGGTTGTCTGGCCGGACGGCCATGAGCGCATCCTGCACAACCGCGAAAACACCCTGGTCGATCCGTTGGGCAGGGTCACCAGACTTTTCGGGACTTCACAGGATGTGACGGAGTTGCGGCAAAACGAGAACGAACTGCTCCTGGCGAAGTCTGCGGCCGAAGCGGCGACGCGGACTAAGAGCGAATTCCTCGCGAACATGAGCCACGAGATTCGCACCCCGATGAACGGGGTCATCGGGATGACAGGTTTGCTTCTCGACACTGCGCTCAGCGCGGAGCAACGCGGTTTGGCCGAAACGATCCAGGGCAGCGCTGAATCGTTGCTCACTCTGATCAATGACATTCTCGATTTTTCGAAAATCGAAGCCGGTAAGCTCACCTTCGAAGAGCTCGATTTCGATTTGCACGAAGCGGTCCATGGCAGCCTGGAAATGCTTGCGCAACGCGCGGAGAGCAAAGGTCTCGAGCTTGCCTGCCTCCTGGAATGCAATGTGCCGGTGCATCTGCGCGGCGATCCCGGACGGTTGCGGCAGGTCTTGATCAACTTTGTCGGCAACGCGATCAAATTTACCGAAGAAGGCGAAGTGGTCGTGACGGTATCGCTCGAGAGCGAAACGGAGGCGGATGCGGTTCTACGTTTCGAAGTGAAAGACACCGGAATCGGCATCCCGATCGATGCGCAAGCGCGCTTGTTCCAGGCTTTCAGCCAAGCCGATGGGTCCACCACGCGTAAGTACGGAGGCACCGGGCTCGGTCTCGCTATTTCCAGACAGCTGATCGAACGGATGGACGGCGCGCCCGGAGTAGAAAGCGTGCCCGGTGCGGGATCAGTGTTTTGGTTTACCGCGCGTCTGCGGAAACAGCCGGTGGGGGCTCATCTTGAGGAAAAACTTGAGAATGATCTGGTGAATTTACGCGTGCTGATTGTGGACGACAACGAGACGAACCGGCGAATTCTCGAGCACCAGACACAGGCCTGGAAGATGCGAAGCGGCACGGCCGCGAATGCCTCTAACGCACTGACGGAATTACGAAGCGCGCTGTCTGCGGGCGACCCCTACCAAGTGGTCTTGCTGGATATGCAAATGCCGGGGACGAACGGCTTAACTCTGGCGCGCCTGATTAGAGCCGAGCGCGCCTTCGCCAACGTCCGTATTCTCTTGCTTTCCTCGTTAGGCGGACGGATTGCGATGGCAGAACTAAAAGCCGCCGGGATCGACGATTGCCTCCTCAAGCCGGTCAAGCAATCACTGCTCTTCGATTCACTCGCCAACATCATGGGCGAGGCGTCGGCGAGTTCGCCGCGGGAGGCGAAGAAGATTTCCAGCCCGACCGCTTTTCCTCTGCCTCTGACGCAGAACTTGCGGATCCTTTTGGCCGAGGACAACGCCGTTAACCAACAAGTCGCGCTCGGTCACCTGAAAAAACTGGGTTATCGCGCCGACGCGGTGGCGGATGGGATGGCGGCCTTGGAAGCGCTCGGGCACGCTCGTTACGACGTCATCCTGATGGATTGCCAAATGCCGCAGCTCGATGGTTATGAAACTACGCGCCGCATCCGTCAGCTCGAGCAGGAACGCACCGCGCCGTTCGATTGGAAGGCGCCGCTCCATATCATTGCGATGACGGCGAATGCCATGGAAGGCGATCGCGAAAAATGCCTGACCGCTGGCATGAACGATTATCTGAGCAAGCCGGTGCGCCGACATGAATTGCAAGCCGCCTTGGCTCGCCAGCCCGAGACCGTCCCGATCGAGATCGCAGCGGAAAGCAGCGCTCTTCCGCCATCCGTGTCCTCTGATGGAATCCTCGTGGACCTCGATCAATTGCGCGATATCGCGGACGACGAGCCGGATCGAATGCATCGCTTGATCGATCTCTATCTAACGGAGGCCGGTCTGATGTTGGACGGCCTTCATGTGGCGATCGAAACCAAGGCCGGCGACGAGATCGCGCGCCTCGCGCACAAATTGGTGGGCTCGAGCACTTCCTGCGGAGTGGAGGCGTTTACGCAACCGCTGCGCGAACTCGAACGGCTCGGCCAGGCCGACGATTTCTCCGGAGCGACCGCGTTGTTCGATGATGTCCGGGACAAATTCCCACGGGTGCAGAGTTTTTTCGCTAAATTCAAGCAAACCCTGCCAGCCGCCATGCCCTAGGCCGATGAAAAGAATTTACACCCCGGCGAAAAAGAAAACGGTTTTGATCGTCACCAACGATCCGGTTTTCATTCCCATCTTTCACGAAGGATTTTCCAACGTGGGATGCAAAGTCGAGGTCGTGAGCAATGGCGAAAGCGCCATGCAAAAACTCGCGGAAGATTCGATCGAGCTCGTGCTTCTCGATTTGTGTCAGCCGGAGATAAAAGCGATTGAAGTGCTCAAGAACGTTCGCGCGGGATTCGAGACCTTGCCGATAGTCGCTATCTCGAATCCGTATCTAACCAACCTGACGCGAACAGCGTTAGAGGCAGGCGCGACTAAATGCCTGGCAAAAGATGAGAGCGTTTCAGTCTTCGAGCTTGTGCGCGAGCTGCTCGCCGAGCATTCCAGCGTGAACCGTGAGCCGCAATTCAATCGCGAATTGGACGGGACATATCTGAGTCAAGCACCG
Source organism: uncultured Chthoniobacterales bacterium (assembly GCA_964236815.1). Lineage (GTDB taxonomy): Bacteria > Verrucomicrobiota > Verrucomicrobiia > Chthoniobacterales > UBA10450 > JACCTI01. The sequence continues at coordinate 91,698 of CAXSFN010000006.1, forward strand.
GACACCCTCGCCAGGTTACGCGCCGTTCAGCAGAATTTCGCGCGAGCAGCGGAGGAAGATTTGCAGCAGACGGAACTCAGCGGCATGCATCGGCTGGTTCACTCGTTAGGCGCTGGCGGCCTCCTCGGTTTCCGCAAGATTTCGCAGATGACGACCGCGTTCGAAGCGTTACTCATCGAACTGCACGCCAAGCCGCGGAAAATCACACCGTCTGTCGTGCGGACTCTTGCGCAGGCCGGTGACGCATTAGCCTTGTTGTTCGATCGGGCCGCTACCGCGCAGACGGAAGCTGCGATCGCGCGGAAGATTCTGGTCGTGGACGACGAAATTATTTCGCGCGAGGCGATTTGCTCTGCCTTGGCCAAGGCCGACCTCGTGGCCGTGAGCCTCGACGATTCGTTCGCGGCTCAAGACGCGCTTACAAAGGAACATTTCGATCTCGTTTTTCTGGATGTGGAGATGCCGGGACAAAACGGCTTCGAGCTCTGCGTCAAAATCCGCGAGATGCCGGCCAATCGGACGACTCCAGTGGTCTTCGTGACCTCGCATTCCGATTTCGCGAGCCGGGCTCAATCAGCTTTGAGCGGCGGCAACGATTTTATCGCCAAACCATTCCTGTCGGTTGAGTTGGTGGTGAAAACTCTCACCCGACTCTTCAAAGAAAGTCCGCCTGCGCCATCAATGCCGGTCGTCTCAATCAGCGCGCCAGTCGCAACGGCCTTGAATGTTGCGGAAGAATTCGCCCATTCCTCACCGACCTGACGATTTGCCTAGCCGAGAATGTAGCGACCATTTTTCTGCGTGCCGATTCGCCTAACGAGTCGTGCTTGCAGGAGCGGCTTCAGAATGTGCGCGGCGCCTTGTTTCGTCACATCGAGCGCAGACCAGACATCCTGCGGAGTAAGACCGTGCCGCTCGCGTAAGAGATGGAGCAATTGCTCCTGCTTTGGTCGCAGCACGGTCTTTTTGTTCCGCGATTTAGCCGCGAGTTTTTGCACCCGCAGCCAGACGCGCTCCAGCGTTTGGCGAAGACCTTCGGTGGTATATTCCAGCCAGCCGGTTAGCTCACCGCCTTTGCCGTGAACCGCCTCGAGGCTGGTGTAGTAACGCGCGCGATCTTCCCAATAAAATTCATCCACGGAGAAGATGTGATGGGTATCGAACCCGCGCCGATACAGCTCCCAAAGCGCGAGCATGCGCCCGACGCGTCCATTGCCATCGGCGAATGGATGAATTTCCTCGAATTGGTAATGCAGAATCGCGGAGGTCAGCGGCGCCGGCCATTCCGCGCGCTTGTTCCACCAATCGAGCAGCTCGCGCATCAGCCCGGAAACCATATTCGGCGCCGGAGGCAAATGCCGGCCGACGCGCACTTGGATGGAGCGATAACGGCCGGCCTCGCCCTGATCCATCACCCCCTTCGCGAGAAGCGTATGCAGGCGGAAGAGGTCCTCATGCGTGATCGCCTTCGTTTTCGCCGCGCGTTTTTCGACAAAGCGCAGACCGGCAAAATAATTCAGGATCTCGCGACGAGACCGTTCGGTGCGCGCAGGGAGAGGGGTGCCTGCTTCCAGCGCACGAACTTCCTCCAGGGTGAGCGGGTTGCCTTCGATGGCGGTCGAAGCATGCGCGCCGCGCTGACGGCTGTCCTTTTGTAACTGCGGCACCCACGTGAGCTGGATGGTGGCGGAAGCAATTTTGGCGCGCACATCGGCCACAGCCTCCAGATCGCGCAGGAGACGGGGGGTAATATTAAAGGTAGGCTCGAAGGACATTACAGAATAAGACAAGCATGAGACCAGTAACGGGTCAAACGCGGATGTTCAACGAGACAAGCGTGAGTCTAGCTATTGGACAAGCGGACAAAAAAACAAAAGCCCGGGACTTGTGAGCGCAATTGACGGTTCTCGCGCTACGCGCGGCGAAGTCTAATATTCGGGTTGGCGCCGCGGCGTGGCGTCGTCCAAAGAAGGCGTTTTCAGGTCATCGTGCATCTGACCGGAACGCTTCATTCGATGCCGCCGAACCATCGGAGGTGGTGGCGGAAGAGACTCTGCTTTTTCTGTTTCAGGCTCCGGAATCGGCGCAGTGGATTGCGATTCCTCGGGAGCTTGGCGCAGTTTCGAGCGCTGCTTTTGATTGCGCGATGGCTCCAAGCGATATCCCTTCGATGGCTTCGGAGCTGGATCGGAATCGGTCACGTTCGTTTTGCCAAACTGGCAACATGGGACTTTCCGCTGCATCCGCGCGTAGCGTCAAGCGGTGAAGACCTGGAAGGATGCAACCAGCATGCCAGTGTGCCTCGTATTGATGCGGATGAATTACGCGCAAGTAAAAGCAGTTCTCTTCGCGATCGTGATTGCGGCCAACACCGCGACCGCCGCGATGACGAAAACCACTCTTCGAATCGGCAACAGCAACATCGGAGTGGAGGTTTTCGACGAGCCGAACGGTAAGAAACATCCGGCGATTCTTGTCCTGCACGGCGCGGGTGGGACCCTGCTCGATGGTTCGGAGATGCGGCGTGTTTCGGCTAGTTTGGCGGCGGATGGGAACACGGTTTATCTGGTGCGTTATTTCGACCGAACCGGAACGCTTTTCGCGCGCGACGCGACCATGCAAAAGAACTTTTCGCTCTGGCAACAAACGGTGCGCGATTCCATCGTCGCAATTCAGACCGCCCGCCATGATCCCAAGCCAGTCGGTCTTTACGGTTACTCGTTAGGCGCGTTTCTTTCTCTTGCGGCCGCCTCCGATAATCCGCGAGTCGCCGCGGTGGTTGAACACGCCGGTGGGATTTGGAACGGGAAGACGGATCGCATCGGGCGGATGCCTCCGGTTTTGATGATTCACGGCAGACGCGATGCGCGCGTGCCGTTCGAAAAATACGCGGCGCCGCTGAAGCCGCTCTTACGTCAACGTGGCGCGTCGGTGGAGACACGCTTCTTTCCGGAGGAAGGCCACGGCTTCTCGGCCACCGCGATGGTCGAGGTGCGCCAGGAGGCCGTACGATTCTTTCGCCGGCATCTGGACCGCTGAGTTAGATTGCCGCGACGGACTTCAGTGTTTCGTTGAAGGCGTTATAAAGCTCGCGGTGTTGCGCCACACCGCGGCGCAGGACCGGTTTGAAGTTAGCCAGATCGCTGATGTTAATTATCTGATCGACGCTTTGGACGAAGGCGGTCATGGCATCGTTGGTGGCAAAACGATGGCTGAGCAGCACGACAAAATGATCGCGCCGCTGCGAGCCGGCACGCTTAATCAGGTCGCGCAGGATCGGATTGGTCTGCGCGGTTGAGCCTTTAAAATTCTCGTACACGATCACGACATTATAGGCGTAGGTCTGCAGCTTCAGGAGCACGTCTTCTTCAAAGAGTCCGAGATGCACTTTGTAGGTCATCTCGATCAGCTGAGGCACCACCAGCTTTTGATATTGCTGTTGGTCGATGCAGACGAGCGCGGCGTTGTCGTCGAGATCCAAGAATGAGGCGTCAGGTTCGGTGGCCATGGGTTTAACGAAAAGCGTTTGCGGGAAGATCGAGGCGCAAACCGGAATCGAGATCGGCGTCTACTCCGCGCATTTTTTGAATCAGATCGATCCCGCGGGTGATCCGTCCTTTGCGTGAAGCGAAGAGACGCGCGGTTTCCTCCGTGATGAGATCGTTTTCGTAGGCGGTGAGGATTGATTGATCGAACGTCATCCAACCGAAAGGCGAACTGGCTTCGATGATTTCGTAGAAGCTGCGATGCTCGCCTTCGCCGAGGGCGATCGTTTCCTTGGTGCGCAAGTTGTTGCCTAGGATTTCGGTCATGAGCTGCCGGCCGCCTCCAACCTTTGGCGCGAGACGCTGGCTTACGATGTAGCGCAAGCTATCGGCGAGACGGATGCGCAGTTGCTGCTCTTCGCCTAACGAGAATAAACCCAGGATGCGGTTGATGGCCTGGCCAGCATCGACCGTGTGCAAGGTGCTCAGGACAAGGTGACCGGTTTCCGCCGCCATGAGCGCGACTTCAACCGTCGCGCGATCGCGCATTTCGCCCACGAGGACAACCTTCGGCGCCTGGCGCAAGGCTGCGCGCAGGCCGTTTGGATAATTGTTAAAGTCGTGGCCGAGTTCGCGCTGATTGAAGGTGGCTTTGCGCCTCGGATGAACGAACTCAATCGGATCTTCCAGCGTGACGACGTGGACCGACTGGGTCTCGTTAATCTGATTGAGGAGCGCCGCGAGCGTGGTGGTCTTGCCGCTCCCGGTCGCGCCCGTGACTAGCACAAGCCCGGTCTTTTCCTTCGCGATTTCCTCGAAGATGATCGGAAGCCCGAGACGTTCGATCGATGGGACCGCGCCTTCCAGTTTCCGCAGGACGATGGAAAAATGCCCTTGTTGGCGGAAAATATTTACGCGGAAACGCGCTTCTTCGCCTAACGAGTAACTGCAATCGCAGGAGCCGCCGGTGAGATAATCGTAGATCAAACGGCGATTCCCCTGCATCAGGGTGAGCGCGATCTGTTCCGTTTGGTAATGCGTAAGCGCTTCGATCGGCGGGTCGATGAAGACGGGTTTGAGCTCGCCGAAATCTTCCACCTGCAGTGGGTGGCCGACGGAGAAATTAAGATCGGAGATGCCGTCATAAGTCTTCAGCATCGCCGAAAGAATTTTGTCGAGATCAGGAACTCTCATGCGTGTCTCCGGCTATTCGTCCGTCATGTCGGGCGGCGCTTCTTTCAGAAAGGGACGGAATTTTTTCTTATCGCTCGCCTTTTCGTAAGCTTCTTCCGGTGCAATGCGCGCCCCCTGCAGATGCGACATGATCGCGTCATCCAGCGGTTGATTTCCCTTCTTCTTGCCTACTTGAATCATGCCCGGAATCTGGTGCGTCTTCGCTTCGCGAACCAGGTTCGCGATTGCCATATCCACCACTAGAATTTCCAGGGCGGCGACACGGCCGGGGCGGTCGATGCGTTTGAAAAGATTCTGTGCGACCACGCCCTTAAGAGACTCGGCGAGGGTGGCGCGAATTTGATTCTGCTGGTTGGTCGGGAAGACGTCGATGATACGGTCAACCGCTTTCGACGCGCTCGAAGTGTGGAGCGTACCGAAAACCAGGTGGCCGGTCGCGGCCGCAGTCAGGGCGAGGTCGATCGTCTCGAGATCGCGCAATTCGCCCACGAGCAGAATATCGGGATCTTCGCGGAGAGCGCCGCGCAAGGCCGAGGCAAACGAGCGCGTATGCACACCGACTTCGCGATGTTGCACCAAGCAATTCTGGCTCCGATGCACAAATTCGATCGGGTCTTCCACCGTGATGATGTGGTCGTGCCGCTGCAAGTTCGCGTAATCCATCATGGCCGCGAGCGTGGTGGATTTTCCGGAGCCGGTCGGACCAGTCACGAGAATCAGGCCTTTCTTTAGGAGCGGGAATTTTTTCAGGACCGGCGGAAGACCGAGATCGTCCACCGTCAGGACGTTTGATGGAATGAGGCGGAAGACAGCTGAGATGCCGTATTTTTGTTGGAAGAAATTTGCGCGATAACGCGCCACGCCCGGCACTTCGTAGCCGAAGTCGACGTCGGCAGTTTCTTCGAAGACTTTGATTTTTCCTTCCGGCGCGATCTCGTAAACCATCGCTTTCAGGTCATCGTTTTGAAGCGGTGGATAATCGACCCGCACCAGATCGCCGTTGATGCGGAGCATCGGCGGATTGTTGGTCGAGAGATGAAGGTCCGATGCCTTCTGCTCGGACATGAGCTTGAAAAAAGAGTCGATCCGAGCCATGAGGTGCGGCCTGCCTCTAGAGCTAAATCGGTGCCACCGCGGCATCGATTTCCCTCCGCGAAACGACGCCGCATGGGACGACGACGAAATTATTCGCCGCGCGAATCGAGAATCGAACGCACCTGCGAAAGCAGCTTCTGACGCGTGTAGGGTTTTGGAATAAACCCGCGCAAACCCTGCGCCAGCATCGTTCCGAGCTTGCTTTGCTCCGCGAATCCACTGCTCAGAACCACGCTGATGCCGGGATTCAAGGCGCGCAATTCATCGAAGACCGCATCGCCATCCATGATCGGAAGAAAGAAATCCAGAATCACCAGTCCAATCTGCGTGCCGGCTTCCTGATATATTTTGAGCGCTTCAAAACCATCTTTCGCCAGGATCACTCGATAGCCTTCATCCGCCAGCATTTCGCCCGCGAGTTGCGCCACTTCAACCTCATCATCTACGATCAGGAGCAATTCTAGTTTTCCGTCCGGATTCAAGATTCGGATATCGGCCGGACCCTCTCGGCTCACGACCGTCGGCGGGGGTGGCGGCGGGGTGGTGCGCGCATTCTGCTTGGGAGCGGGCGCGGCGGGAGGCGGCATGACGGACAAAGAAGTGGGCGGGGCGGGCTTTGCGAGGGACGGCCGGGTGTTGCCTTCCAAGATCGATGAGGTGACGCGATCGAATAATGACTGTGCGGTGTGCGAGGCTAGCTCGACGCGCTCGCCCAGCATCTCGATGTAATTATATTGGCCTTTGTTCTGCCGCGCCAAATCGCAGTAGCGCGAGATTTGTTGCAGCATCGAATGAAGCTCAGTCGAAGTGGTAGCGATCCACTTCAGGTCTTCATGGTCGAGCATAGCCGGCGGTCTTTACGTTTTTGATCAATGAGGCACATCCTGGAAGAGGACAGCCGAATTAGCACGTTCATGCCCCACGGATTTAGGTGCGTCAATCGCAATTCATGATCATCCTACCCGCGAAATGCGAGTGAGTTTGCGAAACGGATTTTATGCCGGCTTGCTGGTCGCGCTCTGCCTCGGCCTCTATCTTTTCCAACTTTGGCGGCCCGAGCGGCAGCTGGAATTGCATAGCGCGCATCTCCTGCGCGCGCTCGAACAGAGGCAATGGCCGAAGGTGGCGGGGTTCGTCGACGAGACTTATTCCGACCGTTGGGGACACGATCGCGAAACGTTACTCGCGCGCCTGCGTGCGGTGCTGCCCTTCGCGCGCAATTTACACTTCAACGTGATCGCGCCCACGTCCAGCGCCGCGACCAACGAAGGAGAATGGAGCGCGCGGATCACCGTCGAGGCGGACGC
>CAXSFN010000006.1:98788-114628 GCA_964236815.1 uncultured Chthoniobacterales bacterium
AATCGCCGACCTGATCAAAGCGCGCGTCAATTCGCTCGATGCGCCTTTTACTCTGCACTGGCGGCGGATGGGCAGGCCTTGGGAATGGAAGCTGGCGCGAATCGATAACACCGCGCTCGAGATTCCCGAGAGCGCTTATTGAACTACTTGCCGAGCGCGGTGCGAAGTTCTGTCCGAGCCGATTCAGTTTCCTTCGGCGACGCGCCGCAGAGGACGAGCCCGCGCAGCTTGTCGCCCTGGTAATAGCGCGTGACGAATTTCTTCTTCGCGTGCGCGCCATGCAGATTGATCCGCGTGGGTTGCAAACTGAAATCACCCACGAAATCGAATCGTAGGTCGAACATTTCCGTCCAGAAATACGGCACCTGCTCGTATCGAATGCGCTTCTTGCCCGTCATGTTCGCGCCGGCCACGGTCCCTTGCTCGAGCGCGTTTTCCCAATGTGTCTGGCGCCGCATCCCGCCCATGATCCGGTCGGGATAAAAGGCGAGATCGCCCACCGCATAAATTCCTTTTTCTTCCGTTTCGAGATACTCGCTCACGGGCGAACCGTGCGGACCCGAAAGTGGTGTGTTCCGGACGAGATCGAGATTCGGTTCCGCACCGCAAGCGACCACCGCCACGCCGGCCGCAACGCGGTTTCCGCTTTTAGTTTGGATATTGCGCAAGACCGTCTTGCCTTCGAAACCATTCAGGCTTTCGCCGAGCAAAAGCGTGACGCCGTGTTTTTCGAAATAACTCGTGAGCCATCCGCCCGTCTCCGGATCGAGATAGCGATTCAACAGATAGGCATTGCGATGCATCATGCTGACCTTGAATTTCATCTGCCGCAGACTTGAGGCTACTTCGCAGGCGAGCAGTCCGCCTCCGATCACGAGCACCGTTTTTTCCAGGCTGGCCATCTCACGGAGGGCCAGGGCATCGCGCGTCGTGCGAAGATAAATCACATTACCCAATCCGACGCCTGCCACCGGTGGGCGCACCGGCCGGCTGCCCATTGCAAGGCAGGCTTTGTTGAACTCGATCGTCTCGCCGTTGCCGAGGACGGCGAGGCGGCGATCGATGTTTAGCTGGGTGACGAGCGTGCCGAGGCGCGCTTCGATTTTATGGGAATCGTACCAGCTCGCATCCATCTGCGGCAGCTTCTTTACCGGCGGAATTTTTTCGCGCAGGAAAGCCTTGGAAAGCATCCAGCGCTTGTAGGGATGGTAGATCTCCCCCCCGACCAGGGTGACGCTGCCGCGTTTGTCGTATTTGCGGACGCTTTCGCATACGCTCCCGCCGCTTATCCCGGCGCCCACTATAAGATAGTCTCTCTGAATCATCTGCGTGGCGGACGATAGGAAGTCGCCCGGCCCGCTGGCGAGGGAAAAATTTTGACCGGTTAGGCCAGGACAGCGCGGCAGATAACGACCGAAGCAATCACGCCAACCAGATCGCCCATTAGACCTGCGGGAATCGCGTGTCGCGTTTGCTTCACTCCGACCGACCCGAAGTAAACCGCCGCGACATAAAAGGTCGTCTCCGTGCTTCCGTAAATTGTCGCCGCCATCAGGCTCACGATATTTTCCGGACCGAGCCGATGCACCACATCGGTCAGGATCGCGAGGGTCGCGCCACCGCTGAGCGGTCGCATTAACGCCAGAGGCAGGAGATCAGGCGGAAAATGCAGCGGTGTTAAAATCGGCGAGAGCGCACGTGTCAGCAGATCGATTCCGCCGGCGCCTTTGAACATGTTGATCGCGACCAGCATGGCGACGAGAAACGGAATGATTTTCAGGATCACGCCGAAACCTTCTTTCGCGCCCTCGACAAACTCTTCGTAAACTTTCAGCCCGCGCGAGGCGGCGTAGAGCGGGAAAAAGCTGAGAAGAAATGGGATGGCGAGCAGGGAAAGCGCGTTCACGCTGCGAACGAAAATGCTTTGTCCCACGGCATTCCCGGCAGGCAAATTGAAAACCGTCGGAACCGCCATCCGCAGGAAAAGCGCGAGAAAGAAAACGCCGAGAATCACCAGGAGCGCGGTGGCCCAGAAGGGTGGCCGTCTCAGAGTCGGAGTTGCGATAATTTCTTCCGCCACATCGGTCATGACGGTTTCGGCTCGTTGAACTTCCGACGGTCGAACGCGAAAAAACGGCAGCTTTTCCAGTAACTTCACCGTGATGATCGCGGTCGTGGCCGCACATAGCGTCGCGAGCAAAGCCGTGCCGACAATCGCGGTCGGCCGCGTCGCGCCGGCCGCGGCCAGGATTGCGATCGCGGTGGTTGGAATCAGCTGCACCGAGCTGGTGTTGAGCGCGAGAAAGGTGCACATCGCATTGGTCGCGATCCCTCGATGCGGGTTCAGCGTTTCAAGATCGCGCATCGCGCGCAGGCCGAGCGGCGTGGCGGCGTTCCCGAGCCCCAACATGTTTGCCGCCATGTTCATTAGCATCGATCCCATCGCGGGATGCTCCGGCGGCACCTGCGGAAAGAGCCTGCGCATAACCGGGCGAAGTCCGCGCGCGATGCGTTGAATCAAACCCGCGCGTTCCGCCAGTCGCATCAGGCCGAGCCACATCGCCATGATCCCGATCAAACCGAGCGCGATCGTGACCGCCGTCTTCGCGCCGTCGAAGGCGCCATCGGTAACTTCCTTGAGCCGATTATTCCAGCCGCCGATCGCGACCGCGAACATGACCAGCGTAAGCCAGATGTAATTCAGCACGTGGCTTTTTATAACAGCGAAGCCGCGACGCGCGACAACGCAATGATGGAGAAACGGCGGTTCAATTCACGAGACCACGCGTTACGCTTGCTTCAGAAGTGTGGCCGCGTGTTTCAGCGCGGACTCGCTTTGGCCGCCGAGCATGCGCGCGATTTCTTCCTGGCGCGCTTTGCTTTTCACCTCGCGCAATTCGGAATGCGTCCGACCCTGCGCGACTTCCTTGGTCACGACGAAATGCGAGGCAGCGCATGCGGCCACTTGCGGCAAATGGGTGATGCACAGGACCTGATGTGCTTGCGCGAGCGCGCGCATCTTTGCGCCGACCGCGTTTGCGATCTCGCCGCCGACATTGGCGTCGATTTCATCGAAGACGAGAAGCGGAATTGAATCCTGGGACGCGAGCGAAGATTTAATCGCCAGCATTAAACGCGAAATTTCACCGCTCGAAGCGATGCTGCGCAATGGCTTCAAGGGCTCGCCGGGATTAGGCGAAAACAACAGCTCAACGCTATCAAATCCGGTGGCTGTGGCCTCAGCGCGCGGCAATAACGTCGCGTCGAATTCTGATTGCCGGAACCCGAGGTCGCGCAAATTCTCGCGAATCTGCGCGGAAAGTTTCGGCGCCGCCTTGGCGCGCAGCTTGTGTAAGCCGTCGCCCGCCCGTTTCAATTCCGCGCGCGCGCTCGCAATCCCTTTGCTCAGACGTTCCAGCTCTGCATCGCGTCCTTCGATTTTGCGCATCCGATCTGCGGCGCGTTCGCCGAACGCGATCACATCCGCGATCGAGCCGCCATATTTCCGCTTCAATGTTTCGAAGAGGGAAACGCGCTGTTCTAGAGCCGCGAGTTGCGCCGGATCGAGATCGAGACCTTCAGCGTAGTTGCCTAACGAGCGCGCGATTTCCGAGAGCTCGACCACGCTGGCAGCATGTGGGGTTGAATACTCGCTCATGGCCGGATCGATCTTTTCCAGCTCGCGCAACAGGCGTTGCGTTTCGGCTAGTTGCGCCAGAACGGAATCATCCGCCTCGGAAAGCCGGCGCGCGATTCCGCTGGCCAGCTCGATCAAGCGCTTGCTGTTGCTGGTCAGTTTATAGCGCGCTTCAATCTCGGTTTCTTCATCCGCGAGCAGGTTTGCGGATGTGATCTCGCTCACTTGATGTCGGAGCAAATCCAGCTCCTGTTCGCGCGCAGCTTCGGCGGTGTTGAGCGCCTCGTGTTCCGCCACTAACGATTGCAACGCGCGGAATTGCTGGCTAAAATTCGATCCTGCATTTTCCGCGCGCGCGAAGGCGTCGAGCAAAGCCAGCTGCCGCTCCGGTGAGAGAAGCGATTGGTGGTCGTGCGGTCCGTGCAAATCGACCAGTTCGTCGCCGAGCGTCTTCAAAACCGAGAGCGTGGTGGGCGATCCGTTGATGAACTGGCGATTCGTTCCGCTATTGGAAAGCGAGCGCTTCAGGATCAATTCGCCATTGCAGGGTTCGACCCCGGCTTCGGTCAGTCGTTCGTTCATCGATTGCAATTCATTGCCGGCAAAAACCGCTTCCACGGTGCAAACGTCGGCGCCGGTTCGAATCAAATTTTTATCCGCGCGCTCGCCTAACAAGAGCTGAAGCGCGCCGATGATGATTGATTTGCCCGCGCCGGTCTCGCCCGTGATGGCGGTGAAACCTGGAGCAAGCTGCCACTGCAAATCCTCGACCAGGGCGAGATTTTTGATTCGAAGCAAATTTAGAACTACGGGCATCGGTCGGGTTGAGAGTTGAGCGTTACCAGCGGAGAATGGCCGTCCGCTTCCGAACTCTCAACACTCAACCATCGACCCTCAACTTTCCCTTACCTTCCTCGGCACCGGCACTTCGCAAGGCGTGCCCATGATCGGCTGCGATTGTGCCGTCTGTCGCTCGAGCGATCCGCGCGACAATCGGATGCGCGCTTCTGTTTATCTGGAAACGCCGGAGGCGGCATGGGTGGTGGATACCGGCGCGGATTTTCGTTCGCAGGCATTGCGCGCGAACATGCGCCGGCTCGATGCGGCCGTTTTCACTCACTCGCATACCGATCACATCATGGGCTTCGACGACCTGCGCCGCTTCTCTTCTCTCCGCGGGGGAATGCCGATCTACGCTTCGCAGGAAACAATGGACGACCTGCGACGCGCCTTTCGTTTCGCTTTCACCGATCCGGAACGTTACCCGTGGTATTTGAAACCGGAACCGCATGTGATCGACGGCCCTTTTACGATCGGAGCGACAACGATTACGCCGTTGCGTGTCCCGCATGGCGATTCGGATGTGCTCGGTTTCATCTTCGCGCGCGGGGGCGAAAAGCTAGTGGCATATCTGAGTGATTGCAGCGCGGTGCCTAACGAGTCGTCGGAAATGATGCGCGGCGTGCGTGTCTTAATCGTCGATGCTTTGCGCCATAAACCGCATCCGACGCACATGAACATCGAGCAGGCGCTCGAGGCGGCGACGCGGGTGCAGCCGGAAAAGACTTACTTCACACACATCTCGCACGAGCTGACGCAATCGGCCGAAGCGGAGTTGCCGCCCAACACCTTCATCGCTTACGACGGATTGAAATTGGAATTGTAGAAGCGTGATTTTCCGCCTGTGCTCCCCGGCTGGAAGAATGGCCGGCCTCGTCGCTCTCTTAAGCACGCTCTTCTTCTGCTCCTTTCTACGAGCCGAGCCCGCGCTCGCTCCCGCCACGATCGTCATCTACAACAGCGCGCTCCCAGAATCTCTCGACCTGGCAAAATTCTATGCGCAAAAGCGTGGCATCGCGCGTGAGCATCTGGTCGGTCTTGCCTGTTCGCCAGAAGAGGAAATCAGCCGCGAAGATTACGACCGTTCCATTCGGGAGCCGTTGCGAAAAATTTTCCGGGAGCGCAAATGGTGGACGATGCGCGACGCGCCGCAAACAGGCGTTTCGATGAGCGCGATCCGCTTCGCTGCGGTCATGAAAGGTGTCCCGCTTAAAGTGCGCGCTGCGGAAAATTATCCTGGCGATAAGCCGGAGAGCGGACCGATCGGCAGTCGCAACGAAGCCTCGGTTGACTCCGAGATTGCGGTCCTGGCGCAGTTCACGCCGCAGATTTCCGGCGCAGCCAACAACCCCTATTTTCAAAGCTACCGCGGCATCATGGAATGGAGCGAGAGCGCGCTCCTTCTCGTCTGCCGGCTGGACGCGCCCAGCGCTGAGACCGTGAAGCGGATGATCACGGACGGAATTGAAACAGAGAAGGCGGGTCTCTGGGGACGCGCTTATGTCGATGGCGCTCACAATACCGGCGGCGGTTTGGAAATGGGCGACAAATGGCTGGCGGAAATTGTGGCGCAGCTTCATCGCGCGGGAGTGCCGGTGGTCTATGACGATGCGCCTGCGCTTTTCCCGGATGGTTATCCGATGAGTGACTGCGCGCTTTATTACGGCTGGTATTCCGGTGGTGTGACCGGGCCTTTCACGCAGCCCGGTTTTCGTTTTAGCAGCGGCGCGGTGGCGGCGCACATTTATTCGTTCAGTGCTGACAGTTTGCGCGGCGAATCCCGTTGGACCGCGGCGCTCCTGAGCAAAGGCGCCGCGGCCAGCGTGGGAAATGTTTATGAACCTTACCTGCAGTTAACGACGCATCTCGACATCATGAACGACCGCCTCCTGCATGGATTTACTTTCGCAGAGAGTGCGTTCATGGCCACGCAGGCCCTTTCGTGGATGACGGTCATGGTAGGGGATCCGCTTTACCGGCCATATGCGTCCTGGTTGCAACTCGATGGGAAAGTGGATCCAGCGAAGCCAGCGAACGAGTGGGAAACGTATCGCGAATTCGCGCTCCGGAACGGCTCGCGGCCCGCAACGGAATTTAGAACCCTGGCGCGGGAAACCGCTTCGCGCGCAAAGAATGGCGCGATGATTGAGGACCTCGGTTTGATGGAGGCGCGCGAGGAAAATTTTGTCCTGGCCACGGGTTATTTTAAACAGGCGCGTTCGATCTACACGAAACGCGAAGACATTTTGCGAGTCGTGCTCGAAGAAGCGAACAGCCTGAACAAACAGGGCGATGCCAGTGGCGCGCTCGAGTTGGTGCGCAATACGATCAAAGCCGTTTCCGAGGGATCGACGCTAACGCTCCTGAAAACGTTGGAACAGGACCTGGCCACACATCTGAAAGCGCAGCCGTAGAAAGCTGTCGTCCTGAGCGAGCTTTGCGAATCAGAAATAGCCAGAGATCCTTCGCTGCGCTCAGGATGACAATGGAAGAGAAAGGATGCCTAACGAATGATCCCGCGCTGGCTCGTCTCGATGAATTCGAGAATCTGATTCACTTCATCGCTTGACGGTAAATCTTTTCGTGCGGTCTCGATCGCCTGCTTCGTATTGAGCTTCGAACGGTAGAGAATTCGAAACGCTTCCTTAATCGACTTCACGCTCTCCGCGGTGAAACCGTTTCGCTCCAGGCCGATGAGATTGATCCCGCGGATCTCGGCCGGATTACCATCGGCAATCATGAAAGGCGGAATGTCTTGCACGATCTTGGAGCAGCCGCCGGTGATGGCGAAACGTCCGATCCGGCAGAATTGATGCACCGCGGTAAGTCCGCCCAAAACGCCGTGGTCGCCGATCTGCACGTGGCCGGCGAGCGTGCCGTTATTAGAAAAAATAACCGCGTCGCCCACCGTGCAATCGTGGCCGATGTGGCTGTAAGCGAGGAAATTTCCGCAGCTCCCGACGCGCGTTTTGCCATCGCTGGTGGTGCTGCGATTCACCGTGCAGAATTCGCGAAAAGTATTTTCGTCGCCGATCTCGAGGAAGGTCGGCTCGCCCGCATACTTCAAATCCTGTGTTTGCTGTCCGATCGAACAGTAGGCGTAGAATTTATTTCGCCCGCCCGCCCGCATTGGGCCGCAAAGCGTAACGTGATGTTGCAGCCAGCATTCCGAGCCGAGCACGACGCCGGCTTCGACGATGCAATACGGGCCCACGATGGTGCCGGCGCCGAGCTCAGCACTTGTGTCCACGATCGCGGTCGGGTGGATCTGGACACCGTTATTCATGTTTCTTGTAGCCACGTTGCTCCGTCGACGTACCGCGCGTGGGCTGCAGTTAACGCGTTTTCACGGCGACGGAGCGACGTGGCTACAGCCTCTAAGAGCAACGCGAGACCGCTCATTTATCGAGGAAGGTGAACATCAGATCGCCTTCCGAAACAACGGCGTCGTTCACCGTGCAACTGCATTTCGCTTTCGCGAGGCGCCCACCGCGGGCCTTGGTCAACTCCGCGTGAATGAAAAGCGTATCGCCAGGAAAAACCGGCTTGCGGAATTTCACATCATCCGCGCTCACGAAGTATCCGAGGCGGCTCGCGCTTTTTGTGATCTTCATCATCAAAATGCTTGCGACCTGGGCCATCGCTTCAACTTGAAGGACACCGGGCATGACCGGATGCCCGGGAAAATGTCCGGCAAAATAAGGCTCGTTGATCGTGACGGATTTTACGCCGGTCACTTTGGTGTCACCCTCAAATCCGACAATCCGATCGACCATCAGGAATGGATAGCGATGCGGTAAAATTTCCATCACCTGGTTGATGTTGAGTCCGCCTTCGCCGGCCGGAAACGCGCGCGGCTGAGAGATCGGCATGGTCTTCGCATGCTCACGCACGAGCGCACGGGCGAGCTCGGCATTAGCGCCGTGGCCCGGCTTGACCGCGACGACATGGCCGCGAATGCGCTGCCCGAAGAGCGAGAGGTCTCCGATGATATCGAGGATTTTGTGCCGGACGAATTCATCCTTGAAACGCAAAGGCTCTTTGCTCAGGACCGCTTCGCCGCGGATGACGATCGCGTTCTCAAGGCTGCCGCCTTTGATCAAATTTTTTTCCATGAGCGGCTGCACGTCTTCGTAAAAAACGAAGGTGCGCGCCGGTGCGATTTCACGCTCGAAAATAGCGGGCGTGATCTCGCTGGAAAAGAACTGCGCAAAGCGTCCGTCCGGTCCGGCCTGCGTGCAGGAGATGCGGAATTTCTCGTCAGGCAAAACAATGAGGAGCGATCCGCCTTTCGTCTCAATGTGAATCGGCGCGTTCACCACGAAAGTGCGCCGCGGCGCTTCCTGCGCGACCACGCCGGCTTTCTTAATTAACTCCACGTACGGCCGTGCGCTGCCGTCGCCGATCGGCGGCTCGTTCGCGTCCATTTCGATCACGGCGTTGTCCACGCCCATGGCCGAGAGCGCGGAGAGAATGTGCTCGACCGTGTGCACACGCATTGTGCCTTCGCCGATGGTGGTGGCGCGCTCCACCGTCTTCAGATGCTCGATGCGAGCATCGATCGTCGGCTCGTCCTGCAGGTCTTTGCGTTTGAATTTAATCCCAGAGCCAGCAGGAGCCGGCTGTAAACGCAGCGTGACTTTTTCGCCGGTGTGCAACGAAGTGCCGTTGAGGCTCGCAGCTTTGGCGAGCGTTTGTTGAAGCTCCGGCGTAGCAGACATGCGCGCCTAACTAACAAAGAAACCCGCCGGTGGCCAGATACGGATTGGACCGAGGGTGAAATGCTGGCTGCTGCTAGTAACAAACTCGTTACCGATCTCCATTCGCGGCTCGCGGTCTGCTGTTATACATTCTGCGTATAATTCGATCGGTTATCGGGGTGAAGAAGGAAATCGTATGAAAAGACTGGGTGTTTTTTGTGGCTGTCTTGCGTTTGGAATTTTGGCGAAAACTTCGGAGGCACAGCTTCCATCCATTGCCACCGGCTCGCTCAGCGTCGAGGTACAAGCGGTCGCGACCGGACTTTCCGCGCCGCTCGATCTCGTCTCCGCCAATGATGGCAGCGGCCGTTTGTTCATCATTGAGCAAGCGGGACGCGTTCGCATTTTGAAGAACGGCGCGCTCAACCCCACGCCTTTTCTCGACATCAGCGCGCAGATTAAATCCGGGGGCGAAGAAGGTTTGCTCGGGATCGCTTTCCACCCCGGCTACAGCGATTCTTCGAGCCCGGGCTTCCGAAAATTTTACACCTACGCGAACGAGCCAAACAATGGCGCGGGTCCGGATTTCACCGTGCCGATGACGGGGGCGCCGGCCAGCCAGATTGTGATCGCGGAATGGCAGGCTTCATCCGGCAATGCCGATCTGGCCGATCCTTCTTCGAAGCGTGCTGTGCTGCGCGCGAATCATCCGCAATCGAATCATAACGGAGGCAAGATCGCGTTCCGTCCCAGCGATGGATTTCTCTACATCGCGATCGGCGATGGCGGAAGTGGCGGTGACGTGGGCGACGGCCACACCGCAAACATCGGCAACGGCCAGGACATCACGAATGTGCTCGGGAAAATTCTGCGGATCGATCCGCTCCAGCCGTCGCTCACCGGCGGCAGCACAAATCCCATCAGCGCGAACGGAAAATACCGCAACCCGAGCAACAACCCATTCGTGAACGCGAACGGGCTCGATGAAATTTACGCTTACGGATTTCGCAATCCATTTCGTTTCAGCTTCGACGCCGCGACCGATCGTTTTATCGTCGGCGACGTCGGGCAGGGGAACATCGAAGAGGTTGACCTGGTCGAGCTCGGAAAGAATTACGGCTGGAATCGGAAGGAAGGCACCTTTCTCTACAACACTTCGACTGGCGGAATTTCGGTGGATACGAATCCGAATCCCGCGTTCACGAATCCCATCTTGGAATACGATCACGGTGACGGCATTTCCGTCATCGGCGGTTTCGTCTATCGCGGCGCCGCCATTCCGTCGCTCATGGGCAAATATGTTTTTGCTGATTATCTTTTCCCCACGCTTGGCGCCGGCCGGCTCTTCTACAGCGATATCACTTCCGGCGTTATTCAGGAGCTGCGGCTCGGAATCAATTCGCGCAGCCTTGGGCTAGTGATTAAAGGCTTCGGCACCGATGCAGCCGGCGAGATTTATTTGATGGCGGACAACAGCAACAACACTGCCGGCCAAGTGCTGAAGCTGGTGGCGATCCCCGCCGTGCCCGAGTTGCTCAATCTTTCCACGCGCGCGCGGATCGAAGCGAACGATAACGATATTGCCATCGCTGGGTTCATCCTTACCGGCAGCGCGCCGAAGACGGTGGTGCTGCGCGCGCTCGGGCCGTCGCTGAACGTGAACGGTCAGCCTTTTGCCGGACGATTGTCGAATCCCTCGTTAGGCTTGCTTGACGGCAAGGGCACGCCGTTGATTTCGAATGATGATTGGATGACGGGCCCGCGCCAACAGGAGTTGATTAACTTCGGCTTCGCTCCTTCAAATTCGCTGGAGTCCGCGATTGTCGCTACGCTCGATCCGGGCGCCTATACCGCCGTGGCGCGCGGAGTCGACGGCGCGACCGGCATCGCTCTGGTCGAGCTTTACGATGTCACGCAAAACGTCGCTGGAAACGCGATTAACATTTCCACGCGCGGCCGTGTTCAGACCGGCGACAACGTTATGATCGCGGGCTTCATCATCGGCGGCTCACAAACCCAGCGCGTCATTGTCCGCGCTCTCGGCCCATCTTTGACCGCTTCGGGTGTCACGAGTGTGCTGCAAAATCCGACGCTCGATCTGGTGGATTCCTCCGGCACCATCATCGCCTCGAACGACAATTGGCGTTCCACGCAACAAAGCGAGATCACAGCGACTGGCCTCGCGCCAACGAACGACGCGGAAAGTGCGATCGTGCGGACGCTAAATCCCGGAAATTACACCGCGATCGTGCGCGGCGTTTCGAGCGCAAGCGGCGTAGCGCTGGTAGAAGTTTACCGGCTAAGCCCGTAGAGATGTTCTTGCTGCTGTAATCTCACCAGGGCCGCGAGAGGAGTTTAGTCCAAATGGCACCAGTCGATTTCGACGCGTTGCCGTTGCGCGAAACGATCGTGGAAAAATAATTCTTTATGTCGGCAACCGTGCTCGTGCACGAGCCGCGTCACCTTGACGTCGAAGCAGCAATATTCCGCGATCTCCATCACCCGGCCTTCGCGCCACCAGCGGATCGCATCCAGGCCAACCGCAGTTTTCTGTACGCCGAGAGTTGCGTTTGCGATCGAATCCAAACCGAGCCGATGGCCGAGACGTTTCTCCATTTCGAGCATGAGATCGGCGGTCGGAAGTTCGTGAATCAGATCGAGAATCGTGTAGCCCATCAGCACGTGATAATCGAAATTGAGCAGGTTGAATCCGACCACGAGATCGGCCGCGCGTAGACGCTCAATCAGTTCGTTCACGCGTTCTTCGCTGAAGACCTGGTAGCGCCCGGTCGCGGTGCTGAAAACGGCGCCGACCGACATGCGCATGTTGCATTTTCGATCCCAACCGCCGGCATCGTTGGCGGTGCGTTGCGTTTCGAGATCGAAGTAAACGATGTCGCGCGGCATCCGCCAGATTGAACGAGGGACGCGCGCTATTTCAATTCAATTTCGCCGCAATCGAAACCCATGATCTGATCGAGGTCGCCGATGCGGAATTGCTCCACGACCGCGTCGTCGTCCTGAAAGATATCGATCGCATTTTCTCCGTGGGGCGAGAGCACCACCCGCGTGAGATGCGGCGTGTCGCTGACGCTTTGCAGGAATAATCCATCGGAAGTCTGGAGGTAGCTGCCCTGGTCGTCGTGGCTGACGCTGAGGTCGAGATTTTCGCGTGCGCCATTTTTCAGCGGATTGGGCTGGAGCTTGACCGTGAACTTTTCGCTCGGCGATTTTCCGCCGCTGATGACGGGCTTCCCGTTCTCGATCGTGAAATCCTTGTGCGTCACGATTCGTTTTTCGAAATCCACTTTCCAATCGGAGTGTTCCTTGTCGCCGCTTTTCGGCACGAGGGTTAAACTTCGGAAACGCTGGACCGGCCCGCTCTCCTCCAGGAGGAAAATCGTGTCCGCATCTTTCAAGGCGGCGATTTGGCGCGGTTGCGGATCGTCGGCCGGAATGCTGAGCCGGCGCAGCAAATCTTTCCCGGCCGAGAGTTGTTTCACCTCGGTCTGGGGCGAGCCGGGCGCGACACGATCGATAATCCAACGTGTTTTCTCCTTTCCTTCATCGCAGTTGATTGGATCGAGCAACTGCGGCGGCGCGGCTTCCACTTTGCATGGCTGCGCCGGGAACGATTCTGTCCTCGTCGCCGTGATTCGCGAACTGGCATCGCAAATGATCGTGATCGTCTGGTCGCCCCCGACGTTTACCAGCAAAAGTGAAAGTCCATTGTCCGCCGCGAGCGAAATCATTTTTCTGATGCGGAGCGAATGTTCGTCCGTGATCCAATCATTAAAATGAAAGCCGATGCCTTCCACCTCGCCCGCGGCCACGACATAACCGCGCGCGTGATATTTGCCGGGGGGCATTCGCTCGCCCGCCTCGTTCGTTCCGTCCCAGGTGAGGCTGAGCGCATCGGGCCCAATATCGAAATCCTCCAGCTCGGCCTCGCGTTTCAAGGTCCGCACGAGATGTCCGCTCGTGTCATAAATGCCGAGGCTAAATGTTCCATCGAGGGGCGGAGGAATGAAACTGAAGCGGAGTGGTTTTGTAGATTCCTGCGCGAGGATCCCGCTAATCGACGCGCATAGCACGAGAAGGGTCAGAAAAGCAATCCGGGAAGCGCGCGCCTGTGGCGTGCTGGTTTCCGCATTCTGCGGGAACGAACTTCCGCTCGGTGTTTTAGATGACTGGCGAGGATTTTTCATTTCGGGTCTTGAAGAAAAAGTTCGCGCAAACTGAACGCCAGCGATGCCCGGAGGAAGATTTCGCGCGTGTTACTTAGAGAAAATATTGCCATTGCACATTGGGGAAAAGATTATCGCGCGATTCGCATTCGGACAGATAGGCCGCCTCGATTTTTCCCGACTTCAGCTGCGTGTAAAGCGCGTTAAAACGCAGGATATGATCGTGCACGCGTTGCGTTGCGTAATGTTTCGCCGTTCCGGTCTTGATCAAAAATCCCCAGTCACTCGACTGCGCGAGCAACAATTCGCGCGCGAGCTGTTTTAAAACGCGCTCGGTTAGTTCGCCCGGATGATCAGCGTGCGCTCGCGCCATCTCCGTCATCCTTTGCGCGGCAGCGTGCAGGTGTGGATAAATCCACGCGTTCGATTCGTCCAACCAAACACTCCAATAACCGTTCTCGCCCCAGCTGGAAGCGGCCGGCTCCACCACTTCGTGCATCGAATCGCGCGCCAGGTATTCGCTCGGAGTGGTCAGCTCGAATTCCTCGCGATGCGTCGCCGCATTGCGAATAAATTGCTCGAGGAAGCAGGGCCCTTCATACCACCAATGTCCAAAAAGTTCGGCGTCGAACGGCATGACCACGATCGGGTCGTCCAGTTGCCTAACGAGTCCTTCTAATTGCGCACGGCGCGAATCGAGAAAATGCGCGGCATGCGCGTCGGCCACATTCTCGGCCCAGGCGCGCACATAAATTTCCTTTTCCGTTTCGCATCCAGTGATGCGGTGAAACTTCAGTCCGGTGAAGCGCGGCGTCATCTCGCTGGGGCGATCGAAGCCGATGTCGCGATAAAATTCACGATAAGCCGGATCGCCCGGGTAACCGGATTCCGCGCTCCAGACTTCGCGGCTCGAATCCGGGTCGCGCGCGAATGCTGCCGGTCCCGCGGAAGTAAAACACGGGGCGTAAATTGCGCGGCGCGGCCGCGGCTTGGCCAGAGCTAGACCATGCGCATCGAGCACGAACCAGCGAATGTTTGCTTCCTGGAGGACGTCTTCGAGGCCGGGCGCGTAGGCGCATTCTGGCAGCCAAAATCCGGTAGGATCGCGCGCAAAAGCCTCGCGATATACATCGCAGCCGATCGAAACTTGGGCGCGCACCGCTTCTGGCGATGGAGCAAGCAGTGGCAACAAACCGTGCGTGGCCGCCGATGCGATAATCTCGAGTGCGCCCGTCTCCTGCAATTGCCGGCAGACGGCGAGCAGGTCGCGATTCCATTCTTCGAACTCATTCCGCGTCCTGATGAGCAAGTCGTGATAAAAGCGCGCGAGCTCTTCGAGTTGAGGCTCCTCGCGGCAGCGTTCAATCTCCCCGCGCGCGAGATCGATCGTGCGCTCGAGATATCGCAGATAGCGCGTTTGCAGCAGCTCGTCCTGCAGCATCGCGCAAAGCGGCGGCGTAATCGACATTGTGAGCTTGAACGGCACGCTCTCATCGAGCAGCCGCCGCATCATTTGAATGAGCGGGATATAAGTCTCGGTAATGGCTTCGAAGAGCCAGTCTTCCTCGAAAAACTCTTCGTGTTCCGGATGCCGGACGAAGGGCAGATGCGCGTGGAGGATCAGCGCAAGATAACCGGGCCGCATGCACGGGACTCTTCCAGCGGAGAGTGCGGCCCGCAATCGGCGCGCCTATGACGCTTCTAGCGAGTTACTCCGCGGCGCGGGCTTGTTGAACCGCGTCCATTAGTTCGCGGGCGCGACGAGTGAGAGTCGCCCAATCACCAGCTTTGATTGCCGCTCGATCCACAATTTTGCCGCCCGCTCCGAGGGCGACCGCTCCGGCGCGGAACCAATCGCCGGCATTAGACGCATCGATGCCACCGGCTGGCATTAGCGGGATGGAGGGGAATGGTCCTTTGAGTTCCTTAAAGTAGCGGGGTCCGAAGTGCGAAGCTGGAAAGACCTTGATGATGTCGCCCCCTAACGAGTGCGCCCGCTGAATCTCCGTCGGCGTAAACGCGCCGGGCAACATCGCGATATCGCGTTCGCGAGCGACTTCGATCACCTCCGGGATAAGGGCAGGACTAACGAGGAATCGCGCTCCGGCATCGATCGCAGCGCGTGCCTGGCTGGCGGTCAAAACGGTCCCGGCGCCAAGAATCATATTCGGGTTGGCCTCACCATCTCGACACGAGCGCCAGCCCCTCACCAAAGCCGACCGGCGGCTGGACTCGAGCTGGGCGATTACTTCGGTCGCACCCGGAATGGTGTAGGTAATTTCGATTCCATGCAGACCGCCAGCAAGCAGCGCATGGGTGGCGCCGATTGCCTCCGCCGCGGTATCGACTCGAATCACCGCCAGCACTCCGGCAGCTCTGATCTGCCGCAGGATGCCGTCTTTCAAATGTCGCCGGCGCTAGAGCGTCCGGCAGAAATCCTGAAAGCGATCGAGACCTTTTTTAATGATGTCGATGC
>CAXSFN010000007.1:0-103084 GCA_964236815.1 uncultured Chthoniobacterales bacterium
GCAGGTCTTGTTTTAGATAATCGAGAACGTCTTTGAACCGCGAAAAATTCTCGGGGGCCGCTTCGCAGAGCGCCTCATGCGCATCGAGCATCTGTTGCGCTTGCTGCTGCTTCTGCGCCGAATGCTCAGCGGTCGGAGCAGAGGAAAGAATCTCACACTGGGGCGCGTTCGAGCCGTTGGAATGAATCTGGAAAATCTGATCGAGCCCCAGACCAGTGAGAAGTTCACGGCTGCGTTCCCCGCAGTGCACTACATGAAGATGACCGTGGCCGATCTCCTTCAATTTCAGTGCCACGCCCGCCATCGTGCCCATGAAAGTGGAATCCATCATCGCGCAATTTTCCAGATCGACCACGAACTCTCGATAGCCGCGTTGCACCATCTCGCGCGAAAATTCCTTGAGGTTGCCGCTGTTGAGGAAATTGCCCTTGCCCTCAACCTTCACCCAAACGGCTTTGCCGTTCACTCCGACTTGTATAGACGACTGCACTTCTACCTAAGAAAGGTAGAGGATTCGGGCGGGGGGTGTCAAACCACCGCCGCTGCCGCCCAGCTCGTTCCGAGCTGCAAGATCACTCTTCATTCCCCACTTTCAGTTACACTCGTCTTTTGCGCCGCGTGCGCGGAGCCAACTGCATCGGGCTGCTCTCGCCAGAGAAACGACCGATGCTCGGTCACGATGCGGCCTTTCTCGATCAACAAACAGCGCCAGGCCAGGACACGGCCGTCGTTGAAAAAATCGTCGCCGATAACAGCGAAGGAAGTCTTATGATTTCCCTTCGCCATCGGATAAGTCACCTCGCGCGCTTGGGTAAAAGAGCGCAATTTTTCCTGCTGATATTCCAGCCGCAGCGTGATCGTGGCCTGCCTGGTCGCGCGCCAAAAGAAATCAAAATAGTGTCCCCAGCGGCGGTGCTTATCGAGTTCCGTGACCGCACCATACAACCGATACGTCCCTTCGAAGCCAACGGCCGGATCGCGCGCCGTTCCGCCCGCCACACTGGCGGCCCGTTTGTTTTTCTGACCGGGCGGATCGCCGAGAAAAAATACTTTCTCTTTGCGAAAGGTGAAGGCCGGGTCGAGCGCGACTGGCAATGGCTCGACCTGGCTGAGCTGCCGATATTCGTCGGCGGCGCGAGGGCCGGAAGCGACAACGGGAATCGCCAACAAAATAATCGCGACGAAGCCGAGGAAAAATCTCACGCGTTATGAAACGAGCGGTGGCGTGGAGTGTCAACGAACGAGCGGCTCCATTAGCTCCGGCAGGGACACAGCATTTGGTCATCCCGAATCGAGAATACGATGAGGGACCTCTCGCCTGGAATGCCGGTCGCGCTTAGGGCTGCAGTAAATCCATCACCGAATGCGAGGTCCCTCAATCGTCTGCGCGATTTCGGGATGACCCATCACACGCGCGCATCATGAGATAGTTTCGCGGCCAGAGGTTCGCGCGTAATTACTCTTTGTGGTCCAGGTCCAATACGCGCGCGGAGTTTTCCTGCCCGAGCAGGATCTCTGGCTCGATCCCTGGGATGCAAAAGCGATCGCTTTTGTTTCGCACGCTCATAGCGATCACATCGCGGCGCATGAGGAAATTATCGTTTCAGAACGCACCGCGCGTTTGATGCAGGCGCGCCTCCCCGGCGAACGAAACGAGCACATCGTGCCGTTCGGCGAGCGGAAGAAAATTCGCGGGCTCGATCTCATGCTCCTGCCGGCGGGCCACATCTTCGGCTCCGCGCAATTTTTCCTGCAAACCGAGACGGATTCATTGCTCTACACCGGCGATTTTAAATTGCGGCCCGGCAAATCCGCGGAGGCGACCGAGTGGCGGCAAGCCGATACCCTGATCATGGAAACCACCTTCGGCCTGCCGCGTTACCGTTTTCCTCCGACGGAAGAAGTCATCGCGCAGATCGTGGCTTTTTGCCGGGACGCGCTCGAAGAGGAGGCCGTGCCGGTCCTGCTCGGTTACTCGTTAGGCAAAGCGCAGGAAATTCTTTGTGCGCTGGCCGACGCGAATTTGCAGCCGATGTTGCATGGCTCGGTCTATCGCATGACGCGCATTTACCAGCAGTTCGGGCAGGCCTTTTGTGATTACGAGCGTTACGACGCGAACAATCTCGCCGGTAAAGTTCTCATCTGCCCACCGAGCGCAAACCGCTCGCGCATGCTGGAGAAAATCCCGCGAAAACGCGTGGCGATGATCAGTGGTTGGGCGGTCGATCCCGGCGCCCGCTTTCGATATCAGACGGACGCGGCCTTCCCGCTTTCCGATCACGCGGATTACACGGATCTGCTTCGCTATGTGGAACTGGTGCAGCCGAAGCGCGTGCTCACTTTGCACGGATTCGCGGCCGAGTTTGCGCGGGATTTGCGCGATCGCGGTGTGGAAGCGTGGGCCTTGAGCGAGGAAAACCAGCTGGAGTTAACATTGCGTAGCAAGGTAGTGGCGGGCGTGTCGCTCGCAGAGCGCGCGATGGAAAATCCGGTCACGCTCGCGGCTGATACATTCGTCGCTGCAGCCTCCGAATTCGCTACCTTCGCGGAGGTGGGCGAATCGATTGCGGCCACGCCGGCCAAGTTGCAGAAGGTGCGTTTGCTCGCGGAATATTTGCACTCGTTAGACCAGGAACAGCTTCCGATCGCCGCGCGTTATCTCACTGGAAAAGCGTTCGCGCAGAGCGACCCGCGCACTTTGCAGATCGGCTGGGCCGTCATTTTTCGTGCGTTGCTTGCGGCCTCGAAACTGACCGAGGCCGAACTGCGTCGAATTGGACGCAGTTATGGCGATGCGGGCAAAAGCGCGTTGGAAGCATTGGAAAACAGAACCGCGCCCGAGCCCTTCTCGCTCGCTGAATCACAGATGCTTTTCGACCGTCTGCATAAAGCGCGTGGCCCGATCGCCAAAACCGAAGTCCTGCAAACGCGACTGGCGAAACTGACGCCGCGTGAAGGACAGTATGTGGTGAAAATTCTAACCGGCGACCTGCGGCTCGGCTTGCGCGAAGGCCTGGTCGAAGACGCGATCGCCAGCGCCTTCGACGCTCCACTCGATGATGTGAAAGAAGCGAACATGTTGTTAGGCGATATCGGCCAGACTGCGTCGCTCGCGGTTCGGCGCGCCTTGCGCGAAGCGGAACTTTCACTTTTCCGTCCCATCAAATGCATGCTGGCCAGTCCGGAACCGACCGCGGACGCGATCTGGGCGCGCTTCACCGATGAGTCCCATGAATCGCATACAATTTTTGTGGAAGACAAATTCGATGGCATTCGCGCGCAGCTCCATCGCGGCCCGGAGCGCGTGGAAATTTTCTCGCGCGACCTGCGCCAGATGACGAATCAATTTCACGAAATCGCAGAACGCGCCCGCGGCTTCAAAGCGGAGGTGATTCTCGATGGCGAAATCATGGCGTTCGAAAACGGACGCAGACTGACCTTTTTCGATCTGCAAAAACGGCTCGGTCGAAAACATGAAGGCGCGGATCTTTTCGAGACCGCGGCGGCAGATGTGCCGGTTGTTTTTGTCGCGTTCGATCTTCTTTATGTGAACGGACGTTCGCTCTTGAAAACGCGGTTGCGCGAGCGTCGTGAGTTGCTGCGCAGCCTCGAGCTCCCGACGCAATTTCAGGTCTCGGAAGTTTGGCCGGTCCAGTCGGCGGGCGAAATCGAGGACGCGTTTCAGCTTGCGCGCCGTCGCTCCAATGAAGGGCTGATGGTGAAAGATCCGGAAAGTCTTTATTCGCCGGGACGGCGCGGAATGTTTTGGTTCAAACTAAAAAAAGAACTAGCCACGCTTGATGTCGTCGTCATCGCCGCGGAACTCGGCCACGGAAAACGGAACCATGTGCTGAGCGATTATACTTTCGCGGTGCGCGATGACGCGAGCGGACAATTGCTGCCGATCGGCAAAGCCTATAGCGGCCTGACCGATGTCGAGATCGCGGAACTGACCGAACACTTCAAAGCGAACACGATTGTGGATCGCGGCCGTTATCGCGAAGTGAAACCGGACACGGTCCTCGAAATCGCTTTTGATTCCGTGCAGCCGAGCACGCGTCACGCGAGCGGACTCGCTTTGCGCTTTCCGCGCATCAAGGGAATCCGCCGCGATAAAACGGTCGATGCGATCGACACCCTTTCCTATGCGCGCAAGCTCGCGGAGGAAGGTCTGCAAACAAAAAGCTAAGGTTCCTTTGGCGGTTCCGGACTCGCCTGCGGATCGGCGGGCGCGCCCGGTTTTACGCCGGGTTGAAGAACGCGCCTAGCTCGCTCGCGGATCAAGGCATTCGGTGCGGGAGACGCTGCTGCAGCTGGGGTTTCCGCACCAGTTGGCGGAGTCGGAGGAGCGATCTTCTTTTTCGGCGGTGGCGGCGTCATCTCAATTCCAGCCGGAGTCCCGCCCAATTGATCCGCCGCTTTCGCGCGCATCTCGTCGTGCTTCCGCTGCTGTTGTTCGGCTCGGATGGCGGCGCCACCTGATCTCTCGGCTGGCGCGGGAGTTGGTTGAATCGCAGCGGTCGGAGCTGCGGTAGCTGCCGGAATGCTGGGCACGACAGTCGCGGCAGGTTTGGCAGTTGGCGTCGCGATAGGAGTCGCTACGGGAGTCGGCGCGAAGCGCGGGGTCGAGGCCGGGCGTAAATTTGCGGGAGGTCGCGGGGTTGCAAGGGGCGTGCTTGCAGCGGGAGCGGCGGTTGGCGTCGCGATTGGAGTAGCTACGGGAGCCGCGGTGGGCGTCGGCGCGAGGCGCGGGGTAAAGGCCGGACGTAAATTTGCGGGAGGTCGCGGGGGTGTAAGGGGCGTGCTCGGGACGGTTGCGTCGGGAGCGGCGGTTGCAGTCGAGGCAGAAGGGGCGCTCACCGTCACCGGTGCAGCGGGCGCACTCGCAGTCGATGCCGCAGCCGGCTTCTCAAATTTCTTCGCCGGCGCATCGGGCGGCGGCGTTGCTTCCGATCTCATCTTCTGCCGCGCGCGTTCGATTTGCGATTGGTCGCCGCCTGCCGTTCCTCGTTCAACCGTCGCACGTTGAATCGATGGTCCGGAGGTGCGCGGCGCACTGGTGGCGCGTGCACTAAAAAGGGGCGTTACCATCTGCAAAACTTCGCCGCTAACGGTGGCGCGCGGCGCCGGATTTCGTTCCACATCGTATTCGCGCTGAATGCGCATTCGCTCGAGCGGACGCCGGCTGCGCCCACGCAATTCATCAAAATTCGGACCTTCATTCACGACCGTGGTGTTGCTGTAAGTGATGTTGGTCACATTGGTCGTTTCGCTCACGATCGCTAGGTTGCGATCCGCAGGAATGACCGAGCGCTGGATATTTTCCGCGCCGATTTCCTCATTAGGAATGAAGACGTATTCGGCCGCTTCGATGTCGTAATAATTATCGGCCCATTTGTGGATGCCCTTGTTGCGATCGAAGCGCGCCTCGGGTGGAAGCGGTGCCCAGCCGACGTTCTGTTCGCCTTTGCGCCATGAAACCCAGGCAGGCGCCCACTCTTCGCCTGGGACCCACACCCAGCCGACACCACTCAGCCGCGCCCACCGTCCATAATGATAGGTGGCCCAACCGAAAGATTCATCCGAAACCCATGTCCAACCCGCATCGGTATAAGCCCAGCGGCCATCGGTGTAGGGACGCCAAGAACGCGATTGCGCTTCGCGAGGTTGAAAAACGTATCCGTATTCATCCGTTTCACGCCACGAGCCGAAAGGCTCCAGTTTGCGATAGAAGGCGTCATAGGAACTGGTCGATTCGCGCTCAGACGAGGAAGAGGCGATGGGAGCGGGAGCGACGCGCGGCGTGGCGGCGGAGGCACTCTCCTTGTCGGCCAAAGCTTTTTCGCGCGCATCCAAATCGGCTTGCTGTTGCGCGAGGCGCTGTTGGTCATCGGCCTGATGTTCGGCGGCGAGACGTGCCTGCACTTCCTTTTCGACCTGCGCGTTTTTATCCGCTTCACTCGGCGGTTTTTCACAAGAGACGATTAGTGCAAAAGCGGCGGCGATCGTAAGCAGACGAAAAATTTTCATGACTTTGGTTGGACCGGTTTGGTCCTTCCTTATTCGAATTAAACCGGCCCCTGGCCGCATGAGCGAAGTGGTTGCCGGATTCACGGCGCGCCCGGTCTGGGCGAGATGGCAGGCGTGCTTTCCAGCGCGGGAGCCGGCTTGATCGTGACGGTTTCGATCTGCTTGAGGTGCGCCTTTTGCACGTTGGAATAAATCGCGAGCAGCGCCATCACGACGAGAATCAGCGCCATCAAACGCAACCCGCTGCGCGGTGCGGGCGAGGCTTGTGGCAGGACGGGCGGCTCGTCGGCAGGATTCACGCGCGGAATATCAGCGGCAGCATTTCCGGCGCAACCTACTCGAGTCGCAAAGCGGCGATCGCTTGCATGACGCGATCACTCAGCTGCTGATAAAGTTCCTTGCTGCGCGGTTGCAGATCGGCCGCGGTAAAATAAATCGGCTCGCCGAGGACAACGGTGAGACGAGCAAAACGTAAACGACCGCCGCTGCGCGGTAACGCTTCGTGCGCGCCAAAAATTCGCATTGGCAAAACCGGCGCTAAAGTCTTGGCAATGACGAAACCGAGACCCGGCAGGGCGGGCTGCAATTCTCCATCAAGCGTACGTGCGCCTTCGGGGAAAACCACCGTTGCGTCGCCCGCTTTCAGGATTCGAATCAAGGCCTTAAGCGCGCTGCGGTCGGTTCCGTCCTGGTCGACCGGGATGACATTGAGACGCGGCAGGAGCCAGCCGAGGAAGGGAACGTCAAGCAGGGTTTTACGCGCGAGAAAATACGTTTCGCGCCCGGAGGAAACGCCTGCGAGCGGCGGGTCGAGATAGCTCTGGTGGTTCATGGCCAAGATGACCGGGCCCTTCAAAATGCGTCGTTCGCGATGGATGACGCGGAAGCGGAAAAAAATTTGAGCGATGAACTTGGCCAGGAAGTAGCCGGTCCAAAACCAGAGATTTAGACGAGATCGAGATGGCGGAGCGGCCACGTTATGCGGGGAAGTTTTTCGCCTGCAATTGGGCGACAATTTCATCGACTACGCCTTCGATCGAGAGATGAGAGCTATCGATCACATGGGCGTCGCCGGCGATCGTGAGTGGCGAATCGCGCCGCGAAGAATCGGCTTGATCGCGCGCGGCGATTTGATCGGTCTGGCCTTGCGCAGCGCGTCGGAGCGAACGGATTTCGTGGGTCGCGTCGATGTAAAATTTGTAGGGCGTCTCGGGAAAAACAACCGACCCAATATCGCGCCCTTCCATCACCACGTCGTGCTCGCGCGCGTAAGCTCGCATTTGTGCGACGAGAATTTCACGCAAACGCGGCACGCTGCTGACCAACGAGACATTTTCATTTACGCGCACATCGCGCAGGTGCGGAGTGGGATCGACGTCATCAATGAAAACGCGCGACTCCGAATTTTCCAAATCGCAAGCGAGCCGCGTATCCTCCGCCAGGCGCGCGATGGCCGCCGCATCGCTCGGGTCGACACCGCGATCGAGCACATGCCAGGTAAGCGCGCGATACATCGCGCCGGAATTCACGTAAACAAAACCGAGCTTCTTCGCGAGGGCGCGCGCCACGCTGCTTTTGCCCGACGCCGCCGGACCATCAATCGCGATGACCCGATGATTCATGCGCGGCTATTCGGCATCGGCCCGCATCGGGCTGAGCGAACTGATGACCGGCGTGGTGAGGCGGACGCGTTTCGGATTTATGAATTCGTCCAGTGCTTTTCCGAATTCCGGATATGACTCCTGCACGCATTGCGCATCCTGCACAACGGTCTCGCCATCGGCGAACAAACCCGCGACCGCGAAAGCCATCGCGATGCGATGATCGCCAAAGCTCGCCACTTTCGCGCCGCGCAAGGAGCCGCGGCCATGAATTTCGAGCCCGTCGTTTAGCTCGATCACTTGCGCGCCCATGGCGCGGAGATTGTGCGCGATGGCGGCGATGCGGTCGGTTTCTTTCACGCGTAATTCCTGCGCCTGGCGAATCGTAGTTACCCCGCTGGCAAGCGCACCGGCGACCGCGAGAATCGGCAGCTCGTCGATCAACTGCGGAATTTCTTTCCCTTGAATGACGGTGCCTTTGAGCGACGCGCCCGTCACTTCCACCGTGCCGCGCGGTTCGATTTGATCAACGTCTTCGATTGCTTCGCGAACCTGAGCGCCCATGCGAATGAGCACGCCGAGCAAAGCAGTGCGGGTGTCGTTCAAGCCCGCATCGCGCACCAGGAGATGTCCACCCGGCTGCGCGCCCGCGGCCACGAGCCAGAAGGCCGCGGACGAAATGTCACCCGGAATGGCGAAGTCGCGCGACTCGGGCGTTTGGTCGCCGAAAATACTGACGCCGCCTTCTTCTTCTTTCACCGTGCGCACCAGAAAATAATTCAGCATCAGCTCGGTGTGATTCCGGCTCATGGAAGGCTCGTTCACAGTCGTTTTTCCTTTGGCAAACAAACCGGCCAAGAGCAGCGCGCTCTTCACCTGCGCGCTCGCGATCGGCGACGTGTATTCGATTCCCTTCAAGTTCGCGCCGGTGATGCGTAAAGGCGGCGCTTCGTTAGGCCCTTCCGCGGCAATGATCGCGCCCATCTGCCGAAGCGGATCGATCACCCGATCCATCGGACGTTTCGAGAGGCTCGACGCGCCGACCAAGCGGCTATCGAAGGCCTGGCCCGCGAGAAGGCCCGCGAGAAGGCGCATGGTCGTGGCGGAGTTTCCGCAATCAATGTCGCCCGCCGCTTGCGTGAGCAATCGCTTCTTTCCGTGCACCACCAGCATCTCCGGCTCGGGTTGCTCGATCTTAATCCCAAGCGCGCGCATCGCGGCCACCGTGCGCAGACAATCTTCACTCGGGAGGAATCCGCGCAGGACGCAAACGCCATTGGAAAGCGCGGCCAGAATGACGGCGCGATGCGAGATGCTCTTATCGCCCGGCACCGTTATTTCGGCTTCGATCCGGGGCGCTCGCTTTACGCGGAATTCCATGTTGCTAATCAGTTCGCATCAAACCGCGCACACCGCCGGCACCTCACGCAAGCGCGCTACACGCACGAGAGCAGCGTTCCCCGCGCCGATTACGGAACCAGGAAAATTTTCTGCGTGTAAGGGTCTTTGACTTCGGTCCCGGGAGCGTAACCACGCACGTCAGTCATCTTATCGGGTGAATACGGGCTGCGCACGAAACCGGGTTTTCCGGGGACGGGAACGCCATACGGATAATCGCCTTTCGCAGTCGGCGGTGCCGCAGGTGCTGGCGCGGAGGCCGCTTCCTGCGCCGGCTCGTTCGAAGCCGGAGGCGGATTAGACTGCGAGCCATCCTGCGGGAAGGGCTGTGGCTGGACGGGATACTGGCCCTGCTGCTGTTGCGAAGGATATTTCGCGACCGGCCCGCGGGTGCGACGCGGAGGCGGCTCGTCGATCTCGCAAGCAGCGAGCGCAAAAATACAAAACAACCCGAGAGTAAGCGAAAATTTCATAGGTGTTACGACGAGCGTTTGTCCGTTCTAATTCATGGAGTGATGGCTGACAATTGTTTATTAGCAACTAACACGCGAGCAAAGGTGCTGAACTACTCAGGGAAAATCCCGCGGCCTGCCCAGGTGGAAAAAATACGCATCCCCGCAGCTCCGTTTTCGAATCAATCATAACGTAATGGCGATTAATAACGGCGAACGAATCCTGGTAGTAGACGACGATCCGATGAGCCGCCGCCTTCTGACCCGCGCTCTCACGAGCGCCGGCTTTACTTGTGGGGAGGCGGGTGACGGCGAGGAGGGGTTGAAGGTGTTGCACGAAAATGTCCCGGCTTTGCTCCTGCTCGATTTCGATATGCCGGGGATCAATGGCGCGGAAGTGGTCCGCCGTCTACGCGCGGCGAGCGATCCGGCGATCGCGCAATTGCCGACGATCATGCTGACCGGGCACAGTGGCGAAGAGAGCGAGGTGCTTTGCTTGGAAGCAGGAGCGGATGACTTTGTAACCAAGCCAATCAATCAGGCCATTCTGCGCGCGCGCATTGAGACGCATCTGCGCTTGCATTCTTTACGCAGTCAATTGCAGCAGCAGAATTACGAGCTGGAAGCGTGGCGCACCAATTTGGAACGCGATCTGGAGGCCGCGCGTTTAACCCAGCAATCGCTCATCCCACAAAAATCTCCCGCGCTTGAAGGCTGGGAGATCGCGGCTGTTTATCGGCCGGTCATTCAAGTGGGCGGAGATATTTACGGATGGATACGAATGGCGGACGGGCGCACGCTTTTTTGGATCGCGGATGCGACGGGCCATGGTGCATCCGCGGCTTTGCTCACGACATTGGCCAAGCTTCTCTTTCATCACGGCAGTGTGGAACACAATCAACCGGCCGCGATCATGCGCGCGGTCAATAATGACTTTCGCAGCATCTTCGGCGCGCGTTCCTTCATGACCGCGATGTGTGTGGCGCTCGATCCGAAAACCGGGCGCGCCTCCGTCGTGGGCGCGGGACATCCGCCCTTGTTAGTCGCGCGGCGAGCGGGCGCGACTGAGCCTATTGCTTCGTCCGCGCCGCCGCTTGGGTTGGTGGAGCGCACGGAATTCGCGGAAACGGAAATCGAGCTCGCGCGTGGCGACGCCTTCTTTCTTTATACGGACGGACTTTACGGTCCCGATCATGAAGGAACTCATCGGCTCACACCCGCGGGCTTGGCGGAGCTCTTGCAATCGAAGGGCACCACTGCGCAGGGCATGTTGCAGCGGGTGATCGACCACGCCTTGGACGGAAATGAAGATAAGCCATTGCCCGACGACGTGGCGGCGCTCGCGGTTAAGCGCATCGACTGAGGCGCGACGATTTTTTTCCAGTCGAAATTTATTATTGCCCTGCTACGAGGGAGAGATTAATCAGCCTCTATGCCGAAATCCACCAAAGCCCCTTCCAAACGCAAACCAAACGCCGCTTTCATGAGACCCGTGCAGCCGGACGAGAAGCTCTCCGCAATCGTCGGCGCGAAACCGCTGCCGCGCTCCGAACTCACGAAAAAGCTCTGGGATTACATCAAGAAAAATGGTCTGCAGGACAAAAAGAAAAGAACACAGATCAATGCTGACGACGCGCTCAAGCCAGTCTTCAATGGCAAGACTCAGGTCAGCATGTTCGAGATGACCAAGCTCGTTTCGGGTCACATCAAATCTTCGTAAAAACTTTTGTTTGGTTTAGCCCGGCGTCGAACAGGCGCCGGGCTAATTTTGTACAGCGCGGTGATGGTGCCGCCAGACCTTGCGCGCTACCTGAAATGAACGGACATTATCCTGTGAAAAATATTCGCTTTTTGCTTGTCGCGGCGGTCGCTGGTTTGCTCGTGATTCACTCTGCTTCCGCTAAACCGGGGTGGCTGACCAATTACAAGCAGGCTCAGGATGAAGCGAAGTCGAACAAGAAACTTCTTCTTCTTGATTTCACTGGTTCCGACTGGTGTGGCTGGTGCATCAGACTGGAGAAGGAAGTTTTCTCTAAACCGGAGTTCAAAGAATACGCGAACAAAAATCTAGTTCTGCTCGAGGTCGATTTTCCTAGGGCAAAAGAACAGACCGGCGCGCAACGGGCAGAGAACTCGGACCTGGCCGAGAAGTACGAAATTCAGGGTTACCCGACCATCATCGTCCTGGACGGCGAAGGGAAGAAGATCGGCGAGTTTGGTTACACCGCGGGCGGACCGTCGGCTTTCATCGCCGAACTGGATAAGCTTCGCAAAGGCTAACCGGGCCCGATCACTCGTTAGGCTGAACGGGCTTGATCTGCCGCCGGCGCTGTTCGCTTCAGGGCGTCCGCGAGCTCGGCCCGGGTGAATGGCTTCGGCAGTGCGCCCCGAAATCCGTAAGCGAGAAATTGCGAAAGAGCGGCTTCGTCCGAGTAGCCACTGCAAATAATCGCCTTCACCTCGGGATCCAGATTACGCAGGCGCTCGATCGTTGCGACGCCGCCGAGTCCTCCGCGCACCGTTGCGTCGAGAATCACGGCTTGGAAATTCTCGCCGCGTCGCAGGGCGCGTTCGTAAACACGAATTGCCTCGAGGCCGTCGTGCACCGCCGTCACTTCATAACCCAGGGTGCCGAGAAGTTGTCCCGTGAGGTCGCGGATCGCCGCCTCGTCATCCATCACCAGGACGCGCTGATGATTGGAATGCCCGTTCCGAATCTTCTGTTCTTCCGGAGCGTTCGCTCCGTTTCCGGCCGGCAGATAGAAGGTAAAGGTGGAGCCTTCGGCTGAAGCTCGTTCCAAATGCAGCAGGCCACCGTGTTTCTTCACGATCGAATAGCTGATCGAAAGACCGAGCCCGCTTGCCGCCACTTTGGTCGTGAAATACGGATCGAAGATTTTCGTCAGCAGCTCCTCCGGGATGCCATCTCCGCGATCGGCAATGGAGATTTTCAAATAACGACCGCGCGGCAAAGACAGGCCATGAAGTCTCTCCGGCTCGATATTTTGCGCCGTGACCCGCACGGTCCCGCCGTGCGGCATTGCTTCGCGCGCATTAAGCACCAGCGCGTTCACGACCTGCTCGATTTGTGAGGTATCGACCTCGGCCTTCCATAGATTCTGTGGAATGTCGACGTCTGCGCGCAGATTCGACCCGTATAGCGAAAACTCCGCGGCTTGCTCGAGCAGCTGCGCGATCGATGTCATTTTTTTCAACGGCGCACCACCTTTCGCAAAGGTGAGCAACTGACCCGAGAGCTGAGCTGCGTGTTGCGCGGCCTGGCTCGCTTTCGAGAGAAATGAAAGCAGGCTCCCGGATTCAGCCGGCGTTTCCATTTGTGCCAGTCCGATGTTGCCGGCGATCACGGTCAGGATGTTGTTCAAATCATGCGCGATCCCGCCGGCCAATCTGCCTAACGAGTCCAGTTTACCCGTAGTCAGGCGCTCGCTTTCGCTCCGCTTCCGCTCGGTGATGTCGCGAAAGAAAACCGAGATGCCGCCGTCGCTCGGATAGGCGCGGACGTCGAACCACGCTTTTCCCTCGACGCCCAGGGCTTCGAAACCGACCGGAATTTTCTCGGTCATGACGCGCCGAAAATTCTCCGCGAAAATCGAATCGGCGTGCTCGGGAAAGTTCTTCCACAAATTTTCGCCGAGAAGTTGATCGTCTTCGCGGCCGAGAATTCGTTTCGCCGGCGAATTGAGATAAGCAAAATTCCAATCCGCATCGACCGCCAGAAATGCGTCCGTCGTGTTCTCGAGAATGCTGGTGATCTTTTGGGCCGATTCAACCAGAGCGGCCCTCGCGTGATTGCGCTCCGAGAGATCGCGAATCTGCCGCTCCGCGACTGAGAGGCGGATATTGAGCAAAGCGAGATCGAGCGGCTTGGTCAGGTAATCATTCGCTCCGGCATCGAGCGCGAGCTGCAAATCTTCCGTATCCGCGCGCGCGGTCACGAGCAGGATGAAAACGTCGTCGCCTCGCTCGCCCGCCCGGATTTCACGGCATAACTCGACTCCGCTTTTTCCCGGCAGCATCCAGTCGAGAATCAAAAACGGGAAATATTGCGTCGCCAGGG
Organism: uncultured Chthoniobacterales bacterium; assembly: GCA_964236815.1. GTDB lineage: Bacteria > Verrucomicrobiota > Verrucomicrobiia > Chthoniobacterales > UBA10450 > JACCTI01. The sequence continues at coordinate 13,560 of CAXSFN010000007.1, forward strand.
CGGCCCCGGCTTCTTCCGCGCTGGCCACTGCCACGACCTGATGCCCGCGACACTCGATCCAACGCTGCAAATTGCGACGGCTCTCCGCATCGTCTTCGACTAATAAAATTTTCATGAATGGAGGAACCTTTCGCCCGCTAAAACCCGCACCCTAAAAGCAGCAAGATGACTGCCAGCAAAACCTCTGCTAGATACAGCGAAGTTTCGCGTCTCGGCTTCCTCTTCATGTCTTTCTTCCGCTTCATCTTAGCTGCCGCATTGTGCTTTTCGCTTGGCCTTTCCGCGGCTGCACAGACTGACTCTTCCCCGGTACCCGAAAGCGCGCGCCCTGTCTCAGCGCCGGTCGCGGTCCTGCCGGTTACTCCGCAGATCACTTTCAATTCCGTTCACGTCGAAGGCCCGTATGTCGCGATGACTTTCGACGACGGGCCGAATGCGACCTTAACCCCAAAGCTGCTCGATCTCCTCGCGGCCCACCATATGAAGGCGACGTTTTTTGTCGTCGGTCAGAACGCGGCGGACCACCCGGAGATCTTGAAACGCGCCGTTCGCGAAGGTCACGAAATCGCCAATCATTCCTGGTCGCATCCCAATCTCGGCAAGATGAATGACGACGCCGTGCGCCGCGAACTTCAGAAGACGGACGATGCGATCAAGGACGCGATCGGCATTCGCCCGACTTTGTTGCGGCCGCCTTATGGGTCGATCACCGCACATCAAAGAACCTGGATTCACGATACGTTTGGGTATCGCATTATTATCTGGGATGTAGATCCCCTGGATTGGAAACGGCCCGGCCCGAGCGTGGTCACGCGCCGCATCGTCAGTGAAACGCGCCCGGGCTCGATCATTCTCGCGCACGACATCCATCCGCCCACGATCGAAGCGATGCCGGCCACGTTCGATCAGTTGCAGGAAAAGGGCTTCAAGTTCGTGACCGTTTCCGAATTGCTCGCGATGGCGCGTCCCGCTCCGCCGAAACCTTCCCCGACTCCGCGGCCCGCGGCCTCTCCGTCGCCTAACGAGTAATCACGCATGCTCGCAGATCATTATCTGCAGCTTCGCTCCGAGCTCGAAACTGCGCTCGGCGCCCTGCTCAAGTTGAGCGTCGAGCTGCGCCGCGAGCCGGCCAGCCTAGATACGCTGCACGGTTTGCTCACCGATATTCGCGAGCCGCTTTTGTTCGTCGTGGTCGGTGAAGTTAAAGCGGGAAAATCGTCGCTCTTGAATGCTCTTTTCGGCCAGGAATTCGCCCGGGTCGATGTCCTGCCCGCAACGGATCGCGTCTACATTTTTCGTTACGGCGACGAGGGAAAATCGGTCCAAGTTTCGCCGCAACTGACCGAGCGCTACGAGCCGATTCCGTTCCTGCGCGATTTCAATGTCGTCGATACGCCGGGCACAAACACGATGGTGCCGCAGCATCAAACGATCACGGAAAGTTTCATCCCGCGCGCCGATCTCGTCCTCTTCGTTTTTTCAGTAACGAATCCATGGACGCAATCCGCCTGGGCCCTGCTCGATCTCGTGCAAAAAAAATGGCTCAAGAACATCGTGTTCGTGTTGCAGCAATCGGACCTGCGCGCACCGAACGAGATTGAAATCATTCGGCGCCATCTAGCCGATACCGCGCTGCAAAGGCTCGGTTTTACCCCACCGATTTTTGCCGTCTCTGCGCGGAAGGCGCTTCTGGCGCGAACCAGCGGCGTGGATAAGGAGCGGCTTTGGAGCGAGAGCCAGTTCGGTCCGTTGGAAGAGCAGATTAACCAGATTGTCACCGAAACCGGCGCGCGGATGTTGAAGCTGCAATCGACTGGTCGCACCGCTGGTCTGTTGCTCGCGGAAGTGGACGAAGAACTTCGCGACAACTTCAATCTCCTCGCGCGCGATGAAGAACATCTTACCCGCGTGATCGCGTTCCTCGAAGCGCGCAAAGCGCAAACGCTTCGGCAGATCGCGGGTTTTCTGCGCGGGGTCGAGCAGGCCTGCCGCGATTGCGCGGAGCACGGGACGCGTTTGATCGAAGAGAAACTCTCCTTTTGGAAAACCTGGCGCCTGCTCTGGAGTCGCGAGAAATGGCAGAGCGATTTCCAGAATGAAGTTGAAGCCAAACTGCGGCAAACGGTTCAGCCCCAAGTGGAGAACGCGGTGCAATTGCTCGAGACCGATCTGCGCGGACTCTGGCCGCAATTGCAGGACATGATCGAGGTGCAATTTGCTTCCGAAGGAAAAACGCGACTGAGCAAAACGATGCCCGACTTTGCGCGGCAACGCCGCGAGCTGTTGCAATCGATCCAGCTCACGCTCGCCGAACGAGTGGCGGGAAAAGGTTTGGAAGAACAACTCGCGCGCATGTTCCGCGAAAGCGCGGCCTGGTTGCGGCTGCCTGCGGGCGTGGCGGCGGCCGGCGGCATCGCGACGATTTTAGCCGCAATGATCAGCGCCTCGGTGGCGGATGTGACCGGCATTGTCGCGACTTCGGCCTTGGTCCTCGGAACATTTTTTGCCTTCGGACAACGCCGGAAAATTTTGCGCACCTACGAAAAGGAAATGGAAACGAAGAGCCGGGAACTGGTCCGAGCGATCGAGCAGCAAATGGAGCACGCGATCGAACTTTTCTACAAAGAAATCGGGAGCGCTTTTCAACCGCTGGCTGCTTTCTGCGCGACAGAACGGAAGCGTTACGAACCGTTGTTGAGCCGCGTCGAGGAACTTAAACAGAACTTCGCCCAGCTAAAAACGCGCCTCGGTCACGCTCAGTAGAAACTCAAGACCGTCAGTAGCTCAGCCGCGCGCTGAGCGTGATCGCCCCCGAAAAGTAACAACGGTTAGGCCGCGACATACAGGAGCGTGAAAGCCACACCGCAAGGCACGGTCGGGGATTGGTCTTGCTGCGAATTAGAGCCGATGGCTACTCTGCTGCGGATGCGTTTCCTCTTCCGCAAAATCGCTGTTGTCTCGTCCGCCGCCATTCTGATTTTCTTCTGCTCCTGCGAGCGCCATCATCCCGACGAGTTGCCGGTCGAGGAGCACGCGCAATCGGAAACGGCTAACCGCGAGCATGCCGAGCACGCGAATAAACATGGCCGCGATCAGAACCATCCGGATGATCAATCGCGCGCCACCACCGCGATGTCGGTCACACCGCCGCCCGCGAGTCCGGCAGCTACGCCCGCTGAATTCTTTCCGGAAAATTCGCCGCACTAACTAAAGAGACGCCATGGCCAAGCATCGATACGCGACCACGCCGCCAAATATCAGCACGATGCCGCCGGGCGTGCCGTTCATCATCGGCAACGAAGCGGCCGAGCGTTTTTCGTTCTATGGGATGCGTTCCATCCTGATCGTCTTCATGACGACGTATCTTCTAAACCGGAACGGCGCCCTCGCGGTCATGGACGAGACTGAGGCGCAAGGCTGGTTCCATCAATTCGTCGCCGCCGTTTATTTCCTGCCGCTTCTCGGCGCGGTGCTGGCCGACGGATTCCTCGGCAAATATCGAACGATTTTCTACCTCTCGATCGTTTATTGCCTTGGCCATCTCTCACTCGCGCTCGATGACACGCGCATCGGCCTTTTCGTCGGGCTGATTCTGATCTCACTCGGTGCGGGCGGCATTAAACCCTGCGTCTCGGCGAACGTCGGTGACCAGTTTGGCGAATCGAATAAACATCTGCTCGCAAAGGTTTTCGGCTGGTTCTATTTCTCGATCAACGCCGGCTCGGCCGTTTCGATTTATCTCTGTCCCATTCTTTTAGAGAATAAGAACTGGGGCCCGCACTACGCCTTCGGTCTGCCGGGTATCCTGATGTTTGTTGCGACCGTTATCTTCTGGCTTGGTCGCAAAAAATTCGTCCACATCCCGCCGGCGAAGTCGGATTTCTTCAAGCAGTTTGCGAGTAAGGAAGGGCTGAGCGCACTGGGCCGGCTGGCGATTGTTTACATGTTCGTCATTATCTTTTGGGCGCTATGGGATCAGAGCGCAGGAGGCGAATGGACCTTGCAAGCGCAGAAGATGAATCTGCGTCCCTTCGCGGATTGGAGCCTCTTCGCTAATTGGCCCATGCTGCGCGATTGGCAGTTGCTCGCCTCGCAGGTGAACGTCGTGAACGGGCTCTTCATTCTCGCCTTCATTCCGCTCTTCAATTACGGGCTCTATCCATTTATCAGCCGGTTTTTTCCGCTTACACCTTTGCGCAAAATCGGCATTGGCCTTTTCCTGACCGCGCTTTCATTCGCGGTTATCTGGTGGATCCAACTTCAAATCGACGGTGGGGCCACGCCGACCGTCTGGTGGCAAATATTTGCCTACATCATTCTGACGGCGGGCGAAGCGATGGTATCGATCACTGGCCTGGAATTCTCCTATACTCAGGCGCCCAACAAGATGAAAAGCGCGGTCATGGCGCTCTGGCTTTTGGTCGTGTTTGCGGGGAACGAGTTTGTCGCCCTCCTGAATCTTCTCGTCATTCCGTTCCTTCGTCGCCACGGAATTCCGATGGAGCACGCAGCTTACTTTCGTTTCTTCACCCTGCTCATGTTTGGGACGGCCATCATCTACATTTTCGTTGCTCGGCGTTATCGCGAAAAAACCTACCTGCAATCTCAGGAGCATCCGATCGATGAAACGATCGTCGCGCCTGTGCTGGCAGCGGGGACGCCGACGTAACTTAGGTTGGACCTGGCTCGAGCTTTCAGCTGGATGCCCGAGTCACGCGAAGGCTTCCACCATTCGTTTCCGTAACGCCTCGTCGGGCAAACGGCCCACGCCGCCTAACAAGTCGTCTTCCAGATGACGTGGATTGCTCGTCGCTGGAATCGCGCAGGTCACGGTTGGATTAGCCACGATCCATTTCAGGAAAAATTGCGCCCACGAATTGCAATCCAACTCCGCCGCCCAATCCGGCAACGCCTTTCCGCGCACGCGATCGAAGAGATCGCCCCGGCCTAACGGGCGATTTACGAGCACTGCTACCCCGCGATCTTTCGCCACCGGCAGAACGCGCTTCTCCGCTTCGCGCTCCATGAGCGAGTAATTGATCTGCACGAAATCGAGCTGCTCCTTCTCCAAGACGCGCGCGACCTCGGCCTGGCTGCTCTCGGTATAATGCGTGACCCCGATGTAGCGGACGCGCCCTTCCTTTTTCCACTCGCGTAAAGTCGCCAACTGCGTCGGTAGATCGACCAGATTATGCACTTGAATCAGATCGAGCTTCTTCCGCCCGAGCAGGTCTAACGAATGCTCCATCGACTTGATTCCTTCCTCGCGCCCCGTCGTCCAGACCTTGGTCGCGAGAAAGAGCGAATCGCGCAGTTTCAACTTCCCTGCGATCTCGCCGATGACCGCTTCGGCGCGCCCGTACATGGGTGACGAATCGACCAGCTTCCCGCCATTCTTCAGAAAGAGCGCGAGCACATCTTCCAGCGGCCGGCGCTCGGCCTCGGACGAACCGACGTCAAAGACACGCGAAGTACCCAGGCCGATGACGGGCAGTTTTTCGCCGCTCGAAGGAATGGCACGCTGGATCATGGTGCGTTTCTCTTCCGCGCGAATCGCTGGCGCGACCAGGAGGCTTGCGGCCGTCCCCGCGATCACTCGCGTCGCTTCCCGCCGAGAAATTCGGTTGTCCATCAGACAAGGCATCACGATTCCGCGGTGCAGGCAACGAGCGCGCATATCTCACCCGACAAACTTATATCCGAGGCCGTGCTCGGTCAGAATGAAACGCGGATGCCGCGGATTTTCCTCCAGCTTTTGGCGTAACCCTGCCACGTGCACATCGACCGTGCGGGTCGAAGGCATGGCATCGTAGCCCCAAACTTCATTCAGCAATTGATCGCGCGTCAGCGTTTCGCCCCTGCGCTTGATCAGGAATTGCAGGAGCTTGAATTCGAGCGCGGAAAGTTCGATCGGCATTCCTGCGCGCTCCACTTCCGCGCGCGGGAAATTGATCCGCACAGCTCCAAATTGGTAGGTCGCTGGCAGATCGGCCAACGGCTGAGCTCGGAGGCGGCGCAACTGCGCTTCCACCCGGGCGAGCAGCTCCGCCATCTCGAAAGGTTTGGTGATGTAGTCATCAGCGCCGATTTTCAATCCGACCACCTTGTCGACCAATTGCCCGCGTGCCGTCAGCATGATGATCGGCGTCGAGTTGCCGCGCTGCCGCAAATCGCGGCAGAGGTCGAGCCCGCTTCCGCCAGGCAACATGAGATCGAGAATGATGAGATCGAAATGCTCTTTGCTTGCTCTCGTTAGGCCGCCGGTCGCATCACGCTCCGCTTCGACCCGGCAGCCCTCGTTTTGCAGGCGATCGCGCAAGGTCACGACCAGTCCCGCTTCGTCTTCGATCAGGAGGACGCGTCCATTCATGCCGGCAAGTGGATGGTGAAGGTACTGCCGCGCCCGACCGAACTTTCGAGCGTGACTCTGCCGCCGTGCGCCTGCGCAATTTGTTGGACGAGACTAAGCCCCAGTCCGCTTCCTGGAATTTGCGCATCAAGCGCGGCGCGCCCGCGGTGAAATGGGTTGAAGATGGCCCGCCATTCGTCCCGCGGGATTCCGAGCCCGCGATCTTCGATTGTGATTTGAATTTCATCGCCGGCTTTGCGCGCGCGCAAACCAATCCAGCGGCTCGTGCCGGAATATTTCATCGCGTTACCGAGAAGATTTTGCAGAGCGCGTTGCAGGGCGGCGGCGTCCGCATTCAGCATCGGCAGGTCTGAGGCGATGTTGGATTCAATCGAAAAACCTGCGCAAGACTCTGCAGCTTTTTCGATTAGTTCGCGCAGATCTGTCCGCTCGAAATTGTAGGCTGGTGGACCCGCATAAGTGAGGATCTGCTCGACCATGTGAGAAAGGCGACGCCCCTCATCGCGGATGAGCGTTCCGTATTCAGTGATCTGCGGTGGCGCGCGGACGAGACCGTCGGCCAGGTTCTCGCCCGCGGAACGAATAACCGCGAGTGGAGTGCGCAATTCGTGGCTGACACCGGCGACGAAATTAATCTGGTCTTGCGCCAGGCGGCTGGCCCGCGCCGTGGTCAAAACAATCAGACCGAGAGTCAGACCGAGGAGTGCGAGCACACCGAAGCCAAGGGCGAGATTGCGGCGACGTCCGCGCGCGACCGCCTCTTCGAGCGAACCGCCGCGATGGCTAACGAGTAATTGCCAGGCGCCCGCTGTCTCGTCGCTCAGCCGCTGCCGTTTGACCACGCGCACCACCATCTTGGACGGAACGTTAGGCAAGGTATTGGGCCGGACCTCGAACAAGCTCGAACTTAGATCGGCGGTCTTAATCGCCTCCGGTCGGGATTGATAAATGACCCTTTGCGGATCGTGCCGGCTCACAACCGCAAGATCGTAATCAAGCGCTTTCCCAGTGGAAAAATAACGCTCGGCCAATTCGGGAAGAACTCGGGTGCGAAGGTAATCGAGATCGAGCGCGACGATTGTGCAGACGAAATGCGGCGCGGTGCTTTGAGACAAATCTTCCGGCGGAATGATGAGCGCAGGAATTTCCTCGCGAACGGAATTGAGTGAAATCGGATTGACACCCAACCGCACTTCCTGCAGCTCCGGCGGCCACTCGATTTTCACGAAGCTCTGCGCCTGACGATCGAAACGCAGGAGCTTGAGCGCGGCATTTTCGTCGCTCACGACCACGAAGATCTCGCGCAAAATTCTCGCATGGGCAGCGTGTTGTTCCCAATCGTCGAGCCGCCGCGCGCAATCGGCTGCGTCCGGCTGGTCGATCTGAAAGGTGGAATAGGCGCGAGTGATTTCGGCGTCGAACGTTTCGCTAAATTGCGCCGCGGAAGAGCGCAGAATCGCTCGCATCCGTTCACGCTCGCTTTCGCTCACCTGGCCGAGCCAGCGATATTGCAGGAGGGCGAGAAGCGGGAGAAGCACGAGGGCGAACGCGAGCAGAACGACGATGGACCTGGGCGCATGTTTCCACATCGATTCATCTTGGCATAGGGACGGCTCTGATGTCGCCGGGACGCGCGCAGATTTTACAATCTTAGCAATTTCTTTACGCCATCTTAACCACTCAAATTCCAAGCTCGATCAAGCTAACGGCATGAAAAAAACTATCGTTGCTCTTATCGCCGTCCTCTCGTTAGGCGGAACTGCTCTGGCGCAGAAAGAGAAATCGGGCGACGCCCTCTCCGATTACGTCGGGCGCTATGGGAACAAGGAAATCACGGTGCAGGACGGCACGCTTCATTACCAGCGGCTGGGTGGACGTGGCGCGACTTTGCGCGCGATGGGGACGGATATCTTCGCGCTGAATGAAGATGCGACCATCACTTTCAAACGCGACGCCAAGAGCAAAGTGGTCGAGATGGCGATCGATTGGGTCGCGCATGAAGACGAACAGCTAAAGCGCGAACCGCTCGGCAGCAGTCCGACTTCCGAGACGGGCGAGCCGACGGGACGCCGGCGCGTTCCGGATCAGTCGTTGGCCGGGAAGGCAATCGCGCCGGCCACGCTCGAGCAGCTCAAGGTAATCATAACGCATCTGCTTGAGACAATTTATGTCTCGCCCGAAGTGGGAAGCCAGCTGGCGCGTCAATTGCGGCAGAAGTTTGAGGCAGGCAGTTACATGAAAGCGGCGAGCTCATCGCAGCTCGCGGGGATGTTAACGAACGACCTGCGCGACTGGGCGCACGATCGGCATTTGAACGTGCGTTTTAACCCGGAGATGAGTCCGGAGCCGGAGATTCTCAATCCGGAAACGTGGGAAAAACAGCGGCCGGAAATGTTCCCGCGCGAAGATGCCGGCAGTGGCGCGCGCATGAGCGGACCGCTGAGAAACGACCGGATGGCGGCGCAATTACAATCGGACAACTTCCAGTTTCACCAGAGCAGAATGACGGATGGCGAGATTGGCTACCTGGAATTGACCGGATTCGCGCCCGGCGAGGAAGCGCAGAAGAAGGCGGCGGAAATAATGGCGACCCTCTCGCAATCGAAGGCGTTCATCCTCGACCTGCGCGAATGCAAGGGCGGCGCGGTCGAGATGGTCAATTTTCTCGCCAGCTATTTTTTTGACGATCAGCCGCGCGTGCTGATGAATCGGTACGTTCGCCCGACGAACGAGCGCTTCGAGAGCAAAACGCTGGCGGAGATCCCGGGCCAGCGCATGCCGGTGATCGATCTCTATATTCTGGTTAGCGCGCGCACCGCATCGGCGGGCGAATCCTTCGCCTACACCATGCAGCAGTATGGCCGCGCTAAAATCATCGGCGAGACGACCGCGGGAGCTGGCTATAACAATGTCATCCTTCCACTCGGTCAGGGCTTCGTCTTTTCCATTTCCTATGGCCGGCCGGAACATCCGCGTACGGGAAAAGGCTGGGAAGGGGTCGGGGTCCAGCCCGACATTCCGGTCCCGGCGGAGCAGGCGCTGGTGACGGCGCGCAAGCTGGCTTTGCAAAACTTGATCGGCCTGAAGGGTGAGGAAATTCGTCCTTCCGCTGCGGGGGTTGAACCGATGGTCGAGAACGCCGAACGAAAAGTGCGCGAGCTGGAGCGGGCCTGGCTCGACGCTTATGAACACAACGACGCGGAAGCGATGGAGAAAATTCTGGCGGACGATTTTAGCATTTCGTTTGGTGACGGCCGGAAACAGACCAAGGCGCAGGTGCTGCTAATGGTGAAGCAGATGAAGGACAGCGTCGGACCGGGGCCGATCAAATTCTTCACTTACGGCGTCGAGGCTCGTGTCGAAGGCGAAGAAGTTATGCTTACCGGCACGCTGTCCCAAACGAGCGAGGGAGCCGGGGCGACGGCTGCACTCTACAAGTACACCGACACCTATAAGAAGAGGGCGGGCCGCTGGCAGGTGGTGACATCGCGCGTAACCGCGCTCTGAGATTCTTCTGCTACAAGGGCGTAAGCGCGCGCAGGCTTTTGGTTTGTAGCGCTTTGGCCGCGTCTCTATTCTTCCGCTCTATGAAAATTGTTTTCATCGCGTCGGTGGCTCTCCTTTCTCCCTTTCTCAACGCGTGGGCGACTCCGGCAGACGACGAATTTCAAAAGCTGGCCGGCGATTATATCGAAGATGTGCTCGCGACTAATCCGGAGGGCGCGACCCAACTGGGCGATCATCGCTTCGACGATAAGCTGACCGATTATTCGGCGGAGACGCGCGCAAAAAATCTGGCGAAACAAAAAGATTTTTTAGCGAAACTGAATGAGTTCAAAAACGATGCCGAGTTGACTGGGCCGAATGGCGTCGACTTCCGCATTCTGAAAGAAAATGTCGAAGGCGGGATTTTCGATCTGGAGGAAATGAAAGAGGCGGAGTGGAATCCGCTCGTTTACAACACGAGCCTGGTAAACAGCCTTTATCTTCTGATCGCGCGCGAGTTTGCGCCGCCCGCGGAGCGGATTCCAAATATCCGCAAACGGATGGAAGGAATCCCAAACGTAATCGCGCAGGCGAAAGCGAACCTGAAGCATTCGCCCAGGATTTACACCGAGACCGCGATCGAACAGATGCAGGGTGCGATCTCGTTCGTGCGCGAAGGATTGAACCCGGTGCTCGATCGCGCGCCGCAAACGAAGAAGGAGTTCGCGCCGCTCCAGGAAAAAACGGCGGTCGCGCTCGAGGAATACAAAAAGTGGCTGGAGAAAGATTTGCTTCCGCGCTCCGATGGCGATTTCCGGATCGGCGCCGATAAGTTTCGCAAGAAACTTCACTTCTCGCTCGCGTCCGACTTGTCGATGGAAGAACTGATGAAACGCGCGCGGGCCGATTTGGCCGCGACCCAGAATCTGATTTATGTGACCGCGGTCCCGCTCTACGTGAAATATTTTCCGAAAGCGGAAGAGGCGGAAGTGCTCGACAAACGCAAGGTCACGATCGCGGTCCTGAACAAATTGGCCGAGCAGCATCCCGACGATAATACCGTGGTCGGCTACGCGCAGAAGACGCTGGCGCAGGCGATGGAGTTCACGAAGAAGAAAGATCTAGTCACGGTTTATGACGAGCCGCTGAAAGTGATCACGATGCCGGAATTCAAGCGCGGCCAGGGGATCGCGTATTGCGATTCGCCCGGACCACTGGAGAAAAACGGCGAAACATTTTTTGCGATTGAACCAACGCCAACCGGCTGGTCGAAAGAACGGAAGGATTCATTCTTTCGCGAGTACAACAACAATATGGTGCAGGACCTGACCATTCATGAAGCGATGCCGGGACATTTCCTGCAGCTAACCCATTCGAATCGTTTCAAAGCGCCGACACTCGTTAGGGCGATTTTCCAGAGCGGCAGCTTCATCGAAGGATGGGCCGTGTATACCGAGCAGGTAATGGCGGAGGCCGGTTACGGCGGACCGGAGGTGAAAATGCAGCAGTTGAAAATGCGACTGCGCGTCATCTGCAATGCCATTCTCGATCAGAGCATTCACGCTGCGAATATGAGCGAGAAGGAAGCGCTCGGTCTGATGATGAACGAAGGGTTTCAGCAGGAAGGCGAAGCGGTCGCGAAATGGAAACGCGCGCGACTTTCCTCGACGCAGCTCTCGACTTACTTCGTGGGCGCGACGGAACATCTGGATCTTCGTGAAGCGGCCAAGGCCAAGTTCGGAAAGGATTTCGACCTGAAGAAATACAACGACAGTGTGATTTCTTTCGGTAGCCCGCCGGTGAAGTACGTGCGCGAGATGATGGGGCTGTAGGAATTCCTTAATCGCGCGCTAACTCACTCCTACCCTAAGAGCGGGAGAGTAAGTGTAAGCGAAGACGTAAAATCAAAGAGCTGCGGCGGTGGCTATTTACAATCCGAGCGATGCGCCGCAAAGTCCGCGATGCTTAAAGTCGCATCCTGGATCCGGCCAAAGGATGTCGAATATTTTCGCCGCGCTTTTGCGGCCCATCCCGAGGTGGAACTCTTGAATGCAGCCGCAGGCACGGTCTCGCTCGAGACCGTGGATGGTTTGCTCTTAACCGGCGGGCCGGATATCGCGCCCGAGTTTCTTCGGCAGGAAATTCCCGACCCTTCTCCGCTAGATCTAGACGTTGATTCGGTGCGAGATGCCTGGGAATTCAAGGCGACCAAGGAAGGGCTCGAGCGTCATCTGCCCATCTTCGCCATCTGCAAGGGACTACAGGTTCTTAATGTCGCTCTCGGCGGCACGCTGCGGCTCGATATTCCTGGTCATGACGGACCCGAAATGCGCGACCATGATGTGCAGCCATTGCGGACGGAGCGATCCGCGGTCCATCGTTTGGCGAGAGTGAATAGCTCACATCACCAGGCAATCGACCGCTTGGCGGAAGGCTGTCTAGTGGAAGGTTGGTGCGCGACCGATGACATCATCGAGCAAATGCGCCTGACCGATTATCCTTTCGCGCTCGCGGTGCAATATCATCCGGAGCGAGGCGATGAAGCGTATGCGCCGCTCTTCGCTGATTTCGTCGCACACTTGAAAAAGCAGGCAGGCTTTGCCGGATTAGAAGAATCAACAAATGCCATTCATCGTGTTATTCCTGTCTAAGTAACTGGCTCCATGTCCACGCCGCAAAACACGATCGCGATCGTTTACGATTACGATCAAACCCTAAGTCCTAGCTACATGCAGGATGAGGTAGTGTTTCCCGCTTTCGGAATTAACAAGGACAGCTTTTGGCGGCGCTGCTCCGAGCTGGTCGCGAATGACGGCTACGATAACGAGCTGGCTTACATGAAGGTGCTGCTCGACACCCTCGGGATGGATCGCCCGACGAACGCAGAACTGAAGTCGTTAGGCGGGAAGTTGAATTTCTACCAGGGCTTGCCCGAGATGTTCGAGGAATTCGCGCAAGGTCTCCTGACCGAGGAACACTTCGCGCACGGCATCGCGGTCGAGCATTACATCATTTCTTCCGGAATGAAGGTCTTGATCGAAGGCAGCCGGCTCGCGCCTTTTGTGCGCGCGATTTTCGGATGCGAATTCGCGGAGGATCAGGAAGGCCGGATCACTTTTCCGAAGCGCGTCATCAGTCACACGCAAAAAACGCAATACCTTTTCCGGATTAACAAGGGCCTGCTCGATATGTCGGAGGACGTGAACGACCACATGGATCCCGCGATCCGGCCGATCCCGTTTCCGCATATGATTTACATCGGCGACGGTCCGACGGATGTGCCTTGCTTCACCGTCATGCGGAAAAACGGTGGCGAAGCGATCGCGGTCTACAACCCGAACGATCCGGCCCGCGCGGGTTTCAAAAAATGTTACCAGCTTTCCACGCACGCCGACCGGGTGAAACACATCGCGCCGGCTGATTATCGAGAGGGCACCCATCTGCGGATGTTGCTCGAGCAGATGGTGGAAGAGACGGCGAATCGCATTGTCGCGGAACGCCGCACCGCGGTTGAGACCGGAACTGTTCGCGCGCCGAAGCATTGAAGTTTTAGCCACGGATAAACGGTTCGATTTGAGCCTCTGCTCCATCCCCGTAGCTAAAAAATTCAGCATGCCGAATCGAATCGACCATTGCTTTGCTGATCTCCGTTCGCGCGGAGAAAAAGCATTCATCGCCTACATCGGCGCGGGCGATCCGACACTGGCGCGCACGGTCGAGCTGGCCCTCGCGCTCGAAGCCGCGGGCACCGACATCCTGGAGCTCGGCGTTCCATTTTCCGATCCGCTCGCGGATGGCGTGGTCAATCAGCTGGCTGCGCAACGCGCGCTCGCGGCCGGCGCGACGGTCGGCGGCGTGCTCGATTGCGTGCAGGAGATTCGCCGCCGCTCGCAAATTCCAATCGTCCTCTACACCTATTTGAATCCGATCGTGCAGTTCGGTCTGGGCGATTTTTATCGCAAAGCGGAAGCGGCCGGCGTCGATGGTCTATTGATTCTCGACCTTCCCTTGGAGGAAGACGTGGAGCAAAGAAACGATGCACTGCTTCACATCCGTTTGGTTGCGCCCACGACGCCACCACCACGTCTCGCGCGCATCTGCGCGCGTGGAGAGGGTTTTATTTATTACGTTTCGCGCGAGGGCGTCACCGGCGCGCAAACCGAGATCGCCTCCTCGTTAGGCGAACGCGTCGCGGCGCTCCGTTCCTGCACCGATCTGCCAATCACGGTCGGCTTCGGCATTTCAACCCCAGAACAGGCGACGCAGGTAGCGTCGCATGCGGATGCCGTCGTAGTCGGAAGCGCGATCGTGAATGAGATTGCAGCCTCAACCAGCGAGGACTTGCTTGAGCGGGTTGGTCGCTTCGTTGAACGGCTGGTTCGAGCGACGAAAGCGCCGTCGCCCTAGGACCTGATTGGCGCCTAAGGATTGATTAGTCCCCGGTGCGTAAAAAATGATAGAGTCGGCGATGGTGTTTCGCTTCCTTCGCCTGGTGCTCTTCGGGTTGAGCCTGTTCGCCGCGAATCGTGCGACCGCTCAGGTTTCGCATCAGATCTGGCGGGATATCGCGGAACGGTCGATCACCGCGGCGAAAACGAGCAGCCGCGGCACCGATAACCGCACGGTTGTTCCGCAATCTTACCGCACCTTGCAGCTGAATCGCCCAGCGTTGGAGTCGGCACTGCACGCAGTCCCGCCGGAGTTCAGCGTGCCGATGGAAATTTCTCCAGAGATCGAGATTCCCCTGCCGGATGGGACCACCGCGCGTTTCAATTTGCAGGAGTCGCCTGTGATGGAGCCGGAGCTGGCGGCCAAGTTTCCGGAAATCAAAACTTACGTCGGGCAAGGCATCGACGATCCGAGCGCGACGATGCGAATGGATCTCACGCCGCACGGTTTTCACGCCATCATCCTCTCGCCACACGGCGATGTTTATCTTGATCCGTATTGGCGCGACGAAGACACGAACTACGTTTCGTATTTCAAAAAAGATTTCGTCGCGGATAAACCGTTCCGTTGCCTGGTCGAAAGCGACAAGCAAAGCGCGCGGAAAAAGACTTCATCAGAGCGCGCGGCGCCGCAGCGTCCGACCGGCGCCACCTTAAAAAAGTATCGGCTCGCCCTTGCCTGTACGGGCGAATACGCGGTCCGGGTCTGTAGCCCGAATGCCCCTACCGTTTCCGCGACGCTGGCGGCCATGATTACCTCGGTGAATCGATGCAGCGCGATTTACGAGCGCGAACTTTCCATCCGCTTCTCTCTGGTCGCGAACGACGACCTGCTGATTTATTTGGACGGAAACACCGATCCTTACACCAATGATGACGGCTTCACCCTGCTAGATGAAAATCAGCCGAACGTCGACAGCGTTATCGGCGCAGACAACTATGATTTCGGACACGTTTTCAGCACTGGCGGCGGCGGGGTTGCTTACTTAGGCGTGATTTGTGACAGCAGCTCGAGGGCGGGCGGCGTAACAGGTAGTCCTGATCCAATCGGCGATCCTTACGATGTCGATTACGTCGTGCACGAAATGGGCCATCAATTTGGCGCGGACCACACCTTCAATTCAAAAGTGGGCAGTTGTGGCGGTCAGAATCGCAATTCCGACACCGCTTATGAAACTGGCAGTGGCATCACCATCATGGCCTACGCCGGCATCTGTGGTGCAACCAATCTCGCGCCCAACAGCGACGATTATTTTCACACTGCTAGCTATGAGGAAATCGACACCTTCACTTCCGGGACCGGCGGGGCTTGCGCGGTCGGGATTGTGACTGGCAATACCCCGCCAACGGTCGGAGCGCTGCCTGCGTACACCATTCCGGTTAGCACCCCGTTCTCACTTACAGCGAGCGCTTCTGATCCCGACGGTGATACTTTGACCTACTCCTGGGAGGAATTCGACAAGGGATCTCCCGCGCAAAGCACTGCGGCCCCGTCCGCTACTAGTACAGTCACGCCGATTTTCCGCTCCTTTGCGCCGACCACAAATCCAACGCGATTCTTTCCCTCGCTCACTTACATCTTGAACTACGGGAACAATCCCCCGGCCACTTTAAACAACTACGCGACCGGTGAAATTATGACCACGGTCGCGCGCGTCATGAAATATCGCATCACGGTCCGGGACAATCGCGCCGGGGGTGGCGGGACCAATTTTGCGGTGGCTACCGTGAATACGACGAACCCCGCGGCCGGCGCCTTCGCAGTGACGGCATTCAACACCGCGTCGACCATCGCGGGCGGCTCGCTTCAGACCGTGACCTGGAGCAAAGGCGGCTCCGATCTGGCGCCGATCAGTTGCGCGAATGTGAAAATCTCGCTCTCGACGGATGGCGGCTATACGTTCCCCGTCGTCCTCGCGAGCAGTGTTGCAAATAGCGGCAGCTCCAGCGTCACCATTCCGCAAATCGCGACCACGCAGGCCCGAATCAAAGTCGAAGCCGTTGGTAATATTTTCTTCGATATTTCGGATGCGAATTTCACCATCACTTCGACAAATAACGCTCCCACTCTCAGCATCTCGAACAGTATTACAGTGGCGCGAGGAACGCTCATGCCGACTGTCGCCACGATCGGAACCGCGAGCGATGTGGATGGCGATTCCCTGACCGTCTCGGTTTCCAATCTACCGTATCGCGCCACGATCACGCCGACGCTTGTGGGCAACAGCATTTCGCTCAGTGCGCTAGTCGAGTGCGGCCTCGTCACTACCCTAACAACACGCAGCTATCCGTTCACGCTCACCCTTACCGATAGTCACGGCGCGACGGTTTCGAGCACGGTGAATTTGATTGTCACTCCGAACACTACGCCCGTCCTTGGCACGTATCCGAGTATCTCGCTTCCACAAGCGGGAAGCGGAAGTGCCGCGCCCAACGCCGCGCTCACGGACGCGAATGGAAATCTTCTCCCTGCACCTTATACGATCCTACCCACTACTTTGCCCGGCGGCGGAACGATCGCGATTGATCAAACTACCGGAGTGATCACCGCCACTACCACAGCTTCGTCGACCACCGGATTACCAACCGCGGTGCGCGTCACGGCGCTCGATTCCTGTGGCGCGGCTGCGATCACGACGAGTTCGATCGCCGTCTTCGCCGGTAATCCCGCCGCCAGTTACCTGGATGGTTACGGTCTTACCGGAGGGAACGCCGCTTTTGTTTACGACTACGATGCCGACGGAATTTTGAACCTGATGGAATACGCCCTGCGTCTGGATCCGACCAAGGCAAGCCAGGCCGGTTTGCCTGTCGTGATCGCGAAGGATTACGCCGGCACACGTTATCTTTCCATGACCTTCACCCGTTCCGCGGTTGCAAGTGATATCACTTATTTGGTGGAAGGTTCTTCCGATTTAATCAATTGGGCCCCACTGGCCAGTAGCTCTAACGGTGCAGCCACTTCCGGCCCCGGCTTCATCGCCGAAACTGGAGTAGCGCCGAATTTTACCGCCGAGGTGCGCGATACCGTGCCGATCGATTCGGCAACTTCATCGCGCTTCCTCCGGCTGCGAGTGACCTCACCGTAATTTTTCTTGGCTACGATCAGCACTGGAGCGTGGCCAGCAGTCCGCATCCGAACTGAGACAGGGCGCCGTTGCCGCAGCGCCACGCTTGCTTCACCGGTTTGCGGCGATCCCTTCGTATGCTAGGAACGTGCATGCCGCAGCTTCGTTTCATCAAGATGAATGGCGCGGGCAACGATTTCGTCATGCTCGATAATCGCGCGGGCGATCTCCGAATTGATCGCACGCAGATCGCGCAGCTTTGCGATCGCCATCGCGGGGTCGGCGCCGATGGAGTTCTCGTGATCGAGCCACCGGCCAACGGCGCGGATTTTCGCATGCGTTATTACAACGCCGATGGCGGCGAAGCGGAAATGTGCGGCAATGGCGCGCGCTGTTTTGCGCGCTTCGCTCATCGAGTGGCCGGGCCGTTGCAGCGGCTCTCGTTCGAAACTCCGGCCGGCGTGATCGCGGCTGCGATCGACGGCGAAAATGTCACCTTGCAAATGAGCGACCCGAAAGATTTGCGTTTGAATCTGGAGATCTCGGCCGCCGGCCAAAATCTGCGTTGCCACTACATCGACAGCGGCGTGCCGCATGTTGTCATTCCGGTGAGCGAGATCGCGAAGATCGATGTCCGCGCTCTCGGTTCGGAAATCCGCCATCACACCGAGTTTTCGGCGCGCGGCGCCAACGTAAATTTCCTCGAAAGGCGCGGCGAAAATAGAATCGCCATTCGCACTTACGAGCGCGGAGTTGAAGACGAAACGCTCGCTTGCGGAACGGGTGTGGTCGCGAGCGCGTTGATCTTTGCCGCCACCGAAAACGCGACTTCGCCGGTGCGCGTCCTGGTCAAAGGCGGCGACGAGCTGCAGGTCGGCTTTGAGAAAAAAGGCGAACAATTCCGCAATGTCACGCTCACTGGTCCGGCTGATTTCGTGTTCGAAGGGCTAGTCGAAATTTAGCGGCCCTTCCTGATGAATTGTCATCCTGAGCGCAGCGAAGGATCTCTGACCATTTCGGCTATCCCCCGGCTGGAAACCGGAATTGATCAGAGATCTTTCGCTCCGCTCAACATGACAAACCGCTAAAATGTTTCGCGGCACTTACACCGCTTTGGTTACGCCGTTTCGCGATGGCAAAATCGATGCCGTTGCCTTCGAGAAATTAATCGAAAGCCAGATCACTGGGGGTATTACTGGAGTGATTGCCGTCGGGACCACAGGGGAAAGCCCGACCCTTTCTCACCACGAGCGCGAAGAGGTTATTCAGCTCTCGGTCCAGATCGCAAAAGGTCGTTGCCAGGTTCTAGCAGGCACAGGTTCCTATTCCACTTCGGAAGCGATTACCGCTACAAACGCGGCGGAGAAAATGGGAGTGAATGGAGCGCTTATCGTCGCGCCCTACTACAACAAGCCGAGCCAGGAAGGGCTCTTTCGCCATTTCTCTGCGATCGCGCGGGCAACGAAGTTGCCGATCATGCTCTACAACATTCCGGGTCGATGTGGGGTCGATATCGGAGCGGAAACCGTGCAGCGCTTAGCGAAAGAGTGCAGTAACATCGTCTCGATCAAAGAAGCGAGCGGCAGCGTGGATCGTGTTGCTGAATTGCGCGGCCGCATGCCTAACGAGTTCACGATCCTGAGTGGCGACGATGGTTTGACGCTTCCGTTCATGGCGGTGGGCGCGGAAGGTGTGGTCAGTGTGGCGTCAAATCTTTTGCCGGCGGAAATCGTTGCGCTAGTGCGCGCGTTTGAGAGCGGCGACGTCGCCTCTGCGCAACGAATGCATCGCCGGATGGCTGGCCTCTTCAAAGATTTGTTCATCGAACCGAACCCGGTTCCAGTGAAGACTGCGCTTTCCTGGCGTGGGCAGATGTCGAGCGAAGTGCGTTTACCGCTCTGCGAGATGAGCCAGGCCACCGAATCGAAACTGCGCGCTACTCTTAATGCGTTTGATCGGCATGTGTGAAGACGCGCTGACTGCGCTTAGCGTCTGCGCCTGGGGAGCGCGGGCGACGCGCCCGCTGTTTTTGGCGACTCGCCAAAAACATCTGGGGACGTTCGGTAACCGCAGCGCGCGGCACGTCGCGCAAGGGTCGCGCGAGTCGCACGACACGACAGGCGGGTCGCCTGTGCTCCCCGGAGTTCAATCGGCGCGATGAGCCTTCTCCGTATCGCTTTGATCGGCGCCGCCGGCCGAATGGGACAGGCGATCGCGGAGGCGGCGTCGAAGCAGGAAGGAATCGAAATCGCGGCCCGCTGCGATCTGGGCAATCCGATTGAGCAAGCGATCGCAAATTGCGATGTCGTGATCGACTTCAGTCATGCCGACGCGACGGAGCAAACCTGCGCGGCCTGCCTAACGAGTGATAAGCCACTCGTCATTGGCACCACCGGACAATCGAGCGAGCAACTGCGCGCCATCGCGGAAGCAGCAAAATCGATCCCGGTTTTGCTCGCATCGAATTTTAGCGCGGGCGTGAACACGCTCTTTTGGCTAACGCGCAAAGCAGCTGAGCTGCTCGGCGATTCTTTCGATGTCGAAATTGTCGAGACGCACCATCGCTTGAAAAAAGATGCGCCGAGCGGGACGGCCAAGAGACTTGGGCAGATCCTGGTGGAAGCGCGCGGTTTCGAGGAAAAGGATTTCGCGCATGGCCGCGAAGGCATGGTGGGCGAACGACCAGCCGGCGAGATTGGCATCCATTCCATTCGTGCGGGTGATGTGGTGGGCGATCACACCGTCATCTTCGCCGCAGCGGGCGAGCGTCTCGAGCTCACGCATAAGGCCTCCAGCCGCGAAACTTTCGCACTCGGAGCTTTGCGCGCGGCGCGGTGGATCATCGGCCGGCCGGCGCGGCTTTACGATATGGAAGACGTTTTGGGAAGGTGAGAGCGGGCATCGCTTTCGGTTCTAATCTGGGGGATCGCCTGACGAATCTAAGGTTGGCGCGCGCGCGAGTTGTTTGCCTTCCCGGCGTGGAAAGACCATCGCTCTCCTCTGCGGTTTACGAAACGGAACCGGTCGATTGCGAGCCGGGAGCGGAGCGATTTCTGAATGCCGTGGTCGAAATTGGCTACAGCGGTGAAAGCGATCACTTGTTAGGCGAATTGCGCCGGATCGAGCACGAGCTTGGCCGCCCGGGTAATCACGCGCGGAACGCTCCGCGCACCCTCGATCTCGATCTCCTCTATTTTGGCGGCGCGATTGTTTCGCGGCCGGATCTGGAATTGCCGCATCCACGCATGCAGGAGCGCAGGTTTGTCCTCGAGCCGCTTGCCGAAATTCGCCCCGCGCTCATTCTGCCGAAGCAAGCGGAGACCGTAGCTGCGCTGTTGCAGCGACTGCCCGAGACAAGGCCGTTGCGGCGCGTCGCCTCGGAGTGGTAGCGTTCGCGCGATGGAAGATTTCCGCGAGAAAAAACGGCGCGGTGAAAAGATCACATCGCTGACCGCTTACGACTATCCGACCGCGCGGCTGCTCGACGAAGCGGGGATCGACATCATCCTGGTTGGCGACTCGTTAGGCATGGTCGTCCTCGGTTATGAGGATACGACCGAAGTCACACTGGAAGCGATGGTCCATCACACGCGCGCGGTCGCACGCGGAGTGAAGCGCGCCCTGCTTGTCGCGGACTTGCCGATTCACAGTTACAAAGACGCGGCCCAAGTGGTGGCGAGTGCGCGCGCTCTCCTTGAGGCCGGCGCGCAGGCGGTCAAGCTGGAAGGCGGCCTCAGTCATGTCGCGCAAATCGAAGCAGTCGTCAGGGCGGGCATCCCTTTGATGGGTCACATCGGGATGCTGCCGCAAAGTGTGCGCGAAGAAGGCGGCTATAAATTAAAAGGCCGGACGCCTGCGGAAGCAGAAATTCTTTTGCGTGATGCGCGCGCCGTGGAGGAAGCGGGCGCCTTCGCTGTGGTCTTGGAAATCGTCGCTGCCGAAACCTCCCGGCAAATTACGGCCGCGATCCAGATTCCCACGATTGGCATTGGATCGGGTGAGAGCTGCGACGGCCAGATCTTGGTTACGCACGATCTAATCGGTCTCTTCCCATGGTTCACACCGAAGTTCGTCCGGCCGGAGGCCGATGTGGCCGGCGCCATTCGCCAGGCAACGCACGCCTTTATCGAGCGCACGCGGGGAGAAACGGTAAACACACATTAGTAGCGCGCGGGGGATCGCATCTTTGCGATTCACTAAGTTTCTCTTCCGCTGGGGGAGCGCACGCGACTCGCGTGCCGGTTTCGGCGACTCGCCGAAACCATCTGGCATCGATAGGTGTGCCCCCGAGGCAAAATCTCGCTCGGCGAATCCTCGCTACACGCAAGTCGCTGCGTTCCCCGGAGGCCTGGTCCTATCGGTTGACAATGAGACTCAGTTACCGGTTCGTTTTCTCGAAGCGATGAGAGAAAAAGCCCCAATCCCGGCGCGCGATTTTGATGACGACGCCATCTGGTCGGGCAGCAAACAGCGAAACTGGCTGCTCGTCGGTCTGCTCGTCTCGCTCCTTCTGCACGCCGCGCTCTGCGTTTATTTTTACCACGCGCGTTTTCAGCCGATCGATGCCGCGCTTAAACCGCTGGAGCAAACGCCGACCTTCAAGGTGAAGAATGTCGATCTCCAGCCGCTGGACAAGGCGAGTATGGATCAATCCACCCAGGCGGCCAAACCCGAGCCGGACAAGACGGACGTGCAGTTGCCGGACGAAAAGAAGTCGTTCGATAAGTTGCTCGAAGAAGTTCACGCCAGCACCGCGGTGCCCGACGACACGAGTGATGTCCTGCCCGATCAGCCAAAAGTCGATCCGACGAACGCCAATTCGATCATGACTGAAATCGAACGCAGCACCGCGCAAGTTCTCTCGCAAAACGCGAACGCCACCCGCGAGCAATCGATCTTGAACGACACCGCCGTCTCCGGTCGTCCCCAGCCCGCCCTCACTGGAACTGAATTGGCCACCAGCACCACGATCAAGCGGCCAAACGTGATCAACAAATTACCCGATGACAGCGCGGGTCCGAACCGTGGCCGCGCGCCTGGCTTCAGCGATCTCGATTCGCTCCTTTCGCAAAAAGGACCGCTCGGTTCCGGCACGGCGATCCGCATGCCTAACGACCAATTGTTCGGATACGACAGCGCGAACTTGGAAGGCGGCGCGGTCGATCAATTGCAGAAGCTGGGCGCGCTGATCAAGCGCAACCCGAAAGCGACCTTTCGGGTGGAGGGCTATACGGACTCGTTAGGCTCATCCGATTATAATCACGATCTCAGCCAGCGCCGCGCGGAGAGCGTGAAGCAATTTCTCGTGCAGGCGGTGGGAATTAATCCCGCGCAGATCGAAGCGCGGGGCTATGGCGCGATTAAATTTCTGGTCGCGCCCCGCGGCATCGCTCCGCCCACTGGAAGTCCGGAAGAGCAGATGGAAATCGCGCGGCAGCGTCCGAATCGGCGGGTCGTGGTGGTGGTGGATACGAAAGTCTAACGAGCGATTACCAGTTTTTTATCCACTGTTGCTGATCGGAGGCGCTTGCGCTGCTTGTGCCCGCCGTGCTCCACAGATCGAAGGTTGGGTTATAACCATTTTTCGTCGAATCACTGGCTTTCATAGTGGAATAGCCATAGGAATTTCCAAACGGATCGCGTATTGCCGTAACGTTTTGAGACTGATCGCTCGGGCTTAGTTGATTCGGTTTAAGGCTTAAATAACTTTTTGATTCTGCTTCTCGGTCATCGTTCGCATCGCCGCTGATGAACTCGTAAAGCTTCAAACTCGCCGAAGCGTAGGTGGTAAAATTCACGGTCGCCGTCGGGTCCAAAGTGTCTGTCTTCGCAGCGTCTGTCGGATAAATTCCATTGTCCGCCTTGTAGCTTTCCAGCGCCGCCGATATCGCCGCGATCTCGGCTTC
Organism: uncultured Chthoniobacterales bacterium; assembly: GCA_964236815.1. Lineage (GTDB taxonomy): Bacteria > Verrucomicrobiota > Verrucomicrobiia > Chthoniobacterales > UBA10450 > JACCTI01. The sequence goes on from CAXSFN010000007.1 coordinate 36,838, forward strand.
GGCGCGTGAACGTGCCCCTTTTTTTTGCACGTATCCGGAGGTGGCTAGAATCAATCCCGCGAGCACGATGATGATCGCCATCACGATGAGCAGTTCGACGATGGTGAAAGCGCGGAGGCTGGGGAGCGCACGCGACTCGTGTGCTGATTTCGGTGACCCGCCGAAATCATCTTGCGACGGTGAGCCTGTCCATGGAGAAAAAGTTCGCTCGGCGGGTCGCCTCGCCAGCACGCGAGTGGCGCGCGCTCCCCAGACTGCGGCGTCGCGCTTGCTCACGTCTGCTGCTGCAATCCGCTGATGATGCTGATCAGCGGCATGAAGAGCGCGATCACGATCGTGCCGACGACGAGCGCGAGAAAAACAATCATGATCGGTTCCAGCATCGAGGTGAGCCCGGCCACGGAGTTGTCCACTTCGTCGTCGTAGACTTCCGCGATCTTTAACAACATCTCGGGCAACTGTCCGGTCTCCTCGCCGACATCGATCATGCTGATGACCATGGGCGGAAAGGCGCCGCTCGCTTCCAGCGGTTGCACAATCGACTCACCTTCCTTGACGCTGTCGTGCACTTGCGTGATCGCGCTGGCGATAACCGCGTTGCCCGCAGTCTCGCGCGTGATATTAAGCGCCTGCAAAATCGGCACGCCGCTCGTGACCAGGGTGCCGAGGGTGCGGGAGAAACGTGAGATGGCCGTCTTGCGTTGCAGGTCTCCGAAGAGCGGCACGCGCAATTTCATCCGATCGATCGAGGCGCGTCCGCCTTTCGTGCGAGCGATCAATTTCCAGCCGACGAAGAGGGCGAAGATCGCGAACAGAATGAGGCCCCAGTGGTCTTTGATCGCGTTGCTCACGCCGATCACGAAAAGGGTGATCGCGGGCAGCGGCTTGTCGCCGAGCATGTCTTTGAAGATCTGCTCGAACTTCGGCACGATAAAAACGAGCAGGAAGGCCATGATCGCGATCGCGAGGAACATGACGATGATTGGATAAACCATCGCGGCCACGACCTTGTTTTTGATCTTTTGTGCTTTCTCCTGGAATTCGGCCAGACGAGTAAGGACGAGCTCGAGCACGCCGCCGAGTTCACCGGCGCGGACCATATTGACGTAGAGATCGTTGAAGACTTTCGGGTGTTGCGCCAGGCCTTCGGAAAAGGTGCTGCCGCCTTGGACGGCGTCGGACAACCCCGAGATCGTTTTCTGTAAAACTTTATCGCGCTCCTGTTTTGCCAGCACGGTCAAGGCACGCAGGAGAGGCAGGCCGGAATCGATCAAGGTCGCGAGCTGCCGGGTAAAAATCATAAGCACCTTTGGCTTGATCGTTTTTCGTTCGAAAAGAACGATGCCTTTCTTCGCTTTCGCCGGAGCGGTGGTGCGAACGGTTTTCGCTTTTTGCTTCACCGCCTTTTTCTGCTGTACGGTCGCTTTGCCTTCTTCGAAAACGTTGGTCGGGAAATAACCCGCCTGCCGCAGCTGGCCGATGGCTTCGTTGCTGGAATTCGCGTCGACCAGCCCGGTCGATTCCTGGCCGCGCGCGTCGAGAGCTACGTAAGTGTAACGTGGCATGAGAGAGTTAAGCCACGGATTTACACGGATGAAACACGGATGGAAAGACTCTGCTTCCAAATCCGTGAGAATCCGTGTTCATCCGTGGCTCAAGTATATTTCAGCACTTCTTCCACGGTGGTGTCGCCCTCGAAAATGCTGCGCAAGCCATCCTGTCGCAGCGTGACCATTCCCAGCTCGACTGCTTTTTGTTTTAAGGCCACGGTCGGCGCGCGTTCGTTGATGAGCTCGCGAAGCGGGTCGGTGATTTTCATCAGCTCGTAGATTCCTTTGCGGCCTTTGTATCCGGTCTGATTGCAGGCGCCACAGCCCTTGCCGTAATAGAAATTTTTCTCGCCGATGTCGCGGCGGGAAAGCCCGAGCTGATCGAGGAAAGTCTGGTTAGGCTGGTAGGTCGTGCGGCACTGCGGACAAATGCTACGGATCAAACGCTGTCCGAGCACCGCCTCCAGCGTCGACGAAATTAAGAACGGCTCCACGCCCATATCGATCAACCGAGTGACGGCGCCGGGCGCATCGTTCGTGTGCAGCGTGGTAAAGACCAGGTGGCCGGTGAGTGAAGCTTGAATCGCGATCTGCGCGGTCTCAAGATCACGCGTTTCACCGACCATGATGCGGTCGGGATCTTGCCGCAGAAAAGCGCGCAAAATTCGTGCGAAGGAAAGCCCGATGCCTTCATTCACCGGCACCTGTACCACACCTTCCAGGTCGTACTCGACTGGTTCTTCCGCGGTCAGGAGCTTCGAGTCGATCGTGTTGATTTTGCGTAGACAGGAATAAAGCGTGGTGGTTTTTCCCGAACCGGTCGGGCCCGTGACAATAAAGATGCCGTTGGGCCGATTGATCACATCGAGGATGTACTCGTGGATGTATTCCGGCATCCCGAGCGCCTCGAGATCGAGGTTCACAGTCGAACGGTCGAGGACGCGCAGGACGACGCTTTCGCCGAATTGCGTCGGTAAAGTGGAGACGCGCATATCGATCATGCGGCCCGCGACATTTTTCTGAATGCGGCCATCCTGCGGGAGGCGGCGCTCCGCAATGTTCATGTTCGCCATCACTTTTACGCGCGAGATAACGGGGAGCGCGAGATGGCGGGGCGGCGGGGCCATTTCGTAAAGCGCGCCGTCGACGCGATACCGGATTTTGAACTCATGCTCGAACGGCTCGAAATGAATGTCGCTCGCGCGGTCCTGGATAGCCTGGAACAAAATCAGATCGACGAAGCGGATGATGGGCGTGGCGTTCGCATCCGCCTCAACATCGGAAGCGCTGCTCTCGTCGCCGCGCAGGGTGAGCAAATCGCCGGTGTCGCCGAGCTGCTTGAGGATGTCCTCCATGCTGGAGGTGTCGCTGCCGTAGTAACGCTTGATCCGCTCTTCGATTTGCTCGGTCGGGGCGACGACGACATGAATGTCTTTGCCGAGCGCGAAACGCAGATCTTCGGCCGCGCGCAAATCGAGTGGATCGACCAGGGCGACGGTGATGCCGCTGTCATTCGCGGCCAGGGGCAAGGCACGATGTAAACGCGCGAGACCGCCAGGAATCAGACGCAGGATTTCCTGCGGAATTTCTTCCCCATCGAGCGGGATAAACTCCGTGCCTAACGAGTCGGCGATCGTTTGATAAAAGCCGTTTTCGTCGAGCAGGCCGTTGTCGGCCAGGGTCTGCGCGAGCGTCTTGCCGTTCAGGTTAGCTTCCTCGAGAACGTCATCCAGCTGCGTGCGCTCCAGAACATGCTGCTCGAGGAAAAGTTCCGCGACCTGGTTGTTATTCATCGCGTGAGAAAAGTAATCGCCGGCGACGGCTTCACTTAGTTCGCATCTCCCAGCGTGATCGAGATCACTTCTTCGGCCGAAGTCATGCCACCGAGAACCTTGCGCACGCCATCTTCGCGGAGCGTCCGCATCCCGAGCTCGCGCGCCTTTTGGCGCAGATGCAAGGTCGACCGCTTGTTGTTGATCATGTGCCGCACTTCATCATCGATCGTGAAAATTTCGAAGATGCCCATTCGTCCGCGATAACCGGTCCCGCGACACCGTTCGCAGCCGGCCGGTTTCATGACCCGCGCGTCGCCCAGTTGGGAAGCTTCCACGCGCAAGGCGCGCAGTTCCGTTTCGCTCAACTCGCCCGGTTCTTTGCAATGGGCGCACAATCGCCTAACGAGTCGTTGGGCCATGATCGCCCGCACCGAAGACGCGACCAGAAACGGTTGCATGCCGATATCGACCAGACGCGCGACCGCGGAAGGCGCGTCGTTCGTGTGCAGCGTGCTGAAGACGAGATGGCCGGTCAGGCTGGCATTGGTCGCGATCGAGGCCGTCTCCAAATCGCGAATTTCACCGATCATGATGATGTTCGGCGCCTGCCGCAAAATGGAACGAAGCGCAGCCGGAAAGGTCATGCCGATGTCTGCATTGACCTGCACCTGATTGATGCCGGTCATCTGATATTCGATCGGCTCCTCGACCGTAATGATCTTCCGGTCGGGCTTGTTCATGTAATTCAGGCACGCGTAAAGGGTGCTGGTTTTTCCCGAGCCAGTCGGACCGGTTACGAGCAAAATGCCATCGGGTAAACGCAGGAGCCGCTCAAAGGTCTCCTGGTCGTCGCTCAAAAATCCGAGCTCGGGCAAGCCGAGCATGAGACTCGATTTATCGAGCAAACGCATGACCACGCTTTCGCCATGATTCGTCGGGATAGTGGAAACGCGCAGGTCGAGCGGCTTGTGCGCGATCTTGACCTGGATGCGCCCATCCTGCGGCAGGCGTTTCTCCGCGATGCTCATCGAACCGGTCATGATCTTGAGCCGGCTGACAATGGCGGATTGCAAACGTTTTGGCGGCGCTTGCATTTCCTGGAGCACGCCGTCGATGCGGAAACGGACGCGGAATTTTTTCTCGAGCGGCTCGAGATGGATATCGCTCGCGCCTAATTTATGCGCTTCGACCAACAACATCGAGACCATCCGGATGATGGGCGCGTCGGCTTCATCACCGCCAGTCAGCTCACCGCCTTCGGTGATTTCCAATCCGAAATCGAGATCTTCGCCGAGCCGTTGTTGCAGGATGTCGGAAGCTTCATCGGCGGTGCCGTAATATTTGATCAGCGCCTCGCGAATTAATTCCGGGCTGCTGCAAACCAGTTCGATCTCGCGCTGCAGGATGAAGCTGAGGCTGTCGATCGTGTCGATGTCGAGTGGATCGCTCACCGCCACCAGCAAGCCGGTTTCACCGAGCGCCACCGGGATGACCTTGAAACGCCGGGCGTCTTCCGGGCGGATTTGTTCGATCACATCCGGCGGAATGATGCGCGAAGAAAGGTCGATCCAATCCATGTGCGCCTGGGCCGCGAGCGTGCGGGAAACATCGGTCTCCGACACCACGCCTTCGCGCACAAGGACATCGACGACTTTGCTGCTGCCGTTCAGGCGAGTGCGGGCGTGCTCGATCTGCGCGGGCGTGATTAACCCGACGTCTTCGAGGACTTGGAGGACGTATTCGTCGTTTTGGTGCACGCAGAGATAGACTATTGGCGCCAGTAATCCTGACAAGGTTTGTGCGCAGTTGGCCCGATGGGGATTGCGCGTGGGATTAATCTGCTCGTGCGTCGGGTAGCGGTGACGCTGTATTCGCCAAGAGCAGGAGCGACATAGAGATGTAACGATCGCGGGCCGGTTGAACCCGGTCGAGCCGTCGCGCCACACCCAGTAGCGGAAGGAGTCTTCCTGTTTCTTGATGATCCGCTCGTGGATTGCTTGCAAGAAGTTGCACCATGCTCCGCGTATTTTGTCATCCTGAGCGCAGCGAAGGATCTCTGACTATCCGATCCAAGCGCTGGATGATCCGAAATAGTCAGAGATGTTTCGCTTCGCTCATCACGACAAGAATAGGATATCGCGTGGCCCCGGAAACCCGCGCTTCACTCCGCATCGCGATGTGGTCGGGCCCGCGCAACATCTCGACGGCGATGATGCGCGCCTGGGGAAACCGGCGCGACACCTTCGTGGTCGATGAGCCGCTCTACGCTTTTTACCTGAAGAAAACAGGAGCGGATCATCCCGGTGCGGCAGAAGTGATCGCGCAGGACGAGACCGATTGGCGAAAAGTAACGCAGCGCCTAACGAGTGATATTCCGGACGGCAAGTCGATCTTCTACCAGAAGCAGATGACGCATCACCTTTTGCCGGAGATCGATCGCAACTGGCTCGGCCGTCTAACAAATTGTTTCCTGATCCGCGATCCCGGCGAAGTGATTGCGTCTTACATCAAGAAAAATCACGATCCCGTAATTGAGGATCTCGGATTTGTGCAGCAGGCAGAAATCTTTGACTGGGTTCGCAACCAGTCCGGAAGAGTTCCGCCAGTCATCGATGCGCACGACGTCCTGGAGAATCCAAGACGCATGCTGATGCTGTTGTGTGAGGCGATCGAGGTAGAGTTTCACGAGGCGATGTTGTCGTGGCCACCGGGTCCGCGCGAAACGGACGGCGTCTGGGCCAAGCATTGGTATGCCGAGGTCGAACGTTCGACTTCGTTTCAGCCACCGAATCAAAAGAGGCCGGAAATCCCGGCGCATTTGCGGCCAGTTTACGAGCGATGCCGCGTGAACTACGAAGCACTGTACCAATACCGGCTTCAGTAGCTGATGCAGCAGAAATTCAACGAGAAGAACCGCGACCTCCTAGTCAATATCAACGGCGTGCTCATCCATCGCGACCAAGCGGGCGTGAGCCCTTTTGATTCGTCGGTGCAGGGTGGCGACGCGGTCTGGGAAGGCTTGCGACTTTATGACGGGCGCATCTTCAAATTGCATGAGCATCTCGATCGTCTGGAGCGTTCCGCGCGTGCTTTGTCCTTCGCCGAAGTTCCTCCGCGCGAAAAAATCATCGGGGAAATCAAACGAACGCTCGCAGCTAACCAAATGCACGACGGCGTGCACATTCGCCTGACCCTGACGCGCGGAAGCAAGATCACTTCCGGGATGGATCCGCGGCTAAATCAAAGCGGGCCGACCCTGATCGTCCTGGCCGAACACAAGCCGCCGGTTTATGCGAAGACGGGCCTCTCGTTAATCACGAGCCGCATTCGCCGGCCGCCACCGGAGATTCTCGATCCGCAAATTCATCACGCGAATCTGCTCAATTCAATCCTGGCCAAAATCGAGGCGAACACTGCGGGCGCCGATGATGCGCTCATGGTCGATACGCGCGGCTTCGTCGCGGAGACGAACGCGACCCATCTCTTCCTCGTGCGCGGCGGAAAAGCAGCGACCAGTTTCGTGCGCGCCTGTCCGGATGGGATCACGCGCGCGACCGTCCTGGAGATTTGCGCGGCGAATCAGATCTCATGCGAAGAAGCCGATCTCTCGTTAGGCGAGGTTTATGCGGCGGACGAAATGTTCTGTACCGGCACGATGGGCGAACTGGCGGCGGTGACCAAAGTCGATGGCCGCACGATCGGCGATGGCGAAGTCGGTCCGATGACGGAGGCACTGAGCGAGCTCTACCGCGCCCGGACTACGAATGAAGGCAGCCGGGTAGTCGACTGATTATTCAGAACGCAAGGCCTGCGTTGGATTCACCAGCGTCGCTCTTCGCGCTGGAAACAGGCAGGCCATTAATGCCGCCGCGCCGAGCACTGCGACCGTAGCGAGCAGGAGAGCCGGATTATAGGCCGAGGTCTGATAAAGCTGCGCGGCGATCAACTTCCCAATCGCGATCGCCGCCGCCAGTCCAACGACCAATCCAAATATCACCGGCGCCATTCCTTGCCTAACGACTAGTCGGAGCACGTCCATGGTTTGTGCCCCCAACGCCATCCGGACGCCGATTTCATTCGTCCGTTGTTCCACCGTGTAGGCAACGGCGCCGTAGATGCCGACCGTGGCCAGGAGCAGCGCGACCGCGGCAAAAACACCGAGCAGCACCATCATTAACTTCGCCTGGCCGAGCGCTTGCGCCATGATCTCACTGACCGGTTGCGGTCGAATGAGCGCGAGACCAGGATCGATCGTCTTCATCGCTGTCTGGACCGATTTTGTCACCGTATCCGGCGGCAATGGACTGCGGACCGTGATGGTAAGGAAGGGGAAATTCTCCTGAGCGACCGGGCGGTAAAATTCCATGTCATTGTGCTGATTCAGTTGCACTGAGCGCACATCCCCGACGACTCCCACGATCTCGACCGGCACGCTGCCGCTGGTGATGAGCAAGGTCTTTCCGATCGGGCTCTCGTTGCCGAAAACTGTCTTCGCGCCCGACGCGCTGATGACAATTACGTTCGGACGATCGGCGATGTCCCGCTCGCTGAAGTCGCGACCAGCAAGCAGCGGAATGCCGAGGGCGCGAAACCATCCGGGGGAAACATCATTCGAAGGCGCGCCCTTGCGCTCCGCGATCGGCGGGACATTGCCTTCCGCTCGCGTGTAAAGCGTAGCGCCGCCGCCGCTGAAGAGCGGAAAGACGCCGCTGATCGAGACCTCTTGCAGCCCCGGGGTGGCGCGCAATGTGTCAGTTAGCCGCTCGGCGAAACGAGTGCGCGCGGCCACGTCGGGATATTGCGCTTGTGGCATTACCGTCACCCCCGTCCAAAGATTTTCAGGCTTAAAACCGGGATCCTGGTGACTCAAGCGAACGAAGCTCGCGATGAGCAGGGATGCGCCCGCGAGCAAAGTGACGGAAAGGGCAACCTGCGCCCCGACTAAAAGTTTACGGAAGCGCTGTTGCCGCACACTCCCCGCGGTGCCGCGGCCGCCTTCCTTCAGTGCATCGACGATGTCGGCGCGGGAGCTTTGCAGGGCGGGATAAAGTCCCATCACGAGTCCGGTGAGCAGTGAGAGACCGATGGTAAAAGCGAGCACTGGCGTCGAAATTGTCGTCGCGCTGCCTGGCTCGAAGGGAAGGAAGTTTGCCGCTAATTTCGGCACGAGCGGCACCAATTGCCACGCCAACAGCGCGCCGATAATCCCCGCGAACAAACTGATCAGTAAGCTCTCGAAGACAAATAGTCGCAACACACTCGCGCGCGTCGCGCCGAGGGCCATGCGGAGCGAGATCTCGCGACGACGGCCACTGAACCTAACGAGTAATAGATTCGCGACATTGCTGCATGCGATCAGCAACACAAACGTCACCGCGGCGAGCAAGGTTGCGAATCCCGGCCGTAGATTTTCGGTCACATCTTCGGGCAATGTTTTCACCACCGTCCCGGATTTCGCGTCGATCTTTTCCGGATACTGGGCTCGGTAGCTATTCTCGAGCAACTGCAACGCGGCGCGTCCCTGCTCGACCGTAATTCCCGGTTTCAAACGCCCGACCGCGCGGAGAAATGCAGTGCCGCGCATCATACGTTCGTGCGAGAAGCCGGGGATAATGAACGGCTTCGTCGTCCAGATATCCGCGTTCGGTCCGGTCCAGGAAACCGGCAGCTTTGGGATCACACCGATAATCGTGTGCGCCACGCCGTCGAGCGTGAGCGCGCGGCCGATCACGTTTGGATCGCTCCCGAGACGCGCCTTCCAGAAGCGATCCGTAATCACCGCGACATCCGAGCCTTCCTCTTCCTCCTTCAAGAAAGTGCGGCCGCGCGCGGCGGGCAGACCGAGGACGTCGAAATAGTTCGCGGTCGTCTTGAAGATCGGAACCTGGAAGGCATCACCGAGTCCGGAAACAGTCGCGACACTTCCATTCTCTCCCGCGAACCCGGAGAAGATCGTTTGGCCGTCGCGAAAATGAAGATAGCGCGGCGCGGAGAGCGGAAAATCAACTGTCTGGTCCTTCGCGTGTGAAAAGACATGGAGGACGCGTGCGGGTTCCTGAAACGGCAGGCCGCGCAGAAAGAGATCGTTTACCAGACTGAAGATCGCGGTGTTGAGGCCGATCCCGAGCGCGAGAGTGACGATGGCGAGCAAACTGAACCCGGGCGATTTGAGAAGCTGACGGAGAGCGAAGCGAAGGTCAGTCATCATAAGCGCGACAATATCTTGATGCGCCATCCGGCGCGGTTGGATTCAATCAAATAGACGCCGCCGCCGCGAGCGTTTGTCTAACACATGACGCGGTGCGTCTGTCATTCTGAGCCGCGCAGACGGCGAAGGACCTCACGCAAGCCGATGGATTTGGCGTGAACCGAGAAGTGTTTCGGGCTTCGTCGCGCTCCGGTGAAAAGCGAAATCATTCGCGAGTTGGAGAGGTCCTTCGGCGTCTTCGCGGCCTCAGGATGACAGTTGGTGGCGCGCCTACTTCAGCAGGTAGTCGCGCATGAACTGAATCGTGGCGTAGAACTGAAAGTCCACGTTTTTCTTTTTCTGAAAGCCATGGCCTTCGTCCTTGCCAACCAAATACCAAACCGGTGTTCCCTGTTCTTTGAGCTGCGCGACGATTTGCTCCGCTTCACTTTTCGGCACCCGCGGATCGTTCGCACCTTGCACGACAAACATCGGCTTGGTGATTTTCGCCGCGTTATTCAGGGTTGCGATTCGCTCCATGAACTCCGCCATCTCCGGCTGGCGTTCGTCGCCATATTCCGCGCGCCGTAAATCACGCCGATAGCTCTCCGTATTTTTCAAGAAAGTGGCGAGATTCGAAATGCCAACGACATCGAGCGCGCAGCGGATGCGATCGGCGTAATTGTAGGCAACGGAGAGCGTCATGAACCCGCCGTAAGATCCACCCGTGACCATGACGCGGTTGGGATCGAGCCGCGCGTTTGACGGGAGCCAATCGAGCAGGGCCGAGATGTCCTTGTAGGAATCTTCTCGCTTCAGGCCGTTATCGAGCTTGAGGAAATTCTTTCCGTAACCGGAGGAGCCGCGCACGTTCGGGAAAATCATCGCGCAGCCCAGCTCGTTGATGAAGTAGTTACTGCGGCCGGCGAAGGCGGGGCGGAACTGCGCTTCGGGTCCGCCGTGGATGTTGATGATGACGGGACGTTTCCCGGGAAATTTGCTCTCGTTAGGCGAATAGAGGAAGCCAGTGATCTCGCGGCCATCGAAAGACTTCCATTTGATCAGCTCCGGTTGGACGAATTGATTTGCCGCGAGGCCGCCCGTCTCGCTCGTAGTCCAGCGCGTCACCACATTTTTGCCGGCAGCGGTGGACCAGGCCCAGACGTCCGAGGGCGAACGCGCGCCCGCGAGGTTGAATGCGACCAGGCTTTGTTTCGGATCGCGGTGCCATTTCAATCCCGAGATCACTACTGGCGGCAGCGGCGGATCGAAAACAGGATCCTTTATTGGCTTCGCGCTGATCGCCGCTTTGCCGGCGACCAGCTCGAGCATATGCAGGGTGCTAAGACCGTTTTCGTTCAAGGTGTAAGCGATGCGTTTGCCGTCCGGACTCAGGTCCCAATCGTCCACGTCGAACTTCGCCTCCGGGAGCAGGTAAGTGTGCTGGCCGCTCGCAAGATCGATGTAAGCGAGCCGCTGAAATTCCGATTCGCGATCGGTCGTGACGAAGATGCCTTTGCCGTCTTTTGCGAATTGCGCTTTGCCGTAGGCGATTTTCTCCGCGCCTTCTGTCGGGCGAGGCGTGAGTTCTTTGCGCGCGCCGCTTCCGGTCTCGAACGACCAAAGATAACTCTCGTTAATCGAGACGCCCTCCAGCACGAGCAGTTGCTTGTCGTCCGGCGACCAATCCTGCGGCTCCCAGCCGCCGCCTTTTACCTCCGCGAGCAAGCGATCGGTTTTGGTCTCGTTAGGCGACTGGAGATAAATGTCGGTATCGGCGCCATTTCGCCGCGTCGAAGTGTAGGCGATGAGTTTACCGTCACTGCTCCAGACCGGATCGGAGTTGCGCGATTTCCCATCGGTCAGGAGCGTGACCTCGCCGGTCGCGAAGTCGTAACGGTAATTCTGGTTGAACTCATTTCCGCCCGCGCTCTTCGAGAAAAGGAAGAAATCGCCTTTGAGCGGATCGAAGCTCGCGTTGGTCGCGCGATCGGGAAAAAAAGTCAGCTGCGTCCGCGCGCCGCCCGGTTGCGCGACGAGATGAACCTGATTCGTATCGGCGAAGCGCGTAAGGATGAGCGACTCCGGACGAAGCGGATGCCAATCCACAAAGGCCGCGGCGCGCGCTTCCGTGTAGCGGCCGACTTGATCGACCAGCTCGCTCGAGAGTGGCGGAATGCTATCGACCAGAAGGCTGTCGGGCGGCGTAATTGTTTGCGGCGCGTCGGCGGCCTTTAGCCTAACGAGCGATACGGCGAGAAGCGCGAGGAGAAGTGCGGCCTTGAATCTCATGGGCAAGCTTACAATGCCCGCGCCACGATTCGAGCCTGCATCACTTCAAATAATCGAGCACCTCGACCAGCTGAAAGCCCGGCGTGTTTTCGACGAAATGGCGCAGCCAAAAGGCGTGCCCCGCGCCGAAAATCACGAGGACGCGATCGCCTGGCTGCGCGATCTGCGTGAGCTTCCCAAAAATCTTGGCATTGCGTTGATACCAGGCCGCGTTGAGCTCCGCGCCCGGCAAATCGGACTGCTTTCCAAGTTCGAGCAGGTTGTAATAAAAATCGCGATGCTGGCTCAGAATTCCCGCCGGCTGATTTGAATTCGCGAGCATGAGACGAATCGGCGTGGTCTTTTGCGCCGTTTCCATTTCCTCCTGCAGCTTGCTCATTCTGCCATTCATCCGGTCGAGGATGGCGGTTTTATCGTGTGCTTTGGCATAGGCCTCGACTTTATCGAAGGGAAAATAATCGATCGTCTCGCTCTGCTCATCGATGCCGAAGACCGTTTTTTGCTTTAGCTGCTGCGCGAGCCGGAAACCGATCTGCACGCGTTCATCCGGATTTTTCGTCAACATTTCCGGCGTGAAATTTTCGAATTTCCTGTAGGCAAAATCCTGCGCCTCCGAGACGGCTTCGACCGCGATCTTGGTTGGATTGAACCTGGCCAATCGGTCAGCTACCTCAGCCAGCTCTGTCTGTTTCTCGGGCGTGAGCACGCTGTCGACTTTGACGTTATGCAGATCCTGCCCCGGATTTCCGAGATGGTAAGCGCCCAGCACCATGACTTGAATGGGCGCAGGCGAAGGCGACGAAGTCTGTGCCGGGAGATTCGCCAGGCTGAGACAAATGAGACTGATGGTGAGGAGGATTTTCATATTTGCTTCCTCGATAGGATGCACAGTCGCGAGGTTTGGATTCAACTTAATCCGCGAGATCAGCGCACTAGCTTAGATGCTCGACGAATGGCTGGCCGAGCCGCAGTTTTTTCAATGAGACGGCGGGCTGACGATAGAACAGCGAGCCAAGCAGCCGACCGGAAATTTCGGAACTCGCAAAATTCGGGTCGCGCTTCGAAGCTGCTGCGATGGCCGAAACGCTCACGCCGATGATGCAGCAGTATCAGCGGCTGCGCGCCAGCGTGCCGGTTGATACGCTCCTGCTCTTTCGCCTGGGCGATTTTTACGAGCTCTTTTTCGAGGACGCGAAAGAAGCCTCTGCACTTCTTAATCTCGCGCTCACGAAACGAAATGGCGTGCCGATGTGCGGGATGCCGTATCACGCCGCGCAGAATTACATCGCGAAGTTGATCAAACGCGGAAGACGCGTCGCGATTTGCGATCAAACGAGTGAGCCGCAGCCAGGCAGGATTGTCGATCGCGAGATCACGCAGATCATTAGTGCGGGAACGGTCAGTGACCTGGACTTGTTAGACTCGAAACGGGCCAATTATCTCGGCGCCATTTTTGCGAGCGGAAATACCTTTGGGTTTGCCTACGCGGATTTGAGCACCGGCGAATTTCGCCTCGCGCAGGTCGGAACCCGGAGTGCGTTACAGGATGAGCTGGCGCGCGTTTCGCCCGCCGAATTACTGGTCAGCGACGCGCAGCGCGACCTCTTCCCGGAGCAGGCGGGAACGATCGCGCACGACAATTATGCGTTTTTGCCCGAGCAAGCGGTCTTCACTCTTTGCGAGCACTTTCACGTCAAATCACTCGATGGTTTTGGATGCAGCGAGATGCCGGCGGCGGTCGCGGCCGCGGGCGCGATCGTCCATTATCTGAAGCATCAACTGCGGCGAAAGATCGATCATCTGGTTGCGCTGCGTTGCGATGTGAGCGGCGCGCACGTCCTGCTCGATCTCGCGACGCAGACGAATCTGGAGCTGGTCGCTTCCCGGAGCGCGCGCGATACGAGTCTGTTGGCTGCGCTCGATCGCACGGTCACGCCGATGGGCGGCCGCAGATTGCGCGCCTGGATTTTACAACCGTTGCGCGATTTGGCCGAGTTGGAGCGGCGACAGCAGATGATCGACGATTTGTTGCAGGCGCCGGAGCTGCTGGCCGCTTTGCGCGCGGCGCAGAAATCGGTGCGCGATCTGGAGCGGGCCATCGGGCGATTGAGTCAGGTTTCCGGGAACGCGCGCGACCTGGTGGCGTTGCGCACTTCGCTCGAGCAGATACCAGCCTTGAAGCGCGAGCTGGGAAAACTGGTCGAACGCGCGAGCTACGGGACGAATAGACCGCATAAATCCTATGCGACTTATCTAAACGGCGAACTGAGCGAAATGCCCGAGCTGCTCGCCACCCTGAGGAGCGCGCTCGCGGAAGACGCGCCGTTCACGCTCAAAGACGGCGGCATCTTCCTCGATGGCTTCGAGGCCGACCTCGACGAGCTGCGCCGCGCCTCGCGCGAAGGAAAAACCTGGATCGGCGAATTGCAGGAAAGGGAGATCGCGAAGACCGGAATCAAATCGCTCAAAGTGCGATTCAATTCTGTTTTTGGTTACTTCATCGAGATCACCAAATCGAATCTCGCTTCCGTCCCCACGCATTACACCCGTAAGCAAACCACGGTGGGCGGCGAGCGTTTCATCACCCCGGAGTTAAAGGAAATCGAAGCGCAAATCCTGGGCGCGGATGAGCGGTCGCGCGCGCTGGAGTATCAGCTTTTCCAAAAATTGCGCGATGAAGCACTGCGCGAACTTTCCTCGATCCAATCGACCGCCTCTGCCATCGCCACGCTCGACGCGCTCTGCGGATTAGCGGAGACGGCACGTCTTTATAATTACGCGCGGCCCAGGCTGGATGAATCGCTCCGGCTGGTGATTCGCGACGGACGGCACCCAGTCCTGGACCAAAACCTGGCCGAAGAAAAATTCGTGCCTAACGACACTTGTCTCGACGGTGAAGGCAAGCGTCTCGCCATCATCACCGGTCCGAATATGGCCGGGAAATCGACTTATATTCGGCAAGTGGCGCTGATTGTTTTAATGGCGCAGATCGGCAGCTTCGTCCCGGCGGCCAGTGCCGAGATCGGTTTGGTCGACCGCATTTTCACGCGGGTGGGCGCGAACGACGATCTCTCGCGCGGGCAATCCACCTTCATGGTCGAGATGAATGAAACGGCGAACATCGTGAACAACGCGACCGCGCGCAGTCTCGTTATTCTTGATGAAATCGGGCGCGGCACCTCGACCTTCGACGGGCTTTCGATCGCATGGAGCGTGGCGGAATTCCTGCACGATCAAATCAAGGCGCGGACGCTTTTCGCGACGCACTATCATGAATTAACGAGGCTGGTGGACGAGCGGAACGGCGTCTGCAACTTCAACGTCGCGGTGCGCGAATGGAATGAGCAGATCATTTTCCTGCGCAAGATTGTGCCGGGCGGGGCGGACAAGAGTTATGGAATCCAAGTCGCGCGGCTCGCCGGATTGCCGAAGGAAATCTTAAACCGCGCCAAGGACATTCTCGCGCATCTTGAAAAACCGAATGGTGCGAGCGCGTCTTCTCCGAAAGCGAAGCGAACGAAGGCATCGATGCCGAGCGCAGCGAAGCCGCAAATGGATTTGCTATGATTTCGATCGCGCTCTTTCGCCGTCCGCCGAGTTCGACGCGGATGAAAATATTGCGTTAACTAATTTTTCCGATGCCGGTTAAGAGCGAAAAAGAGCTGAGTGAGGCGCAGCGCAGCCATTGGTTGAAAGCGGTGGCGGCGGTGGAGATGCGGAATTTCGGTTATGCCATCTCGCTTCTGCAGGGAATCCTGAAGCAGGAGCCGGAATTCCTGACCGGACGCCAGCTTTTGCGCCGCACCGAAACGAGGAAGGCGAAGGCGGAGAAGAAAAAATTCTTCACTCTTTCGACCGCTTCCGTCGGCGTGATGAAGGCGCAGCGCGAACTGAAGAAGGATCCGAAACGCGCGATTGAATTGATCGAAAAGGTCCTGGAAGACGAGCCTTACAATCGCCAGGCCAATATGCTGCTAAAGGAAGCAGCGGTCGCGGCCGGCTGGCCCGAGATCGGTGTCCTGGCTTTGCAGACGCTCCTGGAAGAAAAGCCGCGCGAGACGAAAATTCTGCACGAGCTCGGCCGGCTCTATCACACACTCGGTGAGAGCGACCGGGAGGTCGAAATCTACAATCGCATTGCGGAAGCGGACCCGACTGATTCCGATGCCTTGCGCCTCGGAAAGGATGCGTCCGCGCGCGGCTCGATGAAAAAGGGTGGCTGGACCCAGGCCGAGAGCTATCGCGATTTAATCAAGGATAAGGGGCTCGCGATTTCGCTCGAACAGCAGAGTCGCATGGCGTTGACCGGCGAATCGCTCGAGCAACAAATCGCCGAGACCTACCAGAGACATCAGGCCGAGCCGGAAAGTGTGGATCACGCGCGAAAGCTCGGGCA
Source organism: uncultured Chthoniobacterales bacterium (assembly GCA_964236815.1). Lineage (GTDB taxonomy): Bacteria > Verrucomicrobiota > Verrucomicrobiia > Chthoniobacterales > UBA10450 > JACCTI01. The sequence goes on from CAXSFN010000007.1 coordinate 53,038, forward strand.
ATTGCATGAGCAAAAAGAAGACTTCGAAAGCGCGATCGCGTGGTTTCAATACGCCGCCGAACTAACGAACAAAACGGATGCCGGCTTGTTGCGAAAGGTTTCGGATTTAGGCATGAAACGCTCCGAGCAGGAGATCGCGGCGCATGAGCAATTTCTCTCCGAGCACGGTGCGGAGGATGAAGCTCATGCGGAGCGCACGCTCGCTTTGGAGGCCGCGAAAAAAGCGCGCGCGGAAATTTTCATCGACGAAGCGCGCAAACGCTCGGAACGAAATCCGACCGATCTGCAATTGCGTTTCGAGCTCGGCGAACATCTGCTCCAGGCCGGCCATTACCGCGATGCGCTGCCGGAATTGCAGCGCGCCCGGCAAAACCCAAACGCGCGCCTGAAAGCGATGAACTTGTTAGGCAAATGCTATCAGCAGCTCGGCATGCTCGATCTGGCTGTAAAACAACTCGAAGAAGCGGCGCGTGAGATTCTCTCGATGGATCCGATGAAGAAGGAGATCGTGTATAACCTGGGGCTGGTTTACGAGCAGCTGGGTGACGGGTCGAAATCCATTGGATGCATGAAGCAGATTTACGAGATCGATTACGGCTATCGGGACGTTGCGCAAAGGGTAGAAAGTTCTTACCAGGCTGCTTCGGGCCCGCCGGAAGAAGGATAATGGCGTCCAGCGGGAGCAGGGCTCGCGAACTGTAGTTGCCGAGACATTTCGGCATTGAGAAACAACACAAAAACTTATGAATAATCACAGCAATATAATTTCCCGCTCCGGCCTGGCCGTGTTGGCGGTAGGCGCCCTCTGTTTCACCGGCTCTGCCTTCGCGGCCGAAAAAGCCGCCGACATGCAGGTCGATCAAAAGGACAAAGACTTCATGATGGAAGCGGGCAAGGGCGGCATGATGGAAGTGGATGCCGGGAAGATGGCGGAGGAAAAAGGTAAAAGCGCCGACGTCAAAAAGATCGGCAAGATGATGGTGACCGATCACACCAAGGCGAACAACGAGCTCATGGCTCTGGCCAAGAAAAAAGGCGTGATGCTCGATACCACCCATAAAATGGAGAAGATGGACGAATCGAACTTCGATCAGGCCTATCTCGATTCAATGGTCAAGGACCATGAGAAGGACATCGCGGCTTTTGAAAAGGAAGCGAAAGACGGCAAGGACGCTGAGACCAAAAGCTGGGCCAGCAAGACGCTGCCGACCTTAAAGAAGCACCTGAAAATGGTGCAGGACGCGCAAGCCAAGATGAAGAAGGGCTAAGCGTTCAGAAAAAAAATTAGGATCGCGCGGCAGAGCTGTATGCTCTGCCGCGTTTTTCTTTGGCGGGGTCGTCCGCCGACCTCGACAGGTTTTCCCGCGGCCGGCATGCTGAAAATTTCCGATGAAGGACCCGCGTGTTGCCTCCGCTTTCCTCGAGCACGGACCATGGATTAGCCGGTTTCTAATCGACGGCGCTGCTTACGGTGGCGCGTTCGACGCGATGAATGATTCGCGGTTGGCGGCGTTTTTCGGCGCCTTCCCGAATGTGGCTACGATCCTGGAGTTAGGCTCACTCGAAGGCGGTCATACCATCAGCCTGGCGCGACACGAAGGCGTGAAGCGGGTTGTCGGGGTGGAAGGTCGCGCGGCGAACCTGGCGCGCGCGCGATTCGTTTCGCGCTTGTTCGAGGTGCGCAATGTGGAGTTCGTGGAAGCCGATTTGGAACACGCGCAGTTAGGCCGATTCGGAGAATTCGACGCGATCTTTTGTTCAGGGCTTTTGTATCACTTACCCGAGCCATGGAAGCTGCTCCGGCAGTTAGCGACGGTTAGTTCGCGCGGTTTTTTTTGGACGCATTATTGCGACGACCTGGAGGCCGACACGGTGCGGGAAGGATACAAAGGCCGGATGCAAATCGAGCAGGGCCTCGAGGAACCGTTGAGTGGCCTCTCGCCTTATTCCTTTTGGCCCACCCTTGGCTCTCTCCTCAGAATGCTGACCGAGGCGGGATATTCTTTTCTCCGGATTCTGGAAAATGATTTCGCCCATTCGCACGGTCCTGCCGTTATGATCGCCGCTGAAATTTCAGTGCCCGGAATGCACACGCAGCCGTAGGACGAAGCTAAGGTGCCGATCTTCTGCCGCAAGGTCGAGGCTTTGCAGGTAGAGTTGTGGATCGGCTCCCGTGATCCTGAGACGAAGAAAATCCGAATGCGGAATACGTTCGGCGTCCCCGCCTACTTCACACGCGTCGAAATCTATTTTTTTCGCAGCCGCGAAATAGCACTTCTTCGGCCCGCTCAATCGCATCTCAGCGATGTCGATGAATTCGAGCGAGCGCATGAAATCGATCCGTAACGGACGCGCCTCCGCATTCGCCGGTAGATTGATCCGAACAGTTTCCCAATCACCCTGCGCCGTGCCCGCGACGATGGATTGCTCTTCGCGATGCACTCCATCGCTGCTGAAGAAAAGCTGCACCATCGTCTCGATCTTTTTCGGCAAGGGATGCAATCGCCGTCGCGCCGCGCGATAAAGGCGGCGACGAATTTTCGCGCCGAGCCCTGCCGGTGGTTTCCGCGCGATCAGGATCGACTCGTGCCATTTGTTGCTTTCGAGATCGTATTTCTGTTCCTCTTCCCAGTGAGTCCGTGAGTGCACCACTTCAAGCTGCGCGTAACGCGCCAAGGCGCGGAAGCCATCGGTAAAAAAACGCCAGCAATCCACCGGAAAACGGTGCTCATTTCCGGTGGCCGGCGCGATCAGGCAACACAAACCGCCGGGCTTCAGCACGCGCGCGATCTCCAGCATCGTCTCCCAAAAATATTCCGTGTGCTCGAAAGTCTGGCCGGAGATAAGCGCGTCCACGCTTTCCGATTTTAACTCGCGCCAATCATAAGCTTCGCGCAGGATGAGATCGACGTTCTTGCCCGGAGCGAGGTCCACTCCCAGATAACGCCAGCGCGGTTTGGTAAAAATCGGACGATACGATCCGTTATAATCGCAGCTTCCAAGATCGACGATCAGCAGTTCATCGTCGCGACGGGCCTCGAGATAATCGCGGCAAAACTCCGCCATCCGGTCGTATGAACTTTGGTGCACTTGTTAGGCGGCTGAGACGGAACGTTCGCGCACCGTATTAGACTCAAGTTTTTTCCTCACTCGCAAGCCGAGACTAGTCGGCGAAGATTCAAGCGATGTTCCAATCTCGTTCTCGCGCAGTCTTCTTTGGCGGGATTGTGGCTGTGATCGCCATCAAACTTTTTCTGGTGCAGGGCGAAGACATCGTCGCGAGCGATACGCAATACGACGCCCTTTGGTATGTGCGCTCGGCCAGCCATTGGTATTGGGGAGCCGCTTATGATTGGAACGCCTTCATCCGGCCCTGCACTTACCCGCTCTGGATTGCCGGGGTGAGCTTCTTTCACCTTCCGTTGCGACTCGCAATCGAACTGGCGCAACTCGGCGGCGCGCTGTTTCTTATCTACGCGTTGCGCACCCTCGAGGTCGGCCGGTGGTCTTGTGCGCTGGCCTTCGCCTTCATCGCGCTCCATCCGGTTAGCTTTCAGCTCAATGATTACACCATGTCGGACACGCTCTACGGCGCGCTCCTTTGGTGGGTTCTGGGAGGGTTACTTCTTATCTTGCGGAGGCCGGGCCTCTGGGTTTCGATCGCGACCGGCGTCGGGTTTGCGGCCCTTTGGAATACTCGCGAAGAAGCAGTTCTGCTTGTCGCATTGGTCGCGATCTGGAGCGCGTGCTTTCTCTGGTGCGAATGGCCCGCGCCATCCGTTGGCTTACTTCGCAAGCTAAAGCCAGTCGCGCTAATGGTTGGGACCGCTGCTGCGTTGATTCTGGCGGCCTATTCGATGAACAACTTCGTTTTTCATTCCTTCGCTCGCTCGGAAATGACAGCGCCTGTTTTTCAATCGTTCTTCCACAGCTTACTTCGCATCCAGCCGGCCAGGCCGAAGCCTTATGCTCCGATTACGATGGACACTTTGCATAGCGCCTTTGCGGTTAGTCCAACTCTCGCCAAGCTGCGCCCGCAACTTGACGGGCCAATCGGGGAAGCGTGGCGAATTGAAACCGTTCGACGAGTGGGCACGCCGGGCGAGATCGGCGCCGGCTGGATTGTCTGGGCCACCCGGCAGGCGGCGAGCACTCAAGGAGTTTTCGATTCGCCCCGGAAAGCGCGGCGTTTTTTTCAAAAGGCAACGCGTGAAATCAACCATGCTCGAGCCGAAGGTCGCTTGCCCGCACGCTTTGCGCTCGACGGTTTTCTTGATCCTTTCACCCAAAGCGGCGGTCTTAGCCGTCTGCTCCCATCGGCCAGGCGTGTGACTGGTCGAGTCTTTGCCAGATGGGAACCTGGCGCGATTAATGACGACCCGAACCTAACGAGTGCAGAAGTCTCGCTCTACGACGACATGACTCTTCGTCGCGGCGCTGGAGTTAGGGCCCGGGATGGTCTGGCGGCGTTTTTGGAACAATCGATTGGTCGCTATCATTGGATCGCGATGCTCCTTCTGCATTTTGTTGCGATCGGTAGCGGCCTTTCCCTGTTGTTTCCGCGTTGGCGCGGAAAGATTTCCCGCCGGTTCGTTTCGACAATTGCAGTTCTTGCCAGCGCGATTTTCCTGCGCCTCCTCCTCTTCTCCTGGCTCGATGCGACAGCGTTCGACGGAACCCAGGATCGTTTCCTCTTTCCGATTCTACCCCTGTGGTCCGCCCTCCTTCTCCTGATCATCTTTTCCCCGTTCTCCTCCCGGACGAGCTAACCGACATGCGCATTCTTTTTTTCGCGCATGAAACCACATGGAGCGGGGCGCCCGTCCAGCTGTTGCATCTTGCGCGTTGGCTCAAGCAACATGGTTGTGAAGTTGCAGTCGCGGTTCCCAAAGCAGATACGGCTGAGTCGGGCCCGATCTCCGCTGAACTAGCGCGCTCCGGGATTCAGTTATTCCCGCTTCTTGACTTAGCGGAACATCCCGCCTTCCAGGAGCTAGAATCACTCTGTGCGCAATTTGATGTGGTCGTCGCTAATACCCTTACGATGTGGGCCGCGGTCCGCGCGGCCCATGCGCGTGGCATTCCAGCGGTTTGGTATATCCACGAGAGTCTGGTCGCGGAACAGCTTTTCGTGAACGTCCCGGAAATCCGGCCGACACTAAAGGAGGCAGACGTGCTCGTTATGCCAACGTATCGAACCGCGGAACTCTACCGAGGACTAACCGAACAACCGATTGATGTAGTGCCCTACGGCATTCCGATCGCAGGAGTTAACTCCGTGAAGCAGCCGCGCGACCGATCGGTGAGGCGCTTTCTTCTCCTAGGCACTTATGAACCGCGTAAAGGTCAGGATCTCTACCTGCAGGCGATCGCACAGCTAAGTGCTGTCGCGAGATCGCGCAGTGTTTTCCAAATGGCGGGCCGCATCCTGGATCAGTCGTTCTACAACACGCTGGTCAAGCAAGCAGCAAGCTTACCTAACGTCCGATTGCTTGGAGCACTTACTCATGACGAAGCTACAGGTCTTATTGTCGCCGCAGACGTGGTAGTCTGTGCATCGCGCGACGAGACCATGCCGATCGCGCTTTTGGAAGCGATGAGCGTGGGAAAAGCGGTTGTGAGCACCGATACTGGAGGAATCGCGGAATGGCTGCGAAACGGAGAGAACGCCTTGCTTGTCCCGCCCGACGACATTCCGGCGCTTCGCAATGCTCTTGAACGCTGCTTGAACGAACCAGGATTGATCGAAGCGCTAGGCGAGAACGCTCGGGAAACGTTTGCCAACAATTTCTCGCTCGAGAAGTTAGGTGAGCGTTTTCTAGCGCTCCTAGAAGTAGCTTGCTCGCGCAAGAAAGACGATTGAAGCGACGTTCGCCAGGAGACTAAAGGCGATCGCGCAATACTTAAGCCAGCTCGCGCCGCGCAGAGAGTTGTTAGCCAAGCCGGCAGCTAACAAAGGAAGGAGCGGAATCGCATATCTTCCTTGCCATCCCTCTACTCTCGCCGAACCGACCGCGTTCCACGCCATGTATGCAACGAGCACGGTCAGGATCGAACAGACCGCAAAAATAACCAGGTAGGCGGAGCGAGCCTTTCTGGTTAGCTCCAGGCGCGAGCTACACATGGTTACCAGCCAGGTTAGGGTAACGCCAAATAGAATCCAGGTTGGGACGGGCAGACTCAACCATCCGAACACCCCGACGGCTTGCCGCCAGAATTCGTAACCTGATCGCGCGATCTCTGCGCCCATGGAAGCGAAAAATTGGATTGGATGTGCAAGCACGTATTGGAGCTGGCCGGCGGGATCTACCTCCACCAGGGGCCGCATCTGGACGCGCAGGCTCTGAACCATCGAAATCCAAAGAAGAGAAGGTAAGAAGAGCGCGGCGAGAAAGGTCGGATAAAAGCGGAGCCGGTTAGGAGAAGGAACGGCAAAAACGAGTAGGCCGAGAAGTGGATACGGAAAACGTAGTTGCGAAAGACCCAGCGCCAAAAGCGTCCAGGACAAGAGGGACCGCGGGGGACTTAACGCGAGCTGCGCGCGCAGAATTTCGGAACACCAAAGGAAGACGATGCCGAAAGTGAGAGCGTCGGCGGTGAGCGTCCCTACCTGAAACAGGCACATCGGTGTTAAAGCCAGAGCTACCAAGTATGGCGCCTGCCGCCAAACACGACTTAAGGCCAAGCCGATAAGTCCACCGGCCAGGATGGCATTAAGGCAACGCGCAGTGTAAAGGAAGGTGAGTGGTCTTGCATGAAGGAACCTTCCGACGGATATGGCAAGCGTGGCAGGGAGGTAAACAAAGGGCGAATGTAAGGCCGCGCCTGGAAAAAGGATGAAGGCGCGCGTTTCCTTTTTTAGTTTTACCTTCCAGGCCCTGGAGAAGCCTTCCCTTGAGGTAGCAATCGCCGGCGGGTTAGGGTAGGCACTCAAAGCGCTGGTAGTTTTCTCCAGGCTCGTCGGAAGCTGATCGCCAAGAAAGTCGCCGCCCAGTCGCCTGGCGATGAGGTGACCTTCCGAGATTTGGTAGGCCCGGAAAAAATGATGCGGCTCGTCGGGCGCTCGGAAGGGCCCCGTCGCCGCGGTGTAGCCCAATGCGAGAACAATAACGACGGCCTGCCAGAGGTAGGGCTTGTCTAGTTGCATCCCGCGGCGCTTAGCTGCGTCAATAGGGTTTTAAGTTCGGCCGACCGCGCCTTCGGGGTATATCGTTGCGTCACCGTCTCGCGCGCGCGCGCTCCCATCTGTTTGCGCAGACTCGGTTGCTCGATAAGCAAAGTCAGCCCTTCCAACCATTCCTTCTCATCGCGCGCCAGCATTCCGTCCTGGCCATGAGTTATAACGCCTTCGAATGGCTCCGTGCGAGAGGCGATCACCGGCAGGCCGAGCGCGCCGGCTTCAACGAACTTGATCTCGCTCTTGGCGCGACAGAACACGTTGTCCGCTTCCAAGGGAGCAAGCGCCAGGTCGAAGCAACTCGCCAGCTCGAACCAGCCGCGCCAATCCGTTAACGGAAACCGCCGTACTCGTTCGCCGAATGCTTGGAGCTGAACAGGTAAGGTGAGTGGACCTGCGATCCATAGCTCGACATTAGCAAAGCGCGATAACACTTGAGCTAAGGCCGAGGCCGCTTCTATAAAATCGACGTCGTGCGTGGCGGTACCGCTGCCATAGCCAATGATCACGCGATCACTCGTTAGGCAGGCTTGGCGCCGAGCGTGCAACTGGTCGGCCCATGCCTGCATCTCGCAGCCAAGTGCATTGCGGTGGACAAACGCGGGCTTGCCTCTGCGCGCAGCCAGATCAGTTAGGAACGGCGTGGCTGTAGTAACTACATCGCAAGCCAGAAGTGTCTGCAGATACCGACGGGCGCCCCCGGTATGTTCTTCTCTGCTTCTTTCGCTGAAGTGCGCGATGCCCGGTTGCTGTGCGATGAGATCCGGTTCGAAGACGAGATCGTCAGTGTCGAAGATGATTAGCTTATTTGCGCCGCGGGCTTGTTCTATAGCGCGCTCGAGCGGCGCCGACATCGGCAGTCGGTAAAGGACAAGGACATCGCATTGGAGGACGTCATCCGGAGTGACATTGGTCTCCTCAAACCAGTCCACTACTTTGGCCTTATGCCCGAGTTGCTCCAACTGTTCCTGCAGATGAACGCAGCGGTAAAGCGTGGTGGTCGCGACCGGACAACCACTTGCAATAAGGAATCGCATTGGGGCCTTGGAGCGAGCGGCGCCAAAAACTGTCTGGGCCGGTTCGAAGCCTCCGAGCAAATCGCCGTATCGTTCGAGAAAATGCTCCACCAGATCCGGTTCGAAAAGATTGGTCGCATTGATCATGGAAGCATCGTGATGGCGATAAAGGCAAAGTGTGTTCGGAACAAAAGCGACGCGGCGTTCCTGCTGCGCGAATCGTAACCACATCTCGTAATCCTCCCAGCCGAACCAGCCGATTTGATTGAGCTGGTTATCATAGCCGCCTAGCTCAAGGAGGGTGCTGCGACGGAACATCGCCATGGCGTCGATGTAGGGATACTGAACAAGGATTTGCGGGTCCCAGTCGAAGTAGGAAAGCAGGCCGACTCGATTCTGTGGCTGGCCGCGGAAGCGACAAAGCAAGCTATAAGCGGCATCGTTATTGTCTTGTGTGACGGCGTCGAATAACTGTCGAAGCGCTTCCGGGAAAACGAGATTATCGGCATCCATCACGAAGATGAAAGGCGCGCGCGCGGTTTGCGTGCCGAGGTTGCGCGCGTCGGCCAGGCCGGTGTTGAATCTTTTGTTTACGATCCGCATCGGCAGGGGCGAGCTGGCCTGGCAACTAAGCGCCTGCGCGAGTGACTCATCGCTCGAGGCGTCGTTGATTACGATTAACTCAGGTGGTTGCGCCAAACGCGCTGCCGCGATCGTGATGCTGGCGACGCACTCTTCGATGTGATGCGCGTAGTTGTAGAGGGTCACGACAACGGAAAGCGAGGGAATGGCGGAGCTAGCGAAGAGCGCATTGTCGTGTGACTCTGAGATGGGCTCGCCTTTTGCGCGCGCTTCTTCCTGCCGCTCGAATCTTGCGCGATACCCCTCTCGTTTCTCGATGAAGGTGGAACGTTGAATCGCGGCGACTGGCGTAACAGGGGATGTGGGTTCTTCGCGCTTCCGACTCCGGAGTAAGTCCGTGCGCGAGGCGTCGAAAAACGCGCGGCGTGTATGCCGCGAGATCTCCACCCGCAATTTATCCGGAAGCGGCAACGCGCGGGAATCCGGCGCGACGAACTCATGTTCTTTTAGTTGAAGATCGTGCAGGTATTCGCGACACATTTGCGCCTGCCGCAAGTGAGTCTGAACAAAACGCTGGCCTGCGCGCGCGATCGCTTCGCATTCACCAGGATGCGAGAGAAAATATTCGCAGGCGGCAATAAGATGCTCCGGCTCGACCATGATGAAGTGCTCGTTAGGCAGGAGGGGTCCGTAGCCTTCGCAGGTCTCGGTGATGATACAGCAGCCATTGGCCAAGCCGGCTAGCATGCGATGCCATTCAAAATACTTCTGCTCGGAGTAATGAAGATTAAGAAGAATGCGCGACTGGCTAAGAAGCTCGTTTCGGCGCGCTCCCGTTAGGTAGCTGCGCGTCGCGCCGGTCTTGGCGAAACCAAGTGGGACCAGGCGCAGATGACATTGGCGGGTGGCGAAGAAGTCGGCGTGACGAGCGAGAAACGCTTCCCGCCGCTCGGTCATCGAGCCAAGGAAGGTGAGATCGTAGCGCCGCGCCGGATGCGCGACGGGCTGCGGATGGGATAGGATTTCGTGGTAACCGAGATGCAATTGTTGCGCCGGAAAGCCGCGACGTCTCCAGGCGGCCACGCCGAGCGGATTGATGTCGGCGATGGCTAACGAGTGTTGGCCCCAGGTGAGGTTACTCTCGAACCAGCTGGTCTCGGGTTGTTCGGTGCAGAGAAGATGAACGTGGCGCGTTAGCTCTTGCGCGCGGGCGCGGGACAATTTTTCGGTCAGGAATAAATTGTAGAACTCGTGCGGTGTAACCACGATTTGCACTGTCCCCTTCGGAGGATTCTCCGCAGGGACGGCATCGAGATGAAGGTGGCCTTCGCAACCAAGCTCGCGAAAGCCGGCCGCAACCAGCTGGCCGATCTCGATAATAAAGAGGTTGGATTTCGAAGTGGCGAAAAGATCGACGCGCTTCACTCCGGAGGGAGGAATTTCCGATCGTTCCTTAGTCGTGAAAGCATTTCCCGCCGGCGGCGTCGCGGCCAGACGTTGCTTCAGGAAATCAACCACGAAAGGCCGAGTGTTGGTGAGACCTAGTCGGGTTAGAAAGGTAAGCGGCCGAACGACGACTGAAGAAGTGGCGAAGGTTTGCCAATGGCGTTCGTGATCGAGGACTTGAAAGGTGAAGTGGTTGCGGCCTCCTTTCAGTTTCAGCTCGAAAAGAAATCCGCTCGCGGCTGCCTCCGCATTTTCCGGATAAGCGGCGACGACATCGGGACGATTGCGTTTGCGCCGGGCGCGAAAGATTTCTGCTTTGGCAAATCTTCGCCTAACGAGTGCTCGCAGGCCGTGGATAGGCTGGCCCATGCGGTGAAAGAGCCAGCCGCTGAGTTCGAGCTCGTTTGAAAAAACGACCGGCTCGAGTGGCGAATCGAATCGGAAAAGATAGGCCGAGTCCATCAGGCGTCCGCCCATGGTTTTTCCAGGTGGGGCGGGAAGGCGAGAGTGAACTGCTGTTCGATGCCGACGGAAAAATTCGGACTGTAGTAAGGGTCGCTCTTCAGAAGATGACCCCAGCGTTTCTCCATATATGCAACTTCGCTCATGAAACGTTCCTGCTTGGCCGCGGTGTCTTCAAAGCCGCGACTGATCGATTCGTGATGAATCAACTCCGCGTAGGGCGTCCAGACGATCAGCAGATTGCGCTCGCGCAGGCGCAGGCAAAAGTCGACGTCGTTGAAGGCGACCGGCAGATTCGCCTCATCAAGCCCGCCAGCTTCCTCATAAATATTTTTGCGTAGGACCATGCACGCACCGGTGACAGCGGAGAAATTTTGCGTAAGCCGCGCGCGCGCGAAGTAACCATGATCTTTCGCGCGCAGAAGGCGATGCGCGTGATTAGCAATGCCGCCGACCCCGAGCAAAACGCCGCCGTGCTGGAGTCTCCCATCGGGATACCAAAGCCTAGCGCCGACCGCGCCGATGCCGGGACGGGCGGCGTGGCTGAGCATTTCCCGGAGCCAATCCCGATTGATGATCTCGAGGTCGTTATTCAACAAACCGAGATACGTTCCGCGAGCTTCCGCGACGGCGAGATTGTTCAGCTTGCTGAAATTGAATTCGCCTGGGACGCGAAGGACGCGCGCGTTCGGAGTCGCGGCCAGTGAGGCGAGATAATCGAGTGTTTCTCCTTCGCGGCTGTCGTTATCGACCACGATGATCTCGAAGTTAGCGTAGTCGGTTTTGTCCCGAATGCTCTCGATGCACCGGCGCAACAAAGCCAATTGATCGCGTGTCGGAATAATGATCGAGACCAGCGGATTTTCCGTCGGCGTTGCGTAAGTGACGCGAAGATAATTCATGTAATCGAGGGCGGCCCGCCCGGGAACAGGCCCGCGATCCACGTGTTCCTGCAAAGCGCGCACCGCCGCATCGCGAGCGTACGGTTTCGATTCCGGAAAGCTGGCCGTGCTCTCATCATCGATGCGCCAATGATAGAGGATGCGGGGAATGTGATGGATTTGCCCGGGCCGGAGCGTTTCCGCGCAGCGCAAAATCAGATCGTAATCCTGCGAGCCCTCGAAGCTGGCGCGAAAGCCTCCGACTTTTCGCACCAAATCCGTCGCGTAGATGCTGAAGTGCGAGACGTAATTTTGCGAGGTCAGCAGATCGGGGTTCCAATCCGATTTGAAATAGGGATCGCGCCGCGTTCCTTCGCCGTCGATTTTGTCTTCGTCGCTGTAGATCAACTGCAAACCGGCTCGGCGATTCAACGCGAGCGCGGCGTGGTAAAGCGCGGTCGGGGCAAGCTCGTCATCGTGATCGAGCAGTCCGACGAATTCGCCGGTTGCAAGGGCAAGCGCATCGTTGGAAGCCGCGCAGATATGGCCGTTGGTATCGCGCCGAAGAATTTTTATGCGCGCATCTCGTTGCGCGGCCTGCTGCAGGATTTGCCAGACATGCGGCGCAGAGGACGCGTCGTCCACGATGCACAGCTCCCAATTTTGGTAGAGCTGTTTTTGCACCGAGACGATGGCACGGCGAAGCCAGCGCGCGTTTGAATTATAGGCCGGAAGGAGGAGGGAGAAGAGAGGACGCTTCGAGAAACCCGCGATCTGTTTGCGGATCTGAGTGACGTCGCCGCGCGTGAGACGCTCATGCAGATAAATCCAATCGAGATAATTGCCGACTTCCTCCTTTGGTCCTTGCCGAGCCCAGAAGGCGGGACCGCGCACGCGGCGGGCAAAGAAAATCTCCCACGGTCCGCCGTCAGTGCGCGCTTCGAGGAATAATGTGGAATGCCGCCAGGGGACGAGCAGATCGATGGCAAAACCACTCCAGAGTCCGGCTTTCCCGCGGAAAGAGAGCGCGACATCGGGTCGGTGAATTCCATGATGCGCGCGGAAAATTCGGCCGCGAAGGCGCGCGCGAATGTCGGTGGTGGCTGGGCCGGTAACGGCCACGCACCAGCCGGAGATCCGCAGATAACGAACGCACTCGCTCCAGTCTTTCGGCTCGTCGAGCCAGTAGGAGAAGCGCGAGGGAACTAGTGCACGCGGCTCGAAAAGCTCGGCCGAGCCGACAGGTTTTTCTTCAATCTTGCCGCGGGGGGCACCGATCACTTTTTGGCTGAGAAACCGACGCCAGAGACCATCGCTGCCTTTGACCTCCAGGCTTAAGACGTGATCGCCAGGAGGAACGGTCGCGGCGAGGGCGAAGCCGCTGAGAAGCGCGGTTTTCGACTGCGGGAATTTCGGTGCAATATCCACGCGCGAGATGCCGTAGTTGCCGGCGAATTTTCGCTTTCCGACCTGCGCGCGCACTCCACGAAGGGCGGCGCCGGTGCGGTCGAAACACCAACCGGAGATATAAAGTTTTCGCGAAGGCTTCGACCAGTCGCTCGGCCGATCGACGAAAAATTCATAGCGCAGTCGCGCTTCTTCCTCGCCCCGCGAAGCGCGCTCCGTGGATGTGATGCGCCACGGTCCGAAAATCCCGCGCGCGAAAACTTTGCGCCATTGACCGTCCGCGCGCGAAACTTCTACTTCGAGTCGATGCCTACCGCGCGGCACCTCGAGTTCGATGGTGAAACCGCAGCGTGTTGGAAGATGACGATTCTCTAACTGTTTGACGACATCGGGACGCTCGCGATTGAATTCGCCAGGGAAAATCCTTCGGTCCAAGCGCGCCCGAATGCCGGTAAGCGGCCCGCCGTTATTAGCCACAGCCCAGCCGGAAAGACGGAGGCGCCGGAGCTTGTGGGTCCAATTCGAGGGGTCGTCCAGGCAAAAATTGAATTCGCCTTTCGGGCGCGCCGGCTCGGGTTGAGCAGCAGGCTCGGCAGTCTTCGGCATGGAGCGATCTTCCGCCAGCTCAGTGCGGCGGTAAACTTTTTGCTGCGACGCTATTACTCGTTAGGCGTGACCGCTGCCTGCAGAATACGGATGCCACCAATCGAGTGCACTTCTTCATAGCCGGCGATTTTTCGGGGGAGCGGAGTGCCGTCGATTTCAAGGAGATAGCGGACACCGAGGCCTTGGATGAAGTCGGTCTCCATCGGCAGATGGACTGTATAGGTGTCGGTGGAGGTAAGCTCGAAGCGGGGCGCCGGTTCGTCGGCCGGCACGAAGGAAATGTGGGCGTAGCGGCTGTGGACGGGCCGATAATTTCCGGCCGGGTCCAGCAACCGGATCATCTCGGGGTCGGGATTACAACGCGCGCCGCCCAGAACCTGTGCGCCGGTCGATTTGGCGAATTGCGCGAGGCTGCTGCTGCGCCCATCCGGGGCAAGGACGAGCCATCGGGCCGCGGGATCGTACAGATGCATTTCGCGGATTGTTTGCCAAAGTGGACTGCCGGCGAAGGCGGGCAGGCCGCGACTGATGGGATTGACCAGACCGTACGCGCAGACCAGGGGCGCGAGCAAAAGTGTGAAGACGGCGACTGTCTGTCGCTTCCAGATGACGAGCGCTAACAGCGCGAAATAAAGACTAACGACGACGACGGTGGTCGTGCTGACATAATTCGCGAGCTTGAAATTGGCCTCGTAAAAAATCCATCCGCACAGGAGGGCGAAGGCGGCGAAAGCCACGAGGTGCGCGGACAAAAACGTAGAGCCCGGCTCGGTTTCGGCGCGAGACAAATAACGGGTAAGTGCAATTATCGAAGCGAGACCGAGGGCGATATTTGCGCGGGTCGGCGCGACGAAAGAGAGACCGCTCCACTGCGCGACAGAAACCGGCACGCCGATGCACATGAAATAAACAAGCAGAGCCGCGAAAGCCGTAGAGGCGATCAGGAATGGATCGAAGCGGCGGTGCCGCGCTTCTCGCGCGGCGAGCAAGAGCAATAAGGGGAGGAGGAAAATATAGCCGGCCGCTTCGCAGGCGTTGCCCGTCGTTTTGGGAAAATATTCCTCCGTCATCGCGAACTCGAAGAACGGCGCGGCAAACCAGAACCAGAGGAAATTGCCGCCGGTGTAGAAAACCTGCCCCGGATAAACCAGGTGTCGGATTTCGCCGAGGAGCGGCCTGATCTCGCGGGACCAGACGGCGAGGAGGAGGCTGCCGGTGAGCAGAGTAATAATGAAAAGCGAGAGGCGAAAACGGAGCGAGAGGGTGACCGGCGAAGGGCTTCGTGCCATTCGGACTGCACCGGCAACGAGCAGAAAAAGACCGAGATAGAAGAGGGGAATTTGAAAGCGCGGATAGCAGCAGAAGACGAATTGCTCGATCGCGCAGAGCAGACAGAGAGCGGCGCCGAGCGCAGCCCAGCGCGAGGAACTCCGGAAGATGATGGCGGTGGCCCAGAGCGCTAAAAAAAATGTGCCGATCATTTCCGGCATCATGGTTGGACTGCTGAACCACCATTGGACAAAGCCGGAGAAGAGGATGAACCCGGCGCCGGCGAGCGCGAGCCAGCTGCGGCCGCCGGTTATCTTTTCCAGGAAAAGGAACGCGCCGAGCAGAAGCACGAACCATTTAAAATTCCAGTAGAATGCAAAGGCCGGGCTGAGCGGGAGGAAGAAAAAGCCGAGATATTGTGGACGGAAAATCATCGACCAATGACGGACCGGCAGCGAAGTGATCAGTGGCGCTGGGCCTTCGCCGATGTCGTGATTCACGAGCGGAAACGCAGGCAGTTGGTAGCATTGCGACAAAATCCATGGCGTATGCACGAGCCATTCGTCGGAACGAATGAACTTCGCCGCGCCGAGAATGAGATCATCATTGGGGTTCTGATGATCGGCGTTCAATCGCCAGAGAGCGGTGGCGCTTCCGTTGAATCCAAGCAAGCTCCCGGCGAGGTAGAACGCGAACAGGAGGGATACGATGCAGTTGCGAATCGAGATGCCGCGTGGTGAGCACGGTGCCGGTGGCGCAACCACAGGGTTGCGAGCGGTGGCCCAGATCAACGCCAGCGAGGCGAGAGCGAGCAGCGCGATGCGAAGTTGTGCGAGACGCGCCGACAGACGGGTCTCCCGGATTTCTTTGCGTGGCTGAATTTCGAGGTCCGATTGCAAGAAGCCGGGTGAGGGCCAGATTTCGACCGCGTCGGCCTGCCGAATCAAATTCTCGATACCGGCAAACGGCTTCAGCCGGCCCGGTGAGATCGCAACGCTCGCGCCCCCAAAGCGCTCGACGGTCGTGCGACGGATAAGATACGGACTCGCGCCGTGAGTTTGCTGGAGCCGGAAATTATTGAGCAGCGGTTGGTCGACCGGAAATCGAATGGTCTGAAAGCTCGGCGAACCGCTGACGATGAGGGAAGTCCGGCCTTGCTGGGAACTCTCGCTGCCGGAGTGGTAGAGAAGCACGAAGCGAGTGGACGATTCGGTTAAGATCTCGAAGCGCACCGCGAGCGGAACCGGGCGCCATTGAAACTGCGCGACGAAAAGGAGAGCGCAGAGGCCAGCGAGCGCCATTTGTGAAAGATTGCCGCGGCTCATTATCTCCTGCGCGCGAGCTTCGCGGCCGGAAATACTCTCTGGCCAGTCAATTCAACCCCCGGCAGCGCAGCGGACAAAGCGTCTTGCATTTGCAGCCGCAGGCGGAACTCTGCCAGCGATGCGCAAGACAAAGATTATTTGCACGCTTGGGCCGGCCACGGAAAGCGCGGATGTGTTGCGGCAACTGGTGCGGCGCGGCGCGGATGTCTTCCGGCTGAACATGAGTCATGCGGAGCACGATTGGGTTCGCGGAATTGTGCCGCAGATCCGTGGGATCGCGACGGAATTGAAAGGGCCAGTGGCGATTCTGATGGATACGCAAGGCCCCGCGATTCGCACCGGCAATTTAAAAACCGATCTGCAACTCAAGCCGGGCGACATCCTCGAGCTGACTGTGCACGGCGCCAAAAGTGAAGAGGCTTATTCAGTCGATGTGAATTACGACGGCCTGATCAACGACATTTCCGTGGGCGACACCGTGCTGGTTGATAACGGCGTGATGGAAATGCTGGTGCTGGCAAAGGAGCACAATCGCATTCGCTGCAAGGTTCTTACTCCCGGCACGCTCGGGTCGCGCCGACACATCAATCTCCCGGGCGTGCGCGTCAATTTACCTCCGCTGACGCAAAAAGATCTCGCTGACATTCACCTCGGAGTGGAGCTGGAGGTCGATTTCGTCGCGCTCAGTTTTGCGCGGCAGCGTAGCGATGTTGAAGAGCTCCGGCGGGTTTTGCACTCGTTAGGCAGCGCGGCGCATATCGTTGCGAAGATCGAGGATCAGTCAGCCGTGCGTGAGATCGACGACATGATTCGGGCGACGGATGCGATCATGATCGCGCGCGGCGATCTCGGGATCGAGGTCCCGATGGAAGAGCTCCCGATTATCCAGCGCCGAATTGTGAAGCGCTGCATTCAATTTGGGAAGCCGGTCATTGTGGCGACACACATGCTCGAGTCGATGATTGAGCATCCGGTGCCGACGCGGGCGGAAATCAGCGATGTGGCCAATGCGGTCTTCGAACAGACGGATGCTATCATGCTCAGCGGTGAAACAACCGTGGGACGATATCCGGTCCGTTGTGTGGAGATTTTCGATCGCGTGGCCAGGCGAATCGAAAGAAGCGGCGGGGCGGGTTACGCGAAAGACGCGGACCTAAATGACGCTCGGCAGAAGACGGTTTACTCCGCGGTGATTCTGGCCGATTCGCTCCCGCGCGCGAAGCTGATCGTTTTCACGCGGCACGGAACGATGGCCCGCTATGTGTCGAATCTCCGTCCGCAACACGCGCCGATTTTCGCCTTCACGCCGAACGAGCGCGTCTGCCGGCAGCTTGCACTTTGCTGGGGAACGCATCCGGTCCTGCTACCTTTCACGGACGACCCGAACAGCACGATTGAAGCGGCGGAGAAGTATCTTTGCGAGGCCGGCCTGACGGAAGCAAACGACAATCTAATTGTCCTGAGCGATCTGCGCGCGGGCGGGGCACAGGTGGATTCGATCCAGGTGCGGCAAGCGAAGGCGGCGAAGCCTTCCGCGTCGCTCCGCGCCGGCGACTCGATGATGGATTAAAAAAAACGCGCGGATGTTTCCATCCGCGCGTTTGAATTCATGAGGCTGGGGAAGGCTTACGCTTCCACCGGCAGCTCGACGTCGACCGGCCGCTCTTTCTTGCTCAAGGCGCGGCGCAATTTCGAGAGCGCGATGTTCTGCAGCTGACGAATGCGCTCGCGGGTCACGCCAAATTTTTTGCCGACTTCCTCGAGCGTCTTGGGTTTCCCGCCGTCGAGCCCAAAACGCGAGAAGATGATCTTCCGTTCGCGATCGTCGAGCACATCGAGCAATCCACCCACTTCATTGCGCAGGTTTTTGTCCCGCAACAATTCAAACGGAGTTTGTGCTTCTTCGTCGCCCACGATTTCGCCGAACTCAGTCGAGTCGTCGTCGCTGATTGGCGCGTCGAGCGAAGCGGGACGAATCGAAACCGTTTTGAGTTGCGAAACTTTTCCGCTGGCGATGCCGATTTCTTCACCTAGCTCATCGTCGGTCGGTTCGCGTCCGAGTTCCTCACTCATCTGGAGGGAAACGCGTCGCATCTTCGAGATCTTATCGACGAGATGGACCGGCAGACGGATCGTCTTCGATTGGTTAGCCAGCGCGCGCTTGATCGACTGCTTGATCCACCATGCCGCGTAAGTGCTCAGCTTGCCGCCTTTTGCCGGATCAAAACGCTCGACCGCTTTCATCAGGCCGATATTTCCTTCGGAAATAAGGTCGAGCAAAGGGAGCCCGAGGTTTGCGTAGTCATGCGCGATCTTGACCACCAACCGAAGGTTGGAGCGGATCATGAGCGCGCGCGCTTCCCGATCGCCTTTTTTGATTTTCGCCGCCAGTTCGATTTCCTGGTCGGGCGTCAAAAGCGGGATCTGTCCGATCTCTCGGAGGTAAATCTTTATTCCTGTATCGCTATCTTCAGCAGCCATAAAACTCTTCATGCACTTTCAAAATTAGGCGTTCCCTAGACCTTACGTATTTCGGGGGCACGCGGGTGCGCGTTCCAAAAGTAGTTAACGCAGTTAAGTATCGAGATTCTGACACGGTTCGGTTGCGTTTTGTTCAAAGATTTTCCTCTTTCTCTCAAGCATCTACCTTGGAGCGACTTACGGTGTCTCTTCGCGACCTTATTTCAACCTCAAAATAGCGGCATCTGACAAGCAGAATATCCGTTCGCTTGAGTCGTGTGGTGCCGCTTAGAGGAGGAGAAACGCGCGAGGAGCGGGCAGAACGGATGCCGAACCGCCGATCAAAAGACCGGAGCTGCGGCGAAAATTTCATCCGAAAGCTAAGATGTTGGTGGCGATTCCAGTTGGGATGCTCGAAGGTGATCGCATCCCGCAAGCGCACCGAGCAGCAATGCCGGACTACCCCAGGCGGCAACGATTTTCAATACAGAGCGGGCAGAGAAGTCGTTGCTAAAGTGCGCGGCGTTTGTGACAAAGGAGAATTGATGAAGGAAAAGATTCGCGTTGGCATCATCGGCGTAGGCAACTGTGCAGCTTCGTTGGTGCAAGGTGTGGAGTTTTATCGCAATGCCAGTGAGGACGATCTCGTCCCCGGTTTGATGCACGTCGATCTTGGCGGCTATCACGTTCGCGATATCGAGTTCTCAGCCGCGTTCGACATCTCCGCGACCAAGGTTGGACGCGACTTGGGCGAAGCAATTTTCGCCGAGCCGAATAACACGATCAAATTTGCCGACGTTCCAAAGCTCGGAGTCAAAGTCCATCGCGGCATGACGCATGACGGGCTCGGAAAATATTTGAAGAAGGTGATCAAGAAATCGCCCGCCTCCACCGACGATATCATCGGCATTTTGAAAAAAACGAAAACCGACGTGGTGATTTCTTACCTGCCGGTTGGATCGGAAATGGCGACGAAATGGTATGTCGAGCAGATCCTTGAGGCCGGCTGCGGGTTTATCAATTGCGTGCCGGTTTTCATCGCCTCACAACCCTACTGGCAGCGCCGTTTCCAAGAGCGCGGCCTTCCGATCATCGGCGACGACATCAAATCGCAGGTGGGCGCCACCATCGCCCATCGTGTCCTGACCAATCTTTTTCGCGATCGCGGCGTCCGGCTGGATCGCACTTACCAACTGAACTTCGGCGGCAACACCGATTTTCTGAACATGCTCGAGCGGGATCGTCTCGAATCGAAAAAAATCTCGAAGACTCAGGCTGTGACAAGCCAGCTCGGGCACACTTTGCCCGCCAAAGATGTGCACGTCGGGCCGAGCGACTACGTGCCGTGGCTAACCGATCGCAAATGGTGCTACATCCGCATGGAAGGCACGACTTTTGGCAATGTGCCGATCAATTGCGAAATGAAGCTTGAGGTTTGGGATTCGCCAAATTCCGCCGGTGTAGTGATGGATGCGGTTCGTTGTGCGAAGCTTGCGCTTGACCGCAAATTGTCGGGAGCGCTCGTCGGCCCGTCGAGTTACTTCATGAAATCGCCGCCGCAGCAATTCACCGATGACGAAGCCCGGCAAAAAACGGAAGAGTTCATTCGCGGGGATGAAGATCTCGTGCTGCCAGATCCGATGAAGCGGAACGGCAATGGCCATCGCAAGGTGAAACCTCGAAACGGCGCCAAGGCTAAACGGTAGTCAGTTGCCTAACGAGTGATCAGGGTCATCTCGAGTGATTCGAGAACGGACGCGCGAGCTTCATTTTTTTCAATCGAAGCGGTGTCAAAACATCTACAGCGACTCCCTCGGTGCGCTTGATTGCTTCCGAGAGGTCACCCCGCGCGCTTCGCTAAGTTTCCCGCACGACTTTTGTCGCTTTCTTGTCATCGCGCATCGCGATAAATGTCGCGTGCCGTAGGTTACCGGCGTCCGTCCATTCCACGAATGAAACCTGGCAAACCAGCTTCGGCTTTAGCCAGTGGCACTCTTTCATTTTCTCTGCGGTGAGCGGTTCGCCCCGGCGCGCACCTCTCTTTTCCGGTAGATTCACGAAGGGGCACGTCGCGCTTCCGAGACTCTGCATTTTCGGGAAAATTTCATCGCGGATCCGAGCGACGAAACCGTCCTTTATCTTCGCGACGAACTTAAACTTGTTTCCTTCGTAGACGCCGACGAGCAAAGAATCGAATCCTCGCGAGCCGGGGACGTATCCCCCGATAACGAATTCCTGCGCACGATCGGTCCGCTGTTTGATCCAGGCGCCGGAACGCTCGCCCGGTTCATAGAGGGAGCCATCGCGTTTTCCTACTACGCCTTCGAGGCCGAGCTTACGAACCGCTTCGAGCACCTGGCCGGCCGGCGCGTCAAGCTGCGGCGAGAGACGCAATGGATCGGTCAAGCCTCCCATCAATTCCTGCAGCATCTCGCGCCGTCGCTCGATCGGCGTGCCCTGCAAATCCATTCCGTCGCGGTTGAGCAAATCGAAAGCATAAAAGTAAACCGCGAGCGGTCGGGTCATGTTGTTTTGCAGAATCTGAAATGAGGGCCGGCCCTCTTCATCGAGCGCGACAATTTCTCCATCGATCGCGAAATTGCCGGTTATAGCCTGCAGCGCCTCGACCACATTCGGGAAGCGCGCGTTCAGGATGTTTTCGTTCCGAGAGAACAACTTCACTTCCTCACCGCTTTTAACCGCGATCGAGCGATAGCCATCGAACTTGATTTCAAAAGTCCAATTGCTCTCGTTAGGCAAACTCGTCACCGCCTTGCACTGCATCGGTTCGATGAACTTCGGTTCGGCACCCTTGAACTTCTTTGTCGAGGCAGAAGGCCGGTTGCTTTGCCATTGCGCGTCGTTCGCTTTCGCGATCGCGCTCATCGAGCGGCGTGAGATCGCGGAGGAATCGTCCGCCTTCGCAGAGAGCGGCTTCATTGATTCGCCGGCTTTGATCAGCAGCCAGCGATTACTTTCCGGCTCGCGTTTATCTTTTACCAGAATCCACTCGCCCTTCAGCTTCCGGCCTTCCATTACGATGTGCATCTTGCCGGCATGAAACGCGGCCGCGTCGTTCCCGGTGATGTCTTGATAAACGCCGAAATCCCAAACCATCACCGTGCCCGCGCCGTAGTTTCCCGGCGGGATCGTCCCTTCGAACTTTTCGTAGGTGAGCGGATGATCCTCCACATGCATGGCGAGGCGCGTCTCGCGCAATTCCGTCGGCGGTCCTTTTGGCACAGCCCAGGAGCGCAGCACGCCCTGCATTTCCAGCCGCCAATCGTAATGCAGATGACTGGCCGCGTGTTTTTGAATGACGAAACGATGCGGCCCCTTTCTCTCGTTAGGCACAACTTGGCCTTCCGGCTCCGGCGTTCGGGTGAGATCGCGCTTCGCACTGTAAGCCCGGAGGCTTTTATCGGAGTCGCTCTTTTTTGTGTTCCGCGGCCAGCGGCTCAACTTTGGGGCCGGACCAGCCGCGAGAGCTTTCGTAAAAGCGGCCGGCAATTCTTGTTTCAATTTCAACACCGGCTCGAACAAATCACCCAGCTTTCCGATTCGCTTCACCGCGGCCTCCGGCGTGAAGACGAGACGCTTCTCCTCGCGGCGTTTCACTGCGCGCGCGAGCTCCTCCCAAGTGATCGGCAACGAAATAAACGGCCGGGCGCCTTTCGCTCGCATCGCATAAACGCAGACCGTGGTTTTGAAATCGGAGTTCTGGCTCCAATCGATTAGAACTTTTCCGCCGCGAAGGTTCTTTGCCATTTCTGAGACGACGCGCTTTGGCATCTGATGAGCCACTAGTTCGGCCACCGTCTTCGCGAACGGCTGGGTCACTTCGTAAGGCGCGTCGCCATTCAGGGGCACGGTGAGATGGAGGCCTTTCGAGCCTGAAACTTTCACGAACGATTGGAGACCCCAGGCCTCGAAAACTTTCTTGAGATGAAGCGCAACTTCGCCGCAATCGAGCACGTCGGCCGGTGCACCCGGGTCGAGATCGAAGACAATAGAAGTCGGGTGATTTAACTCCGGCGCACGCGCGAGCAAGACGTGCTTCTCGATATCGGCTAAATTTGTGGCCCAGAGGAGAGTAGGATGGTCGTTGCAAAGGATGTAATTGATCGACCCGCCTTCACTGCGCGGGACGACGACAGTTTTCACCCATGGCGGCGTGTGTTTCGGTGCGTTCTTCTCGTAGAAATGCTCGCCGCCCACTCCCTCCGGAAATCGGATCAAGGTTAGCGGCCTATCGCGCAGATGCGGCACAATGGTCGGCGCGATTTCTGAGTAGAAGCCGATCACTTCTCCTTTGCTGAAGCCGCTTTCGGGGAAATAAATCTTGCCCAGATTCGACACGCTCAGCTCGCGGCCATCTACTTTGATTTGCTGAATGTTTTTCGCCATGGCGGCAGCGCGAATGTTTCTCCGCGACCTTGCGGTGCTCTTGGAGTAGGACTGTCCGTGTGAAAGACAACAGTATTAGCGGCGCGAAATTCCGCACCGGCTTTGTCCTCCTGCTCTTACTGGTGGTGTCGGCGCTTTTCATCGCCGTGATGTGGCCATTCCTGAAACCGCTTTTGCTCGGCGCGATGCTGACGGGTTTGTGTCATCCGCTTTATGCCTGGGTCACGCGATTGCTGGGCGGTCGCAAGTCGTTAGGCGCGATCCTGACCTTGCTCATCCTTTTTGTGATCGTAGTCGGGCCGCTTAGCGCCTTTGTTGGATTAGTCGTTAGTCAGGCCTTGAGCATCAGCGACCAAGCTATCCCTTGGGTGCAGCAGCAATTTGGAGCCGCCAGCGCCTTCAATGCCCATGACTGGCTGGTGCAGCGTTTTCCTGCCCTGGCCAGTTACGTCCCCGACCAGACGAAGATCATGGAGAACGTCGGCAACGCCGCGAAAGCGACCGGTGGTTTTTTGGTTGCCGGTGTTTCACGCATGACCGCGGGGACCGCCACTTTCCTCCTCAACCTTTTCGTCATGCTCTACGCGATGTTTTATTTCCTGCGGGATGGCCGCGCGATGCTCGAGAAGATTTTCTATTACACACCGCTTGATCACGGAGACGAAGCGCGTGTCGTGCAGAAGCTGGCCTCAGTCACGCGCGCCACGCTCAAAGGCACTTTGGTCATCGGTTTGATTCAAGGATTGTTTGCCGGGGGCGGTTTCTGGGTCGCGGGCATCAGCGGCGCGGCTTTTTGGGGAACGGTCATGAGCGTTCTTTCCGTCGTGCCCGGAATCGGCGCGGCCCTGATCTGGATTCCAGGCGTGATTTATTTATACATCACCGGCCAGGCGCTGACCGCGACGCTTCTCCTAATCTGGTGCTCCGCGGTGGTGGGGACGGTCGATAATATCGTCCGCCCGAAGCTGGTTGGGAAAGATGCGCAAATGCCGGATCTGCTCATCCTGGTTGGCACGCTCGGAGGCTTGTTTCTCTTCGGGCCGATCGGCTTCATCGTGGGGCCGCTTGTTTGCGGCTTGTTCCTGACTGTGCTCGATATCTACGGAACCACCTTTAAAGACGTCCTTCCTCCAGTGCGCAGCCTGACAACCGGCAGGCTTAAGGTTCCCGATGCGGGCTTGGATTAGAGATGCTTAACCAGAAACTTTCCGATTGCGCCCAGAATTCTCTCGTTCACGGCCTCTTGCGTTTCACCCGCGGCTTTCAGCTGCGTCTTAGTGATACCTAACGAGTGATCGCCTCCTTCGACGACATACAGCTCGTTAGGCGCAACCATCGTCCGTCGCACCTCATTAAGTAAGGCTAGCGGACAAAGCGGATCCCGCGTTCCCTGGATGAAAAGAATCGGCGCGGAAATTTCGCGTAGAATCTTGTCCCGCATCCTTGCCGGGTCGCCGCCGCCGCACAGGGGATAACCAAAACAAACCAGGGCCGCCGCTTTTTCTTTGAGCGAGAGATGGCATCCAATCCGGCCGCCCATGCTCTTGCCGAGAAGGACGGCTGGCACATCACTCGTTAGGCGTGCTTCGCGCAATGCCGCCTGATGTGTAGCGATCAAGAGAGGTAGCGGATCGGGCCGCTTCCGGCCTTCCTGCATGTAGGCATAATCGAAGCGCGTTACGGAACCAATCCGCTCCAATAACACCGTCCACCGTTGCATCCACGGATGCGAGGAGGGCGCACCGGCGCCGGGCGCGAAAAGAAGAAGCGGCTTCATGGATCAAGGTTCATCTTAGAATCGCCGACGATTTTGCATCTTTTCCTGCACAAGCGTCTCTGACAACGTCACCGTGCGATGCTTGCGAAGATTTACTCGGCCGCGGTTTATGGCATCGATGCTTACGAAGTTGAAATCGAAGTCAACGCGGCGCGCGGCGACCCGAAGATTATTATTGTCGGTTTGCCGGACACGGCAGTGAAGGAGAGCCAAGATCGTGTTACGACCGCGATCATTAACAGTGGTTACCTTTGGCCGCGCGGCCGGACCACGATCAATCTCGCGCCGGCTGACATTAAAAAAGAAGGACCGAGCTTCGATCTTCCGATTGCTCTTGGCATGGTGGCGGCGCGCGAAGAATTCGCGGACCCGATCCTGGAACAATACAGCTTCGTAGGAGAGCTGGCGCTGAGCGGTGCGGTGCGTTCGGTGCGTGGCGTTTTGCCCGCGGCGATCGAAGCGCGGAAGCGGGGCAAGAAGGCGCTCTTCGTTCCGGAAGTGAACGCGCGGGAAGCGGCCATGGTAGCCGGGATCGACATCTATGGCGTGCAGAATTTGCGGCAGACCTTCGAGTTCGTGCGGAACAACGCTCACCTGCAACCGACCCGCGGCGATCTGACGGAGTTCTTCGCCAATCATCAGAGTTACGAGGTGGATTTCAGCGACGTGAAAGGTCAGGGCCACGTTAAGCGCGCGATCGAAGTCGCGGTCGCGGGCGGTCACAACTTGTTGATGATCGGCCCGCCCGGCTCGGGCAAATCGATGCTTTCGAAACGCATCGCCACCATCATTCCGCCGATGTCCCTGGAGGAAGCAATCGAGAGCACGAAGATCCACAGTATCGCCGGGATGCTCGCGGACGAACAGGCCTTCGTCTCGACGCGCCCGTTTCGTTCTCCGCATCACACCATTTCCGATGTCGGGCTCTTAGGTGGAACTGCTAATCCCGCGCCGGGCGAGGTCAGTCTCGCGCATCATGGAGTTCTGTTTCTGGACGAGCTGCCCGAGTTTAGACGTTCGACTCTGGAGGTGATGCGCCAACCGCTCGAAGACGGCAAGGTGACTGTTTCGCGTGCTGCAGGCAGCGTTACGTTTCCGTCCGAGTTCATGCTGGTAGCCGCGATGAATCCGTGTCCGTGCGGTTATTTTGGCGATCTGAAACGGGAATGCCGATGCAGCCCCGTACAGGTGCAACGTTATCGACAACGCATCTCCGGTCCGCTCCTGGATCGCATCGACCTCCATATCGAAGTCCCGGCAGTGGAATACAAGGATATCTCCAGCACGCGGCCCGAAGAAGGTTCCGCCGCCATACGCGAACGCGTGGTCCGCGCACGCGAGCGACAGCAGGCGCGATTTCGAACCGACTCGAAAACAAACTGCAATGCGCGGATGGGCACGCGCCAGATCAAGGAGCACTGCAAGTTAGACGACGAATCGCAGGAGCTGATCCGCGTGGCCATGACGGAATTGAATCTAAGCGCGCGCGCCTACGATCGCATCCTCAAGGTCTCGCGCACCGTGGCCGACCTCGCCGGATCGGACGAGATCACGCCGGATCACGTGGGCGAAGCGATCCAATATCGCACGTTCGATCGGACGCTATGGGTGTGAGATGCGTGCTCGCGCTCGGTCTGGTTTTGACCGGAGCACTATCCGCTCGGCCTCAGCCTAACGAGACCTCGAAATCAGCGCGTGATTGGCGCGTGCAGCACGAGCGTGAGATTTTGTCCGAGTTCGTCGAGCTGCTGGCGATTCCAAATCTTGCTTCAGATCGGGAGAATATCCGACGCAACTCGGAGGCGGTCCGGGCGCTGTGTGCGAAACGCGGGATGACGGTGCAATTGCTCGAGCTGGAGGGAGTGCCGCCCGTAGTCGTCGCCGATCTGCGCGTGCCCGGGTCGAAGCGGACGATTGCATTTTATGCGCACTACGACGGACAACCGGTCGATCCCGCGCGTTGGACGAGCGAACCTTGGAAGCCGGTCATGCGCGACAAGGAAGGTCGCGAAGTCGATTGGCTAAACGCGAAATCGTTCGATCCGGAATGGCGGTTATTCGCTCGTTCGTCGGGCGACGACAAAGCGCCCATCATCGCGATGCTGGCAGCGCTAGATGCGTTGCGCGAATCGAAGCTCGCGCCTTCGGTGAATCTGCGATTTGTTTTCGAAGGCGAAGAGGAAGCAGGCTCGCCGCATCTCGGGGCTTATCTGCAGAAATTTCCGGACGTCCTGCGGCCCGATGGTTGGATTTTATGCGATGGGCCGGTGCATCAAAGCCGGCGGATGGAATTATTTTTTGGCGCACGCGGTGTGATCGACCTGGAGCTAACTGTTTATGGGCCGAGTAAGGGTCTGCACGACGGACATTACGGCAATTGGGTGGCGAATCCTGCGGTAGCGCTCGCGCATCTGCTGGCTTCCATGCGGGACGAAAAAGGGCGCATCCTGATTAAGGACTTTTATCGCGATGTGCTGCCAGCTTCGGCTCCAGAACGTGCCGCGCTCTCGAAGATTCCAAATATCGAGGCGGAGTTGCGGCAGGAATTCCAAATCGCCGCGAACGAAGGCGAGGGAAAGCCGCTGAACGAGCTGCTGCTTCAGCCTGCAGTCAATCTTCGCGGCTTTGAAGCAGGTCATGTCGGCGCACAAGCGTCAAATACGATCCAGCCGGAGGCTCGAGCGTCGATTGATTTTCGGTTAGTGCCTAACCAAACGCCCGAGTCGATCAAGCCATTGGTCGAAGAGCATTTTCGCGCGCGTGGTTACGAAATTGTACACGCCGTGCCGGACGCGGCGATGCGGCGGGCGCATGCGAAATTACTGTGCGTCGATTGGGGTTCCGGCTATCCGCCGGCGCGAACGCCTCTCGACCTGCCGCTCTCGCGCGAGGTGGCGGCAATCATGACCGCGAGCGGACACGAACCGGTTCTATTGCCGACGATGGGCGGTAGCATCCCGATGTATTTGTTTCAGCAGCCTAACGACACCCCGGTCATCGGTCTTCCGATTGCGAATCATGACGATAACCAACACGCGGCGGACGAAAATTTGCGGCTACAAAATCTATGGGATGGTATCGAAGTTTATACCGCGCTCTTCAGCGCTCTCACGGCGAAATAGGTTCGGTGCTGTCTGTCTTCCGCCCTAATTCGAGGTGCGCCTCGTAGCTTTGTTGCATGTTGTTTGAGCGCGGGTCGCGGGCAAGCGCGATTTGATACATGGCTTCGGCTTCGTGGAAGCGACCGAGCCGATCGTAAACGCGGGCGATTTCCATCGGATAACTTCCATCCAGCGGAACCAGACGCTGTGCCTCTTTGAAGGCAGGCAGGGCTTGCTCGATAAGGGCGGTGCGAGCTTCCGGCGAAGCATTCCGATTTGCGAGTGCGATTTGAGCGCGGCCGAGATGAAAGAAGATGTCGGGATTCCCTAGTTCATAACCAAGAGCTTTTCGCGCCAAAGAAATCGCAGTGGCGGGATCTTCATCGCGCAGGGCCTCGCGAGCCTGCTCCGCAAAATATTCGCCGGGAAGAAGCCGACCGCATTGCAGAAAAAGGAAAGTGCCTAACGAGAAGAGCGTGAGGCTCGGAAGACGCGATGGCCTAACGAGTGAATCCTCGGAAGGCTGACTCGCTCCTGGATTGGCTAAGATGCCGAAGACGAATGCGAGGAGAAGGGCGTTCGCGGGTATGTGCATGTTAAAATCCACCGCGGAGTGAATTACATAGGCGGCGACAGCGCTGATGGCCGCAATGTTGAGCGACAGACGATCGCTGAGGAAACTGCCGCCGGCGGCGACACGCTTCGGGCCGAGCCGGAGAAAGTTGCGCCAAGCATATCGGATATGGACGGAGAAAAAAAGCGCGAAGCCGACCGCGCCGAGCAACCCATATTCGGCGAGCAACTGCAGGTAGTCGTTATGCGCATCGATGGGATCGAGCTGCATCGTTTCAGAGCGAAACTGACGTCCATAAAAAAGAAACGTTCCGCTGCCAGTCCCGATCAGCGGCCGCAGCTTCCATTGTTCGACGGCAGCACGCCAGAGATCGATCCGGCCTTGATCGATCGTGAAGATGTTTTCGGCCGAAGTGCGCAGCGTTTTGCTCTGTTGGATGGAAAGCCAGGCCGCGGTGAGAGCAACAATGAGCAGAAGCAAACCGCTGCCTCCGACTTTGATCAGAGCCACAGAACCAGCGGGCCTAAGGACGAGGAAGCTAAGGACGGTAAAGACGATGAGGCTGGCCACGACGCTCAAGTAACCGCCGCGGCTGCCAGTCAAAAGCACACCGAGATATGCGACCCCGGTAACGTAAGCGATGAGGACTTTCGACCACTTATTCCTACGACTCCAGCAGGCCACGCTGAGCCCAAGAATACCGAGTACTTCGAGAAGGCCGGCCAGATGGTCGGGATTGACATAAAGGCCCGTCCCTCGGGAACTAGGCTCGACGTTTTCCAGCGAGGATATGACGAGCAGATTTTCACCGAAGCCTGCTTGGACCGCGCTGACCAAGACATGCACGACTCCGAACGCGAGAAGGGCAAGGATGAGCGCGATGCGGCGCGCGGGATTACTAAAAACAAATGCGATGAGCCCGTAAAGAACGAGCGCGGCGAGCGTGCAGTAGAGATCGGCGCGAGCAATATACGGAGCGGGAGAAGTGAGCGCGCGAGTTATGACGTAACCGAAGAAGATTGCGGTGGCGCACAAGCTTACCGGGTCGGCGGAAGAGTGTGTGCGATTGCTGCCCAGAGCAATCAGGCTAGCGAGTGCGATGGCCGCGTAGGCGGCCAAACAAGAGAGGAGGTCCTTTTCTGCATTCAGGACTTGAAGGAAGGCAAGCCCTACTATCACCAAACAAACCGCGACGAATCCCCCAAGGCGAGGAATCCATGAAGCAGTCACATCGACATTTACCGTCGCGACGATTCTTCCCGACGGACAACTTCTAAAGATCGCGCGTTTTCACTTTAAAAACGCGGCTTATAGGACAACAAATTCTATTTCTCTTGCTTCTCCCGGGCTAGATCCCGCCCGGTGGTGCTCATCCCGCAGGCGGTCGCCGGATCACCGTGATCGAGATGACGCTGGTATTCGATGCTGTCGCAGAGATATGTGAGAGTTCGATTCCGATTATGACAGACCTGGCAGTTTGTCGCGACTCCAGCGAAGGCTGGGCTGCTGATCAGGAACCAGAACGCCAAAGTGAACAAGGCCGCGACGAAAAGTAGATACGGGGAACGCGACGCGTGGGTTGCTGCCTTCAAAATTACTGCGACAAGCGTTTTCATAATAAGATTCCTATATTTCAGAAAAGCGCGCGTCCGGTCAAGCAATATGCGTTGATGTCTTAAAGCAAAACCACCCGGTAGAAGCGCCTCGGACGAGTAGCAAGATTCGGATCCGAATCACCGGCTTGGATTGTGCCGCCCGTGCCTGCGATAGACTCGGAGCCTGCGACCGGAATCCATGTCGTGTTGGATAGCAGGTCCTTGTATTCGACCCGATAGCGTTGACCGAATACAGTGGAGAAGCTGATTTGGGGGGAATGGCCCGCGCTTTTTACTTGGGTAATCGTTGGTCCCGGGATACCGCCAAGCTGGAAAGCAAGTTGAGAAGACGGGTTGGAGGTGCACTCCGGGCAATCATGCGAGCCCCACAGGTCAAAGGGTGGATCCGATCTATAGCTCGGGGCCGAGCCGTTGGCATCGGCCGTTTCCCAATAAAAGAGTTGGTTTGTGAGAATAGAGAGGAACCCGTTATGCAGCGCGAGCCAGTAAGTGCCGGGCGGCAAATCCACCGGAGGAAGATCAAAGACGTTCACGTATTCTGGGTATCCATACAGGTTCAGGCCCGAAGCAACCCGATCAACACTGGACACAGAACCGCTTGCCATCAGGGACCCTGGTCCATCTGGCGAGTTCGAATAGATTCGCCAAGTAAACGAGCCTTGGAATTTATCTACTCCCTCGAAAGTCCAGAACTTCACCGTTTGCAGGCGTCCGCCGCTCGGCAAAAAGAAATCGTCGGCCTGCAACCAGCGCGTCATCTCGAAGCCTCCGGTCAGGGCAGGAGCGCCGTTGTCGTAAATCGTCGCCCCGGAGATAGAAGCCGCCGCCAGCAAAGCCGCGAAGTATAATTTGATCTGAAGCGTCGCGGTGGTTCTCATCTGCCCTTAAAATTCGTATGACAATATGTAGATGGGCGTGCTGCGACTTACCGCCTACTAAAGTAAACTGACACGATAGAACCGCATCGAGCCCGGCAAATTATGGTCAACGACTGTGACGACGCTATCCGTGCCCGCAATCGTTTCCGCACCGGCGACGGGAAGCCAGTTGCCACTAATTAGGCTGTCGTTGAACTCTACCCGATAGTAGTAGCCGGATACGGTGAGGAAGCGGATACGCCTTTCCTCTCCCGTAACTTGGAAGTCTGTGACCAAGGGAAGTGCGGATGAGTTGTAGGCAAGGGCGGCTCTGTAAAACCTTTGTTTACTCCCGGTTGCAGTATTGAGATCCACGATTTGGACTTTGGCGCCTGTCCCGGGAACAGCGTCTGCCTCAGGCAGGACTGTCCATCTTGCCCCGTTCAGCCATTCCGAAGATTCGACGCGGTAATTATAACCCAAAACAGTCGCGAAGCTGAGCCGGGCAAAGGGATCGATCGCAATGATGTCGATGCCGGGTAAGGCCACGCCATAAAGTTGAAAGGCGAGGTCGGAGGGTAAAGTAGGAGAAGCATTGCTTGTCCAAGTGCCTTGGAAAGGTGCTCGTCTTGCCCGGCTTGCCGATCCGGTTTGGGTGCTTGTTGCTTCCCAAAAAAAGTTCTGCGTACTTGTATTCGTCAGCGGTCCATTATGCAGTGCGACCCAGTAGGTTCCCGGCTTCAAGGAGACGGGTGCGGTGCTGAAATCGGTCACATATTCGCGAAATCCAGACGTGGTCACTCCAGTAGCCGAGTGAATTAAATTTGCGGAAGTGCCATTGTATAAGAGCTCAGCCGGTCGATGGGTCGGGCTATCCGCGTAAATTTGCCAGAGGATGCTTCCTTCGAAAAATCCATCGATCTCAAGGTCCCAGAACCTAATTCTTTCCAATCGGATTGGCTGAGTGACGACAATATCATCAGCCTCGATCCACTGAGTCATTTCCGAGCCGTTTCTGTTATCCGGCGGGCCGTTTTCATAGAGTATCGCGTCTGCGCGAACCGCAACGCCGAAGTGGAGCAGTGAAAGCGAGCCTACGAATCCGCAAATTACTGAACCCTGCCACGGTCCGACCGGGGAGGACTTCTTCTTTTTGCAGCTTGCCATGAGACCGCGCCTGATCGGGGTGGTCTCGGCCCTCTAACGTTCTCCCGCCGCTATTAGTTTGCCGTGACGGGAAGGAATCTAACTCGCCGCGAGAAGACTAGAACTACGAAACTGAAGATGTCCGTGGTGGCCGCCGAGTGCCGCGATGAACAAGACACAGAGCCGTAAAAGTCACCAAGCAAAGCAAAAAGGTCGGACCACTTTCGGGTACAGCCCTGGCGATCACCGAAACATCGTCGAGTCTGAATCTGTCATCTTCGTCAAAATAACGGAACTCGAGCAGCGTCGAAGATCCGGCGGCAAATACCGTAAACATTCCCGGCTGAATATAAGTGCTATTTCCAGGGAAAGGAGGTGACACGGTTGAATAGACGAGTGCGCCTCCAAAGAGGACTGAGAAACCGTTCAACGGGAAATTCCTTGGATCGATTGAGTCTTTCGCCAAAAAGAATGACAAAGTGTAAGAGGTTCCGGGAGTGGTAACCAAGGTTTGCGACAGTGTGCCCATGGTTACCGAGCCGTCAGGGTTGGTGCCGCCAAGAGCCGCGTATTTGTTTCCCGTATGGGCGAACAGGGAATTACTTCCCACTTGAGACAAATTGCCCGGCTGCGGCGGCATAAGTGTCCAGGGCGCTCCGAAGGTGGGCGCTAGCTGGCCTTCAAAGCTAAAGTCTTGCACTATGTTTTGACCGACTATGATCCCCGTGGTCGCGAAGAAAAAACTAATGGAGAGCGAGAATTTGATTGTGGTGAGGAGTGTTTTCATAGGCAACTTCGACAGGTAGGAGCGAACAGAAAGTCAAGCTAGCAGGAGGGATGCCAGCGGAACCCGTCTCCTGTCTAACCCGTTTACAAATATATAGTTACATATCTTTATCATTTAGTAATTTCCTTGCTCGAATAGAAATACTGTAAGCTCTACCGACAATCTCGATTTATTCCTGATTTGCTCCGTTTAACACCGATTTTCTGTGTAGTTGCACGTGCGCCGCGTAGAGTTGAGCTACAGCGGCCGAATTGGGATCTCGCACGCGAGCAAGTTTATACATCCCCTCGGCTTCATCGAAGCGGCCCATTTCATCATAGGTAAGACCCAGATCGAGTGGATAAGTTCCATCCAGCGGAACAATTTCGTGGGCCTGCCTGAAGGCGTTGATCGCCTTCTGGTATAACGGCGCGCGCTCATCATATGATTTATAGCGATGTGCGAGAGCCATCCACGCACGTCCGAGATAAAAGAAAACCTCAGGATTATGCGACTCCCGTTTGAGGGCGTCGTCAGCGGCCTTAATGGCTGCCGCCGGATTTTCATCACGAAGAGCCACGCGCGCTCGTTCCGTATAATATTCTCCAGGGAAAAGACGACCGGCCTGGATCGCGAGAATCAATCCCATTCCAGCAAGCACTCGCGGCGCGAAATCAAGGGTCGGTCGCTCAACTGCTGATGGAGCTGAAACGCCCGCGTTTGATATCACTCCGAAGACCAGTGCGAGTAACGAAGCGTTGGCGGGAATATGGAGATTGAAATCGAAAACCGAGTGAACAAGGTAAGCTGCGACCGCGCACAACGCGCCGATGAGCAGGGCCAACCGATTGCTCGGCGACGAGTGGATGGCGCTCCTTTCTGCAAGAATCTTTAAACTCCTCCAGCCTCTGCGCAGGTGGACGCCCAGGAAGAGCATAAACCCAGCGGCGCCCACGAGCCCGTACTCGCAAAGCAAATGAAGATAGTCATTGTGCACGTCGACCGGATCGTTCTGCATCGACTCGACGCGGAATTGTCTTCCATAAAAGCGGTAGCTCCCTGCGCCCGTCCCAAAGATTGGTGCCAGCTCCCATTGGCGAATGGCCGCGCGCCATAGGTTCACGCGCATATTTTTCGTGTCGATAATATTGGCGCCACGTTCGCTCAAGTAATCACTTTGACGCATCAAGAATACCGCCGCCATCGTGACGGCGATCAGCCCGATCACCCCTGCGCCAGCCACCAATGCGGCACGCTTTGGATACGCGACCCGGGTAACAATGAGGCTGACTCCCCAGAACGTAATCAGGCTTGCCCCTGCACTCAGGTAACCTCCTCGGCTGCCGGTAAGCAACAGACCCACATAACATCCAGCGGTCACGTACAGGAGTATCAACTTGCCCCACATCGGACTTCGGCCCCATAAGGCTAAGCTCAACCCAAAGACCGCCAGCACCTCCAGCAATCCTGCGAGATGATTGGGACAAACATAGAGGCCGCTCGCACG
Organism: uncultured Chthoniobacterales bacterium; assembly: GCA_964236815.1. Lineage (GTDB taxonomy): Bacteria > Verrucomicrobiota > Verrucomicrobiia > Chthoniobacterales > UBA10450 > JACCTI01. The sequence goes on from CAXSFN010000007.1 coordinate 87,420, forward strand.
CATCCCATAGTCGGTGCGCTGCAAGAACGGAATGGGCATGAAGTTCTCGCCCCGGGTAAATTGAATGGCGCCGATGAGCACGTGAATTAACCCGAAACTCAGGAGCGAGACTATAATCGCAACGCGCACGGACCCGCGCGTGAGGACGAGCGAAACTAGAGCGTAGACTGCTAATGCGCCCCCCACCGAAAAGAGGTCCGCCCGTGCTACGTACGACCCGGAGAAAGAGGCGCGCAGCAGAATGTAGGCGAAGCAGATGCAAGTCCCGCCGATGCATAGCAGATCAGGGTGGGGTTTCGTTGGCATTTTCCGCAGCGATCCGACGAACGCCGCGACCCCGATCAGGAACAGACCGGGAAAAGCAAAAAGGAGAACTCGACCGCCAATCAAGGTCTGGAGTAACGCCAGACCCGCGACCAGGAGCGTGGCCGATAAAACGACGACGGCGTGCTTGCCCCCGGGAACCTTTACAGAGCCGCTCGCGAAGGCGCCCAATTCAATGCCTCAATAACGGGCGCCGATAAAAAATCTATGGATTTTGTGTTGGCGTAACGTCGCACTGCCGCGCCGGGTCGCCGTGGTCGAGATGCCGCCGAAATTCCAGACTATTGCAGGGATACATCAGCGACCTCGTCCGATTATGGCAAACAGTGCACTGATCTTCCGCCGCGCCGTCTGGATTCTGGGCAACCCCGACGGCTCCCGTCCCTATCCAAAAAGCCAGGGTGAAAAAAGCAATGATCAAAAAGCCAGCGGGTGTCGAGAGACGGCTCTTAGTAAAAGCCAGAAATGTTTTCATAGGGTGGGGGTGGGGCAACTCCGTTTCTCAGGGAGTCTTAACCGGAGACTGAGCGGCGAGATCAATTCGGACAATCTTTTTTTTGTATACCTCGTGGGCGATTGTGACGAATGCGAAACAAGTGGGTCTGGTCGGACCAGAATGCGTTGATCTTTCCGCTTTCATTCATCGCTAATGTGTTCCTTTTTGGTGCCATCTCTTATGAATCGAAATAAATTGATCGCGTTCCAACTCACTATCCTCCTGTTTGCAGGGGCCGCGCTGCACGCGCAAACCGATCTCAAACTGCCCGAAGCCAGCCAAGCCGCGCAGGTCGAGCAGCGCCTCGGCGTCACCGATATCAGAATTACCTATCATCGACCGCTAGTGAATGGTCGGAAGATTTGGGGTGCTCTTGTTCCGCTCGGGCAAGTGTGGCGCGCGGGCGCGAATGAAAATACCGCGATCGAATTCAGCACACCCGTCTCGGTCGAAGGCAAAGCAATCCCCGCCGGCAAGTATGGGCTGCACATGATCCCGAGCGCCGAGCAGTGGACGATTATCTTCTCGAAGATTTCTGCCGCGTGGGGAAGCTACACCTATAGCGAAACGGAGGACGCACTTCGCGTAACCGTGAAACCGCGCGAGAACGAAATGGAAGAGGCGCTCGAATATGAGTTCGAAGACCTGAAATCGGATTCCGTCGCCGTTACCTTAAAATGGGAAAAGCTGGCGGTCCCGTTCCACGTCACGGTTACCGACGCCGACACAGTCCTCCCCAGCCTTCGGAATGAACTGCGCGGTCGCAGCCAATATTCATGGGGTCCGCCTAACGAAGCCGCGCAGTATTGCCTCACGAAAAAGATCGCGCTCCATGAGGGTTTGAAATGGGCCGAGCTCTCGATTCAAAACGAAGAGCGCTTTGAAAATCTGAGCACCAAAGCCGATCTGCTCAAAGCGGTGAACAAGCCGGACGAAGCGAAAACGGCCTGGAATCGCGCCCTCGAAATCAGCACTCCGGTTCAGCTCTACTCGCAGGCGCGCCGGCTGCAGTCGGAGAAGCGCGATGCAGAGGGCATGGAGATTTTCCAGGTACTGATCAAGCGCTCGCCCCAAACTGTCTTCGGCCTCCTCTCTTCGGCGCGAATCAAATCTGCTGCCGGCGATTTCGCCGGTGCGGCCGAAGCCGCTAAACTGGCGCAGGCCGCGGCGCCGTCGGATCAGCAAAAGCAAAACATCAAAGCGTTGATCGATCGCTTGCAGGCCAAGCAGGACATTAATAAGTAGCGAGCACGCCGCTTGGGAGACGACGCGGAATCTCACCCGTCTTAGCTATACCCTCGGCGCGAGCGCTCCCCGCGTCTTCGTGATCACCACCGCGAAGCCGAACGATCGACGAAATTTGGACAGACCGCTTCTGTCGGCGTACCCGCTCTCTCATCATGTTTCTCACGCACCTCGAATGCACCGCCTGTGGATTGCGCCATGAATGGAACGCATTGCAAAATCTCTGCACCGCCTGCGCCAAGCCGCTCTTTCCGATTTACGATTTGAAAGGCGCCGCGCGCACGCTGACCAAGGACTCGTTAGGCAAACGGGAGAAATCGCTCTGGCGTTATCGCGAAGTGTTGCCGTTGCCGGCGGAGGCTGAGGTCGTCTCGTTAGGCGAAGGCTGGACGCCCTTGCTGTGGGCGAAGAGATTCGGCGAGACGGTTGGCCTAACGAGTCTTTGGGTAAAGGACGAATCGCAGAATCCGACCCAAAGTTTCAAGGCCCGCGGCATGACCACGGCGGTATCGATGGCGAAGCATCTGGGCGCGACCAAACTCGCCGTTCCGACCGCTGGAAATGCTGGAGGTGCGCTTGCGGCCTACGCGGCGCGCGCTGGCTTGGAAGCGCACATCTTCATGCCGAGCGACACTCCGCGCGCGAACATGATCGAGTGTCGCGAACTCGGCGCGCATCTCACTTTGATCGACGGTTTGATCACCGATTGCGGCGCGGAAATCGCAAGACGCAAAGCGGGCGAAGGCTGGTTTGACATGTCCACATTAAAGGAGCCCTATCGCGTCGAAGGAAAGAAAACGCTCGGTTACGAGCTAGCCGAGCAAATGGATTGGCAACTCCCCGACGTGATCCTTTATCCGACTGGTGGCGGCACCGGCCTGATCGGAATGTGGAAAGCCTTTGACGAAATGGAGGCGCTTGGCTGGGTCGACTCAAAAAGGCCGCGCATGTTTTCTGTTCAAGCCGCGGGCTGCGCGCCGATTGTGCGCGCCTTTGAAGCGGGTGAAACAAGCGCCACGGAATTTCCCGACGCCCGGACCTGCGCCTCTGGCCTGCGGGTGCCGAAAGCGGTCGGAGATTTCCTGATGCTGCGCATTCTGCGCGAATCAGGCGGCGGCGCGGTCATCGTCGAAGACGACGCGATGATAGAGATGACGCGCGAAGTCGGGGCGCTCGAAGGTCTCTTCGTCGCCCCGGAAGGCGCCGCCTGTTTTGTCGCCTTGAAATCACTCGTTAGGCAAGAACTCGTGAAACGCGAAGAGCGCATCGTGATTTTCAATACCGGATCCGGAATTAAATATCTCGATTGTTACCCTTCGTAATCCGGTAGCTAATGAATCAAGTCATAACGGAGGCCATCACCTTAGCCAACTTGGACGGCGCTAGCACACACCCTTTATGGCGAGAGGGGCTTAAAAGCGTGTTCGAAGACGTAGCGTCCGATTTGTTTGCCTTGTTTGATCCCGTTAGTGGCATCGAACTGCCAGTGTATCCCCAAGAATATCCGACTGCGCCCATTTTCTGTCTCCGCGTTCGTAAGAGAGTTGAAATGACGCGGACGGTAGGGACGATCGGCCGACTCGGAGGGGTCGTGGTTCTCCCCGTTATACTCATCCGAGACAAAGGTGAAGGCCGGATCCGAGCTATAAAAGCGCCGTAAGACTTCGAACATGGCCGCGCCGAAAACCGCGTGGCCGGAAGGATAGGCGGGAAAGGGTGGAGTGAAGTTTACCCGGCCGTTCGGTCCGTTTGAAACCGGCGCTCCCAAAGGCGTCCAGAAGGGCAAGGGCGCAGAGATAGGCGCCGTGCTAGGTGTGGCATCGCGAATCGCCGTCACGGGACGCGGATAATTATAGAAGAACTTTGCCTCCCATGCGCCGATGCCGGCTTCGGCTAGAGCGGTGTTAACTAAGGCGAGGTAGCGCGCCAAGGTTATAGCATTCGGGAAGGAATTCTTCTTTTCCTTTAGGGCCAAAGACGTCGCAATCATGTTATACAAGCGAGGCGGAGCGCAGAGCAGCGGCGTCGCATCGTAAGCCCAGAATTTGCCGATAAAGAGTTCGGTCGGAGTGCGGCCCTGAACTGGTGTCTCCGGCTGGGTAGGGTGACGATCCGCATTCCCGGGCGGATTCATGTTTCCGGCATGCGGATCGCATCCTTTGTTTCGTACATCCTTGAAGGCGTTCCTATACTCCGGGGTGGTAATCGCCGGAGGAGGCGACGGACGGGCCTGAACCAGCGTCGCCTTGTCAGGATATACAAATGGCTTTACATCGGCCCAATGGCCACCCACGGCCTTGTCCGGGTCGGCATTGAGCGGGTCGCGCCGCCACTTTAGAGGGTCGGAGCTATCGGTTGGTGCGAGCGGGTCCGGGGCTTGCGAACCATCTGATTGGCGCTCGTCCAGAATAGCCTTGGCCGCCGCGTTACCGATTGCCATTCCGGCGTTTCCCTTAAGAGGATCGTCCTGTAGGGAAGTTACATTCGCGACCATGATCGGGTTTAAATATTCATGCTTCTCCGGGTAGAGGGCGAAGAGTGTTTGGTAAGCTGCGTGAGCTATGGCGCGCCGGATGGAAAATTGGTTCGCAGGCGTGTTAGCTGGATAGTTGGCAAGGGTAAATATAGTTGGCTGCAAGTTATGATAGCTCTCGTATCTCTTTTGGATGGCATTGATAGCTTCAAACATCGCGATATGAACGATGGCGATGGCACGGCTTGTCCTCGTCGGGCCCACTTGTTCGAAGGGGTGGGTGTCGATGTTGAGGTCTTTCGGAGCAGGAGTGTGATCGTTCGCGGTGAAGTTAAGCGCGACCTCGTTCCAAAAAATTACTTGGGCGAAATCCGGATCGGCGCTGGACATTACTTCTGCAAGAAGGGTTGAGTTTACGAGATAGCGCCGGGCGTCTGGCTGCGGCTGGCGGGTTTCCTGGTTACGCAGGAGGCGCCGGAGCATTGAGTCCCGTCCCGGCTCGACCCGAACGGCTCTTAGACCTTTAACCGCAGGTGGTATTTCCGAAGAGCTACTAGGTTGAAGGAAACGGTTATATGATTCGCGCGTCTCCTGGTTAGTGCCAGTCGAGGCATCGGGCGGAGGCTGCGCGAGAGTGACCGTGCAACTAAGAACTACCGCGCCCCCAACCAAGAGGGCGTGACGTCGGAGATTGAGAGTGTTTGGATTGAGTTGTTTCATAGTCTCTGGTTTTAGCGAAACCCGTTTTGTTATTGGCCCTTGTTCGACTTACTTCCGAGAAGTGTTTCGAAGTGCTGGCCAGGTGTAAATACGCCAAAAGGCGTAGACGGATCGACAAGGCGAACCTTAGAAGGATTCGAAAGAGACAAACCGAATATCAGAAACTTAGCGCAACCATCTCCGTATAGGTCACTGGAGGGTTTCGGTCTTGCGTATTATTCGAAACGGTCCGGAGCGAATGCTAGTCGAGCACGGCATTCTCGTTGTCGCCGCGAATGGGCGCATCCGTTACATCGGCCTGGAGAGTAGGAGTTGTCTCCAAAGATATTTTGGCAGCTTCCGAACCTGTCTTCCCGTGCCAGTTTCGGAATGGCTTAAGACAGCAACCCTAGGCACTATCCTGGTGGCAGATGTCCGGTGCAGTCAGCTCAGCATCCGGTTGCTGGAACCAAAATGCAGGGCCGGCTGTTGTCTCGTTTTACGTGAATTGGAAGTTGTAAAGCGGCCAAGAGCTGAAAAGGAGGTGTCTCTCACCGACCGGGAAAGGCAGGTGCTGGAGTGGGTGGCGGAGGGTAAGTCCAATTGGATCGTTGGACAGATTCTCGGTGTCAGCACCGCGACCATCCGAAAACATTTACAGAATATTTTTCTGAAGCTCGGCGTCGAAAACCGGACCTCTGCCGCGAGATATCTTGAAGGTCAGGGAATGGATCACTGATTCGTCGAAAAAAGCCGCCGCTTCTTCCATGTGCGGCCACGTGTAATTGACACCGCGACCGAAACGCGGTTCTTCGTTAGCCGATGGCGAGAATTCTAATCGCGGATGACCAGACTGATGTTCTGGAAGCGTTGCGCATCCTGCTCAAGGGTGAAGGACATCAGACGGATGCAGTCACTTCGCTCGCAGGGGTTTTTCAGGCACTGGAGAAACGCGATTACGCACTGCTCTTGATGGATCTGAATTACACGCGCGATACCACTTCGGGACAGGAAGGGCTGGAAGTAATCCCGCGCATTCAGGCGATCGACAACACGCTTCCGATCGTTGTGATGACGGCGTGGGCGACGATCGATCTCGCAGTTGAAGCGATGAAACGCGGGGCGCGTGATTTTATTCCGAAGCCTTGGGATAACGAGCGCTTGCTCGCGGTGGTGCGGACACAAATCGAGTTGTCGAGCGCGCTGCGTAAAGGCCGGAAGTTGGAGGCAGCAAATAAGTTGTTAGGCGGGAATGTCCCGAATCTGATTGCAGAATCTCCGCGCATGCGGCCGGTCCTAGAGTTGATTTCCCGGGTCGCGCCGTCGGATGCGAACGTCCTGATCACGGGTGAGAACGGCACCGGCAAAGGGTTGGTCGCGCGAGCGATTCACGCTCTCTCGAATCGCGCTTCGCACACCATGATCACGGTCAACATGGGTGGACTATCGGAGGGAATTTTCGAGAGCGAACTTTTCGGTCACGTCAAAGGCGCCTTCACCGATGCGAAGACAGATCGCGCGGGACGCTTCGAGTTAGCAGACGAGAGCACTCTCTTCATGGATGAGATCGCAAACGTCCCGATGAATCAGCAAACGAAGCTGCTGCGCGTGATTGAAACGGGCGAATTCGAGCGCGTCGGTTCCTCGAAAACGTTGCACGCCAATGTCCGGATTGTTTCCGCGACGAATGCGAATCCGCATGAGGAGGTAACGGCGGGCCGTTTCCGGCAGGACCTGCTTTTTCGTTTGAATACGATCGAGATTTCGCTTCCTCCGCTGCGCGAGCGGCGTGAAGACGTCATGCCGCTGGCTAACAGTTTTCTGCGCCAGCACGGGACGCGCTATCGCAAGAATCTGACCGGCTTCGAAGAAGCGGCACGCGATCTTTTAATGAAGCATCCCTTTCCTGGAAATGTCCGCGAGCTGGATCACGTAATCGAGCGAGCCGTTCTCATGACGCAGGGCGCGCAGATCAAGTCGAACGATCTTGGCCTAACGAGTGGTCGCGAGGACACGGCCAGTATCGAAGATATGAGCCTCGAGGAAGTGGAAGCGTTTCTGATCAAAAAGGCGCTCGGCCGTTTTGATGGCAACGCACGCCGCGCGGCGGAGGCGCTCGGTTTGAGCCGAAGTGCGTTCTACCGCCGGCTGCAGCAATATGGCCTCTGAGATTTTCGATCTTCGATTCCCGATTTTCGAATGACACCGCCGCGCAAGAAGTTGCGGCACCGCCTCAGCTTCGAAGGGCACATCACGTGGTTGATTGTGGGCGCGGTCTTGCCCGCGGCGATCGTCGCGCTTTCGATTCTTTGGTTCGGCGACTACACCGCGAAAGTTCAATGGACGCTCACGCTCGTGATCGCTGGCTGCGCGTTCGGTTTCATCCTGAGCGTGCGCGAAAATGTGGTGCGGCCTCTGCAGACAATGACGAACCTCCTCGCCGCCTTGCGCGAGGGCGATTACTCGATTCGCGCCCGCGGAGCTCGGGTCGACGACGCGCTCGGCGAAGTCTTGCTCGAGATCAATGCGCTGGGGGAAACGTTGCGCACGCAGCGTCTCGGGGCATTTGAAGCGACGGCGCTGCTCCGCACCATCATGGCGGAGATCGATGTCTCGATTTTCACTTTCGACACCGAGCGCCGTTTGCGGTTGGTGAATCGGGCCGGCGAAAATTTGCTCGGGCAATCGATCGACAAATTGCTCGGACGCCGGGCCAGCGATCTCAATCTCGAGGTGGTGTTGGAAACAAATCAGGACGCGCCCTTGACGCTAACTTTTCCAGGCGGGACCGGCCGCTGGGGAGTGCGGCGAAGCTCGTTTCGCGAGCACGGATTGCCGCACGAACTCGTCGTCCTGACCGATCTGAGCAAAACCTTGCGTGAAGAGGAACGCAACGCGTGGCAACGGATCGTGCGTGTGCTTGGCCATGAAATGAACAATTCGCTCGCGCCGATCAAATCGATCGCGGGCAGTCTGGAGACGCTTCTTCGCCGGCAACCGCCGCCGCCCGATTGGCAGGATGATGCGCGCAGCGGGTTGAACGTGATCGCGACGCGCGCGGAATCGCTCAGCCGCTTCATGCAAGCTTACGCGCGCCTGGCGCGGTTGCCGCCTCCGCAAAAAGAGCAGGTCAATCTTGAAGAACTCGTTAGGCGAATCGCTAATTTGGAAACGCGTCTGCCGGTTAAGATTTCGAAAGGATTCGAACTCACGATTCGCGCGGACGCCGCTCAACTGGAGCAGTTGCTGATTAACATCCTGCGCAACGCGGTTGACGCTTCGCTCGAGACTGGCGGTGGCGTAGTTATCGGCTGGCGCGAGATCTCGGATTGCGTCGAGCTTTACGTGCAGGACGAAGGTCAGGGAATCATGAACCCGACTAACCTTTTTGTTCCTTTTTTCACTACCAAGCCCGGCGGCTCCGGCATTGGTTTGACCTTGAGCCGGCAAATCGCGGAAGCGCACGGCGGTTCGCTCACCCTCGCGAATCGCAGGGGGCGCGCCGGGTGCGAAGCACTACTGAGGTTACCGAAGGGAGCGTAACTCGCTTCTATCCCGGCTAGTCGAGCGGACTTCTCACTCGCCTGTTATTGCGCGAAGGCTTTCCGGCGGCGTCCCATGAGCGGGACGGCGCAATCCCACTCGCGGCGCGATTTGCATCGAGCCCATTTTAGCTCGCCGATCGTAACCATCTGCATAACTGTCGCTTGTAACTCACTCCAACCTGTTGGCACAGCCTTTGCAATAGGTGCACTCGACCAACGAAAAGTTTTGAATCCAAAGACGATGCGCCGCGCATCTCAATGACTGAAAGCAATGAAACCTACCTGCCCGTTCCACGAATTTACAAACCGTCGCGACTCCTTCGAAGCCACCGGTCATCGCCAGCCGAAGACGGATTTCAGTTTTCGGCCGAGCTCGCTGCACGATTTTAACGGGCATGGGGGCCGCAAACGTTTTTCCTCCATCCGTGCTGTGAGCGAAGATTATTTCGTTCGCGAAGCGCGCCATCATTTCGCGACCGAGGCAGCTTTTTTCGTCCTGATCGCGGCTACGGTTTCTGTGCCGCTCTTTGCGGTCCTCCGCGACCTGATTAGCTGGGTTTTGTAACGCTATCGTACAATGCAACCCAACCTGAAGACCAAGGAAGAAAGTACTATCGTGCGCCCGAGCGGATTCACGCAGCCCAGCAACGCGATGGACGTCCCGCGGGCCGGCGTCGCAAAAAAGAAACGCAAGCAGCGCATCATTATGATCGGCGCGATCGTGCTCGGATTGATCGTGGTGACATTTGGTCTTTCGCGTCTGAAACCGGCAGTGCCGAGCATCGAGCGCTCCACGGTTTGGATCGACACCGTCAAGCAAGGTCCAATGGTGCGGCAGGTGCGCGGTCTGGGCACGCTGGTGCCGGAAGAGATTCGCTGGATCGCGGCGCGGACCGAAGGACGCGTGGATAAAATTATCGTCAGACCGGGCGCTCACGTCGATCCCGACACGATTTTGTTGGAGCTGACCAGCCCAGAAGTTGAACAAGCGGCGCGCGACGCGGAGCTGCAGTTCAAAGCGGCCGAAGCCGAGTTGACGACGTTGCGCGCAACTTTGCAGCGCGAGCTGCTCGAACAGGAATCAAGCGCAGCGCGCGTTCATTCCGAATTCCAACAGGCTAAAATGGAGGCCGAGACGAACGACAATCTCTCCAAGAACGGTCTCGTCGCCGATCTCACGCACAAGACCTCCAAGATCAAAGCGGAAGACCTCTCCTCGCGCGATGCGATCGAGCAGAAGCGCTGGGATTTTGCGAAAAATAATATCGAGCCGCAGATCGCTTCCAAACAGGCCGCGGTCGATCAGGTCAAGGCGAATGCCGAGCTGAAGAAGAGCCAGATGGAGCAACTCAAAGTGCGCGCCGACTTCACTGGAGTCTTGCAGCAGCTGCCGGTCGAAGTCGGCCAGCGTGTCGCCCCGGGCACGAATCTCGCTCGCGTAGCCGATCCGACGAAACTGAAAGCGGAAGTCAAAATCGCGGAGACGCAGGCCAAGGATATTCAGATCGGCCAGCCGGCGTCGATCGACACGCGGAATGGCGTTGTCGCCGGCCATGTCACCCGCGTCGATCCCGCGGTGGAGCAAGGGACGGTCAAAGTGGATGTGGCGCTTGAGGGCGAATTGCCGAAAGGCGCTCGTCCTGACTTGAGCGTGGATGGAACGATCGAGCTCGAACGTCTCGATAACGTGATCTACGTCGGCCGCCCCGCCTTCGGCCAGGAGAACAACACCGTCGGTATTTTCAAACTCGTTGCGGGCACTTCGGAAGCTACTCGCACTCCAGTCAAACTCGGCCGCAGCTCAGTCAATACGATCGAGATCATCAACGGTCTGCAACCCGGCGACCAGGTCATCCTCTCCGATACCAGCGCGATGGATGCCCATGAGCGTATCCGCCTGAATTAACCTCTCCAACCAACCCAAACACCAATGCCTACCACTGAAGAAACTACAACCGTGACCAACCCGACCCCGCGTGCGGGGACGAATGGCAACGCCACCTTAATCAAGCTCGAGGACGTGACCAAAGTCTTCCTGACCGACGAGGTCGAGACCCACGCGCTCTCCGGCATTCATCTCGACATTCGCCAGGGTGAATACGTCTCCATCGCCGGGCCGTCGGGCTGCGGCAAATCGACGCTGCTTTCCATCCTGGGTCTGCTCGATACGCCGAGCGGCGGCAGTTATTCGCTCAAGGGCACGGAGGTGGCGAACCTTTCATTTCCGGACCGCGCGCGCATTCGCAACCGCGAGATCGGATTCATTTTCCAAAGCTTCAATCTCATCGGCGACCTAACCGTTTACGAGAATGTGGAATTGCCGCTGACCTATCGCGGCATGCCTTCGAGTGAGCGCAAAACATTCGTGCAAGAAGCGCTCGAGCGCGTCGGGATGGGACATCGCGCCAAGCATCTACCGAGTCAGCTTTCCGGCGGTCAACAGCAGCGGGTTGCGGTAGCGCGCGCGCTCGCGGGCAAGCCGGCCATCCTGCTGGCCGACGAACCGACCGGCAACCTGGATTCACGCAACGGCGAAGCGGTCATGGATTTACTCAAAGAACTGCACGCCAATGGCGCGACCATCTGCATGGTCACGCACGACGTTCGTTTCGCGCAGCACGCCGATCGCACCATTCATGTCTTCGACGGACGTGTGGTGGAAGATCGGATGGCGGCCTAACGATAGGCTTTCGCAAACTTCGAGCAATGTAGTCTCCGAGTCACACGAGCGCCGATGAAACGCGCGGTTGTTGTCCTGCTCCTGCTGATCGCGAATGCGTTGGTCAGCTCGAGCAAGCACAACCGCGCGGCGACATTTGCGCATCGTTCCGTAGAAGCAGTCCGTAATCTCGCCTCCGTTACGATCGGAGGTGTTTCGCGTTTATGATCCGCGATTTCGATGCGCGCGGGGCATCCCCGTTCCCCAAGCCGTGCAACCTGGAGCCTATTTTATGATTCAAGATTTTCGTCTCGCCCTTCGCAGTCTCCTCAAATCGCCCGGCTTCACCGTCGTCGCCATCATCACCGTTGCACTCGCTATCGGCGCTAACACCGCGGTCTTCAGTCTGGTCAACGCACTACTCGTTAGGCCACTTCCTTATCGTGCGCCTAACGAGTTGGTTTTGCTCTGGGAAAAATTCTCCGCGCAAGGCCTTGATCGCATCCCGGTTTCGGCGCCAGAATATTTCGATTGGGAAAAACAGCAGCAATGTTTCCAGAGCATCGCCGGTTTCGATTACGTCGATCTCAACCTGACCGCTGGCGATATGCCCGAGCGCATTCAGGGCGCGGTCGTGACGCCGAGTTTATTCCCACTTCTCGGAATCGAGCCGATTCGCGGCCGCGTCTTCACCTCGGAAGAATTTGGCGAAGGCAACGACGGCGTGGTCGTGGTCAGCGAGCGCATTTGGAAGCGGCGTTTCGATTCCGATCCCTCCTTTGTCGGCAAACAAATTTCGCTCAACGGCCGCAGCTTCACCGTCGTCGGAATCATGCCGGCGAAATTCGAATTTCCGCTCCCCATTTTCAATTTGCAGGCCGGAACATTCGGCGGGCGCGTCGATATCTGGAAGCCAATCGCCTTCAGCAAAAACGAACTCGAATCGCGCGGGAATCGTAGTTACGGGGTGGTCGGTCGCTTAAAAAACGGCGTCACGCTTAAGCAGGCGCAGGCGGAAGTAGACACGATTATCGCGCGCTGGATTCCGCTCTTCCCCGATAGTTACCCAATCGCGACGCGCTTCGGCGCCACGCTCTACGAATTTCACGATCAGGTCGTCGGCAGCATGCGCAGCGCGCTGGTCATTTTGCTTGTCGCGGTTGCGCTCGTGCTGCTGATCGCCTGCGCCAATCTCACCACTATGCTGTTAGCGCGCGCGGGCGGGCGGGAGCGTGAGTTTGCCATCCGGTCCGCGCTCGGCGCCGGCGCCGGACGACTCGTTAGGCAATTGCTCACCGAGAGCGTGCTGCTCGCGGTCGTCGGGGGAATCACCGGGACGTTGCTCGCGATTTGGGGCCTTGATATTTTGCGGACGCTCGGCGCGCAAACCGTCCCGCGTCTCGCGGAAGTAAATCTCGATCTGCGTGTCCTGCTTGTGACCTTGACGGTTTCGATACTGACCGGAGTTCTGTTTGGTCTTGTTCCCGCCCTCGCCAGCGCGAAACCAGAGTTAACTGAAGCACTCAAGGAAGGCAGCCGCGGTTCCACCAGCGGCGCGCGGCGAAATCGCGTCCGCAACGCCCTGGTCGTTTCCGAAGTTGCACTCGCGCTCGTGCTCCTGATTGCCGCGAGCCTGCTGCTCAAGAGCTTCGCGCGTTTACAAAAAGTCGATCCCGGATTCGATCCCCATAATGTTCTCACGAGCGAGATCACCTTGCCGCTTGCGAAATATGCGCGCGGTAAACCGGTCGGTGATTTTTATGCGGAGATGATCCGCCGGATGAAAACGTTGCCCGGCGTCGAATTCGCTGCGCTGACCAATATTCTTCCGCTCAGCGGCACGAACACCGACAGCTCTTTTGCCATCGAAGGTCGCGATCCGCTTCAGGAAACTGCGTTTCCCGATGAAGAATTGCGCGCCGTCAGCGCAGAATATTTTTCCGTCCTCAAGGTTCCGCTGCTGCAAGGCCGTTTCTTTGACGAACGCGATCAACGCGACGCGACCAAGACCGTCATCATCAACCAAGCCTTCGCCCGCAAATGGTTCCCGAATCAGGAGGCGCTCGGCAAACGCATTACGCAGGATGATGCGCGGAAGGCGGATGCAAGCTGGGTCACGATCATTGGCATTGTCGGCGACATTCGGCATCGCGGGTTGGATCAAGAAGCGAAGCCGGAATACTACCTCCCGCATTCACAGCAATCCTATCGCGGCATGACTTTGGCCGTGCGGAGCAAACTCGATCCGCGCAGTTTAGCCGACTCGATCCGTCGCGAAATTCGCCAGCTCGATCCTGAAATTCCCGCGGCCAACATCCGCACGCTTGAGCAAGTTGCCTCCGATTCCATCGCACCGCGACGACTGTCCGTGGTCATGATCGGCGTTTTCGCCGCGGTCGCGCTCGTGCTCGCCTCGGTCGGAATCTACGGCGTGATGTCGTTTCTGGTCGTGCAACGCACCCATGAAATCGGCGTGCGCATGGCGCTCGGCGCGCAACGACGCGATGTGTTGCTTCTGGTCGTCGGACGCGCCGCCCGTTTGGTCTCGTTAGGCACGGTCATCGGCTTGTTGCTCGCGGTCTTTTCTGCGCGCGCCCTGGGTTCGCTCTTGTTCAACGTTCGCGCCTTTGATCTTTCCACCTTCGCGTTCGTCACCTTCGCCCTCGCCTTTGTCGCGCTGCTCGCGAGTTACATCCCAGCAGTCCGCGCGACCAAAGCTGATCCCATGCTCGCACTCGGTCACGCTCAATGAACACTCTCCTCTACGATCTCCGTTACGCCTTCCGCCTTTTGCTCAAACATCGCGGCTTCACTGCGGTAGCGATCATTGCCATCGCGCTCGGGATTGGCGCGAACACCGCCATCTTCAGTCTGGTCAACGGCGTTATCTTACGCCCACTCCCGTATCCGGATTCACAACGCATCGTCGGCTTCGAAGGTGTGAATCCCGCCCAGGGCGTGAACGCGAGCAACATCTCCTTCCCCGATTTTGTCGAGTGGTCGAAACAATCCGAGCTCTTCGCCGCCAGCGCTGCCTTTTATAACAGCAATTCCAATCTTTCCGCGGATAACACTGAGCCCGAACGCGTGCCGCGAGCCGGAGTGACCGCCGACTTCTTTAACGTCCTCGGCATCCAACCCTCACGCGGCCGCGTTTTCCGCGCGGAAGAAGATGTACCCGGAAACGTCAGCGTCGTCTTGATCGGCGATGGGCTTTGGAAACGGCGCTTCGGTTCCGATCCGAACATCATCGGGAAACAGATTTCGGTCGGCGCGAAGCCGGTCGCGGTCATCGGGGTGATGCCGCCCGGCTTCGATTTCCCCGAGCAATCGCAAATCTGGATGCCCGCGGGAATCAATCCGACCGAAGAGCCGCGCGACAATCGCTCCGTCTCCGCGATCGCGCGGTTGCGTGAGGGCGTTGATCTCACCCGCGCACAGGCACAGATCACAGCGGTAAATCAGCGCCTCGCGCTCGAATCGCCCGACACCAATAAAGGATGGGATACGCGCGTTTCCATTTTGCGCGATCAGCTCGTCCGCGAAGCGCGGCCGACTCTAATCGCGTTGCTCGGCGCGGTCGGTTTCGTTTTGCTCATCGCTTGCGCCAACGTGGCGAATCTTCTGCTCGCGCGCGCTGCCGCCCGGCAAAAGGAAATCGCTATCCGCGCCGCCATGGGCGCGAGCCGCGGACGAGTCGTTAGGCAAATGCTTACCGAAAGCGTTTTGCTTTCCGCTATTGGCGGCGGGTTCGGTCTGCTGCTTTCGATTTGGCTGACTGACGTTCTCCGCTCGCTCATGCCGGAAGGTGCACCGCGCATGGATCACGTTGGCATCGATTATCGCGTCCTCGTTTTTGCCATCGGCGTCTCCGCTCTGACCGGATTTCTCTTTGGTCTCGTCCCCGCGCTGCAAGCTTCAAAGCTCGACGTTAGCAGCTCGCTCAAAGAAGGCGGCCGCAGTGGCGAAGGCCAACGCCGCACCAGTGCCCGCTCACTATTATTAATCGGAGAAGTCGCGCTCTCGCTCATGCTCCTGGTCGGTGCTGGTTTGTTGATCAAGAGTTTCCTCCGCCTCCAGGAAGTGCGGCCGGGCTTTAATCCGAATCATGTTCTCGTCACCTCGCTAGCCCTGCCTGGCGCAAAATACAAAGATCAACAGCGCGCGGAATTTTTCCGACAACTGACCGAGCGCGTCGCCACTTTGCCCGGCGTGCAGGCGGTC
>CAXSFN010000007.1:103094-109526 GCA_964236815.1 uncultured Chthoniobacterales bacterium
GCCGGATCGATCGAGGTGCTGATCGCCGCACGATTCGTGCAGGCGGTCGGCGGCGGAATCAATCTCCCGCTTAACGCCAGCAACTACGACATCGGCCGCGCTTTCATTCCCGAAGGCCGCCCGCTCACGGTCGATGAATCGAACAACGCCAGCTTCTCCACCATCACCGGCGATTATTTTCGCGCGCTCCAAATTCCGTTGCTCACCGGCCGCATTTTTGACGCACGCGATACGGCTGATGCGCCTAAGGCTGTCATCATTAACGAAACGCTGGCCAAAAAACATTTTGGCTCAGCGCAGAACGCGCTCGGCAAGCGCCTGAGCATTTGGCGCGACGAAAAATTCCTGCGCGAAATCGTTGGCGTGGTCGGCGACACGCGCACGAGTGGGCTCGATCGTGAAGGCGGCGCGCAGGTTTACGTCCCGCACGCGCAGGACACGAATTGGAACTTCATGGCGCTGGTTATTCGCACTGCCGGCGATCCGGCCGCGCTCACGCCCGCCTTGCGCCGCGAAGTGCAGGCGCTCGATAAAGATCAGCCGACTTACAACGTCCGCACCATGGACAGCGTGGTCGCAAACTCCATCGGCGCGCAACGCCTCTCCATGCAGCTTTTCGCCGTCTTCGCGATCGCGGCGCTCCTCCTAGCCGCAGTCGGCATCTATGGCGTCATGGCCTATTCGGTTACGCAGCGCACCCAGGAAATCGGCATCCGCATGGCCCTCGGCGCGCAACGCGGCGACGTCCTCGGATTAGTCGTTAGGCAAGGGATGATGCTCGCGCTGATCGGGGTCGTAGCGGGCTTGATCGGCGCCTTCGCTCTCACCCGCGTGATGGGAACGCTTCTCTTCAACGTGCGCCCGAACGATCCGGCAACGTATTTCGCGATTTCCATTCTGCTCACCTTCGTCGCTTTGCTCGCCTGTTATTTGCCCGCGCGCCGTGCGTCGAAGCTGAATCCGATAATCGCACTCTCGCGCAATCAATGAGCACGCGGTCGAATCAAATTCTGGGGAGCGCACGCTTTCAGCGTGCTGGTCGAGGCATTCTGCCGAGACGAACTTTCCTCTCCGCGCCATTCGCTCCGATCAACCTTCATAAAAGTTCGCGATCGCAAAATGCGATCGCCAGCACGCTACAAGCGTGCGCTCCCCAAATCTCCGCTTTCGCGCCTAACGAGTTATGAACACCTTCCTGCAAGACCTCCGTTACGGCTTGCGCCTGCTCCTGAAGAGCCCCGGCTTTACCGCCGTCGCCGTGCTCTCGCTCGCGCTTGGGATCGGCGCCAACACCGCGGTTTTCAGTGTTCTCAACGCCGTCCTCCTGAAGGCGTTGCCATATCATCAGCCGGAAAACATCGTCCTGACCTGGGGCGATTCCGCGAAGGAAAACATCCATCGCGGACAAATCTCCGCGACCGATCTGGCCGATTGGCAGGCGCGCAGTCATTCTTTCGCCGCGATCAGCACCTACGCGAGTTTCCGGCCGATCATCGCGGGAAACGGCGAGCCCGAGCGCATTCCCGGCGCGCAGGTCGGCGATGGATTTTTCGAGGTCATGGGTGGCAGGCCTTTGCTCGGTCGCGTCTTCACTGCAGAGGAACAAGTCGAAGGAAAAGACAATGTCGCGGTCCTCAGCTACGGCCTGTGGCAACGCCGTTTCGCGGGCAATGCAAACGTCATCGGCCAAACTCTGATGCTGAGCGGGCACGCCTACACCGTGGTCGGCGTTATGCCGAAAGACTTCGCCTCTTTGCCGGCGGGATTGCTCGATAATCCCGCGGAATTTTATCGGCCCGTGGCCGAACCGCCGGATGAGAAGGAGCGCGCCAGCCATCATCTTCGCGGGATCGCCCGGCTCAAATCCGGAGTCACGCTCGCCCAGGCGCAGACCGAAATGAACCTGATCGCGCGCCAACTCGAGCAGGAACATCCCGCGACCAATACCGGCGGCGGCGTGCATCTGGTCTCTCTCCGCGACGACCTGGTCGGCCCGGTCCGTCCCGCGCTTTTCCTGCTTTTTGGCGCAGTCGGATTTCTTCTCCTCATCGCTTGCGCCAATGTCGGCAACCTGCTCCTAGCCCGCTCGATTGGCCGCTACAAGGAAGTAGCCATCCGCGCCGCGCTCGGCGCGGGCCGCGCACGACTCGTTAGGCAGTTTCTCACCGAAAGCATCCTGCTCGCGCTCGCTGGCGGAATCTTGGGAACGCTCGGCGCAGTTTGGGGCACGGCTCTGATCGAGCGTGTTGGCGCCCGCCTTTTTCCGCTGCTCGGCGGGATCGAACTCGATGCGCGCGTCCTCGTTTTTTCCTTCGCCGTCTCGATCGCGACCGGCTTGGTCTTCGGTTGCGCGCCGGCCTTGCGCGCGTCGCGGCTGGATTTGAATGAAACCCTGAACGACGGCGGGCGCACTCCGGGCGCGGGCTCGACTCGCAGTCCTTTGCGCAGCGCGCTCGTAATCGCGGAAGTCGCGCTCGCGATGATCCTGCTTATCTCGGCCGGTCTCCTGATCAAGAGTGTGGTTCGGCTGCAGCAGGTCGATCCGGGATTCCGCGCTGCCCGATTGGTCACGATGAATGTCTGGCTCCCGCAGGCGAAATATCCCCAGGCGGCGGACTGGAAAAATTTCTATGGCCGGATGCTGCAACGGCTGCACGACCTGCCCGGCGTAGAAGCCGCTGGCCTAACGAGTGTCTTGCCGGTCAGCGATAATTTCGATCTGCGCACGATCGAAGTGGAAGGTCAGCCACGCGGACCTGGCGAAAATCCCGACGTCGATAATTACTTCGTCACGCCCGAATACCTGCGCGCGATGTCGATTCAGTTGCTCCGCGGCCGCACGTTGAATGCGCAAGATTCCGCGGATGGGCCGCTCACGGTTTTGGTCAGCGAAGCCATGGCGCGCAAGCTTTGGCCCGGCGCCGAAGCAATCGGAAAACGAGTGCGTTTCTTCCACTCCGGTCCAGTCGAGGAACGGCCGTGGCGCACCGTCGTCGGCGTCGTTCGCGACGTGAAACAGTACGGACTCGACACGCCGGGCACGCCCGCGCTTTACCTTCCGAGCGCGCAAGTACCGAACTCATCCATGACTCTGGTCGTGCAAACGCGCGCCGAGCCGGACCGCATGGTCGCCGCGATCCGCCGCGAGATTCTCGCGCTCGATCCCGACCAGGCCGTCTTCAACATCGCGACGATGGATCAGGTCGTGTCCGACTCCACTTCGCTCCGCCGTTTCTCGATGTTTCTGCTCGGACTCTTCGCCGCGCTCGCGTTGCTCCTGGCCGCGATCGGAATCTACGGCGTCCTCGCGCAATCAGTCGCGCAACGGACGCAGGAGATCGGCATCCGGATGGCGCTTGGCGCGCAGACTCGCGACGTTTTGAAATTGGTCATCGGCCATGGTCTGACCCTGACCTTGCTCGGAGTGGTCGCGGGCGTGGCCGGCGCCTTCGCGCTTACCCGGCTCATGGCCAATCTCCTTTTCGGCGTGGGAGCAACTGATCCCACCACCTTCGTTGGCATCCCGCTTTTGCTGACGGCAATCGCGCTCCTCGCCTGCTACGTCCCCGCGCGTCGCGCCGCTAAACTCGATCCAATCAAAGCCCTCGCTCGCCAATGAAACCGGTGCGCTCCCCTAACGAGTAATCACTATGCACGATCTCCGCTTCGCTCTTCGCCAGTTTGTAAAATCGCCCGCCTTCACTCTCCTCGCCGTGCTGACTCTCTCGCTCGGGATCGGCGCAAATACTGCCATCTTCAGCGTGGTCAACGCCGTTCTCCTGCGCGCGTTGCCCTATCACAATTCCTCACGCCTGATCGACTTCTTCTCGCTCGATCCGAATGGCGATCGCGACGGCGTTTCCATCGCTGAATGGCAGGATCTGCGCGCGCAAATGCATTCACTGGAGAACTTGGCGGCGTTCCAATCCCAGAGCGTAAATCTCACCGGCGGCGAGCGGCCCGACCGCGTCCGCGGCGCGTTCGTCTCTGCGAATTTCTTTAAGGTTTTCAATCTCGCGCCCGTCCTCGGCCGCACTCTCGCTGAAGGCGAAGATCAGCCCGGCGCGGCGCGGGTCGCGATCGTGAACGAGAAGCTTTGGCGCGAGCGTTTGAACAGCGAGACGGATCTGGCGAAGAACAAACTGATCCTGAATGGCGAGCCTTACAGCGTGGTCGGAGTCATCCCAGCAAGCTTCAAAAATCCGTTCGATCCCGAGGTCGAAGTCTGGCTCGGGATGGCAAATTTCCCGGGAGTCACGCCGCAACGCGACTCGCGTTTCCTGGTTCCGCTTGGTCATCTGCAAGCGGGCGCGACGATGGCGCAGGCCAGAGTCGAGGCCGAAACGATCGCCCGTCAGTTCGCCGCCGCTTACCCAAAAGAGAACGCCGGCCGCTCGCTCAAAATCGATTATTACCAGGATTTCGTGGTCGGTCAGATTCGCCCGATGCTCCTGCTGCTCTTCCTCGCCGCGGGCGTGATCCTGCTCATCGCCTGCGCGAATCTGGCGAATCTTTTGCTCGCGCGCGGCCTGGCCCGGCGGCGTGAAATCGCGGTCCGCGCGGCCTTGGGCGCAAGCCGTTGGCGACTCGTTAGGCAACTGCTCACCGAATCCGCCGCGGTCGGTCTGGCCGGAGGCGCGGCCGGTGTGCTCCTGGCGCATTGGGGCTTATGGGGCCTGCTCCAGTTGCCGCAAAATTTCGTCAATAGCCAGGATGCAACGCTCGAGACCCGCGTCCTTCTCTTTGCGCTCGCCATCTCGCTCGGCACCGCCTTGCTCTTCGGCCTCGTCCCCGCCTTACAGCTCGTGAAAACGGAAGTGCAATCCGGGCTCAAAGAAGGTGGACGCGGCGGCGGCGAAGGTGCGCGTTGGAATAGTCTCCGCGGCGGATTCGTCATCGCGCAGGTCGCATTTTCCATTTTGCTTTTGATCGGCGCCGGCCTGCTCATCCGCAGCTTCGACAAGCTGCTCCAGGTCGATGCCGGCTTTGATTCCAAGAATCTGCTTACGCTCGAGTATCGTTTGCCGCGAGCGAAATATAACGCGCCCGATGCGCCGTGGAATTTTCATCGTTTGGTCCTCGATCAAGTGCAGCAAATCCCCGGTGTAAAATCCGCCGCGCTCATCCGCAGCTTGCCCTTCAGCGGCAATGGCGCGTCCGCCGGGATCGCGTTGCTCGATCGCGCCACGCCGCCGACCGGCCACGACCCGCATGTCAACTTTAACGTCGCTACGCCGGGTTATTTCAAGACCGCCGGCATCTCGCTTCAGCAAGGCCGTATCTTCGGCGAAGAAGATCGCGCCAACACGCCGCCGGTTTTCCTGATCAACCAGACAATGGCGCGGCGTTTTTGGCCTAACGAGAGCCCGATCGGAAAACAAGTGAGGCTGCTCGAAGACGGAACTACCGGCTCGATCGTGGGCATCGTCGGTGACACCAAACAATACCGGCTGAACGACGAACCGACGCCCCAACTTTACTCGGCCTACAGCCAACAACCGGTTTACTTCGCCACCCTCGTGGTTCGGACCAATGTCGATCCGCTCACACTTTCCGAGCCGGTGCGACAGGCGATATGGAGGGTCGATTCCGATCAGCCGATGTGGAAAATTCGATCGGTCGAATTCCTCGTTCAGCGCAGTATCGCCGATCGCAAATTTCTCCTCGCCCTGATGGTGATCTTCGCCGCGCTCGCGCTCACTTTAAGCGTGATCGGGTTATATGGCGTGATCAGTTATTTGGTCCAGCAACGCACGCAAGAAATCGGAATCCGCATGGCCTTGGGCGCGCAGGCGCGGCATATCCTCGGACTAATTTTGAAGCAAGGTGTGACGCTGGTTTCAATCGGTCTCGCGCTCGGTTTGGTCGCGGCTTTTTTCATGACGCGATTGATGTCGCACATGCTTTTCGGGATCAGCGCGACCGATCCCTGGACCTTCGCCGTGATCAGCCTGCTCCTGGGCGCGATCGCATTGCTCGCCTGCTATTTTCCCGCGCGCCGCGCCGCTCGGCTCGACCCGATGAGCGCGCTGGCCCACGAATAATTTATGCCCAACTCATTGATCGAACTTAAACATGTCGAGCGCTTTTATCCGCTGGCGAAAGGCCAATTTTTTTACGTCCTGCGCGACGTGAATCTCAAGATCGAGGAAGGGGATTTCGTTTCCATCATGGGGCCAAGCGGCGCGGGGAAATCGTCGCTCCTGCACGTCCTCGGCATGCACGATCACGCCTGGACAGGCGAATATTTTTTCGAGGAAAACGCCATTCATGCGCTCAAGCCACAGGCGCGGGGAACTTTGCGCAACGAGCAGATCGGTTTCGTCTTTCAGCAGTATCACTTGTTAGACGACCTGACCGTTTACGAGAACCTCGACATCCCGCTTTCCTATCGGAAGATCGCGAAGAACGATCGCGCCGCGGCCGTTGCCG
>CAXSFN010000008.1:0-105492 GCA_964236815.1 uncultured Chthoniobacterales bacterium
ATCGCAAGCTAAAACGCGGGGCGGCCAGCGGTTCGCTGCATCGCCTGGTTAGATGTTTTATCCCGCCCTGCCGGAGCGTCGTGCCTCGCATCATGGAAGAATTCCACTTTCCACGTTCGGGGATCGACCCATACATCGTAAAGCAGTTCACGCTTGCCTAGCCGTGGCACCGATATCGTCACGCTGTAAAACTTGTGCGGAGTTCCACACTCCGGATGGAACGCTCCTTCGCCGACTTTGAACTGCGCTTCGCCCGGCACTTGGACATGATGCCGCGCGAGATAAGCGAACGCATTTTTCTTCCCGCGCTGGTGAGCTGCGTCCGGAACCCGAACAACTGAAACGCAAGGCGTTGTAACAAACAGAACCGTGGCTGCACAAAGCGGCTTCAGCATCTAACGAGACACAAGATCAGCGACCGCGAGCCCGGTAAAGCGTGACTCGCAGCCAAAGGGTTGATGGCAAACACTCATCGTGTGGACCGCAGGCTTGCTCGCGGTTCGCTGCATCGCCTGGTTAGATGTTGCACGTGGCAGCACGCTGGACGTGGAACCGAGAGAATCTGGAAGGATCGCAGACGTGGCCACTCCACGACAGCGAACCAGAACTCTGGAAAACACGCGAGCTCGAAGTCCGCGCATGGGGCGACACGAACTCGCACGGGACGTCGGTGTGCCACCTCCGGTGCGCTGCCGGATCGGCCTCCAACTCACGCTCCCCTCCCCAGCCGAAGCAGCCGCTCGCACGACGAGTGATGAGGCAGGTGGCCTCCAGTCAACCGCTGATGTCCGCTCCCGCTGCAAACACTCGAACATCTAACGAGATGTATACTGCAAAGTGCAATCTATTTCTTGCTTCATAAGTGCAGACTCGGTAAAAGCCTGACCTGTGGCAAGCGTAAATTCCACTCTGCTCAGCTCTCCGCCGCGCCTGAAACTTCTGGATCAGGTGCGGGCGACGCTTCGAGTCGCTCATTATGCCAGGCGGACCGAGTCCGCCTACATCGACTGGATCAAGCGCTACATTTTGTTTCAGGGCAAGCGCCATCCGTTGGAGATGGGAGCGGAAGAAGTCAACGCGTTCCTGACTCATCTGGCGGTGGAAAAAAACGTGGCTGCTTCCACTCAAAACCAGGCGCTAAGTGCCTTGCTCTTTCTTTATCGAGCGGTCCTGGGGCAAAAGCTGCCGTGGGTGGACGAATTCGAGCGGGTAAGGCGACCGCCGAAGTTGCCGGTCGTCTTTACGAAGGAGGAAACGCGCGCGGTGCTTAGCCGCCTAAATGGGAAGGCCAGTCTAATGGCCCATCTTTTGTATGGCAGCGGGTTACGCTTGATGGAGTGCGTTCGCTTGCGGACCAAGGACGTGGACCTTGCTTACCTGCAAATCACGATCCGCGAGGGTAAGGGCGGGCGCGAGCGGGTGACGATGGTGCCGGTGCAACTGGCGGATGCGCTACGCCGACAAATGGAGAAAGTGGCGCGGCTCCACGCGGAGGATCTCAGAGCTGGAGCCGGCGAAGTCTACCTGCCTCATGCCTTCGTCCGGAAGGCTCCCGGTGCGGCGGAAGAGATCGGCTGGCAGTATCTCTTTCCCGCGGCCCGCCGTTCTTTCTGGAAGGATGAACTGAATGGAGACGAGCGTGAGGGGCGGCATCATCTGGATGAGAGCTATCTGCAGCGCGCGGTGAAAAGGGCGGTGCGGGAGGCAGGTGTGACCAAGCCTGCGAGCTGCCACACTTTCCGGCACTCCTTTGCGACGCACTTACTGGAGAACGGTTATGATATCCGCACGGTGCAGGAGCTACTCGGCCACAAGGATGTCAGTACCACGATGATCTATACACATGTCCTGAATAAGCCAGGGATCGGGGTGCGTAGTCCGCTGGATTCGCCGTGATGTGACCTGGCGGTAATGGTGGAGCTAGAACAGACGCGGATGGCGTTGCGGCATGAGTCTCTGACAGGTGTAAATTATTTATCTGTGCTTTTGCGTTGCGAGGCGCACGCCAGTCTTCTAGGAAATTCCTGCGCCTTTCTTACTTAGGCGATACGGGGCCAGAATTCCAGGCGTTATTGGGGGGCTGGGGACATAACACCTAGCATCTGGTAGGAAGAGAGAGTCTCGCGAAGGTGGCAAGCCATCGCCGACTCGCGAGACGCGCGCGTTACCGGATGGCTTAGCGCGCCCCGGATGGCGCATGTCTACCGCCGAAGCTAGTAGGAGCGCTCGAGCAAGGTCTCTGCTTCGCGGGGAAGGAAGTCCGCTAACTTCTTCTCACTTACTGTGACCGCTGTCCCGACATGGACGCGGGCATACAAGACGATCACGTCTTTGGATTTCATCCGAATGCAACCGTAGCTGGCGCGGCGACCGATGCGCTTTTCTTCGGCGGTGCCATGAATGTAGATACAACGCGCGCGGGCGTGCTGATTTTGATCTTCTTTCCCGCGCAGCCAGAGCAGACGAGAGACGATCGGGTCGCGACCTGGCGCGTCGGGCGCGATGACTTCGCCGGTGGCGGCGCGAGACTTGATGACTGTGCCTGGCGGTAGGCCGTCGCCGACCTTGGCGCTGACATACATGCGGCCGAGAGGCGTCCGATAGGTGCCGACGCCATCGCCGTTGCCAAACCTCGAAGTGGAAATCGGATAGCGAGCGAGAGTCTTCCCATGATCGAGCAAGGCTAGTTCCTGATCGGCCACACTAACAATGATTTCCGTCCTTTCAGCGTGTGCGGAGGGGGTAAGGAAGGTGAGCGCGCAGATAAGGCAGAGGATAGTGGGATGCATCATGATGGGATAGAGGCGCATCCCTCATTTTGCGCGGGCTTCGGGGAGGAAGAGATGAAGATCGGTGATAAGGGCATTGAGCTTGCGCAGGTCTTTGCGGCGGCCTTTCTCAGGCTTTAACTTTCGTTTGCGCACCATCACGGTCAGGTCGCGCAGCTGATGGTTTGCGCGATTCCGAACGGCGAAGCTTTCCGACTGACCAAACTCGCAAGCTAGGAAGCTCGCGCCACACATGAGAAAATCGGTTCGCTGGTAGGAAGGGCGGCGACGCTTTCCGCAAGCTGGATCTCGAGTCGTGCGGCGTAAGCGCGAACGGTCTCGCGCAACTCGCGCCGTAAGTCTATCAGCTCGGATTTGAGAAGGACGACGGGGGAGGTGGCCGAGGTTCTGGCTAAGCGCGCTTTGCCGTTACTTCCGCTCATAGCGCAAGGGCCTCCAATTCGCGTGCGGGCGTAAAAGCGGAAAGGTCTGGCCTAACGAAGGGACTAAAGCTTAGTAACTCGATCGTGCCGTCATGATTCTCGACTAAGGCGGAACAGGTCTCGACCCAGTCGCCGCAGTTGTAGTAAGTGACGTGACCAAACTGGCGTATGGCGGCGCTATGAATATGACCGCAGAGGACGGCATCGACCTCGTAGCGCGCGGCGTAACGGATGATGGCTTTCTCGAATTCGCCTACGAAATTAACTGCGTCCTTGACTCGCTTCTTCGCGTAGGCGCTAAGCGACCAATAACCGCGCCCGAAGAGGCGACGGAAGAAGTTAATCGCCGGATTGAGCGAAAGAAGAAACTGGTAACCAAGGTCGCCGGCGAAGGCGAGCCACCGGACGTTTTGCACGACGGCGTCCAGCTCGTGCCCGTGGATGACAAGAATGCGCCGCCCGTCGGCGGTGATATGGATCGATTGCTTCTCGATCGCGATATGCCCGTAGTGTCCGCAAAAGCGGCCAACGAATTCGTCGTGGTTCCCGGGGATGTAAATGACGCGGGTTCCCTTCCGGGCGGCGCGCAGGATTTTCTGGATGACGTCGTTATGTTCCTGAGGCCAGTAGATTCCGCGCCGAAGCTGCCAGATGTCTATGAGATCGCCAACGATGTAGAGGGTGTCGATCTCGTGGTTGCGAAAGAATTCCAGGAAGGAGGCGGCATTACTCGCGCGAGTCCCAAGGTGTAAATCTGAAACCCAGGCCGTCCGGATACTGCGCGCGGCGGACGCTTTGACGACGCGGACGTGCTTGAAACGGGGAGGTTCTAAGAGCGTAGTCATCCATGACTCCATCGGGAGCGACGATCAGCTTAGAAGGGTATTGTGACGGAGCAGCGACGCTCACGTAACAATCAGGTAAACTGGTAGCTAAAGGAAAGCTGACGCGCCGGGAGCGAACTGGGATGCTCGATACTTTGGCTAGGACAAGCCGTCAGCGTTCCGAATTTTTCAAAGCCCAATAGATCAGCACCGGCTGAAAGAATAAGCGGGCGAATCTCTTCTCGTCCGTATCCAAACCGAAAGCGTTCCGGCGGTTCACATACTGCGAGATGTTCCCCGGAAAGACCGCAGCGAAAAATCCTGCCGCAATCCAGCCCATCGCTTTCTGGTGTTTCTCGTTGGCGAGGATCAGGCCAGTGCCGAGCGCGATCTCGGCCAGGCCGGAATAGACCACTGTGTCGTCCTTAGGGAGAGGCACCCAGTCCGGCACCTGCGCGCGAAAAGCCTTTCGCGCAAAGGTGAGATGGCTGGTCCCGGCAAAAACCAGCGCGCCACCTAGCAGTGCCCGCGCGATTCGTTTCACAATCTTTTCGTTCTTCATGCCTTGTGAGAATCGCTCGAACCATTCGCAATGGCCGGAAGAAAAATCTATGATCGTAGCTGTTGAGATCCAATGCGCTCCTGCCGAACAACAAAGCAAAGGCCTCTTTGCCGACGCCGATGTTGAGGCGGAAAACCTCCGGCCGATTAAGATCGGAAACGTCATCATATTCGTTATCCGATACGCGAGATTAGCGAACGGCATCTTCCGATCCGGACCGTAGAAAAAGACCTATAGCCGAAGTTCAGCGTGGTCTCCGCTCCGGGGAAGTGTCGGTGATGTATGGAGCAATGAAGGCTTCTGTCATTGGAGACCTGAGCCTAACGGAATGCATGATCAACAATCAGCGAATGATAAAGACTGGAGGATGCACACTCATCTTGCTCCGCAGATTTAACCCCAATACGAAGATCTATACACCTAGCCAGCCACGAAAACCCCGCGCCCCATAGTAAGACTGCGCACCGTTATGACCCGTGAAGACCCGACCGTAGCGGCGATCACAGTAGAGCGCCCCGCCAAGCTTCCTTATCTCTGCAGGCGTCTTCACCCAGCTCGATGTTTTCAAATCGAAATCTCCCAGCTTCTGTAGCTCGAGGTATTGTTCTTCGGTCAAAAGGTCGATGCCCATGGCCGCGGCCATATCCATCGCGGTAGTCTTCGGTCGATGCTCCTTGCGCGATTCCCATCCTTCCCGGTCGTAACAAACACTTACCCGGCCCTTGGGAGTTTCCGGCGCGCAATCAAAAAAGATGTAGCTGCTCGTCTTCTTATCCTGACCGACAACGTCCGGTTCGCCGCCGGTCGTTTCCATTTCATGGAGTGACCACATCTTCTCCGGCTTAGCTTCCAGCTTTGCCTGCACCTTGGACCACTCCACGCCTTTGTGGCGGTTAATATTTTTCTCAAAGCGAGCTTTTAGTGACTTAAGGAGTTCTGCGCTTTGCTTGGCTGATAACTCGTTCCCGGCGCCTTTCATAAGGTTTCCTTTCGTGCTCTTTTACCTAGTGGAAATTGGAACTTCAACTGCGCGTCGAGTAAACGCGACCGCCGGCACTTTGGCGACTGAAAGTTTCGCCCGGCAGATTTGGAGAGAGGCGATTCACGCAGCCAGCCAGTTCGTGTGATGTTGTTCTAGAGTTTGAATGCCAGGGTAACTACGTCTTGCAGCTCATGATCATTGGCGGCAGTACCGGCCAGAGCGGCTGGAGCGAGCTGGCTAGCGATGAGGCGTTGTAAGCCCACAGCGTGCAGCGGCGATCAAGTCTGTGGCGCCATAGCTGGCGAAGCGGATGATCGTCGTAAATCAGAAGCCCGCGAGTGCGTGAAAGCCATTCGCGGTTTATCTTAGGCAAAGGCGAAAAAATCGTTCGCAATAATTGCGAACTTTCGTCTAATTCTCTCGTTAGGCTGAACGACACTAGTAGCGAGAGATGATCGCGATTTCATATCGCAGGGAAGACACGGCGTCGATTACCGGTCGCATCTATGACCGGCTGCAGGCCGTATTCGGTCGAGATGGAGTCTTCATTGACTTGGATAGCATTCCCTTCGGAGCAGATTTTCGGTCACACATTTCGGAGTCACTAAAGCGATGTGATACTTTGCTCGTTGTGATCGGGCCGCGCTGGTTAGGAGAGTTGCCGGGTGGTTCGCGTCGTATCGACGATCAGTCCGATTTTGTCCGAATCGAAGTCGCTCAAGGACTCGCCCAGAATACCCGCGTTGTTCCGCTCTTAATTGAAAGAACCGATATGCCGCCGAGCGAGACGCTCCCAGAAGACTTAAGAAGTCTCGCCTTTCGGAACGCTCTTAGGGTCGATTCGGGCGCTGACTTTCACCATCACATGGATAGACTGTGCAGCAGTCTGCAAGGTGTGCCACTTCGCTCGAGCGCGTCTCCAGAAGTGGCTCGGCGCGTAACATCACCCGCACCCATCCCTCGGCGCGATCCTGTTGTGCGCTCTCTTGGCCATAACTCTGCAAGTCCACCTATGGATGATGCCGCATCGAAGATTCTGGTTTCTGAGCTCGGAAAGCTCGGCGGCATTGGCGCTCGCATTGCCGCACGCTTTCTAAAAGATGTGTCGCATGAAGAAGTCTTCGACGTGGCAGGATCAGTCGAAGATACGCAAGCCGCAGCCGTGGCAGTCCTCTTAGAAATCGGCACGAGCAGAGCCGGGTTGCCCGACAACTCCGTCCTCTGCGGCTCAGGGCATTCGGATCTCAACCCGACTATTTTGTCCGTCACAGTTACACCATCTGGGAGTGGAGCATCCGTTCACGTGCACGCGGTGGCGAAGGAAGGCTTCGTAAAACAGGAATCAGCGAAGAAGGCTGTGGATCGATTCGTCGCGCTACTTAGCGAACCGACAGGTCTAACCAGGCGATGTAGCGAATGGCCGGACGTTGCGGTACCTAGTTTAGGTAGCGTGAAAAAGCGTCAGTTAGCGAATCCCGACAGTTTCTGGTATTCGGCTATACCGCCGCTTCGGGAGCGCTCAAGCTCTTACTATAGAACCCCGACCTATCAAAGCAGCACGGGCGTCGCTTCCCAGCGGCGAGCATAGAGCAGGCATTTTTGATCCGGCGCGCGCGTGTCTCTTCTTGCTTGGCGGAAGTGATCCAGTGGATCCAATCCCGACGCGCGATCGGTGTGATGTCCTCCCACACCACCCGCGCCTTCGGCTCCGCGGTCGCGAGAACTTTTCTCAGGTCTGGCGGCACGGTGGGTTCCGGTTCCTCCGCCGCGGGCGCGATCTCAAGTGTAACAACGTCGCCTGCCTTGGCGCCCGCAGTTTCGCTTAGCTTCCGCTCCACTTTGAGCCAGTGACTCTTTTGTCCGTCGGGCTCGAGTACGGCTGAAAACGGCGCGTGATTTATGGTGCCTTCGACCGCCGTCATGGCGCGCGTGGGAAGCTTGGCGCTGGCCTCCTTTGGCAGGATGAGAAACATCCACGAGTCGTCCTTCGTGCTCTCTGCCGGCCGGAGGAGTTTCGCTTTGAAACGGATCTTAGAAGCGATCTTGCTCATTGTACTACCGACCTTTCTTTTTGCTCCGAGTGTTTGAGCCATCACTTAGATACCGGTAGGTCCATGTTGTGCATAATGGCGATGCCCCAGGTATCACCCTCGCGGGTCGCGACCAGCATGAGCAGGCCTTTGCGCGCGCCCATATCTTGACCGTTTTGCACCGCGCCGGTTTGCGTCCAGGTCACGTCGGCGAAGGCCACGTCGGGCCGAACGAATCGGATATGCGTCTCAACAACTTTGAACGCAGCATTCTTGAAGGAGGGGATCATCCCAGCCCCATCGCCTTCCAGCAGCGGACGGTGGAAATCTTCGATCGCCTTCCTTCCGTGAGCTGTCATGCCCCAGACGTTGGTAAAGTCTGCGTCCTCATGAAAGACCATGGAGAAGGCGTGGGCATCACTCTGGGCGAAAGCCATCCCGAACGAGTCGAGCAGCGCGCGAATCGGCTTCTCGTTGTTAGGTTGCCCGGTAACTTCTGCCGCATAGCTACCCGATAGAGTAACCACGAAGAGAAGCGTTCTCGCCAAACGCTGAAGGATTGATGTCATAATATATCTTCTAACCTACTTTTGGCGTTTAGCAGGCTACTTCGACGCTTTGAAATTTCTTGCTGCTCGAGTCGGTGCATCCACCTGATTGATCAAACATCTGGTTAGCCGGAGAATGCAGCGTTTGGCAAACTGATTCTGATAAGAATGAGGTGGCCGGGAAGGCAGTCGCATGTAGTAAGGGCGAAAGCCTAGCCGCATCGGCAATCGGACGAGCTGACGAAGACGGCGCGCGAGCCGACAGTGTATCGATCCCGATTCGCCTCGACCCAGCCATTGCAAGATGACGCCCAAACGCGTCTCGCGGTGCGATCCTTATTGATTGGCGGCACGCCTCGTGTGAGAGCGAATGTATGCGGAACGAAGACCTGCACGGAAGTGCACCCGATAAGTGCGAAGTCGCATTACTCCTGATCGACGTGATCAATCCTTTGCGATTTCCGGAGGCGAACCAATTGCTGCGCTACCTCCCCGCGATGACGCGAAGCATCCGTCGCTTAAAGGCCCGCGCCCAGAAGGCGGGAGTGCCGGTGATCTACGTTAACGATAACTTCGGTCGCTGGCGCTCGGATTTCCGGCGGCTGATAGAGTCCTGCCTGACGAAGGATTCACCTGGTTGCACCATGGTGATGGAATTGCAGCCGGACAAAGAGGACTACTTCGTTCTCAAGCCGAAGCATTCCGGTTTCTTCGCTACGCCTCTGGAGATCTTACTTCGCTATCTCGGCGTTCGCCGTCTTGTCCTCGCGGGAGTAGCGGGAAACTTCTGTGTTCTGTTCACGGCGAATGACGCCTACATCCGCGAGTATGAACTAATAATTCCAGCTGACTGTGTAAGCTCGAACACGGCACAGGAAAACCGGCAGGCTTTGCGTCTAATGCGCGACTACCTGAAGGCCGACATTCGGCCATCAACGAAGGTGAGGTTTCCGCACGCAGGTAAGCGCTCGCCAGGTACCACGAAAACAAAAGTCTTAGCTAACTGTCTTCCGGAGAACCGGCGATTGATGACGGCAAGGCTTTGAAGAGCCTGCCGTAAGTGAGAAGACTCCGCGCAGAAGTTGTCGCACAGGCGAATAGTTAGTATGAATGCTTTTCTCGATTCTGTTCGCTTAGTGCTTGGGCTTGGTTTTGAGCCAAAGGAGCTGACGTTTCTGCAAATAAGTCTTCGAGGCGTGATTGTCTTTGTCGCAGCCTTGCTCATGACTCGCTTGAGCGATCGGCGGTCGCTGACAAAGAAGTCGCCCTTCGACCAGATCTTGATCGTGATCCTAGCCTCGGTGTTGGCGCGTGCGATCAATGGGAGCTCGGCGTTTTTCGCGACCATCGGTGGCGCGGCTATTCTGGTCGCGCTGCACCGCGGTTTGGCCATAGCTTCGTGCCGGTGGCCCGCGGTGAGCGCGGTAATCAAAGGCCGCCCCGCCGTCCTGGTGCGTGACGGCAAACTTCAGGGAAAGGAGCTACGCAGACGCAACCTGTCCTTAGACGACCTGCACGAAGACATGCGCCTCAGCGCCGAGATCGAAGACTTGAAAAGTGTCAAGGTCGCGCGGTTGGAAGTGAGCGGTGACATTAGCTTCATTAAAGCCGAAGCTTAAGAAGCAGCTTCGCATTTGGGATGAAGGCCGGATTATCGAATGCCGACATCGCGGAATTGCTCGCGCGAGAAGCCGAGGGGCAGGAAGGCATTCGCCAGCGCGCTTACAAACGTGCCGCGCGTAACGCTTTTCTCTGGCCAGAGCAAGCGCACGAGCTTTTCGTGGAAGGTCGCTCGCTCCTGGAACTGAAAGGTATCGGCCCTTTTCTCGCCGAGCAATTACGGCGCTGGTTGGAAGAGCCACCAGCCACGATTTCACCTCCGCCGTTGCGCCGTGATTTCCTTACTCTGGCTGATGCGCGTTCGCTCCTGGCAGAGAATCCGACTTGGCAAAGGGGGCTGCGGGGCGACCTGCAAATGCACACGCAATGGAGCGATGGCTCAGGCACCGTCGCCGAGATGGCCGCAGCGGGCGAAGAACACGATTACGAATACATCGCAATTACCGATCATTCGAAAGGCTTAAAGATTGCGGGTGGAATCGATGAAGCTTCGCTCGCACGCCAGGGAGAAGAGATAGCTGTCTTTAATGCTTCCAACAAGTCGGCTGACGGGAAGATTACGGTCCTGCGTTCGATCGAAATGAATCTCAATCCGCGCGGCGAAGGCGACATGGAATCCGAGGCCTTAAGGCGACTCGACCTCGTCTTGGGTTCATTTCATTCAGCCCTCCGCAAAACCGAAGATCAGACGGATCGTTATCTCGCCGCGATCCGCAATCCGGATGTCCACATCCATGGGCATCCCCGCGGCCGCGTTTTTAACTATCGCCTTGGTCTCACCGCTGACTGGCCATGTGTCTTTGCCGAGGCGGCCAAGCTCGACAAAGCAGTCGAGATCGATTGTTACCCCGATCGACAGGATCTGAACGTGACTCTGCTCGAGATGGCACGCGCGGCGGGCGTTCGCATATCGCTAGGGACCGACGCACACCATCCATGGCAGTTAGACTTTATTGAGATCGGCCTAGCCGCAGCGTTCAAAGCGAAGATTCCCGCCGAGCGTGTTATTAATTTTCTACCTCTAACGGATTTGCGAGCTTGGGCGGATAGCTTGCGTCCCCCGTCGAAAAGACTCTAACGGCCAAATCGGTTCCCGAAACAAATGGCATCCGTCTCTGAAGTGAAGAACGAACCGGAGGTATGATGAACAAAACTTTAATAACGACAATCCTCGCCGTGGCGACGTTCGCTGCAGGAGGCGCATCTGCTAAGGACAAAGAAATGAAAGCCGGAGGAATGGACGCGACCTTTATTCCGAAAGCGGCCAGCGGCGGAATAACAGAGGTGGAGCTTGGCAAGATGGCTGCGGACAAAGGCGCGAGCCAGGAAGTGAAAGACTTCGGCAGCCAAATGGTCAAAGACCATTCCATGGCGAACGATGAGCTTAAGGAAGTGGCCGGGAAAATGAACGTGACGGTACCGGACAAAGTCGACGCCAAGCACCGAATGATGATCGACAAGATGTCGGCCATGTCGGGCGCCGCTTTCGACAAAGCCTACGCGAGCGGAATGGTGAAGGCGCACAAGGAAGACATCGCGCTTTTCGAACAAGCCGATAAAACGGTGAAGAACGACGACCTCAAAAGTTTTATCGAGAAGACCATTCCGGTGATGAAAGAGCATCTCGCGATGATCGAGAAGCTCGAACAGGTTAAGAAGTAAGCGGGATTTCCTGCGTTAAGACTCAAGCCCGGCAGCATGCTGTCGGGCTTTTTCTCTTTTATGAAGCGCAAAACCGGCAAGTTCGCCGCGGCAGACAAACGAGCAGCCGCGTTGACGGAACGCCGCAACATAAAGATGGCGCGCTCAGCTCACGCCTACGTCAGGGGTAATACCGAAAAGTTTTACGAATGGCTTGAGTCCGACTCCAGCGCCACTCTCCCCAAAGGGCCGGCTATCTGGATTTGCGGCGACTGTCACGTGGGAAACCTGGGGCCGATCGCGAATGCTAAAGGCCGGATCGATATTCAGATTCGCGACCTGGATCAGACCGTGATCGGTAACCCGGCGCACGATCTCGTTAGGCTAGGTCTCTCTCTCGCGAGCGCGGCGCGTGGTTCCGATCTGCCGGGAGTAACTACTGCGCTCATGATCGAGCAGATGATTCAAGGGTACGAGCAGGCTTTTGCCGCAGCGGAAACGGGGGTGAGCGAAGAAGCGGCTAAACCCGAGGCGGTAAAGATCGCGCTACGTGACGCCTTGCGCAGGAAGTGGCGACACCTGGCGCGGGAGCGAATCAAGGACACGACGCCGCAGATTCCACTAGGACGCCGGTTCTGGCCGCTTTTGAAATCGGAACGCAAGCAGATCAATGACTTGTTCCGGGATGAGAAGGTCCGGCGCCTGGTGACGTCTCTCCGTTCGCGAGACGACGACGCTTCGGTGGAAGTGATTGATGCTGCTTACTGGGTGAAAGGTTGCAGCTCGCTCGGCCGACTTCGTTATGCCGTGCTTCTGGGAATAGGAGGAAAAGGAGGTGAGCTTTGTCTGGTGGATGTAAAGGAAGCGGCGCAAGCAATAGCTCCGCGGTATCCGAAAGTGAAGATGCCGCAAGACCACGGCGAACGGGTCGTCACCGGGGCCTGGCATCTTTCTCCCGCCTTAGGCGAACGCATGCTCAATACCCAGCTGGATGATCGCCCCGTCTTCTTGCGCGAGCTTCTACCTCAGGATTTAAAGTTCGAGATCGAACATCTAACGCCGGCAGAAGCGACCAAGGTGGCAAGGTATCTCGCCAACGTCGTGGGAAAAGGCCATGCCCGGCAGATGGATCCCGATGCGCGGCAAAAATGGCAGAAGCAACTGAGTCAGAACCGAAGCAAAACGCTCGACGCTCCTTCCTGGCTCTGGTCTAGCATGGTGGAACTGGTCGTTAGTCACGAAGGCGCTTATCTGGAACATTGCCGAAAGTATGCGCTCACCGCCGGGGCTGCTAGTCCTCGCTAGAAGACGAGCGCCCGACCGCGGTCACTCACATAAGCAGAGTCGTCAGGCTAACGACCGCGCCGAAGAAGAGAGCTTATTGAATATTAGGGATCGTTACTCGTGAAATCCTAGAATCGGCGAGTCTACTCGACAGTCAGCCGCGGAGAACGAGCCAACTGCCGGTAAGCCCATAGCATCGCCGCCGCGACAACCGCGAAGGCTAGTAGAGCGCGCCGGAACGCCGCATCAGGCCACCTTGCCAGATGAGTGACAAACCGGTATGGACCGATTATCAGCGTTAAGAAGACCTCATCGTGCCATCGGCTCGAACAAGGCCGATATTCGCCAGTTGAGGCGGATGAAGCCCATCGCGCCGAGCGAGCAGGCTCATTAAGCGCGGCGACCCTCGAAACGCAAAAACCCGCGGGATGACTCCCGCGGGCTTCTACCTAACCTTGCAGTGGACTACTTAATCGGGACGAAGCCGACTTGCGCGACGATCTTTTGCCCAGCGGCGCCGGTCGTGAAATCGAGAAACTGTTTCGCGAGTCCGTTCGGCTCGCCATTCGTGTAGTAAAAGGTCGGACGCGCGTAAGGATAAGTCTTACCCTGGACAGTCTGGACCGATGGGATGGTGCCGTCGATCGCAGCCGCTCTTACTCCCGGCGCTTTATCGTAAGCTAAGCCGACATAGCCAATGCCGTTGGCGTTCTTACCCACTTCCGATGCGATCTGTTCGTTGCCGGCCATCTTTTGCGAACCACCGGCATAGTCGCGTTTCTTCATCGCGAGCTCTTTGAAGTCTGAGTAAGTGCCGGAGGAAGTGTTACGCGTGTAGATGGAAATCTTACCACCTGAGCCTCCAACGGCACTCCAATCCGCTACTTCGCCGGTAAAGATTTGTTCGACCTGTTTCCTGGTTAGAGCTTTGACTGGGTTGTTTGCGTTAACTATGACCGCAATGCCGTCATAGGCGACGATGGTGGGCTTCATGTTGATGCCTTTTCCGGAGGCGGCCGCGATTTCGGCCGGCTTAGCACGACGGCTGGACATGCCGATCTGCGCCGTGCCATCGGTAATGGCGGCGATGCCGGTGGTGGAACCTTCAGCGGCGATATCGAAAGTAGTGCCGGGATTACTGGCCTTGAACTGCTCGGCGAGCTGCGGGACGAGCTTCGCGCCGAGAGTATCGGAGCCTTTGATGACGAGTTTATCGGCGCGCGCACTAAGGGGACTAAGCGCGATCAGGCCTGCGATGAGGAGATATTGGAGTTTCATATTGGCTGGTGCTTTTGGTTGGTTGCGTTGGTTAGAATTTGACGTTAAGGTCGGCCTGAAAGACGTGATATTTTTCGAGCGGATTAATGCCGATGTCGCCAGCCCCGCCGGTACCTAACGAGCCATCAGTCCGCCATCCGTAGCCGTAGGAGAGGTTAAAGACAACGGCATCGCTTATCGCGTAGCCGGCTTGGACGACAAAGCCTTCGATGTTAACCCGGCTATCAAAGAAATCGGAATCAACCAGGTTTGGATCGAGCGCGTATTGCTCACTATGCATGTAGTAAGCCTGGAGCTGCCAATCGTGTTTCGCTTTCAACTGCCCGATGGCAGCGCCGATTTGGTAAGCGTAACGTTCGTCGCCTTTGCCCGGCGTCCCGGCGGCTTCGGCCCGCTTATCGCCTTCGAAATTCACCGCGAAATCGCCGAAGATCTTAAAGGGCAGCTCTCCGATCTTGAACCCGAATTCCGCCGGAACTTCGAGCACGAGGAGACTGTTGGCGCCGGTCTGGTTTTGCGCGAGTGAGACGGTGTTTGTAACTAGCGGACTGCCGCCGCGGTAGAAGGCGTTAAAGTTGTCGCCCAGACCCGTGTAGTTATAGAGCACCGGCGCGAGCTGGAGGTAGAAGTTCTTCGGGAAATTGAACTTCGCGCCGACCTGCCAGGCGAAGAGCCAGGCGTCTGTGTTCGGGGTAAGCCGGCCGTTAGTAAAGCCGCGCTGCCCGAGCGGGTTCTCCGGGTTTGCATCGTCGTAGACGAGCTGGGCAAAGTTCGCGAAGACGTCGATTTTCAATTTCCAAGGCTCGGAAGAAATCGCTGCAACCGCTTTGTCGTCTTTTCCGGATGGGGCCGCGGAGGTCGAGCCCCCGCCAAAGGAAAGGTTATAGGAATGCTTCCACTGTTCCGCTACGCCTTCAGGATTGATGTCTCCATCCCAAACCATGAGCGTGGTCACGAGCGGATTCGGCATTCGGCCGACGGTGAGGGTGACATCGCGGATGCCCTTGTAGCCGAAATAGGCCTGGCCAACGTTGATGCCGTCGCTTGTTTTCGCGAATGGTCCCGCGGTCGTGTCATCCGCGATGGTAACGTTAGTAGAGCGCGGGCTCTGGCTGGTCTCGAGACGAAGGCCAAAGAACCAATCGTCCACCAGCGTGCCGCGAATACCGAGACGCAATCGGTAACGCTCACGGCTCCTCTCCTGCCAATCGCGAAAAGCGGCTACTCCTGCACCGGGCGCCGCCAAAGGCGTGCCGTCGGCGGTGCGGCCGCCGCGATATTCATAACGCACGCGGGTATCGCCGTAGATCTCGAGCTCAGTGATCGGCGTGGACATCTTCAATTTCCCAGCCGGGGTAGCGGAGAAGTCCTTGGTTAACTCGCCGCGTAGCTCTTCCGCTTCCTGGTCGGTAATGATCCGCTTGCGCACGAGCAGGTCGAGCAAAGCGCCGTTGTCCTGCGCGTAAGCGGTGATTCCGCTGAGTGCCAGAGCGGTCGCAGCGGCGGCATATATAATTGTTTTCACGAACATTTGTTTCTCCCTTGCGGCTTAGTGCGGCGCGCCGGCCGCGATTTGTTGTTTCGGAGAGAAACTGGCAGGCGATTGTGACGCCGAGATGGCGTCATTGTGACAATCTAGTGAACTCGGCGGATCGCCCAGCCGCGGTTATTCCGGCGCGTTCGAACGCCTCGTTGGCGGTCCTAAGGCCTCAGCCAAAGAATGCCTCGCTTCGACAGCCGGACTTTGGCGTAGGCATTTCTTTCCGCGTAGTCGATGAGCGGTTTCTCAAGTAGACGACTTTCGTATCCGGTCAAAATGGCGGGAGGCTTTTCAACGAGAAAATCCTCGAAGTTTTTTCCCCCAATCATGGCGAAACGCTTCTGATCGGCTTCCTCCACAAACGGAGCCGCGCGCCATGCGAAGGAGCCGGTGCAGAATTCTTTGTAAATGCGGCACCCGCCCTCGAGCGGCGAAATGGGAGCGAGCGTTAGCACCGGCCCTGACCCGGCCAGTCGTCGGATCTTCAGGCCCTGTTCATGCAGGCGAAAGACCGGCCAAAGATCTGGTCGAGCAAAAAGGCCCGGCTCGCGAAACTCCCAGGCGAATTCCAGGGAACTGATCGCAATGAGCGAGAAGAGCAGCCCGAAAATCTTTTTTTCCTGGGCGGGCGTGTTCCAGAAATGTGCGACGCCGAAGATCGCGCCAAGCAAGAGGAACGGCGCGATCGCGTAATAATATTGGCGGTAAGAAGGCGAGGGAATGACAGCGCCCAGCAGGATGAAGGGAACGAGAACGAGGATCGATAAGCTGGTCCGATCCCGAAGGTAATTCCGCCAGCCGTGACGCCACGGAAGCCAGCAACCAAAGACCGCAAAGAAGAGAACGAGCAGCAGGTTACCAGGAGATCTTACTAAGAGCCGAATGGGGAAAAGCAGTTTGTAGCTGAACGCGATCTCAGCCGGCGCCGTGCTCTGGCGAAAACGCAGATTGATGGGTCCGTTATAGGAGACGTTATCGAAAAAAAATGTGCTAGGGGCTGCAGCGAAAAGCGCGATTGCCGGCAGTAAGGCAACGCTATAGGCGGCTAGGAAAATAATAACGCTCCGCAAGCCTCCGGGTTTCGCGCGATCGCGCATGAAAAGGAGAAGGAGAAAGGGAACTACCAGCGGCATAAAGGTGAGCCGGGTGCCGGCAGCGATCTCCAGGAGAAAGCCCGCGGCTACTATCCAGCGCCTCGGTCGATCCGATTGTGCGGACTGTAAGAAAGCGGCCAGCGCCGCCACGCTGGCCAGGACCGGCAGATCGTGATTCCAAGCGCGCCCGACAGTAAAACGAAAGAGCGGATTTAAAGCAAGGAGGAGCGTAGCCGCGCTGGCGACGACCCAGCGTTTCTCGCCAAGAAAACGGAAGGCCGAGGCTGTGATCACATAGACCAGGAGAAGGAGGAGCCAGGCGCAGGCTAGGTTAAAACTTCGCGCGGTGAGCAGGAGGAAATCGTTTGTCGAGAAGAGTGCGGCGTAGACGAAGACGAGGTTCGGCAGATGGAAATAAGGGTAATCTAAATAGGGCAGCATTCTCTCCCGAGCGAGGAGCGCTCCCGAAGCGAGGAACTGTGCTTCGTCGTGATTGAGACTGCGGGCCAGACAGCCGATGCCTAACGAGAGGAAAAGGAGAGTTAGAACCGCCACCCCCCAGAGCCGATATTTCCACCGACGAGGTCCGCTCGGGCTTGCGCTCATCTGGTTAGGACTTCGCGCATCATCGACTCGTTAGGCAAGACACCGCGGCCTCTGCGCCGCGGCGCGCGCATGAAGATGCCGGCCGCGCGGCTCAGAGGCGCCGCCGCATCTCAGCGCTTTTTCACGGAGATAACCTTGCCGGTCTTCGCATCGACCAGCACCTCGGTCGTCCGAGCAGTCTCCGGCATTACGATTTCGAACGACCAAAGCAGACGTTCGTTGGTGCGTTCGATCCGGGAGGTCTTAATTTTTCCGCCACGCGCCCGGCCCAATGCGATGACTTCCGCGTGCGTCCGATCGACTTTCGCGTCCTTTAACATCTGTTTGTTTGATTCGCCGGCGGCATTGGCGTTCGTGATTGTTAGGAGCGCGGCCACGCCGAGCGCCCCCATCGT
The DNA here is from genome assembly GCA_964236815.1 of uncultured Chthoniobacterales bacterium. GTDB lineage: Bacteria > Verrucomicrobiota > Verrucomicrobiia > Chthoniobacterales > UBA10450 > JACCTI01. The sequence continues at coordinate 17,616 of CAXSFN010000008.1, forward strand.
TTTCAAGGTCGAACTCTGCCGAAGTTTGGAAAGAGGATAAGCGCGCATGAGAACCACTACTCCCTTGCGGAAGTTTGTCGCCCAAAATGTCAGCCCTCGAATAGCCTAACGAGTGGTTGGTTCGCAAAGACTCGACATCTCGCCCTGCAGCTTTTGCTGGCGCTCATTCAAGCTTTTCAGCCGCAGCTCCCAGCGATGCAGCTGGATGCTATGCTGGTTGATATAACTCGCGATCTCGACGCGCTGCGATTCGTTCTCTTTCAACTGATCCTGCAGCTCGGAGATTCTGACGGCGTGAGCGGCGGCGGCCTTCAGCCCGGAGCTAGGGACTTTGATCGGCTTCCCGCAATGCTGACACTGCAGGGTCACGCCAGCCGCGGCCTCATCGACTACGTAGGAAGTGGCGCAATGCACGCAAGCGAAGACGATATCGCGGCCGCTAGTTTCCATTCCGGAAATGGTTGAGCAGGAGACATACCGGCAGCTTTGGACCACCTCCGTGCTGATGGCACGAGCTTTCCAAGCGGGTGCGCTCGACGCCTTTCTGTGTCGGGCGTCTAACGGTGCACTTTCCGACCATAATTTTTTGAGGCTGTAATTGCAGCGATCACGTGGCGGTAAAATCGCCCGCTGGACCGATTTTGCACCGGGTAGATAATCTCAAATTGAGCGGGGCCTTTATATGGGCGGTTCCAGCGCAACCGCTGAACGCGCGCCCGATTATCTCACGCGTTGAGTGTGACAAGCTCGCACGGCGAGCCTGTGATCGGAGCGACACCATGTCTCAAATTACGCGACGCCCGCTGCATTTTATTTCTGTAAGACGCATCGCGAGTATTGTTTATGTAAATTGCAACCGCCGGAATGGGGTTTGCTAAATAGACCGCGGGTCGATTCTCGATCTAAGAAGAATTACAATTATGGCTAAAGTTTTAGGTATCGATTTGGGCACGACGAACTCCTGCATGTCTGTGATGGAGGGCGGCGATGCTGTCGTTTTGGAAAATAGCGAGGGTGCGCGGACGACGCCTTCCATTGTCGCATTCACCAAGAATGGCGAGCGATTGGTCGGTCAGGCGGCGAAACGCCAGGCGGTGACGAATCCCGCGAATACGGTCTTCTCGGTAAAGCGCTTCATGGGCCGGAAGTTCGATGAAGTCCGCGAAGAGGAACATCGCGTTCCTTATAAAATCGTGAAGGCGGCCAACGGCGACGCGCACGTGCAGGTGGAAGTAAACGGCGAGAAGAAGACGTTCAGCCCGCCGGAAGTCTCGGCCATGATTCTTTCCAAACTGAAAGCCGATGCGGAAGCAAAGCTCGGCGAGAAGATCACGCAGGCTGTCATTACGGTGCCGGCGTATTTCAACGACTCGCAGCGCAACGCGACCAAAGACGCGGGCAAGATCGCGGGTCTCGAAGTTCTCCGCATTATCAATGAGCCGACCGCGGCCTCGCTGGCTTACGGCCTCGACAAGAAGAAGGACGAGAAGATTGCCGTCTATGATTTGGGCGGCGGCACGTTCGACATTTCGGTTTTGGAAATAGGCGACGGCGTTTTCGAAGTGAAGGCGACCAACGGCGACACCCACCTCGGCGGCGACGACTGGGATAACGTGCTGGTCGATTGGATTGTGAACGAGTTTAAGAAGGACTCGGGCATTGATCTTTCGAAGCAGCCGGACGCGATCCAGCGCATCAAGGAAGAAGCGGAGAAGGCGAAGATCGCGCTCTCTTCTTCGCAGGAATACGAAATCAATCTGCCGTTCGTGACCGCGGATGCGACGGGTCCGAAACACATTCAGAAGAAGCTGACCCGCGCGAAGCTCGAGCAGCTGACCGATTCACTTTTCCAGCGCACGATCAAGCCGGTGAAGGATTGTTTGGCGGACGCGAAGTTGGCCGAGAAAGACATCAACGAGCTCGTGCTCGTCGGCGGTATGACGCGCATGCCTAAGGTGATCGAGACCGCGCGCACCTTGATCGGCAAAGAGCCACACAAGGGTGTGAACCCGGATGAAGTGGTGGCGATTGGAGCTGCCATTCAGGGCGGTGTGCTCAAGGGCGACGTGAAAGACGTTCTCTTGCTCGACGTGACTCCGCTGACGTTGGCGATTGAAACCGCGGGTGGCGTAGCGACGCCGATGATCCCGCGCAACACCACCATCCCGACCCGGAAGTCGCAGATCTTTTCGACTTACAGCGACAACCAGCCGGGCGTGGAAATTAAAGTCCTGCAAGGCGAGCGTCCGCTCAGCCGCGATAACAAGAATCTCGGCACGTTCCACCTGGACGGCATCCCGCCGGCCCCGCGTGGCACTCCGCAGATCGAAGTGACTTTCGACATCGATGCGAATGGCATTTTGCACGTTTCCGCGAAAGACCTCGGCACCGGCAAGGAGCAGAAAATCTCCATCACCGGCAGCTCAGGCTTGAGCAAGGAAGAGGTGGAAAAGATGCAGCGCGACGCTGAGACCCACGCCGAAGAAGACAAGAAGGCGAAGGAAGCGATCGAGATCAAGAACAACGCCGATACGCTCGCCTATCAGAGCGAAAAGCAGCTCAAGGATCTGGGCGACAAGGTTCCCGAAGACAAGCGCAAGCAAGTCGAAGAAGCCATCGCTGCCGTGCGCGCCGCCATCGAGGCGAACGATACCGATGCAATGAAAAAGACCTACGACGACCTGCAGAACAAGTTCCAGGAAATCAGCGCCGACCTTTACAAACAGGCATCTGCGAGTACAGGTCCCATGCCCGGTGCGGAAGCAGGCGGGCGTCCTCAGCCACAGGCTGAACCACAAACCGACGGTCCACGGAAGGACCAGGGCGACGTGGTCGACGCAGAGTTCGAAGTCGTCGACGAGGACAAGAAGTAACCGGCAGGTTTTAAATAAACAATTTGCCGGCACTTGTTGGGTCTACCTGACGAGTGTCGGCATTAACCAAAAGACAAGAAGGAGTAACTAAAACACATGGCAATTAATGTAAGACCGCTCGGAGATCGCGTGCTGGTGCAGGCTATCGAAGAGAAAGAAGTGAAAAAAGGCGGGATCATCATTCCCGACACCGCCAAGGAGAAACCGCAGGAAGGCAAAGTAGTCGCCCTCGGCACTGGCAAACTCGATGACAACGGCAAGAAGGTCGAGTTCACCGTGAAGAGCGGAGACAAGGTGCTTATCTCCAAATACGGCGGCACCGAAATCAAAGTGGACGGTGAGTCCTACTTGATCATGCGCGAGGACGATATCCTCGGCATCATTGGTTAATCGAAACCTCTAACTAGAAACCACACTTAAGACTTATGGCAGCTAAACAACTACAATTCGACGAGAATGCGCGGCATGCGCTTCTCCGCGGCGTGGAGAAACTCTCCCGCGCTGTGAAAGCGACCCTCGGACCGAGCGGCCGCAACGTCATCCTCGACAAGAAATTCGGCAGCCCGACGATCACCAAAGACGGTGTCACCGTGGCCAAGGAGATCGAGCTCGAAGATCCTTATGAAAACATGGGCGCCCAGTTGGTGCGCGAAGTCGCTTCCAAGACTTCCGACATCGCTGGCGACGGAACCACCACGGCGACCGTTCTCGCTGAAGCCATCTACAAAGAAGGTCTGCGTAACGTAACCGCGGGTGCTAACCCGACCTCGCTCCAGCGCGGCATCAACAAGGCTGTGGAAGCCATTGTTGCCGAGCTCGCGAAGATTTCGAAGAAGGTCAGCGACCGCAGCGAGATCGCGCAGGTTGCGACCGTTTCCGCTAACTGGGACAAGACGATCGGCGAGATCATCGCTGACGCCATGGACAAGGTCGGCAAGGACGGAACGATTACGGTTGAAGAAGCCAAGTCGATCGAAACCAGCCTCGACGTTGTCGAAGGTATGCAGTTCGACAAAGGCTACCTCTCTCCTTACTTCGTCACCAATGCCGAAGCGATGGAAGTGGTCCTCGACAATCCTTACATCCTCATTCACGAGAAGAAGATCTCGAGCTTGAAGGACATGCTGCCTCTCCTCGAGAAGGTCGCAAAGGCTGGACGTCCGCTCCTCATCATCGCGGAAGACGTGGAAGGCGAAGCGCTCGCCACGTTGGTCGTGAATAAACTCCGCGGCACCCTCCAGGTTGCAGCAGTGAAGGCCCCGGGCTTTGGCGATCGTCGCAAGGCGATGCTGGAAGACCTCGCGGTTCTAACTGGCGGTCAATGCATCACTGAAGATCTCGGGATTAAACTCGAGAACGTTAAACTCGAAGACTTAGGGCGCACCAAGCGTGTCACGATTGACAAGGAGAACACGACGATCGTGGAAGGTGAAGGCAAGCAAGCCGACATCCAGGGACGCGTCGGACAAATCCGCCGTCAGATCGAAGAGACTACCTCCGATTACGATCGCGAGAAGCTCCAGGAACGCCTCGCGAAGTTGGCTGGCGGTGTCGCCGTGATCAACGTCGGCGCAGCGACCGAGACTGAGATGAAAGAGAAGAAGGCACGCGTCGAAGATGCGTTGCACGCGACTCGCGCCGCGGTTGAAGAAGGCATCGTCCCCGGTGGCGGTGTGGCTTTGATCCGCGCGCAGAAAGCGCTCGATAATCTCAAGCTCGAAGGCGATGAGAAAGTCGGCATGGCGATCATCCGCCGCGCGATTGAAGAGCCGCTCCGCACCCTCGCCGATAACGCGGGCCAGGAAGGCGCGCTCATCGTGCAGGAAGTGAAGAAGCGCAAAGGCAACGAAGGCTACAACGTGGCCACGGGCGAATACGAAGACCTGGTGAAAGCCGGCGTCGTCGATCCGACCAAAGTCACACGGAGCGCGTTGCAAAACGCCGCTTCGATCTCCGGCCTCTTGCTGACCACGGAAGCAGTCATCACCGAAGCCCCTGAAAAGGAAAAAGGCGGCGGCGGTGGCGGCATGCCCGGCGGCGGCGGCATGGGCGGAATGGGTGGCATGGGCGGAATGGACTACTAAGCCCAGCGCTTACTCGCTAACTAAAGCAATCAACAACAGCCGGGTTCCGAAAGGGGCCCGGCTGTTTCGCTGCCGGGCGGACTTACCGTCTCCCAAGTCTCCTCGTTGACACCTTTTCGCTTCTAAAATATCTTTTAGTCGCATGGATGCTTCGCTGCTCGATGATCTGATTTCAAAGAATAAACCGTTCCGCATCGAGACGGCATCTGGACGTGTCTTCGATGTGCCGCATCGCGATTTCCTGAGCTTCTCGCCGAAGAAAACTTCCGTCTTCATTTCATATGAAGAAGACGGAAACGAACATTTCGCGATCGTCCCTCTCCTCACCGTCACCGCCGCGATGGCTCGCGCTTAGTTGTCCTGGCTGAATTGCAAGAGCGCGAAGCAAGGACGGCGTGGCGAATTTTCACCCATTACCTCTAGCAAGCGCGGCCAAAGAACCGCGCGCGGGAATCGGCGGTGCATCCTCGGGAACTGAAGAGCTAGGAGCTTAAGATCGACAACTTCGTACCACGATTTAAAACCTGTCAACACGAGTCTAACTTGCGGACGAATGACGTGACGTCGAAGTAGATGGGTGCGCTTTGGTCCGATGGCTTGTCTTAAGGGGAAGCATGTCTAAGGTTCTTGAGCCATGCGGCACAAGCGACTGAGTTTGACGGCGTAGCCTGGGAAACATTTGGTTAAGTAAAGCGATACTCTGCATCGACTTCGGCTGGAGCGCTTTTGGCACTGATGACGATCGCTTTCTCGAAAGATGATCCGTCTCCTCCGGAATAGGTCAGATCCGGAGAGGAGGGTCAGACCTTTAGGTTGTTAACTTGTCCATTCATAGTTCAGCGAATTTCCCGACGCGATAAACTCTCTCGAGTCGCTGCTCCGGGCCATGGTCGAAAAGTTCGAGGAGGATATCGAGAGGCTCTTGCGGTGTAAGCTTCTTGTAAGAATCGTGGCCCGCTTTTTTCGCTTCCCCGAAGCTGCGGAATTTAGCGACCGTCTTTTGCATGGTTGAGTCTATCGTGCAGGATGACATTCCGATCGAAATGAACATCTTCCCGAGAACGGCGCTTTTTGCCTGGACGGTTTTCACGACCGCCGTATTTCCGTTATTCGCCGCAGATGGGCCCGCGTCGCTCGTGGTCGGCGACACGTTCACGATTGAATCGAAGGTCTTAGGCGAGACGCGGCGGATCAACGTCTATTTGCCGGCCGGTTATATGGAAGCCGCCGATAAGCGCTTTTCCGTGCTTTACATGCCGGACGGCGGGATGGCGGAAGACTTCCTGCATATCGCGGGGTTGGTGCAGGTAGGAGTGGGGAACGGGACGATGCGGCCGTTTGTGCTGGTCGGGATCGAGAATACAGAGCGGCGACGCGACATGACGGGACCAACGGAGAATCCGAAGGACAAGGAAATCGCGCCACGGGTTGGTGGGTCGGAGGCTTTCCGGAAGTTCTTGCGCACGGAGTTGATGCCGGAGGTGAAAGCGCGGTATCGCACGACGGATGAGACGGCGATTGTGGGCGAATCGCTCGCCGGTTTATTTGTGGTCGAGACGCTTCTTCTCGAGCCAGGCTTATTCGACACCTATATCGCGTTCGATCCAAGTCTTTGGTGGAATAACGAGCAGTTGCTTAAGATCGCGCCAGAGCAGTTAGGCAAGGCTGGGAAGCTTGAAAAAAAGCTCTACGTGGCGGCGAGCAGTGATATGGGCGACCTCGGGCAACGCTTCGCCGACGTCCTAACTAAAAGCGCGCCTTCCGACGTCCATTGGCATTACGAGCCGATGCCGGAAGAGCAACATTCCACAATCTATCACCCGGCGGCGCTGAAGGCCTTTCGCTTCTTGTTCAAGCCAGCGGCGGAGAAGTAGAAGGCCGGAGCCCTAATGGCGTTATTGATTGGAACGGCGGGCTGGAGCCTTCCGGGCGCCGAGCAGGAACACTTCCCCGCAGATGGAAGTCACTTGGAGCGTTATGCGGCCCGGTTCCATGTGGTGGAAATCAATTCTTCCTTCCACCGCTCACATCGGGCGGAGACCTGGATGCGGTGGCGCGATGCGGTTTCGGAGACGTTTCGCTTCTCAGTGAAGATGCCGAAAACGATCACCCATACGAGCGGACTCAAGGACCTGGAGTTACTAGTATCCTTCCTGGCGGAGGTCTCGGTGCTCGAGAGCAAGCTAGGATGCCTGCTCGTGCAGCTTCCACCGAAGCTTAGCTTTGATGAGATCGGAGCAAACAAGTTCTTCGGAAAACTTCGCGCGCTCACGTCGGTTCCCGTCGCCTGTGAACCGCGCCATGAAAGCTGGTTTGCTCCCGAGGCCGGGGACTTACTTGAGAAATATGAGATGGCAAGGGTTGCGGCCGATCCCGCCCGCTTTCCGGCGGCTGCAACGCCAGGCGGCTGGCGCGGCTTTAGTTACTATCGCCTGCATGGCTCGCCGCGAATTTACTATTCAGCTTACCCGCCTGAGTTCATCGCCGCGCTAGCCGCTCAGGTAAAGAAGGAGCGCGCTGCGGGGCGCGATGTTTGGGTGATTTTTGATAACACCACTCTCGGTGCCGCGACTCGAAATGCGCTCGATCTGGCGCGCGCGCTCGGCAGGGGTAAATCAGGCTCCCGTCACATGCGGCCGCAATAGGCGCGCTGAGACTCGCCGCGATTGTCCAGCAGCTAGATGTTCCCCGCGATCGGCCAGTGGAACCAGGCGATAAATTGATCCTCGATGACTGTGGCGCCAATATAACCGCCTTCGAGAGCCTTATTGCGGGAGATAAGTCCGTAAGCGTTAGCTACGAAATCCGCCGCTACAGTCAGACCAAAGCCAGACTTAGTGGTGGACACACCGGGCTTAAAGAGGTCCTTCATGTTCTGCCCGGTCAGACTCTCGGCGTCCGTCGCGCTTAGGCGATTAGTTAGAACGAAGCGAAGGTTCTCCACCTTCTCGCTTGGCATCTTCAAAATGAATAGCCTGATAATGTCCTCGGCAGTGTGACGGCAGGCGTTATTGATCAGGTTATAGAGAATGCGGTCAAGCGCGCCGAACTCAACGCAGCATTCCGCGATGTTACCGTCGAATTCGGATTCGATCTTGAGCCGGGTCTGGCGCTCGCCGCCGACAAGGAGTGCGTTCTGCCATTTCTCTACGATAAAACCGGTGCCGTGGAGTTTCGGCTGCAAGTCTTCTTCGCGCTTCGCGTCGTCGAGGCCGAGCAGGGCGTTGCGCATGATCTTGAGATGATCGCGGGTTAGGAAGAATATGGTGCGGGCGCTTTCGATTTTCCAACCGTCCTGATGAGCGAACTGAAGACGGGCCAGGAGGAGACTCAGGCCACCACCGCGAATATCGTGCACAGTGGTGGCGAAAAGTTCGGTCGGGTTCGCCTCTGCGCTTTGGAGACCGAGCTGTCTGGTCTCGCTCATGATCTTGCTGATGGCGGAGACAGAAGCGATGGCGGCGATTTCACGCAAGGTTTCGTCACGGCATTCGCCGCCGCGATCGAAAGCAGCGAGGAGGTTTCCGAGAAACTTGTAGAGACTCCGGATACGTTCCTGGTCCGGGGCGACGAAGGCCAAGAGGGGCAGGCACATATCATCACCGAGATAGCGGCGCGGGCGACTATTGCGTAAGCTAGTCGGAGCAAGCCCGTGGAAGTCCATGGTTATGATAAGATAGGAACGAAGGAGAGGCTGTGCTTAGCGGCGGGTTATTCCCATGCAAAAGGACCGTCAGCTGGTTGTGAGCGCGGCGCGTTCGTCGGTGACTGAAATGCCGCTCTTCTCGAGGAAATAATCGTAGCCGCCGGGATAGGGCGTAACGGTGCCGGCGTTCACGTGCAGGACTTTGGTGGCGAGTTTGCGGATGAAGTGCACGTCGTGCGAAATGAAGACGAGTGTGCCTTCATAGACGCCGAGGGCGAGGATGAGTGACTCGACCGCGTGGATGTCCAGGTGAGTAGTCGGCTCATCCATGAGGAGCAGATTAGGTGGATCGACCAGGAACTTAATTAAGTTCAATCGGCTTTTCTCGCCGCCACTCAGGATACCAGTCTTCTTGTAGATATCGTCTTTGCGGAAGAGGAAGGAACCGAGGATGCCGCGAGCTTCGTTCTCGGCTAAGGTGGGTGCGGCGTCCATTACCTCCTGGAGCACGGTCTTAGCGGCGTCGAGGGTATCTGCGCGATGTTGTGAGAAGTAACCAATCTTAGCGGCGTGCCCGAGATTTCGTTCGCCCTTTTGAAACTCGATCACGCCGGCAAGAATCTTAAGTAAGGTAGATTTGCCGGCGCCATTCGGCCCGACTAAGACAGTGCGCTCGCCTCGTTCGATCGTTAAATCGAGGCCGCGATAGACCTGATGCTTGCCGTATGCCTGATGAACTCCTTCGAGTGAGATTGCGCGTTGTCCACCGCGTGGCGGCTGCGGGATATTGAAGCGGAAAGGCTTTTTCGGTGGTAGCGGTTTTTCGATTAACTCCATCCGCTCGATCTGCTTCAGCTTGCTCATGGCCTGCGAAGCTTTCGATGCGACTTGGCGGAAGCGATCGTAGAATTCGCGCAGGCGCGCGATTTCCTTCTGCTGGTTATTGTAAGCGGCTAGTTGCTGCTCGTAGTTAGCTTCTCGCTGGCGCACGAAGTCCGAGTAGTTGCCGGTGTAGCTAATAAGCTTTTGCTCGGCGATGTCGTAGATCCCTTCAACAACTTCATCCATGAACTCCCGGTCGTGTGAGATGAGGAGTAAGGCCCCGGAGTAGTTCTTCAGGTAATCCTGCAACCAGAGGAGCGAGAGTAAGTCCAGGTGGTTGGTAGGCTCGTCGAGCAGGAGCAGGTCCGGCTCCATGACTAACAAGCGCGCGAGGTGCGCGCGCATAACCCAGCCGCCGCTCATTTCCTTCGCTTTGCGACTGAAGTCCGTTTCGCGATAACCCAGGCCGCGCAGCATCTTCTTTGCTTTCGCGTCTACTTGAGGATCGCTTAGTGCTTCGTGCTGGGCGTGCGCTTCGAGGTAATCCGCGCCGCTGACGTCACCGGTTTTTTCGAGCGCGTGCAGTTGCTTTTCCAAGGCCGCAATTTCTCCCGCGCGACCAGTCGCGACGTCCATCACGGTCTCTTCGCCGACGGGCTCGCTCTCCTGTGGGAGATAACCAACCATGGTCCACTCGTCGCGCTCAATCGTCCCCGCATCGGCCGTGTCCTTTTTCAAGATAAGATTAAAGAGGGTGGACTTACCCGCGCCATTGGGGCCGACCAGCGCAACGCGTTCGCCGTAGTTCACCGTGAGGCTGGCGTTCTCGAACAGGGTACGCCCGCCCATTGTTTTCCTAAGTTCGCGGATGGTGAGCATTGTGTATCCTGCCAGATTCGGCGGGCGCGAACGATACGGGTCACCGGCCCGATTCGCAACCTATGCCTGTCTCCGGTGCCCAGGGACAGTAGCTACAAGTAAACCGGCTTAGGCAGGAAGGAGAGGGCGTAAAGAAGGCCGAATACTAAATGTGTTTGCGCTGTAGCTTCAACACTGCCGCTGCGAAAGGCGCGCACTAAAAATGGAATCGAAAGCAGGGTCCCGGCGCTCCAGAGCGGGAGCAATCGGGTCCCGAGGCAGAGTAGAACGAAGGCGAGCGGGCCGAAGAGAAGAACCGCCTGAAGGAGAAGGCCTGCCCTGGGTGGGAGGAGAGTGGCGAGGGTGCGGACACGGGCCGTGCGGTCGTCCGAAGCGTCACGCAAATTATTGGCGTGTAGGATGGCATCGACCAGCAGGCAGACGGGAATGGAGTAGAAGGAGACGAGCAGCCATTGACGTGAAGACATCCCACCCGCCTGAATGCCATAGGCGCCCAGAGTCAGTCCGAGGCCGAACGCGATCATGATCAAGAGATCGCCGAGCGCATATTTCTTTAAGTAGGCTGGATATAGAACCGCGCAGCCCACGCCGACGAGCGCGAGTGGAGCTACTACGGCGGCATGCGCGCGCAGCAAGGTTAATCCGCAAAGGGCTGCGCCGCCCATGAGGCAAAGGCCGAAGGTGAGCGCCTGCGCTGGAGTCATTTGGTGCCGGGTAAGGACGCCGCTGCCGTGTTCCGGTCGGGTATCGACGCCTTTCACGAAATCGAAGTAATCGTTCAAGACGTTAGCGCCGAAGTGCGCCAGGATTGCCCCAAGCAGGACGAAAAGAAAAGTGAAGGCGTAAAAGCGTCCAGCGCCCAATCCAGCGTGACCGCGGGCCGCGAGAGCCGTTCCCAGAACAACGGGCACCACACTGGCCGGCAATGAATAGGCGCGGGTGGCACGCCAGAGAACAACAGGACTCACGCCCCAATCTACAGTTATCCGTGAGGCTTGTCCCTTCCCTTAAGCTACGAAGATTTTACGGGCTGCGGGTTGAACCTGCACCAATGTGAATGTCGGTTACTGTAGCGTGGAATTTCCAGCTCCGATATAACCGCATGTTTGAGATCAAGCAGAAGGATAAGATGACCGAGCGCGCGCTCCTGATTGGGGCGTATATCGATCCAGCGAAAAAGGCGGACGCACAAAGCTTGCTCGATGAACTGGCTGAGCTGGTCGATACGCTCGGCATCCCGATCATCGCGCGGAAGCTGATTTCGCATCGCGAAAATCATGCGCGCTATCTAATTGGCTCGGGCAAGGCGCAGGAGATGGTCGACCTGGCAAAGGAGCACGAATGCGATGTGCTTATTTTCGATAATGAGCTGAGTCCTTCGCAGCAGCGTAATTGGGAAGAGTTAGCCGGCATCACGGTGGCCGATCGGCAGGAAATCATTCTCGATATCTTCGGTGCGCGCGCGCAGACAAGGGAGGCGCGCATCCAGGTCGACCTGGCGCGGATGCAATACTCGCTGCCGCGTCTAACGAGAGCCTGGAGTCACCTTGGGCAGCAGGGCGGCGGGATTGGCGCGAAAGGCGAAGGCGAAAGCCAGCTAGAGCAGGACAAGCGCAAGATCCGATTGCAGATCGATCGACTGAAAGGCGAATTGCAAGAAGTGCGAAGCGCGCGCGCGACCCAGCGGAAAGATCGAAAACGCGCGCCGGTGCCGAATGCCGCCATCGTCGGCTACACTAACGTCGGCAAGTCGTCCCTCTTACGAAGGCTTACCGGCGCCGACGTTTTCGTAGAGAACAAACTCTTCGCTACGCTCGATACCACCACGCGTAAGATCGCGCTACCTAACAAGCAGCCGCTCTTATTGACGGACACGGTCGGTTTCGTCCGCAACCTACCGCACCAGCTAGTCGAAGCATTTAACGCCACGCTGGAAGAAGCAGCCTTGTCCGACTTCCTCATCCATGTGCTGGACGCCTCGCAGCTCGAGGTAATGGAGTTCTACAACACCACCATGCGCGTGCTGGCTGATCTCGGGGCAGAGACCAAGCAGATGCTGATCGTATTCAACAAAGTCGACAAGGTCAGTGGTCCAGATGCGCTCGCGGAGCTGCGCCGGCATTTTCCGGACGCGGTCTTCGTCTCCATGCAAACCGGCGAAGGAGTGGACGAATTAGTCGATCGCATTTCCGAGTTCGTCTCGCGCGGGACCATAACAGTAGAACTCCGAGTGCCTTCCGCGCGCGGCGACTTGCTGGCGCGTCTGCATCGCGAGGGGACGGTAGGCGACATTCGCTACCAAGACGATTTTACCCATGTCATTGCCACCCTTCCGACGCGCTCGTTGGAGATCTTTGCGCCATTTCTAGCGGCTACCATTGCTGAGGCTTCGGCCATGGCAGAGATAACCGAGAAGCGGTAGGCCGAAACAATTAGCGAGGGAGCTAAGGCATGATCCAGGTCAGCGGCCTTTACGTTTATCCGGTGAAGTCGTGCCGCGGAATTTCGCTAGCAGAAACGGAGATTGGCCTGCGCGGATTCCTGCACGACCGCGAGTTCCTGGTCGTAGATGAGACAGACACGTTTATCACGCAACGAAATGCGGCGGAACTAGCAACGGTAGAAATTGCGCTCGATGAAGTCGGATTGGTCTTAAAGGCTCCGAACGCCGGAGAACTCCACCTATCCTTCAGAGAGATAGATGAACGATGCGGAGCTTTCGGAATGCGCAGGGTCACAATCTTTCGCGACTCAGTTATGGCAGACGACGTTGGCGATGAAGCCTCCGAGTGGTTCGGCGTCGTGCTTCAACGAAAATGCCGGCTGGTTAGAGTCGGTAAGTCTTATTCGCGTAAAGTTCCGCAGGAACGAATCCCGCAAGCTTACCGCGTGGCGCAAGGACCGGAGGTCTCCTTTACCGATGCGTTTCCCACCTTGCTCATTTCGGAAGAGTCGCTGGCCGATCTAAACACTCGGCTAGCGAAGCCTCTCCCGATGAATCGATTCCGGCCGAACATCGTGGTGCACGGCTGTAGTCCTTATGACGAGAATACCTGGAAGTGCGTTCAAGCGGGAACCATCACTTTCAATTGTGCCGCGACCTGCCAACGGTGCGTTATTGCCACGATCGATCAGCGATCGGGACGGAATGATGGCGCCGAGCCGTTGCGCACTCTTGCTACTTATCGACGATCGGCGGACGGAAAAGGCGTGGTTTTTGGCGCTTACTTGATCCATTCCGGCGGTGGGACGTTGCGCGTCGGCGAGCGACTGATCGCGGAAAGCACGTCTACCTAACGAACGAATCGCCGGTGAGGTGGGTAAGGCGAAATTCAACTAGCAACTTGTGTCGCCACGATTGGATGGTGATTTCCAGCATGAAGCTCAGCCGGGTGGCTCTTCGAAGAGAAGCTCGGCTGGTGGGTCGGATAGATTGAGCGGGAAGGAAAATCTTATCCGTTCGCGCTCAACATCGATTTGGAAAGCGAAGCGGACGCGGAGAAACGCATTCCGCTCGGGCGCTCCTGTCTTCGTGTGCTTGGGAAAATCGAGGCAACGACTTAATTGGCTCGAACTGCAGACCGATTCCCGTCCGTGAAATCAGGAATTCTTTTTGCGGGTGCGCGCCGCTTTTTTGGCCGCGCGGGAGCGATCGGAGGCGCTGCGTTTCCTGGCGGCGGCATGCGCCTGGCGCGCCAGCGCGCGATGCGAAGCGGCAGAATGCGGCTCGCGTTTAAGGCCTTTGTTGCCGCTCGGGAGCGCGCGCGCGATGATTTTTTGTTTCCTCCGCTGGCCGCGCTTTCCAGCTCGCGTTTTGCCTGTTTCCGGACGCGCTTCGACGTCGTTCCTTTTTTTGGCGGCGGCAACTTTACCCCGGCGCGCCGCGCTTTCGAAAGGCCGATCGCAATTGCTTGCTTCGCCGAGCGCGCGCCATGTTCGCCGGCCCGGATGTGCTCCATTTCTTCACGCACAAACTCGCCCGCTTGCGTGGAAGCCGCTTTGCCTTCGCGCTTGTCCCGGCGGGCCCGCTCGATTGGTTTCTTTTCCGGCATAACAAAAATGCTTCGCTGCCAGCGATGATCTCGGATGTGAGGAAGCGGCAGGCCGCGGCGATTCCCGGCGGAACGGGCGGCCTCGACCGATTTTGCTTCCGGTTTCTGCATCGCTGACATACGTCTCCCTTTCCACACCATCCGTAGGAGGATTTTTTCGTGAATGATCAGTTCGCGGGTTTGTTAGCCGAAGTAAAAATCAAGAACCCGGCCGAGCCCGAGTTCCACCAGGCAGTGCAAGAGGTGGTCGAGTCGCTCGCGCTCGTGCTCGACCAACATCCGGAATATCGGAAAGCGAAGATCATTGAGCGCATCATCGAGCCAGAACGCGTGATCATGTTTCGCGTCCCATGGCAGGACGACACTGGCGAGCTGCACGTGAACCGCGGCTACCGGATCCAAATGAATAGCGCGATCGGTCCGTACAAAGGCGGCCTGCGTTTTCATCCCTCGGTTAATCTCGGCATCCTAAAATTCCTCGCCTTCGAGCAGGTTTTTAAAAACGCCCTGACGACTCTTCCAATGGGTGGCGGCAAAGGTGGCGCCGATTTCGATCCGAAGGGAAAAAGCGACAGCGAAGTGATGCGATTTTGTCAGGCTTTCATGTGCGAACTTGCCCGCCACATCGGGCCCGATACCGACGTGCCTGCGGGCGACATCGGCGTGGGCGCGCGCGAGATCGGTTATCTTTTCGGGATGTATAAGCGGCTGAGAAATGAATTTACCGGCGTCATGACCGGCAAAGGTCTGACCTGGGGCGGGTCGGTCATTCGCCCGGAAGCGACCGGATATGGCGCGGTGTATTTCGCGGCCGAGATGCTGAAGACGCGGAAGGAAGAATTGAAGGGCAAGACTTGTCTTGTTTCCGGCAGCGGCAACGTCGCGCAATACACGATCGACAAATTGATCTCGTTAGGCGCGAAGGCAGTGACGCTTTCAGACTCGAGTGGATACATCTTCGATCAGGCGGGAGTTGATCGCGAGAAGCTCGCCTTTGTGATGGATTTGAAGAACACCCGCCGCGGCCGCATTTCCGAATACGCGGATAAATTCAAAGGCGCCGTCTTCACTGCGATTGATCCCGCGCGCGATCACAACCCCCTTTGGGATCACAAGGCCGAGTGCGCGTTTCCGAGCGCAACGCAAAACGAGATCAACGGCAAGGATGCCGCGAATCTTTTGCGCAATGGCGTTTATGTTGTCTCCGAAGGCGCGAACATGCCGACCACGATCGATGGCGTGAATCAATTTCTCGATGCGAAAATTCTCTTTGGGCCCGGCAAAGCCGCTAATGCGGGCGGCGTGGCGACGTCTGGATTGGAGATGGCGCAAAACAGCATGCGTCTTTCCTGGACGCGCGAAGAAGTGGACACGCGACTCTTCAACATCATGAAGACGATTCACGAAGTCTGCTACCGGACTGCAGAAAAATACGGCACGCCCGGCAACTACGTGAACGGTGCGAACATTGCCGGCTTCCTCAAAGTCGCGAATGCAATGATGGATCAGGGCTTGGTCTAACGAGGAGCAGTTGGTCTTTCGGTTTTTTTATGCCGACGGGACTCGGTCACGGCTAGCTGCTCGTTTTGAATTTTGTCCTTCTGAGTGGAACGAAGAATCTCTGATTGTTTCTGTGCGTCCAGAGAGCCGAAATAGTCAGAGATGTTTCGCTTCGCTCAACATGACAAAGGGGGGCGCCGCGAGCTTTACTTCGCCTCGCGTTGGAAAAATCGATAAACCTGCGGGCTTCTGCGCGCACCTTCCGATGTAACAAGACGCTAATGGACCGAGTGGCAAATACCTGCAAGCCATCCAAGTTGGCGCGATGAGCAGTTATCCCAAGAGTCCCCGCGAGCTGACGTGCGGAATGCTTTATTTCCCGCGGTTGCTCGACAAGATCCGGCTGCACGCTCGCGGCGAGTTAACGGAAGAATATCATCCGAATCTCGGCGGGCCGCGCGCGGCGGATGGCGTTTGCTGCAATTTTCTTCGAGTCGATTACGCGAAGTTGCGCGAGCGCGTTCTGCAGGGCGGAAGTGACGAGGAAATCTTGGAATGGTGTCACACCACCGGGAGAAACCGAATGAAGGCGATCTCATGCTCTGGAACAGTTTCGCTTCGAAACTGGGCTGGCGAGATTTCGCGACGCCGCTTTTGGAAAAACGAAAAAAAGAAATGGGCATCGAGGACCGTGCTGACATCGTAACCATTCCGGAACTGATCGACTTCGACGAAAAGCGCTTTAGCTAAATCTTCGCAAGGGGTTCGAAAACGGAATGAGCGAAGAAGAAAAATCGGAGGAGACGGAGGGGAAGAAAGAAGAGCAGTCGGAAGAGGGTGAGGAGAAGAAAGGCAAAGGCGAAGAGAAGGACGAAGAGAAAAAGCCAAAGCCGCCTTCAAAGAAAACGCTCATCATTGCGGGGATCGTTCTGGTCGTCCTGTTGATCGGCGCCCTCTTTTATTATCTGCACGCGCGAAATTTCATCTCGACCGACGACGCTTACACCAGCGGTCACGTCCATGAGATCAGCGCGCGGGTCGGGGGCACCGTCCAGACGTTGAACGTGGAGGACAATCAGCACGTCAAAGCCGGCCAAACGCTCCTGGCCCTGGATGAGCGCGATTTCCAGGTGGCGCTGGAGAAGACGCGCGCGCAACTCGCGCAAGCCAATGCGCAGGTGACACAGGGCCACGCTTCAACGGAGCGCGCGCAGGCGGATTTGGATAAAACGCAGAACGATTACGAGCGCACGACCGGATTATTCCAAAAGGATTTAAAAGCAGTCTCAAAAGCGGAAGTCGATGCAGTCACAGCAGGATTACAAAATGCCAAAGGCGCACTGGCCGCGGCGAAAGCGGAGCTGACCGTGGCCGAAGCTGGCGCCAAGAGCGCGGAGACTTCGGTGCACGATGCGGAGTTGCAGCTTTCCTACGCGACCGTCCTCGCGCCGGTGGATGGGCTTGTCGGCAAGCGCACGGTCGAGACCGGGAAGCGTATTCAGCCTGGCCAGGCTTTGATGGCGGTGGTGGAACGCGACGTCTGGATTCTCGCGAATTACAAAGAGACGCAGCTCGCCAAGATGCGCATCGGTCAGCATGTCGAAGTGAAAGTCGATGCCGTCCCCGATCACAAATTCAGCGCGCATGTGGACAGTTTGCAGCCGGGAACAGGTTCGAGTTTCGCCTTGCTCCCGCCGGATAACGCGACCGGAAATTTCACCAAGATTGTGCAGCGCGTGCCGGTAAAGATCATCTTCGACGAACACGCGCTCGATGGTTTTGAAGATCGCGTCGTGCCGGGGTTATCGGTCATACCGAAGATCGATTTACGATCGAAAGGGGATGATGCGGCGCGCTCTACTGCTCGTTAGTCTCCTGGCTTTTTCCGGCTGCATTCTCGGGCCGCATTATCATGGACCGCCGGCGGCGGAGGCCGATGCGCCGGCACGGTATAAGGGCGCGTTGAGCCCGCACTGGAAAGTGGCGCAGCCAGGCGGCAAAAACCGACACGAGGATTGGTGGAAAATCTTTGGTGATTCCGTTCTGAACCGCCTCGAAGAAGAAACGGTGGCCGCCAATCAGGATTTACGCATTGCCGCGGCGCGCATTTCAGAAAGTCGAGCGCAGGCGCGAGTGGCGGCGGCGGATTTTTTTCCGAACATAGATCTGAACGCCAACGGCCAGCGGCGGCGTACTTCGAATACGCTCCCCTATCAAAAGGGCGAATTAATCGGAAGCAATCCGTTCTCGATGGGCGGTGGAATGACGACAAGCGCGCCGCCGGTCCTGACCAATCAGCCGCTGACCACGACGCAAAACGATTTCCGCGTCCCGGCGGAATTGAATTGGGAAATCGATCTCTTCGGGCGCGTTCGTCACCAAGTAGAAGCGGCGCGCGCGGAAGCGCAGGCGGTCGCGATCGATTTTCAGGCCATGCGCTTGAGTGTGACCGCTAATCTGGCTGCGAGTTATTTCATGCTGCGCGCAGCGGACGCAGAACGCGATGTGATCCAGCGCGCGCTGAATTCGCGACGCGAAGGTTTGCGCATCGCGCAGGAACGATTGGACGCCGGCCTAACGAGTGAACTCGATGTGGTGCGCGCGCGCGCCGACCTCGCCACGAATGAGGCGGCGGTTTTTTCCATTCAACGAAGCCGGGGCGAAATGGAAAACGCGATCGCGACTTTGATCGGACAACCGGCCAGCAACCTGCGTTTGCCGGCACGGCCGATCGGCGGACGGATGCCGCGCATTCCGCCGGGTTTGCCGAGCGATTTGCTCGAGCGCCGGCCCGATATTTTGCGTGCGGAACGCGAACTGGCCGCGGCTAACGCGCGGATCGGCATCGCGCGCGCCGCCTTCTTTCCTCAAATTCGCCTGACCGGCGCGGGCGGATTCGAGAGCGCTGATTTCGGTTTGCTCTTCGATGCGCAGAGCCGTTTTTGGGAAATCGGGCCGAGCATTCATCTGCCGATTTTCGAAGGCGGGCGCAACGTGGCGAACTTGCACGCGACCCAGGCGCGCTACGAGCAAGCGCTCGGGAGATTTCGCCAGCAGGTGTTGGTAGCGTTCCAAGATGTGGAGAACGCGCTGGTCGATGCGCGAACTTTAAGCGGAGAAGCGGAAGCGCAGGGACGCGTGGCCGAGGCGGCGCAACGCACGCTCGATCTCAGCCAGCAGTCCTACCAGAAAGGCGCGATTAATTTTCTCGATGTGCTTGATGCCGAGCGCACGCTTCTGCAAACCGAGCGCACGCAAGCGCAACTTCTCGGCCAGCGCATGCTCGCGACCGTGCAATTAATCAAAGCCCTCGGCGGCGATTGGAACTAGCCCATGGCGGAAGAGAAAATGGATGCGCGGAAATGGATCGCCGTTTGCGGCACCATGCTCGGCGCTTTCATGGCTGTGCTCGACATCCAGATCACAAACTCGTCCTTGCGCGATATCTCGGGCGGGATCGCGGCCACGCCCGATGAAGGCTCGTGGATTTCGACCGCCTACCTGATCGGCGAGATCATCACCATCCCGTTGACCGCATGGCTCTCGAAAGTTTTCACCGTGCGCTGGTATCTGCTGGTCAACGTCGTTCTCTTTCTCATCTTTTCTGCGCTCTGCGGCTTCTCGACCAGTCTCGGCCAAATGATTATTTTTCGCGCCGGCCAGGGCTTCACCGGCGGCGTCATGATTCCGATGTCGCTCACCGTCATCATCAGCACGATGCCGAAAAATTTGCTCCCGCTCGGCCAGGCGATGTTCGGAATGACCGCGACCCTCGCGCCGGCGATCGGTCCCGCGCTCGGCGGCTGGCTGACCGATCATTTCGGTTGGGAATGGAATTTCTTCGTCAACTTCGTCCCGGGCGCGTTCATGTTGCTCGCGATCTGGTACGGCATCGACAAAAAGCCGCTCAAGCTCAACCTGCTGCGCCAGGGCGATTGGTTCGGCATCGCCTTCATGGTCATCGGGCTTGGCTCACTCATCGCCATGCTCGAGGAAGGCCAGCGCAAAGATTGGTTCGGCAGCCCGTTCATCGTCACCTGCGCGATTCTGGCCGGGATTTTCGTGCCGCTCTTCGTGCTCGTGGAAGTTTTTAGCGCGAAGCCGTTCGTGAATTTGCGGTTGCTCGGAAGCAGGAACGTGGGCGTTTCGTCGATCGTCGCCTTCGGGCTTGGTCTCGGACTTTACGGGACGGTTTACATCATCCCGCTTTATCTTGGCGAAGTGCAGGGCTACAGCCCGCTGCAAATCGGCGAAACGCTTATCTGGGTCGGGCTGCCGCAATTTCTCGTCTTTCCGTTCCTGCCTTTTTTGATGAAGCACGTCGATCTGCGCCTGCTCGTCTGCTGGGGCTGCGTGCTTTTCGCGATCAGTTGTTTCATGAACACGAGCATGAGCTTCAACACCGCGGGCGACCAACTCATGATCGCGAACATTGTGCGCGCCTTTGGCCAGCCGTTTACGATCGTGCCCGTGACCGCGCTTGCTACCGGCACGCTCACGAAAAAAGACGCCGGCAACGGTTCCGCTATTTTCAATATTTTTCGGAACGTCGGCGGCAGTGTCGGCATCGCCATTCTTTCCACCGTCATCACCCGCCGCGAACAATTCCATGATCAGCGCATCGGCGAATCGATCACCGCTTTCGATCCGGCCACGCAGGAAAGGCTGGCCGCGATCAGCGGAAACTTCGTCAGCAAAGGGTTCGATCCCGCGACCGCCCTGCAGCAAGCTTACAGCGCGATCAAAGGACTCGTTAGGCGCGATGCTTTTATCATGGCCTTCAATGACGCCTTCTTTATTGTAGGGATAGGCTTGGCGGTCGGCGCGGTTGCCATTTGGTTTTGTAAGAAAACGAAAGGCGGCGCCGAAGCCGCCTGAATCGAATGAATCTCCCCGCGATCACTCGTTAGGTAGAGGGGCCGATAAATCGCTGGATTAGGCGCGGCGACGCTTGCTAATTATCACTCGTTAGGCAGGATTGCCCCATGGAACCAACGCCACCTCCGGCTGCTACGAACGCACTTCCACCTCGACCGGGCTGGTGGAGCCGGAACTGGAAGTGGTGCATCCCGACAGGTTGTCTGACGCTGCTGGGATTGATCGCGGCCTTTGCGGCCTGCATCGTCTTTTTCGTCTTCGGATTGCTGAAGTCTACGGACGTTTACCAGACGGCTTTGGCGCGCGCGAAGGCGAATGCGGAAGTGCAGCAGGCGCTCGGCACTCCGATCAAAGAAGGGTGGTATCTTACTGGTAACACGCACGTCAATGGACCTTCCGGCTCGGCTGATATCTCCGGTCCGAATGGCAGTGGGACAATCTATGCCGTCGCGACCAAGTCCGCCGGGGAGTGGAGTTATTCCCAACTGGAGGTGGAGATCGCGGCGACGAAAAATCGAATCCCGCTCGAGCCCTGACGCGGCTGTCGTTCTGTTGCGCTATTGAATTTTGAAGAAGACGCTGGCCGTCTTTCCGTCGGCGACTGCTGCGAGCCGATAATTCCCGGGCGCGAGCTTCTTGCCGTCCATCGTTTTGTCGAGCGTGGTCTTGTTTCCGCTTTGAATAATGATGATCGCGGGCGTGGCCCCTTCCTTGATTCCGCCTTTTTCATCGGCCACGACGACGTTGATGATGATCATCTCCGCCTTCGCTCCAACTTCGAGCGGAGCATCGGCCGCGACCGGTTTCTCGATCGTGGCGAAGTTTGCTTCGCCCGCTTTCACCTGTGCGATCTGACCGCCAATCGAAACAGAAAACGGAAGCGGCGTTTCACCTTCGGCACGAACGAGCGATAAAGCTGAAAGGGTGAGAACGGCGATTAGGGCGAAGGCGACGGGAATTTTCATGGCGGCCAAATGGTCTGCCGGATGAAGCTGGCGCTGTCAACGACGCGAAGCCTTTTGCGTTGCCGTCAGTCGCGTTCAGATTCGGGCATGATCAATCGAAGCCACCTTGTGTCGCTCGCTATTTCCCTCTGCGCACTTCGCCTTTCGGCGCAAACCACCCCGTCTCCTTCACCGACGCCGATCCAATTTTCCGCGCAGACGATTGCCGAACTGAAGCAATTGCAGCAGGCCGCCCTAACGAGTGATTACGCCTATCGGCAGGTGGCGCATCTCGCGAATAACATTGGTCCACGCCTGACCGGATCAGCTCAGGCGCAGAAAGCGGTCGAATATGTCGCTGGAGAATTGAAGACGCTCGGACTCGAAGTGCGGCTGGAAAAAGTCATGGTCCCGCATTGGCTCCGCGGAGAAGAAACCGCCGCGCTGGTGGAATTTACCGGGATGGCGACGGGCACAACCCAGAAAGTTATCCTGACTGCGCTCGGTGGCAGCACCGCAACCCCGCCAGAAGGATTGACCGCTGAAGTAGTGGTGGCGAAAGACTTCGACGATTTGCAGTCGTTAGGCCGCGATAAGGTCGCGGGCAAGATCGTGGTCTTTACCTACGCTTACGACAAAGCCATGGCGGCCCAGGGTAAATCCGGTGACGCTTATGGCGAGGCGGTCGCGTATCGCAGCGATGGACCGAGCGCGTGTGCGAAGCTGGGAGCGGTCGCTTGTCTGATTCGTTCGGCCGGAAGCGCGGACTTCCGTTTACCCCACACCGGCGCGACGAACTACACAGCGGACGCGCCGAAAATTCCTGCGGGCGCGCTGGCGTCGGAAGATGCCGAGATGATCGCAGCCCTGAGCGCGCAAGGTCCGGTGCGGATGCGTTTAACCATGACACCGCAAACTTTACCGGACGTGGAGAGCTTCAATGTGGTCGGCGATCTCAAAGGCCAAACCAATCCCGATCAGGTCGTGATCGTTTCCGGCCATCTTGATTCCTGGGATCTTGGTCGCGGCGCGATTGATGATGGAGCAGGCGTGGCCGTTTCCATGCAAGTGCCGAACCTGATCAAGCAGCTCAAGCTGCAACCGAAACGCACCGTGCGCGTGATCGCGTGGATGAATGAGGAGAATGGATTGCGCGGCGGGAAAGGATACGCGGCTGATCACGCGGCGGAATTGGCTAACCACATTGGCGCGCTGGAGACCGACGGTGGCGCGGGTCATCCGCTCGGAATCAACATAAAAGGAAAATCGGAGCTGAAAAAATTCCTCGAGCCGATCGCGAAAGTCTTGTCGGAAAGTGGCGCGGGAATTTTGAGCCTGGTCGATCACACCGGCGCAGACATCGGCCCGATGGAGCCGGCGGGCGTGCCCACCTTTCATCCTATCCAGGATGGGCGGACGTATTTTCACTATCATCACACCGCGGCCGACACGCTGGACAAGATCGAGCCACGAGAGTTGGCGGAAAATGCAGCGATCAATGTGGTGCTGGCCTACGCGCTGGCGAACAGCGAGCAACCTGCGCCGCGCTGATTACCACTCGTTAGGCAAGTATCTGGGCAGGAATATTTCGCCGACTAAGCGGTCGCGATTGAACTCACTGCCTCGCTGAGAACTTTACCCTCTAAGCGCGTGGCGTAGGTTGCGCGCCTCACATGGCGATCACACAGGAGCAGATCAGAGAAGTTCTGAAAGGGGTCAAGTATCCTGGATTCAGCCGGGACATCGTCTCGTTCGGTCTGGTGAAAGAGATCGAGATCGTGGACAGCTCGGTGACGGTGCAAATGACTTTAGCCACGAACGAGCCGGCGATCCCGCGCGCGATCAAAGCGGAAGCGGAGCGTCTTTTGCAAAAAATCGGCGGCATCTCCGAAGCGAAAGTCTTGATCGATATTCATGCGCCGCCGGCCGGAGCGGGCGCGGCCGGAGTGGGCGCGACGCGGATCGAAGGCGTGCAGCATGTGGTCGCGATCGCGAGCGGCAAGGGCGGCGTCGGCAAATCGACGGTGGCCGCGAATCTGGCGGTGGCGTTGGAGCAGAGCGGCGCGCGCGTTGGCCTTTGCGATTGCGACATCTACGGCCCGAGTATTTCGCTTATGTTCGGCACGCGCGAACGGCCGGCCGCGACAGAAGAAAATAAAATCATTCCGATCGAGCAGTATGGTCTTCGCCTGATGTCGATGGGTTTCCTGCTCGAGGATGCTTCGCCGGCGGTCTTGCGCGGCCCAATGGTGACGCGCTACACGCAACAATTCCTGCGGCAGGTGGAATGGGGCGAGCTGGATTTTCTAGTGCTCGATTTGCCGCCGGGCACGGGCGATATCCAGTTGACCATCGTGCAAACCGTCGCGCTCGCGGGCGCGATCATTGTAACTACGCCGCAGGAAGTGGCGCTGATCGATGCCCGCAAAGCGGCGACTATGTTTGAGAAAGTAAACGTGCCGGTTCTCGGGTTGATCGAAAATATGAGTTACTTCATTTCGCCGGAGAGCGGGAAGCATTACGAAATTTTCGGGAGCGGCGGCGGTGAGCGCGAAGCAAAACGGCTGCGAGTTCCGTTGCTCGGTCAGATTCCGATCGATATCGCGACGCGGGAAAGCGGAGATCGCGGCATGCCGATCACGGCTCAAGACGAGAAGTCGGCAGTGGCGGTTGAGTTCCAAAAAATCGCCGCCCTCCTACGCAAGACGCTCAGCTGAAGCTGCGAATCACACCTAACCTAGATCGGCGGCAGATTAGGCGACTGGGAGGTGTGCTAGCTAGCAGTTACTTCGCGCTTAGTTCTTCCCGGTGCCGACAGGTCCAGAAATGCTGCACGCCGAAAGCTTCGGATAACCGCCAGGCAAGGTCTAGGTCTAGGTCCTTAGCGAGGTAGAAGCCATAACGATAACCCTCCTGAGCAGCCAGGCGCTGGTAACGCTGGTAGTCTACTTCGTCTCCCACGTAGGCCACGCCTTCTCCTTCGTCTTTGTAGACGTAGAAGCTCTGCCATGGTGTGCCAGCGCGCAGCATCCGGTAGGGATGCGCCACTGCATAGATGAGCCGCTGCTCTGGCGTCTCTGGTTTGCGGACGCGGAAGCCTGCGTCGGTAAGTAGATTGCCGCTTGATCCGGGTAACTCAGTGCCAGCCAGGCACGGAGCCACGGCGAACAGGATGATTAACAGGCATTGATGGAGTGCTTTTGTTTTCATAGCGGGTGGTGTGAGGTTCAAGGTCTTGCTCGTCTTGGAGTGTGGACCAATCAGAGCCGGGGTTACAATTCCATTATTCTTTATCTACTCTAAGTCTTCGGGATTTGGTGTTACGAATCGAACGTCTCGACGCCGTGCGTCTTCAGGCGTTCGCGCACTTCGGCGAGATGTTGATGATTGCGCGTTTCGACTGTGCACAAGACGTGCACGGCCGAAATATCCGAGCCGGCAAAGGCGCGATCGTGTACCACTTGTTTGATGCTCGCGCCGGCGGAAGCGATTTGCGATGCCAGATCGGCCAGGCCGCCCGGGCGATCGCTGATCATGGCGGTAAAACGGCAGAGCCGTCCATCTGCGACGAGGCCGCGCTCCACCACGCGGCTGAGCACGTTCGGGTCGATGTTACCGCCGCACAAAAGCAGGACGACGCGCTTGCCCGCCAACTCTGGCAGTTGACCGGACAAACAGGCGGCGAGTGGGGTAGCGGCCGAGCCTTCGACGACGCCTTTTTCCAGCTCGACAATGCGTAAAATCGAAACCGCGATCTGCTCTTCTGTAACCAGGACGCAGTGATCGACGAGGGATTTCGCGATATTGAATGCGTTCGTTCCGACCTGCGGAATGGCGAGACCGTCGGCCAACGTTGGTTTGGTCGGGATGCGAACCGGTTCGCCCGCTTGCAAGGCAGCGGAAAAACTTGCGACATGATCCGATTCGACCGCGATGATTTTGACCTGCGGACGCAACGTTTTTACGGCGAGCGCGACACCGGCGAGTAAACCGCCGCCACCGACCGGGATCACGACTGCATCGAGATCCGGCACCTGTTCGACGATCTCGATTCCCATTGTCCCTTGTCCCGCGATGATGGCGGGATCGTCGTAACCATCGATATAGGCAAGGCCGCGTTCTTTCGCGATTTCGTGGGCGTGCGTTTTGGCTTCGCCGAAATCTTTTCCGTGCATGATCACGGTCGCGCCCAGCTTCTGGCAATTGCTCACCTTGATCAGGGGCGCGAACTTCGGCATGACCACGGTCGCGGGAATGCCTAACAACTTGCCCTGATACGCGAGGGCCTGCGCGTGGTTACCGGCGGAAGCTGCAATCACGCCGCGTTGCTGTTGTTCGGCAGGCAACTGCGCCAGGGCGTTGCGCGCGCCGCGTTCCTTAAAGCTGCCGGTGCGCTGGAGGTTGTCGAGCTTGCAGAAGATCTGCATCCCCGTGATTTCACTCAGCGGGATCGAAAGCGGACAAGGCGAATGGTAAACCGCGCCTTTGATCCGCTCGCGCGCGACTGCGATGTCCTGGAAGGAAGTGGAGGGTGGGTGGTCGGTGGAAGGATGAGCGCGGTCGGGCACGCTTTTTCTTATCCTCTCAAACCCCAACCATCAACTCTCAACCGCGGCCGCATCCAATGCCTCGCGCACTTTGAGCGCGAGCTGCTGTGAGTCGAAGGGCTTGGGCAGGAAGAACGCCATCTTGTCGCCGAGATTATCCAGCCGGAGGGAGGCATCGAGATAGCCGGAAATGAAAATCACTTTCGTGAGCGGGCTCGCTTCCCGCAGCCAATCGGCAAAATGATGACCGCTCATCCGCGGCATGATCACATCGGTGAGGAGAAGATGAATTTTGCGCACGCCGTTTTCGGCGATGGAGCGTTGCGCGTCATCCGCGGTAGCCGCTTCGATCACGTTATAACCAAGCGCGCGCAAGGCCCGCACCGAAGTGTGCCGCACGCCGATGTCGTCTTCTAAAACCAGGATCGTCTCCGTGCCGGTCGGGGTATCTTTGCTGTCCGGTTTTTTATAGGACGGCGGCGCCACTCGCGGGATGTAAATCATGACGGTAGTCCCGCGTCCTACCTTGCTTTCCACGTGAATATGGCCGCCGCTTTGCCGCACGATTCCGTAGCTGGTCGCAAGCCCGAGCCCGCTGCAGTTTGCGGCGTCTTTCGTCGTGAAAAATGGCTCGAAGAGACGTGCCTTCACGCGCTCGCTCATACCCGCGCCATTATCGGTCACGCTGATGGTCAGATAATCGCCGGGTGCGGGCTGGTCGGTTTCCACTTCGGCTATTGGTTGATCGCGCACGGTCACGCGGTTCGTCGCCAAAGTAAGTTTGCCTCCCTCGGGCATGGCATCGCGAGCATTCACGACCAGGTTCAAAATTATCTGGGTCATCTGCCCGCGATCGACCTTGATGTAACCGCCGTCCTTGAAACGGCGCAGATCGCTTTCGACGGTGATATTTTCGCCGAGCAGACGCAGGAGGGAATGTTCGAGATTGGTGATGAGCGTGTTCACTTCGAGCACGCAGGGATCGAGCGGATGTTTGCGGCTAAACGCGAGCAGCTGTGCGGTTAGGTTGGAAGCACGGCCGGCGGCGTTGCGAATCTCCGTGATGTGCTTCGCGATTTGTCCTTTGACCGCGGTCTCGTCTAACAAGAGATCGCTGTAGCCGAGGATGGTGGTAAGGAAATTATTGAAGTCGTGCGCGACGCCGGTAGCCAGTTGTCCGAAGGCATCCATTTTCTGCGATCGGACGAGCTGATCCTGTAATTGTTTGCGCGCGGTGATGTCCATGAGCGAACCGAAAAGACGCACCGCTTCGCCCTTCTCATTTCGCACGATATGCGCGCGCTCGAGCAGCTGCAGATAGGAACCATCGGCGCGGCGGAAGCGATATTCTCCGCTCCAGTGCTCGCTCTCGCTCGCGAGCGCATCGCGAATCGCGGCCGCGGTCCGGGCCCGATCGTCCGGATGAAGATGCCGCTGCCAGAAACCGATTTCTTTTGCGGCAACGGTTTGGGGTTGACCGAAGAGAGCCTCGAAACCCTGTGGCCAACTGAGCCGGCCGCTGCTTACATCCCAATCCCGAAGAGCATCATTCGTAGCCCGGGCGGCCAGCGCAAAATGTTCCGCGCATTCCGGCGCACCGTTTTCGGAGGAAGAATTTTTTGGAGCAGGCTTGGTCGAGTCATGCGATTTCTTGGCGGGTGAATTTTTAGCTGGCTCGCACTCCTGAATTTCCGTGGCAAATCGCATGGTAATGCAGGGTCGCGGCACTACTCATAAATTAGCTAGTCCTGTGCCCTCATCGCGCTCTGGTCGCGACACTCTTCACTCCCTCTTGGGCTTCGTTTTCCACTAACTGACGCGCGGCCGAATTGAGCATTTGTTCTTCTTCCGGGAGGAGCGCGGCGCGTTGCGCATTCGCGAGATAAGAGCGCGCCCGTTCAAAATCTTTTCCTTCCACCAGGAGCACGACGTAGTAGGCCGCCAGCGACGGATGTTGCAGCTCTTCTTCACTCAAGCTCCCCATCAATTTCAATCCGTCCGCGAGTTTCCCATCCTTCGACAAGGCGAAAGCGCAGGTCGCGGCAAAGGCGCGATTCGTCGGATGCTCGCGGTGCAGCTTAAAGGCGAGCCGCCGTGCGGTGCTGTCGCCGTTCAGAAGCAGACCGAGGTTGGCGCAGTTGTTGGCCGCGACCAGATCGTTTGGATTCAACTCGAGCGCGCGCCGGGCGACACGGAGCAAACCGTGCGTGTCTTTGGTCGATTTATAAATCCGTTGCAGTGCGGAAAGCGCGGCGCGCGGATTTTCATTGCCGCCCGCGATCGTCCACCACGTTTCGTTAGCTTCGTTTTGGTAACCCCAACCATCCGCGAGCTGCGCGATCGTGATCAATTGTTCGGGATTCGATTTCGCTTTTTTGAGCGCAGCATTCCAGACGGTTTCAGCCTCCATCGAAGTCCGATCGGACGGGCTGAGTCGATGAAGCGCGTGGCTTTCGACGGCGAGCCGGAGCGCTT
Organism: uncultured Chthoniobacterales bacterium; assembly: GCA_964236815.1. Lineage (GTDB taxonomy): Bacteria > Verrucomicrobiota > Verrucomicrobiia > Chthoniobacterales > UBA10450 > JACCTI01. Next base: position 46,316 of record CAXSFN010000008.1, read on the forward strand.
CAAACTGGCCCCAATTTTTTCCGCCGACAAAATCGCGCAATCCCGTCCAGTCCTGCAGAAAACTGTAGGCCTCCGCGATCGCGAGCGGGACCGGGTATGCTCTCTGGTTTTCCAGCGGAAGCGACGCGCTCCAGGCAAGCGCATCTTGCGCGCGGCCATGACGATTGAGCCAGGCGATCAACTCTGCGGTGGTGCCGGACGAAGCGCGGGCGCTATCCGAGACGATTTTTGATGCTGAAGGAAAATCTTCCGTGCTCTCAACGGTTTCAAGATGAAGAAGCGCATCAGAAAAGGTCGCATTCTTTTCGTTGTTTAATTGGTTGGCCCACTTTCGCGCTTCGCTTTTTTCACGACGCGCGATCGCATTTGCGGCCAGCGCGCGCAGGGCTTCGGACCGCACAGCGGCTTGATCGCTGAGCCCAATCAAAGTCGCGCGCGCTTCGTTCGCGATTTGCGCGTCCGACGAAACCAAATGCAGAATCGCAAGATTCAAGGCCGGCTGCGGATTCTTTGGATCGAGCTGCAGAGCGGCGGCGAAGTGCGTCTCGGCTCGGGCGGGCTGTTGTTGCATGAGCGCACAGGCCCCGGCCAGTTGATGATAATCGATATTTTGCTGAGCAGCTTCCGGGAGCGCGTTCAAGATGTCTTCCGCCAGATTCGGTTGACCGAAGCGCAAGGCGGCTCGCGCCCATGCGATTCGATCCTCGGCCGAATTCGGCGCGAGGTAGGCGGTCTTCTTTCGCCAAACAAGCGCATCAATGCGGCCCGCTTTCTCAGCCAATTCCGCCATCGTGCGAGAAGCCGCCAGGTTGTCGGCATTCAGCGCCAGGACGCGTCGCGCGACCAAGACGGTGCTCTGATACTCGCCCTGCACCGCGAATGCCTGCATCTGCCTAACGAGATGTTGCTCGCGCCATTTTCCGTAAACGCGGAAGCCGCCGACGCCGATCGCAGCTATGACCGCCAGACAAAGAAACCGCCGGCTCCAGCGCCAGAAAATTGCCCGTCGCTCGAGCGTGCCAACGTTTTCGTTGCCCGCGTTACGATCGATTTCTGGCACGGTGACGGAGTCCCAGCGCTACAGCACCCACGCAGGAGAGAATCGCGGTCCAGGCGGGATTCACCTCCGGCACGGGCGTGAAGCTGAGATCGTGAAGTCCGATGTGCTGATAAGTCGGATCGGCGAAGGAAGTGCCGCTGCCGTAGGTAAAGGTGAACGATTTGATCGCGTTCGTGCCGAAATCGAGCGTGACGTTGCCATTGCCGGAACCGGCGCCGGTATCGACGGTGCTGGTCGTTCCTGTCACCATCTGACCGAGGCCGGAGCCGCTGAGGACGTTACTTGCGCTGGTCGTAATGGTGGGTGCGATCATGGTGGTGCCGTCGATCGATACCGCCTTCATGGCGGTCAATAAATCCTGGTAGGTATTGCCGGAGGCGTTCGAGAAATCGATATCGAAGAGGGTGAAGGAAACGTTCTTAACGCCTTGAGTGTAGAGAGACGAGAAGTCCACCGTGAGCGTGACGGATTGCGTGTTATTCGCGAGGTTGAGGGCGATGCAGAGGCTATTCTCCGTCGTGGCGAGACCGCCTTGGAAAGATTTCGCGACCGCGGGCGTCATAGGGTTCGGCGTGGTCAGTTCTTGCTGAAACGGAGCACCGCCATTTGCGACCACAGTTACAGTGACGTCGTTCCCGGCTTTCGAGGGATCGATGTCGTAGGAATTATTGAGTGAACCCGGCGCCCAGGTGATCATGTCCCAATCAAGGATGACGGCGCGGGCATCCCTTGCGGCGAGGACCGCGAGAAGGACAAGGAAAGTGCAGTTGAGTTTTCGCATAGGGGAGCGCGTTTGAATTAGCACTCGTCATGCCGGAAGACGGTTCGTGATTTTCCATGGCGCTCCTCGCTTCGCATCGTAAGTCTGCTGGCGTGTTCCCTCGGTCACGAATCGCGCCTCTTCTCTTGCCTGGTGCGCTCTGGCTCTGGCTCTTCTTCCATTTGCACTACGAGTGGGCGCTGAATCCGCAGTATCAATACGGATGGGCCGTGCCTTTCCTCGGCGCGTTCATGTTCTACCAACGCTGGCAGGACCGGCCGTCGCGAGTCGAAACCAGCGCTTCCGACTCCTTCATGCTCGCGAGCGCCATTTTGCTCTTACTGCTTTTGCCGGTGCGGCTGGTGGAGGAGGCGAATCCGGATTGGCGACTCTTAAGCTGGACCTTCGCACTCATCGTGGTGGCGTTTTCGCTTCTCGCGGTCACGCAAGCCGGCGGACGGAATTGGCTGCGCCATTTCGCATTTCCACTCTGTTTCCCACTCGTGGCTGTGCCGTGGCTGGCGCAGTTCGAGAACGTGATCGTACAGGGAATGTCGCGCGCAGTCGCTTATGCCGCGGTCGAGATTGCGGGTTGGATCGGCGTCGGCGCATTGCAATCCGGCAACGTGATCGAGCTGCACAACGGCTTCGTCGGCGTGAATGAAGCGTGCAGCGGAGTGAAAACCTTACAGGCCGCAATCATGGTTACCCTGGTCCTGGGCGAGCTCTCGCGAATGACGGTCTGGCGAAGGGTGGTGTTGCTGGTCAGCGGATGCGTCTGGGTATTCTTCGGAAACGTTTTGCGCGCTACCAGCCTGGTGGTGATTGCGTCGCGCGATGGAGTTCCGTCGCTCGAGCGATGGCACGATCTCATCGGAACAATCGTGATTGTCGCCGGAATGGCCGGCTTGCTCGGGATCGCGTGGCTCTTGCGCGGAAGCGAGAAAACGATTTCACGGAGCGAGAGCGCTGAAGTTTCTCTCCCATCATTCTCGCTCCCGATCGCGGCAATCGCCTGGCTGGTTACGATCTTTGGCGCGACCGAACTTTGGTATCGAAGTCACGAGCGCGAGTTAATCGAGCTGCCGCGGTGGGAGGTGCGCCAGCCTAACGAGTCATCGGCGCTCCCCATTCCGGAAGAGACGCGCGCCATCCTTCGCTACAACCAGGCGCAAACCGCCGCCTGGCGGGATTCGAATGGCGCGCAGTGGTGGAATTTCTTTGCGCGTTGGGAACCGCAGCGGGCTGCGCTGCAATTAGTGCGAAGTCATTCGCCGGATATTTGCCTGCCGGCTGTCGGAAGAAAGTTCCAGGGCGAGCTTCCGCCGGTCACGGTCGAAACTGCCGCGCTTCCCCTCACCTTTCGCGCTTATCGATTCGAGCAGAATGACCGCCCGCTTTTCGTCTTCGTCTGCATCCAGGAAGATAAGGTGGCGGCGGCCGGGAGTGCGGCGTTGCCTAACGAGTGGAACACACGCGGGCGCTTGCTCGCTGCCTGGCGCGGCCAACGGAATCTCGGCCAGCGTCTGCTTGAGATCGCGGTCTTCGGTATCGACGAGGGCGAGAAGGCGCGCGAAGAATTCGCCCGGACGGTGCGGGAATTAGTCGTCCGTGCGGATGCTACGGGCTGACGTCGGGGAGCACCGGCGGAATCGCGAGTGTGCCCAGGCTGCTGCTGATATCGGGCGAGCCGGTGCTCGTGCCGGGAAAAGGCGCGGCCGTGTATTTGGTCGCATAAAGCTCGGGGGCTTCCATCGCGTCGGTCACGCTATCCGATGCGCCGCCAAAAACGTCGATCTCCACGATCTCGAATGGCCGATCGCCGCCTAACGAATCCACTGGAGTGAATCGGACTGCGACGTAACGCGCGCCTTCCGGATCGAAATCAACCGCCGCATTGCCGTCACCGTCCTCATCCGCGACCGAGGCGATGGGTGTTTGGTAGTTCAAATCGGTCGCGCTCTTGCTCACGTCGTTCAGAAGATAGACATCGAGCCGTCCCGGAGTGTGCAATCTGTATTGCGCAGTGACGCGATGAATTTCTTCATCGGCCGCGAGCTCGACGATTACCGTCGGATGCCGATCGGTTCGACTGAAGGTGTATCCAGTTTCCTTCTTCTGGTCGATCATCTGCCGCGTGCCGTCGAAGGTGCCGGAGCTAACGTAAACGACACGCGCTTTCGCGCCCACGTTGGCATAATCGAAATCACGTTTCCCGGCCCAACGCCGAGCGCGTGTCATCTTCGAAACCATCGCAATTTGCTGATCGGCCACCTTGTTCCAGACCGAGTGATCGATTTGCCGGCCGGGGTTGAGATCGGCCCCGGCGATCCGACCACCGCTCTCGACATTGAAGGAGAGCCGCACATAGCGTGCATCCACGCCGACCATTGAGAGATTGAAGAGACGTTTGTGAGCGAACGCGACCGCGCCATCCACGTCCACCCATTTTGGACTGGCCGCCGGCAATTGATCGTTCGAAACGGAGATTTTCATCTGGCCCGCAGCCGATTCGTTCTCATTCACGAAAGTGAAACGATCGAGCGCGGCTGCGCTGGGCAGCTTGATCACGAAGGTGGTCCGACCCTGCTGCAGCGGACAACTCAGTGTTTCTTCGTCTTTGAGAAATGCAGAAGCGCCATTACGCGTCTGCGATGTGACCGACTCAGTGCGGCCGTCCGGCGTAATGCATTCGACTTCCGCGAACGCCGGGCGAAGCCCAAGGCCCGAGATCAGGAAAACAAGCGCGCAAAGAGACGGGAGAAGCTTTTTCATCGGGCTTCTCTAAAAGCTTAGATCAGGCCAGCGCGAAAATTTTTCTCAGGCAGGCCGCGTCTCGATTTTTCTCATGATTTTCGTCGGGGCCGGACCGTCCGCGATTTATCTTGCTTGCTCCTTGCGCACGCAGGTAAAAGTTACGCCGCCATGCGCTTAACAGCGCAGCTTAATATTACCCTAACCTACAACGCTCGCAGTCGGCAGTTTACCGGCTTCGAGCGATCCCATCTTTCAAATGCAGCGGCTTGGTACCACTTTTGCTAACTCAACCTTCATCGCCCGACTATGAGCAGTAATCCGATACTCCACGGCCAAAAAATTTCCGGCAAGAGGATGTGCCTGGCGCTCATCCTTCCTTCGCTTTTGATCGCGTCCGCCATCTTTGCGCAAGATGCCATCCGGCCTTCGCTCGCAGGTGAGGCCGCCGCAGAAGCACGCCGCCAATCGCTCGACCGCATCCCTTATAATATGTTGATCGGGCCGGTCCGCTTTCGTTTCAGCGCGACGATGGGGGTCGAATACAACGACAACATCAACATCTCAGAAACGAACGAACAGGAAGATTTTATCTTCCGTCCTCAAGTGAACCTGGATGCGCTGTGGCCGATTACGCAGCTCAACACGCTCCGCTTCGATATTGGCCTCGGTTACGCCTTCTACGCCGATCATTCCGAGAATAATACCAACGGTATTTTGCTCGCTCCCGGCTCGCAGATTGCCTTCGACGTTTTCGTAAGCGATTTTCGGATCAATTTTCATGATCGCTTCTCTCTCGAGCAGGATCCGATCGGCGAACCAGAACTGAGTGGAGTATCTGATTACGGACGTTTCCAGAACACCGCCGGCGTCTCGGTTCTGTGGGATCTAAACAAGGCGGTCGTGACTGTCGGCTACGATCATTACAACTTCGTCGCGACGAACGACGACTTTGATTATCTGGATCGCAATGCGGAATCACTTACCGCTTCCGTCAGTGTCGCGGCCACTTCCACCACCGGCGTCGGAGTGGAAGGCAGCTACGTCTTTAACAGCTACGACCAGGACGTCTTGAACGATTCCGATACGTTTAGCGGAGGCGCTTTCGTCGAGACGCAATTGACCAACTATCTCAAACTGCGCGTCGCGGGAGGTTATCAGAACATCAGCTTCGACAGTGACACGGTCACGCTAGGCTTTGCCAATGGCGGTGTCGCTTTCTTCAATGACTCGCGCACCCTTGATGATTACTACGTGAACGCGTTGCTCTCGCATCGGATCAACAACGCGATCACGCATCGCCTATCCGTCGGCCACGAATCGCAGCTCGGCGTAAACTCGAACTACATCACGCTCAATTATGTGCGGCACACCGCCACCTGGAATTTGATTAACCACACCTTGCTCTCGACTGAGTTCTTCTTTGAGGATGCGAATGATTCCGGCGGTTTTGTTGATGAGCACCTCCAGCGTTACGGCGGTGCCTTCACGGTTGGCTATCAATTGACCAAGCACGTCACCCTCGGCGCTCGCTATCAATACACGCGTAAAGATTCGGATGTGCCGTTTCGCGATTACACCCAGAATCGGGTTTCGATCGACGGCACCTATAGCTTCTAAAGGGGGATACAGGGCATTGCATGAGAACTTGGGTCCACACGCTCTGCCTCGCTGCTTCTCTCTTCGGCTCACCTCTCTTCGCGCAGGATAGCTCACCGCCCGTCCTGCAGTCCGTGCCGCGCGCGATCGCGCCCGAACCGCCGACTACTGGAACCGTCATGCGGACGAATTCCATGAATGTGCTCGACGATCGCACCCGTCTGGGGCCTAACGATTTTGTTAGTTTCCGCGTAGTGGAGGATCGCGATAACGAATCACAACGGCTGCGCGTGAATGATAACGGGCAGCTCGAAGTCCCTTACGTCGGACTAGTCCAAGCCGCGGGCCGGACTTCGAAAGAACTGGCTTACAACGTCAAGACGGCGTTAGAGCGAGAATATTACTATCACGCCACCGTCATCATCGCGGTCGATCACGTCAGCGAAAAATCGCGCGGCAAGGTTTATGTTTATGGTTCGGTCAAAGGACAGGGCCCGCAGGAAATTCCGCCGGATGAAACCTACACCGTGAGCAAAGCGGTCATACGCGCCGGCGGCTTCGGAGATTTCGCCGATAAAAAGAGAATCAAGCTCACGCGCAAGAGTGGCGAAATCGTGCAGGTAGATTTGAAGCGTGTCATCGAACAGGGGAAGACCGACGAAGATGTCGTGGTGCAGCCGGACGATCAAATTTACGTCCCGCAACGTCTGGTGAATTTCTAGTATGCAAGCGCCCGCTCCCACCGCCGACCGTCCGACCGGTGCTTCCTGGAGCACGTCTTTCATTACGCGTATCCACCGCTACAAGGCGCTGCTTTTGCGCCGCTGGTGGATCCCGCTCCTCACGATTTGCCTCGGGCTCTTCGTGCAGGCCTGGCTGATTTATCAGACGCCGCCGTCATTCATGTCTCTGAGCCGCATGATGCTCGCGGGCAAATTGAACATCAGCCAAAACGCGGTTTACAGCGAAGACAGCGTCAATTTTTACGGCACGCAGATTCAGCTCATGCAAAGCGCGGAAGTGCGGCGCAGCGCGGAATCCCTCGTCCGTTCCACCCATCCCGAAGTGCAGCCGGTCCCGGTGGACATCACCGTGTCGCAAAAACCGCGCACCTCTATTTTTGAGCTGCAAGCGATCGGCAGCTCGGGCGATTACACCCAGGCATACCTGAATGCGGTCATGCAAAAATATCTCGATTTCAAAAAAGGGATGCGTGAAGACCAGGGCCACAACGTGACGACCGCCATCACCGAGCAGCTCATCCAGGTTGAAAAGGATTTGCGCACGGGCGAGGACGAGATGCTCGATTTCCAGAAGCAGAACAACATCGGCTTCATCCAGGAGGAGGGGAACAGTGCGGCGCAATATCTCGTCCGGCTGAATCAGCAATTCGCGTCGCTCAAAACCGAGTACGAATTGCTCGAAAAACTGGATCTCGATCAGAATCTCGACCGCACTCCCAACGCCCCGATGCCCAATCCTGCGCCGGGCAACGAGGACATCCAAAGCCAGGGCACCGGCATGCCCTTCGCAGACGTCGGCCCTGAAGGCGACTATCTCAAAGCGAAGCAACAGGTGCAGCTCTTAAAGGCCGAGCGTGACACACTCGCAAAAGATCTTCGCCCCAAACATCCGAAAATTATCAGGTTGAATGATGAGATTTCGAAGCAGGAAAATCTTATCCGACTCTTCCGCTCCGATGCCGTGGAAAAGCTTTCCACGCGCCGGCTCTCCATTGGAAAACAAATGGAGAATCTCCAATCCAACATCAAGGAATGGGAAGCAAAAGCGCTCGATCTCAGCCAGCGCCTCGCGCAATTCAATCGTCTCAAAGGCAAGGTCGATCGCCTCAAGACTCTTTACGATCGGCTAACGAACAGTTTGAAAGAAGTTGGTGTCTCCCAGAGCGTTGACACCGGCGATCAGGTTTCCATTATGGAAATGGGCACGCCGCCCATCTCCGTTCGGCCCGGTCTGATCAAGAGCTTGCTCATCGGTCTCGGCCTCGGAGGCCTGGCCGGCATCGCCGTCCTCCTTCTCCTCGATCGCATCGACGATCGCATGGCCTCCTTTGGAGAATTCCAGCATCACTTCACTGAGCACGTCCTCGGTCAGATCCCGCGGGAAAAAACCAAGGGTAAAGTCACTTTGCTACAACCGGACGACGCACGGCACATCTTCGCCGAATCGTACCGAAACATTCGCTCCTCCATTTTCTTCATGCCTTATGAGGGCCCGCGTCCGAAGACTCTTCTTATCACCAGCGCGGTGCCGAACGAGGGCAAATCCACCATCTCCGCCAACCTCGCTATTACCTTCGCTCTCTCTGGCGCAAAGACTCTCCTGATCGATGGCGATCTACGCCGTGGCGCGCAGCGAGAGGCTTTTGACCTTTCATCCAAGATCGGTTTCTCGGAAGTCTTGAAGGGCGAAGTGAACTGGCAGGAAGTTATCGTGCCGACCGCTTATCCGAGTCTCTTCGTTCTACCGCGCGGCAAAACCTTATCGCAGCCCAGCGAGCACCTCCTGCGTGATTCGACTGACCGCCTCCTGCAAGAGATCTACAATCACTACGACTACATCATCATCGATAGCTCGCCTGTCCTGGCCGCGGACGACACCACCAGTCTCGCACCCAAGATCGACGCCACGCTTTTCGTTGTCCGTCTCTCCTACACCTCGGCGCGGCTGACCAAGAAATCGCTCGAGCTCCTTTACAATCGCCAGGTCAATGTCCCTGGCGTGATTTTGAACTACGTCGATACCTCGTTGCCGGAATACTACTACTACCAATATTCCGAATACTACAACACGCCGCCTGCGCACGACGACGAGCGCCACGGCGTCACGCCGGCGCTGCACAATCACGGCAATCGCACGCCGTCGTAGCAATCGCATTATAGGGCGTTCCTGGGCAACGCCGCTTCACGGCGCATGAGCTTTTTCGGCCCGATCTCATCGCCGGTCCTCGACGAGACCTCCACACCACTCGTTAGGCGTGCTCTGCAACGCGCACGCGTCATCGGTAGTTTTGCCTTCGCTCAAGCCGCGGTCCAAGTGATCGGTTTTCTCAGCGGCATTCTCATCGTTCGTTCCCTCGAGCAGCGCGAATACGCCTATTTTACGATCGCGAACACGATGCAGGGCACGATCAATTATCTCGCCGATATCGGCATCAGCATCGGGCTGGTTTCGATCGGCGGACGCGTCTGGCAGGATCGCCGCCGCTTCGGAGAATTAGTCAACACCGCCCTTCGCCTCCGCCGCAAACTGGGCCTGGTCGCCATCGTCATCGTGACACCGCTGCTTTATTTGATGTTGATCAAGAACGGCGCGTCGATTCCCTACGCGCTTGCGCTTATCGCCATCGTCCTCGGAGGGCTCTTCGTGCAACTAACACTAGGCGTCCTCAGCGTCGTGCCACGATTGCATTCCGACATCGGCCGCATTCAGACGATCGATCTTACCGGCGCGGGCGCACGTCTGCTCGTGCTGGCCGCATTGGTTTTCCTTTTTCTGAATGCCGGCGTCGCAGTCGCGGTAGGCTCAGCCGCGTTGCTCGTGCAGTACTTCATGCTGAAAAATTACGTTGCGCGCATGGTCGATTTCGGCGCACCGGAAAACGAAGAGGACCGCACCGCCATGCGCGGATTCATTCGTAACCAGGCCGGCAACGCTATCTTCTTTTGTCTGCAGGGCCAGATCACAATTTTCCTGATCAGCTTCTTCGGCAATCACGCCAGCTCCGTCGCCGAAGTCGGTGCGCTCGGTCGCCTCGCCATGATCTTCGCCGTCCTCGGCAATCTCCTCATTAACGTCGCCGCCCCCGCCTTCGCGCGCTGCCAAAGTCCACGCCGGTTGCGTTGGCTTTACGCGGGAATCGTCGGAGCCGTCGCGGCCTTCAGTTTTGTTGTCTTCCTCGGCGCGGCCTTCTTTCCCGACGCATTTCTTTTCGTCCTCGGCAACAAGTACAGCCATCTCGACCGCGAGCTCGTCCTTATGGTCGCGGGCGCCATTGCCAGCTCCCTCACCGGCACATTCTGGGCCCTGAATTCTTCCAAAGCCTGGATCGCTGGCTCCTGGCTTTATATTCCGCTGACCCTGCTCACACAGGCCGCGCTGATTCCTTTCACCGACTTCAGCACCGTGCGCGGCGTCCTTATTTTCAATCTTATTTCCGCGCTCCCGAATTTATTTCTGAATCTCGTCCTCAGCTTTCGCGGCTTTCGTTCCGTGCAATTGGCCGCGGTAGCCTAACGAGTGATGAAACCGATCATTTTTGTCCAACCCTTCAGCCTTGGCTCCGCCGGCGGCGGTCCACGCATCCTCCGCTCCCTTCTCGAAAGCGCCCCGCGCCCCTGGCGGAGCATCAGTTCGTCGCCGGGTAAACCCAAACCATGGCCGGGCGAATCGCATTTACCTTCGCGCCCCTCCTGGGGACCGATTGAGCACAGCCGCCTGGCCGGTCTCGCCCGCTCTTCGACGAAACTATTCGCGCCTTATTTTCGTGCGCGCCTCAAAGCGTTTTGCCGTCAAATCGACGCCTGCGCCATTCATGCTCTTCCTCACACCGGCGGCGATTTCGCCGAAGCTCACACCGTCGCGCGCGAGCTCGGACTTCCGCTTTTCATCAGTGTCCACGACGACCTGGCCTACACTTCCACCACGCCATCGAGCGCCCGCGAAGCCGCCATGCAGAAAGCCTGGTCGGAAGCCACCGCCCGCTTCGTTATCTCCGACGCGCTTGGCCGGGAATATTGCCGGCGTTACGGCGAACGGCCTTTCCAGATTGTGACCGACGGCCTAACGAGTCTTAGCCCGCTCCGCGCTGCGGACTCTGCCAATCGGTTGCGCATTTATTTCATGGGCCTCTTCCACATGGGCTACGAGAAAAACCTGCGCGCCTTTCTCGAAGCCATCGCTCTCTATGAGAAGGCGCATCCGGATGTTGCGGTCACGCTCACCTTTCGCTGCGAGCACATCCGCGCGCAGATTCTCGCCGGAGTTAAACCGGTGACGGTTCTGCCGTTTGAGAATGAAGAGCAGGTGCAACGCGATCTCGAGGCCGCCGACCTTCTTTATCTGCCGCTCCCTTTCGGCGACGAACACCAGAATTTTTCGCGCTTCAGCCTCTCGACCAAAATGGTCACCTACCTTGGCAGCGGCCTTCCGATCCTGTATCACGGGCCGACCAGCTCCGCCGCCTTCCAACTCTTGCAGAAAGATGCGGCCGCTCTTTTTTGCACCACTCTTTCGCCCGAGGAAATCGCGCGCACTCTCGATCAGATCACGCCGTTAGAACGCCGCGCCGCCGCCTCGAACGCGCTCCGTCTCGCGCGACGCGAGTTCATGCTCGCAGACCAATCGCGAAAATTTTGGGGCACAATCTCGGCCGGGCTTTCTGCCGTATGAGCGCGGATCGGCTCGCGATCATAAGCACCCGCTTGCCGCCCGCAATCTGCGGAATCGGCAGCTACAGCTGGATGCTGCGAAAGCATTGGCCTAACGAGCGATCGACGGCCGAATTCCTGGTCCTCGATGGGGACCGCCGCGTGACCGATCTCGGCGACAAAGTCACTTTGTTCCACGGCCGCGCCCGAGATTTGACTCGCGAGCTCGACCGCCTCGGTTCGACCAAACTTTTCCTCCATTACGCGGGTCGCGCTTATCAGCGGTTCGGTTTGCCCTTCTGGATGCCGAGGGTTCTGGCGAGGTGGAAAAGGAAATTTCCGCAGGCACGTCTCGCCATTTTCGTTCATGAAATGCCGGCTCGTTTCCCGATCACCTCACGCCATTTTTGGCTCGCGCAGGGCAGCGCTCGCATCGTCCGCCGTCTCGCCGCCATCGCCGATCTGCTCATGACAAATACGGCGGAGCACGCCGCGCAATTGCGCAGAATCAGCGGGCGCGATGATATCCATCTTTTTCCAGTCGGCTCGAATATCGAGTCCGCCGAGTCTCAGCCACAGCCCCGCGCGCGCACCGAGTTTATTGTGTTCGGTCTGCCTTTTGGCCAATGGCAAACCTTGCAGCTTTTCGCTCCGCAGATCCGCCGCTGGCAGGAGGGGCAGCTTACGAAACTGCATCTCGTCGGACCGCAGGACGGTGACTTCTCGCGACGCGCGGATCAGTTGGTCGCGCCTGATCTTGTCGTTAGACACGGCATGCTTCCTTCGGCCCAGGTGGCGAATCTTCTTCGCCGCGTCGGTTTCGCGTTGAGCAACGTCTCCGAAAAAACCTGGAACAAATCGAGTGCGTTCATGGCCTGCGCGGCGAACGACTGCCCGATCGTCATCGCGTCAGCGAGGCCAGAGGACAGCCCGCTTTCGTATGCGGTTGAAGTGAAGGAGGTCGCCACGATTTCCGACCCAGAGCTTCACCGGCGAACAGCGGCGCTCGCAGAATGGTATCGAAGCGAAGCGGATTGGCCCGTCATCGCCAGCCGCATGGCTGCGCTTTTGAATCGAGAGGAAACGCGCGCGTGAGCGATGAAATCGTCATCATCACACCTGAGCTGGCTCCTGGCGCTGGCGGCTTGGCGGACTACGCATTGCGGGTGGTGGAGGAGTGGGGTTCGCAGGTTTCCGTGCGCTTCCTCGTCCCCGAAAATAATTTCAGCGACCAACTGCCAGCTGCCGGCGGGAAAATCCTGCTTCACTACAGCGCCTACGGTTACGACCGGCTCGGCTATCCACGCCGGTTACTGCGCGCGCTCCTGAATTGGAAGCGCAAGGGTGGCGGCCGGCTCGTGCTCATGTTGCATGAGATCTGGACGTTCTGGCCGCTCCTGAACAAAAACTACCTCATCCAGAAATTGCATCGCGCCCATCTCCGAAAATTAATTTCCGTTTCGGATGCCGTCTTCACCAGCACGCCCAGCCAGGCGGAGCATCTTCTCAAGTTAGTTCCGAATAAGGCCGTGCAGGTTTTGCCGGTTTGTTCGAATATGCGTCCGTCCGCGGCGCCGCTGGCGAAAGAAAACGGAGTCGCGGTTTTGTTTGGACTGCAAAACTCTCGCCTGAAAACCCTGCGTCGGATGCAGAAGGATTTGCTCGCGCTGGCGAATGCCAGAGTGATCGGCAAGGTGATTACGATTGGTCAGGGCAGCGAAGGCTACGAGGAAGAACGCACGCTTTTATCCAAACTGAAGCTAACGAAAAATTTCGAAATACGGGGCCCCTTGTCCGAAGCGGAAATCTCGAAGCTGCTCTCGAGCGCCGGTTTCGCGCTCTCCGTTCAGGACGAGCTGAGCCTGTATAAATCCGGCACTTTCATGGCCTACGCTGCGCATGCTTTGAATATTATTTCGCCCTACGCCGACTCGTTTGCGCCCGAGCCGATCTGCTGGCTAACACATACCGACGATCTCTTACGCGGAATTTCGGCGGATGAATTGACCTCTCGCGGACTGAACCTGCAGCAATGGCAGGAACGCACTTCTTCCTGGCCGCAAATCGCGCGACAGTTCTCGGAAGCGCTCGAGCTCACTGGTGTGCATCGATGAAAATTGCGCTCGTTAGTCCATGCCAGGGTGCGTATGGCGGAATCGAAGCATTCGTTCTCGCAGTCGCGGCCGCGATTCGGCGCGAGCCCGAGATGGAAGTCCGGCTTTGTCTGAAGAGGGTCAAAGGTTTTGCGCTCCAGCCAGATTTGAAAGCGATGCTCCGCGGGGAAGATGTCATCTATTGCGATCGCGGTTTCGATCGCGATTTGATCGACGCCATTCGCTGGGCCGATCTGGTTCATCTGCAAAATGCGCCGCCGGACGTAGCATTGTTCGCGAAAGTTTTCCGCAAACCGCTTGTCGTGACGCTCCACAATTACATGACGCCGGAGCTGACCGCCCACCGGCTCCTCTGGCGACTTGCGGCCCATGTCGCCGACGAACGCTGGTATAACTCGCAGTTTGTTTGGGACACCTGGGAGTCGCAACGCAAACGCGCCGGCAGCCGGAAGGTGCCGACGGTCTCGAAATTGCCGGAAGGCTGGACTTTGCCTAACGAACGATCCGGTTTCGTTTTTATCGGACGCTGGATCGCGAATAAAGGCGTCGACACCCTGCTCGACGCCTATGCACTGGCGGAGATCGATCGCGCCAAATGGCCGCTGGTCTTGATGGGGAACGGCCCGATGCGGAGCTTGATCGAACACGCGATCCAGAAACGCGGAATCAAAGGTGTGAGCGTGCTCGGGTTCGTCGATGAAGCGACAAAAACCGAGCGGATCAAAAACGCGCGCTGGATCGTGGTCCCGCCGAACACGAGAGAGGATTTCGGCCTGACTGCGATTGAAGCGCGTAATCTCGGCGTGCCCTGCATCATCACACGCGATGGCGGATTGCCGGAAGCCGGCGGTGCGCAGGCGTTGATCTGCCCGCCTAACGACTCATCCGCCTTGGCGAAATTACTCGAACAAGCCGCGGCAATGAGCGAGACCGAATATGCAGAGCGCGCTGCACGCACTCGCGAAGAGCTCAAGGATGAGCTTGAGCCGATCGAGTTTTATCCGCGAGCCTATCGGCGAATCGCGAACGCTTCGTGAAGGGCATGACAGATTTTCGGGACTGCGCCCGCGACACGGTAGCGCTTCTCATGGGGAAAACCTTCGGGCCATTCGAACGATGATCTTGCTCGCGCATCCCTTCGGGAACGCGAATGTCCGGGCGCTTCTGCGCGCGTTGCAGGGGAGCGATCGGCTCGCGAAGTATGTCACCACCCTGGGCTGGTCGAATCGATCGGGCGCGGGCGCCTCGCGTCGCGGCTACGATTTGCCGCGCGCGAAAATCCAGCTTCACCCCGCGCGTGAGATGGTGCGATTGCTCGCGGGCCCGCTCGGTTTGCGAGGTTTAACGAAACATGAACGCGGCTGGGCCAGCATCGACAAAGTCTGGCGGCGGCTCGACGAGAAGGCTGCGCGTTTTCTCTGCGCGAACAAACGGCGCTTGAAGATCGACGCGGTTTACGCCTATGAGGATTGCGCGCTTCAGCTTTTCGAAGCGGCCCACGATCTGCGGGTGCGCCGCATTTACGATCTACCGATCGCTTATTGGAAGACGGCGCAACGGCTCCTGAAAGAGGAGGCGGAACGTTATCCCGATTGGGAGCCGACCCTCGGCGGCACACGGGATTCGGTCGAAAAACTGGCGCGCAAAACGCGGGAGCTGGAGTTAGCCGAACTGGTGATCTGCCCGAGCAATTTCGTTTTCGATTCGCTGCCGGAGGCGATTCGGACGTCCAAACCTTGTGTGATGGCGCCATTCGGCTCTCCGGCCAATGAAACTTATGCGAGGCCTCGGACCCATGTTGCGCCATTGCGAATTTTGTTCGCCGGTGCGCTCACGCAACGGAAAGGACTGGCAGATTTATTTGCCGCCATGAAGCTCGTCTCCACGCGTAAAGTCGAGCTGGTCGTGATGGGCTCGCTTCTGCAACCGCTCCGTTGGTATCGCGAGCGAGGTGCGCACTTCACCTATGAGCCCCCGCGTCCGCATCGCGAAGTCCTCGCGCTCATGCGAACCTGCGATGTTTTCATTCTCCCCTCCATCGTGGAAGGTCGCGCGCTCGTGCAACAGGAAGCGATGGCCTGCGCGTTGCCCTTGATTGCGACCCGAAACGCCGGTGCGGATGACTTGATCGAAGAGGGCGAGACCGGCTTCCTCATTCCGATTCGTTCGCCCGAAGCGATCGCGGAAAAGATTGACTGGTGCGCAGCTCATCGCGAACGCATCTCTGGCATGGGGATTGCAGCGCAGAAACGCGCCGCGACACTGACTTGGCGCGGGTATGGCGAGAGAATCCTCGCCGCGATCGAGAGCTTGACCGGCGAATGAATCAAATCAGCACCGAAGACAAAAATATCCGGATCATCCGCGGTTTGATCTGGCTTTATTTTTGGCTGCTTATTTTCGAAGGCGCGCTTCGCAAATGGGTCGTGCCTCAGCTTTCAAATCCGCTCCTGATTGTGCGCGATCCGGTCGTACTGGCCGCATACTACTTCGCCCTTCGTGGACATGTTTTCCCGAAGAATGGCTGGGTTTACGCGATCAGTGCGATCGGTCTTCTCTGCTTCGCGCAAAGCTTCATTCCGCTCTGGCCCTATATTCCGCCCGCGCGCATCGCGCTCGTTTCGGGCTACGGCTTTCGCGCCAGCTTCCTGCACCTCCCGTTCATTTTTTTGATCGCCCGCGTTTTTCGAATGCAGGATGTGAAACGTCTCGGGTGGTGGACTCTCGCCCTGCTTGTTCCCATGACGTTGCTCATGGTCGGGCAATTTCAAACCGGCCCTGAGTCTTTCTTGAATCGCACCGCGGGAGGCGAAGGCGAAATGCTGACTTCCGCCCTCGGCAAAGTACGAACGGCCGGAACGTTCTCTTTCGTCACCGGCGTCGTTTCCTTCTACGCGCTCGCTTCGGGCTTTTTGATTTGGGCCGCACTCCGCCGCGGAGTTTACCGAAACTGGCTCGTCTTCGCCGCGGGGGGCGCGCTTGTCATTGGCATCGCAATTTCCGGGAGTCGATCAGTCGTAGGCGCGTGCGCGGTCGTAGCGGCGTCACTTTTGGTCGTGCTGGTCTTGCGGCCGAGCGCGATCAACCGCTTCGGCCAAACGCTCGTCGTGGTGCTCATCCTCGGCTTGATTCTGACCAAGACGCCCATCTTCCGCGAAGGACTCACGGTGCTTGGTGCGCGTTTCAGCGAAGTGGCTGAGGTGCAGGAAAAATCAATCGGCGCTGGATTGATCGAGCGTTTCTTCGGCGATTTCGAGGAGGGTCTGCATTTTTTGAGCAGCGCGCCATTTTTCGGCTACGGACTCGGGGTCGGCACCAATGGCGGCGCGAAATTTCTCACCGGTCAAAGCATGTTCCTGCTCTCGGAAGGCGAATGGTCGCGAATTTTCCTGGAGAGCGGACCGATTCTCGGGCTCGCATTTGTGCTGTGGCGATGCGGGATTGTGGGCTACGTCGGGCTTTTGTGCGTCCGCGCGGTTAAGATTGGGAACGTCCTTCCGCTTTTGCTTTTCAGCTCGAGTTGTCTCCCTTTTTTGAGCGGTCAATTCGGACAGCCAACCATTCTCGGCTTTGCTGTATTGGTTCTGGGGCTTGCGCTCGCGGCATTGCAGCCGGCCGCGGAAAGCGAATCCGACCAGCCGGTAATTCCCGAGTTGGCGCCTGTCCGGAAAATCGCGCGCCGTTCCGCCTACGCCGATCGACTGCACGGAACACCGCTTCCCGGCGAGCAATCCAACGGCGCGAATCATCATTGATTGACGGCCCGGCCTTACGCGCCCATGGAGTTTCCGACGAATGGTTCTCCTCGTCGCTAACTACGCTCCCGATCGGCAGCAAAGCATGCTGCGCTTCAGCGCGATGATGCAGGAAGGACTCGCCGCCGCCGGTCTTCCAGTGGAGTTGATCGCGCCGCAACCGTTCTTCGGCACCTTTAGCGGTGCGGGAAATTTCGCCGCGAAATGGCTCGCTTACGTTGACAAATTTTTGCTTTTTCCGCTGCGACTCCGGCGTGAAGTGAAACGCCGCGGAGCATCGGTCGTTCACATCTGCGATCATTCGAATGCCGTCTATGTCTCGCACTGCAAATCGGTGCCGGTCGTGGTCACGTGCCACGATTTGCTCGCCGTGCGCGGCGCGCTTGGCGAAGCAACCGACTGCCCGGCTTCCTTCACTGGCCGTGGATTGCAACGCTGGATCCTGCGCGGTCTCGCTCGAGCTGACGCGGTTGTCTGCGTATCTCGCGCGACGCTGGCCGATGCGAAGCGATTGATTGGTAATAGCCCTGCGCTCAAAGTGGTGATCTCCGGTCTGAATTATCCCTACCGCAAACTTCCCGATGATGAATCGGACCGGCGTATCACCGCTGGGACATCACTCGATTCCGCACAATCCTTCGTCCTTCACGTCGGCTCGAATTTGAAACGGAAGAATCGCGCGGGCGTTCTGCGCATCTTCGCAAGCGCTCAGGAAAAATGGGACGGACGTCTCGTTTTCGCAGGCGACCCGATGACTCCCGAATTGCAATTGCTCGCGCGTGAGCTCCGTGTTTCTGATCGAATTATCGAAGTGCCTTATCCCGAGAGTCCACTGCTCGAGGCGCTCTATAATCGCGCAACCGCTTTGATTTTTCCTTCGTCTTTCGAAGGTTTCGGCTGGCCGATCGCGGAAGCGCAGGCTTGCGGATGTCCGGTGATTTGCACTGATAGCGGCCCGATGCCGGAAGTCGCGGGCGAGGGTGCATTGCTCCATTCGATCGATGACGAAGATGGAATGGCGGCCGACCTTCTTCGATTGACGGAGAGCGCGGCGCGGGCGGAATGGAGCGAGCGAAGCCTGCGCAATGCGGAACGCTTTTCCACTGCGCGAATGATCGCGGAGTACGTTGAAATTTATCGCAGTCTCGCTTCGCCGCCGGAGCGCGCGTAGAGCATTACCGGCATGAGCGATCTGAAGCACTTCCGAGCGCGAGTGCGTGAAGGCATCAAGAATCCTGGCGCGTTATTGCGCAGGCGTCGTGCGCGCGCGGCCTTGCAGATAAATCGTTGGCGCTTGCAATTGTTGCGTCGTTTCAAAGGCGAGACGCTTTGGACGCAGCGAGGCGGATATTGGTTGCCCTTTCACGACGATGGCGACCTGCAGGAAACGATGTATCAACTCGAAGGCGAGGCGTGGTTCAAAATCGAGAGCGAGCATCTCGCGCCACATTTGCCTGAGGGCGGAGTTGTGATCGATGTCGGCGCCAATCTCGGATTCAGCGTTCTGATTTGCGCAAAATACCTTGGGCCGGGCGGCCGCATTTTCGCTTTCGAACCCTCCTCGCTCGTTTATCCCAAGCTGCTCGAAGTGGTGGATAAAAACGAACTGCGCAATGTGCAATGCTTCAAGCTCGGTTGCGGCGCGACGCGGAAAACCGAAATGCTTCTCGTTCCTGCATCCTCCGGCAACGCCACGATCCGGCGGGACGGTATCAAACCGGTTGAGTCTGCTCGCGAAGTGAAAATCGAAATCGACACCCTCGACCGACTGATCCTGCCGCTGAGCGACAAGGTTGATTTGCTTAAAATCGATACAGAAGGTTTCGAGGATCAGGTCTTGAGGGGCGCGGAAGAACTCGTTAGGCGGTATCGTCCTGTCATCTACCTCGAGCTTTCTCAGGAGTACGGCGAATCATCCGCGCGCGCCATCGCCTGGCTGCGCGAGCGTCACTACCGCTTCGACCGCGATCCCGATCTGGCCGCGGCGCGTAATGGTGACAACTTCCTCGCTTTCCCGGAGCGGCGACCCGCGTCATGAGCAAAAAGATCCTTCTGCTTTTGAGCGTTTTCCTTCCCTGGAACACGCGGCGCAGGTTTCTCGAGAAGCAATTCGGATACGTGATTCATCCCACGGCGCGCATCGGCCTCGCCTGGATTTCGCCTGATCGACTCGTGATGGAGGCGCAAACCAGCATCGGGCATCTCACCATCTGCAGGAATATTTCGTTGCTCCATTTGCGCGAACACGCCGTCATCGGACGCGGGAATTGGATCACGGGTTTTCCACTCGGGCCTTCACCGCATTTCGCTTCCGAGACCGAACGGCGTCCGGAACTTATCGTCGGCCAACATTCCGCCATCACTCATCGGCATCTGATCGATTGCACGAACACGATCACGATCGGCCGCTTCACCACCGTAGCCGGATTCCAGTCGCAGATGCTGACGCACTCGATTGATCTGCAGGAGAATCGGCAATCGTCGCAGCCGATCACGATTGGTGATTACTGTTTTGTCGGGACGAACTGCGTTTTGTTAGGCGGAAGCGCGCTGCCGAATTTCTGTGTGTTGGGCGCGAAGTCGCTCTTGAACAAAGCCTTCACCGAAACGCATCAGCTCTATGGCGGCGTGCCCGCGAAACCACTGCAAACCTTGCCGGCCGATTACGCCTACTTTCAGCGCACCACGGGTTTTGTAGTCTAACGAGTGAACGTTCTCGTCTGCTGTCATCCCGAGGCTGGCGCAGCGCGCCGAGGGACCTCTCATGCGCTATCGGGCCCGCTTCAATCACGCGCGTTAATCGTTAGAGCTGGTGTGAGGTCCTTCATCGTCTTCGCGATTCAGGATGACATGCGGCGGATGGCTCACGGTTCATGAAAATCCTTCAGCTCGCGCAAACGCTCGATCCGCGCACTGGTGGCGTCGCGGGCGCGGTTGTTCTCCTCAGCGAATCACTCGTTAGGCAAAATCACCAGGTTGAGATCGCGACCCTGGATGCCGCCGGTTCCGATTGGCGCAGCGTGACTTCTCTCAAAGTCCACGCTCTTGGAACCGGCCGGGGCGGTTACGGCTATTCCGGCGCCTTGCTTCCGTGGTTGCAAACACGCGGCACCAACTTCGATCGCGTGATCGTGAATGGTCTTTGGCAATATGTGAGCTTCGCGGCCTGGAGACGTTTCGCCGGATCGAGCATCCCATATTTCGTTTTTCCACACGGGATGCTCGACCCGTGGTTCAAGCGCACCTATCCGCTCAAGCACCTGAAGAAATGGCTCTACTGGCCGTGGGCGGAATATCGTGTCCTGCGCGATGCGCGCGCCGTCATCTTCACCTCCGAAGAGGAACGCCGTCTGGCGCGCGAATCGTTCTGGTTTTATCGCGCGCGCGAAGAAATCTGTCCGCTCGGCGTAGAAGCGCCGCCGGTTTCTCTGGGGAGCGCACGCGACTCGCGTGCTGTTTTTGGCGACCCGCCAAAAACATCGAGCGACGTCCGAACGCCGGACAAACACTCAGAGGTGTCCCGCGGGTCGCAGGACACGGCACGCGACTCGCATGCGCTCCCCAGAGAAGAGTTCCTCACGCGCTACCCGGAATTGCGTGGCAAACGCCTCGTGCTTTTCCTCGGTCGATTGCATCCGAAAAAAGGATGCGACCTGCTGCTCGACGCCTTCCGGCGAACCGTGCCTAACGACCAATCGATCGCTCTGGTCATGGCCGGACCGGATCAATGGAACGGCGAATTACAAAGGCGCGCGGCTCGCGAAAATGTGGTCTTCACCGGCATGCTCGAAAGCTCGCTCAAATGGTCCGCGCTCGATGCGGCCGAGGTGTTCGCGCTGCCATCGCACCAGGAAAATTTTGGGCTCTCCGTGGTGGAAGCATTGGCTTGTGGCGTGCCCGTCCTCATCTCCAATCGGGTCAACATTTGGCGCGAGATCGAGGCGGATGGCGCCGGTTATGTGGAGGCCGACGACCTCGCTGGAACTGAGCGTTTACTGCAGCGCTGGTTCGCAACTTCGCCGGAAACGCGTGCCTCCATGCGCGCCAACGCCCGCCGTTGTTTCGAAACGCGTTTCGAAATCAAACACGCGGCGCAGTCGTTGCTCCGCATTTTTGGATGAGGATCACGATCGTGCTCGGAGCATTTTTGCCCGTGCCGCCAATCATGGGCGGCGCGGTCGAAAAGGCGTGGTTCGCGCTCGGGCAGGAATTCGCGCGGCGCGGACACGAGGTCGTGCAGATTTCGCGCGCGCATCCTAAATTCCCTGCGCGCGAAACCATCGATGGTGTGCAGCACATCCGCGTGCCCGGCTTCGATACGCCGCGCTCGCTTGTTTGGTTGAAAGTTCTCGACCTGTTTTATTCGCTGCGGGCCAAGCGTCAATTGCCGAGCTCGGATGTTGTCGTCACCAACACCTTTTGGCTGCCCATGCTCCTGCGAAACTGGCCGGGCGTTTATGTGAACGTGGCGCGATTTCCGAAAGGTCAGATGCGGTTTTATGGGAAGGCGGCGCGCCTGCAGGCACCCTCTCAGGTGATCGCCGATGCGATTGTCGCGGAAGTTCCTGCGGTCAAATCGAAGGTTTCGGTGGTGCCATATCCACGCCCGCATTCGATCAGGAACGAAGCGCCGCCTTTTTCAGCTCGCGAACAAAAGATCGTCTACGTCGGCCGGATTCATCCCGAGAAGGGCGTTCATCTTTTGCTGCGCGCCCTAAGCGGCGATCATTCTCCGCTCGGCTGGAAACTCGCCGTGATTGGCCCGTGGGAGCATCGCCTCGGCGGTGGCGGCGAATCCTATTGGAATGAGCTGCGGGAAATGGCGAATGATCGGATCGAACTGCGCGGCCCCATTTTTGAACCGCTGTCGCTCGCGCAGGAATATCAAACAGCCAAACTTTTCGTCTATCCGTCACTCGCCGAGCAGGGCGAAACCTTCGGGCTCGCGCCTTTGGAAGCGATGGCGCATGGATGTCCCGTTCTCGTCTCGGACCTCGCATGCTTTCACGATTTCATTCGCGATCGCGAGACCGGCTTTATTTTTGATCATCGCGCGGCCGATCCCGCTGCCACCTTGCGCGACAAAATTAGCGAGCTATTGCCTAACGAGTCGTTGCTCGCCAAAGTGGCGGAAGCGGGCCACCGGCAATCAGAGAATTTCGCTGTGCCGCGCGTAGCTGATCAATTCATTCAAGACTTCAATGCAGTGATGGAAGAATCGCATGGCCGAAACGCAGATCGTTAATCCCGGGCAAAGTTCCGCGATCGATTCGCCATGGTCGGATCATCACCGGCTCCTCCGATTTCTTTGGGAGATTTGCTGGGCTTTGTTCTGCTCGTGGACGCCGAAGCCGGCCAATCCCTGGCGCCTTTTCTGGTTGCGGGTTTTCGAGGCGAAGATCGAAGGCACACCCTTTGTCCATCAGCGCGCCCGCATCGCCATCCCATGGAATTTGATTTTGCGCGACCGCGCCTGTGTGGGCGATCGAGCGAATCTTTACTCGTTAGGCGAAATCGAAATCGGCGCGCGCGCCACCGTCGCGCAGGAGGCATATCTTAGCACCGGCTCGCACGATTTTTCACTGCCGGCGCTGCCGCTGATTACGGGAAAGATTAAGATCGGAGAAGACGCGTTCGTCGGGGCGCGGGCGTTCATCATGCCCGGAATCACCATTGGCGAACGCAGCGTAATTGGCGCGTGCTCGGTCGTGACCAAAGACGTGCCGGATGATTCTTTTGCCGCGGGCAATCCCTGCCGTGTTCTGCGACCGCGGTGAGCGTTTCCATTATCATCCTCGCGCAAAACGAGGCGCACGATCTCCCGCGCTTGCTCGAATCGATTCATTGGTGTGACGACATCCACCTAGTCGATTCCGGCAGCACGGACGGAACGGTCGAGATCGCACACCGGGCCGGAGTTCATTGTTTGGACCATCCGTTTACCGCCTTTGGACAGCAGCGAAATTGGGCCCTTGAGAATTGTCCGCTGAAATATCCGTGGATTCTTTTTCTCGATGCCGATGAAAGAAGCACGCCCGCATTTCATAGTGCGGTCGTGGATGCGATCGCGCGCGCGCCGGATTCAACCGCGGGCTTCTACTGCTGCTGGAAGATGATGGTGGAAGATCGCTGGCTAAAGCGCTGCGATTCATTTCCGAAATGGCAATTCCGTTTGCTCCGTCGCGGACGCGGAACTTTTGTCGATTTTGGGCATGGCCAGAAGGAAGGGGCGATCGACGGAAAGCTCGAGTACATCCGCGAGCCGTATCTGCATTTCGTCGTCAGCAAAGGCTGGGGTGTCTGGCTGGATCGGCACAACCGTTATGCAACGCAAGAAGCCGAGGTACGGTCACGCACTGCGATGTCATGGAGGGATATTTTTTCTGGCGAGCCATCGACGAGGAACAAAGCGCTCAAACCACTCGTTAGCCGAATCCCGGGTTGGCCGTTGCTGCGCTTCTTGCAAGCTTACATTCTCTCCGGCGGTTTCCTGGAAGGCCGACCCGGCTTCACCTACTGCGTGAATCTTGCTTATTACGAATTCCTCATTCGGATCAAAATGCGCGAGGCGAGAAAAGTGGCGCATGCTTCTAGCTTGCGTTCTGGGTAGGCGCGCAAGCTGGAAGCATGCGCCACCATTATGCGAGTCGTCGTCTGGGGAATTAATTACGCGCCGGAGTTTACCGGGATCGCGCCGCACAACGTCGCGCTGTGCGAATTTTTGCGTGGGCGCGGTCATGACGTCGAAATGGTGACGACGTTTTCGTATTATCCGACCTGGCGGAAATTGCCGGAAGATCGCGGTAAACTTTATCGCAGCGATGTAATTAATGGCGTGCCGGTGCACCGGTGTTGGCATTTCGTTCCCACGCGGGTTTCCGCGTTAAAGCGAATCCTGCATGAGGCGACATTCATTTTCACTTCGACCCTCCGTGTGCTCGTGCTGCGGCGAGCGGATGTCTACGTGAGCGTTTCGCCGCCGTTGCTGCTCGGTGCGGCCACTTGGTTCGTCAGTAAAATCAAACGCGCACCTTTCGTTTTTCATGTCCAGGACATGCAGCCGGATGCTGCGGTCGGGTTGGGCATGTTGCGTGAGGGTTGGTTCATCAAGGCGCTGTATGCGTTGGAAGCCTTCGCTTACGACAAGGCGGCGAAGATCTCGGGAATCACTCGTGGCATGTTGGTGAAGTTCCGCCGCAAAGGCGTGCCGGAGACGAAGCTGATTTATTTTCCGAACGCGATTGGCCTAACGAGTGATGAGCACAGTCGTAAGCAGGGCGTTTTCCGGCAAAAGAACAATTTGCCGCTCGATAAGTTCCTCGCAGTTTACGCGGGAAACCTCGGGGTTAAGCAAGGGCTCGATCAACTCGTTGAAGCCGCGCGGTTGGTTCGGAATACGAATGTCCACGTCTTGATCTGCGGCGATGGCGCGCAACGTGACGTTCTGGCTGAGCGGATCCGCGCATTGGATCTTCCGAATATTTCGATGCTGCCGCTGCAAGAAGGCGAGAACTACACCGCGCTGCTGCACGACGCCGATCTCTGTTTCATCACGCAGCAGTCAGGCTCGGGCAATTCATTTTTCCCCAGCAAACTCCTCGGCTTGCTTGCGCAGTCGAAGCCGGTCATCACGGTGGCCGATCCGGAAAGCGAACTCGCCGAAGCGGTGACGGAAGGAGGTTTCGGCAGGAACATTGCGCCGGGACGTCCGCAGGAAATTGCGGATGCGCTGGACGAGATCGGGGGAGATTCCGGGCGGCTTGCGACCTGGGGATCGGCCGGGCGGGTCTATGTGCAGCAGTTTGAGAAGACGCAGGTCTTCGAAGGTTTTTTACGTGAGCTGGAGAGCCTGGCGACGGAAAATAAAGGACAGGATTAACTGGATTATACAGGATTTTGTTTTGGCCTGCAGCGACAGCTCTCGGTCCGAAATCATGAAAATCCTGTTAATCCCGTCCAAGATCAATACGCGCTCCGCGGCGGGACCACGATCTGCGCGCAGGTGCGCAGAATGATGCCGCATTCTAACGAGAGATTCCAATTCTCGAGGTATTCGATGTCGCAGGCGACGCGTTTCTCGATATCGGAACTGCTGCGCGCTTCACCGCGGAATCCGCGCACTTGCGCGAGACCGGTGATTCCCGGTTTCACGAAAGCGCGCACGTGGTAGTTCGCCATCAACTGGGAAAACTCATCGTTGTGCTCGATCAGGTGCGGACGCGGTCCGACGATACTCATCTCCCCGCGGAGGACATTCCAGAACTGCGGGACTTCATCGATGCTCAATTTGCGAAACCATTTGCCTAACGAATAGACACGCTCATCGCCATCGCTGGCCTGGCGCGTGATGTCGCCATTGCCAGTGTGCATGGTGCGGAATTTGTAGATGGGAAAACGCCGGTTCTGCAGGCCGGCGCGCGTTTGCACATGAAAAAGCGGGCCGGGCGATTGCAGCCTTTGCGCCAGCCAAACGATGGCGATAAGAATCGGAAAAACCACGAACATCACCGGCAAAGCGATGATGATATCGATCACGCGTTTGGCGAAGCGGTTGACCGGATTTTCCAGCGGCTCTTCGCGCAAGCCGATGAAGCGGAAACCATCGTCTTCGAAATGCGTTACCGGATGGCGCAATTTTTCTTCCAGATCGCTCACGATCAGAAGACGGACGCCAAGCTGATCGCAGACCCGGATGATATTGCGGTTGATCTCGGTGAAGAGGGGAAATTCGAGCATGATGACCTGCGTGACTCCACGTTCACGCACGACACGTTCGATCGCATCGGAGGTTCCAAGGACCGCGATCCCATCGGTCGTTTCTTGAATCGAGTCGTCCGTCAGCAATCCGATCGTGCGCAAACCGATTTCGCTTTTACGCCTCAACCAACCGCGCAGTTGCCCGGCTTTTTGCGCGGAACCGACCAGCAACGTCTTCTCGACGCGTTCGCCTTTGAAAATTCCGCCGGCCAGAAAAGCGGGCAGATAATGATGGGAAAAGAGCAGCACGACATAGAGCCAGGGGACGAAATTAAAAAAGAAGAGGCGCGAGATAAAAGTGTCGTGCGTCGCGATCAGATAAAGGACGAGCGCGGCGATGCTGGCGAAGGTCTGCTTGAGCGCGAGTCGATGCTGCCGGAGCAATTCGTTTTGGAGAAAATAATTTTTCGAGCCGTCGCGCACGATGGATTCCATCGCGAGACCGAGAACGAGCAGGACGCAGTAGATGCTGTAGCGCCGCCAGGTGACGTTGGTTCCCTCGGAATAAAAGGTGACCATGATCCAGACGCCGAACCAAAAGAGCGCCGCGACCAGAACGATCTGGCAAAGCAGGAATAGGCGGTAAAGACCTTCCGTCCGTTGCGTGACCATGGTTAGACTTCGCTGCCGGTGCTGAGGGTACGCGAGGAGAGCGTGCCTTCAACTCGTGCTAAACTTAGCGGATACATGGCGTCGGTGCGGAAAGTCCCGATGTCCTACGAGCTAATCCCATACCCAGCCTATTTTTGCCCGTGCGTTTGATCCGAAAAGCACTTTCGCCGGCGGCTCGTCGCAAAGCGACCCCCGAATTTAGCTGGGAAGATCTAGCTATCGGGACGCTGCCCGTGCTGGCCTGTTTCATCGGCGGCGCGACCGAGAAATGGGCCGAGGGAATCGTCGTCGGCCTGCTCGGAGTTTTGCTCCTGCTCAATCCGCCGCGCTTCTCGCTCGGGCCCGCCATTCATGGAATTTTATGCGCGCTGCTCGCGTGCGGCGCGCTCGCGTTTCTACCTGCAAACTGGTTCTTCCAGCCCGCGTGGCGCACAGCTTTGATCGACGATTTCGGGGTCAAGCTCGGCTCGACTCTTTCGCCGCAACCGTGGATCAGCTTTGGATGTTTGCTCAGTTTGATCGCAGGGTTCAGTTGGTTCTACTACGTCTGCGGGCAGGACGTAGAAATTCGCGCCGCGCGCCGGCAGCTTCGCATTTTCGCGGTCGGCGTCATCCTTCTGGCGGGCCTCGCCGTTATTCTTAACCGCGCGCACACCGCCATGCCGTTCTGGCATAATCAGCGCGGCTTCGGTCCCTTTCCGAATCGCAATCAAACCGCGGATCTGTTCGGCATCACCGCCATTCTCATCCTCGCCTGCGCGCACGATGAAATTCGTCGGCATAAAAAGAAGTGGCCTTTCTGGCTCGCCGGACTTGCGGTCGTGATCGCCGCCATCGTGCTGAATTTTTCGCGCGCAGGCATCGCGCTGCTCGTAGTGGGCTGCGCGACCTGGCTGGGAATTTTGATCCTTCGCACGGGATCGAAAGGACGGATCGCAGCCGGTGTTTCCGCGCTGTTGATTTTGCTCACTGTGCTTTTGGTTTTCGGCGGACAAACGCTAGAGCGTTTCAATCTGCGCGGAACCGGCAGCACGATCTCGACTGATTTTCGCTGGTTGATCTTTGGAGACGCGTTCGCGCTGATCAAAGCGTCCCCTTGGACTGGCATCGGTCTGGGAAATTTCGAGCCGATCTTCGCGATCTTTCGCGACGCATCGATCGGACAAAATCGCGCGCTGCATCCGGAGAGCGATTGGTTGTGGCTTTGGGCCGAAATGGGATGGCTTGGCGTCGCGCTCATCGTGATCGGAGCGGTGCTTTTGGTCCGCCGTTGTTTTCCATTCGTAGAAGGAACGAACCAATGGTTTCGCACCGCCGCGCTGGTCGCCGCGCTCCTTTTTGCGCTGCATGCGATGGTCGACGTCGGCGGACATCGTGTTGGCACCGCCTACGCGGGAATTTTTCTTTTTGGGATGTCGCTGCGACGGCCCTTCAAGACTCCCGCCAGCGCCGCGCTGATAAATTTTTTTCGAGTTGTCGGGCTCGCGCTGGTTCTTCTGGGCGGGACCTGGGTGGTAGCGACCTATCGCGCGCGTCCTCTTCCGGGAAGCATTGGTGTTGATACGGAGAGACACTTGGCCAAGAGCGCGAATGTCGGCCGGCATTTCACCGAGACTGTGATGCACGCTTCGCGCGGGCTCGAGTGGGCGCCGCTTGATTGGCAGCTTTATTTTCTGCGTGCGCTGGGTGAGGCGGGAGCGAATCGAGAGGCGGAAGCGCTGGATGATTTCCGGCGTGCGCGTTTCCTCGAGCCGAATTCCTTCGAGGTTCCATATCAGGAGGGCGTCGCCTGGTTAGTGCGTGATCCGCTCCTCGCGGTCACGGCCTGGCGGGAAGGATTACGCCGCGCCGGCGAGCAGCGGCCGGAGCTTTACAGCCGGATGCTATCGACCGCGGCGCAGGCTAGTCCACTCGTTAGGCAAATGCTGGAAGATTTCGGTGGAGTACAGGCTGATCTTGCCCTGACTTTCATGGAACGCGCGTCGGGCGAGCAGTTCGACAATGCGGTTGAACGCCTGCTGCAGCACGACCGCACGCTGCAAAGTCTAAATCGAAAACAGCGCGCACGATTCTTCATTCTCTGGATCGAACGCGGCGACTTGAGCCGGCTCAACTCGTTTGTCGAGGAACAACCGGATTGGATGAATTTGGGCTGGCGCGGCGCAGCTGAATTCCGCGCCAGCAAAGGGAATTTTCGCGACGCGATCGAGCTGGCGCAGCGTTTTGGCGAGAAGCCGACGCTGCCGGCCGCTGCCACTGGTGTTTCGATCGAGCAATTAGAGCGCGACGCTTTTGCGAGTGCGAACAATTACGAGTCCGGCTTCACGCTTTTCCAGCTGCAGATGCAGCGCAACAAAATCGATGACGCACTGGTGACGGTGCGGCGTTTCACCTCACAATCCGACGCGCCAACCTATTTTCATTTTCTCGAATCAGACGCCTGGACCGCAAAAGGTGATTGGGAACGTGCCTGGGCTGCACGAAAAAAGTTCGATTCAAAACCGTAACGCCGCATTCACCGCGGTAATTCCTCGCCGTCTTTGAGGCTCGGGAGAGGTCAGCGCGCGCGCTATCTCTCGTTAGGCCAATGCGGCTTGCGCGGCGGCGAGGCGCGCGATGGGCACGCGGAACGGACTGCAACTGACGTAGTCCAAGCCGAGCCGATGACAAAATTTAACGCTTTCGGGATCACCGCCATGTTCGCCGCAGATGCCTAATTTAATCTTTGGCCGCGTGCTGCGACCTTTCTCGACTGCAATTTGCATCAGCGCGCCGACGCCGGTTTGATCGAGCGTGGCGAACGGGTTCTTGCTGAAAATTTCATTCTCCACATACGGCATAAGGAAATTGCCCATGTCATCGCGGCTGATCCCGAGTGCCATTTGCGTGAGGTCGTTCGTGCCGAAGCTAAAAAACTCGGCCGTCTTCGCGATTTCATCCGCAGTGAGCGCGCCGCGCGGGACTTCGATCATGGTGCCAACCAGGTAATCAAACTTCACCTTGCGCGCGGTCATGACTTCCTCCGCGACGCGACGCACGATCTCGACCTGAAGATCGAGCTCCTTCTTGAAGCCAACGAGCGGAATCATGATTTCCGGATTCACTTTAATTTTCTTTTTCGCCACATCGGCCGCCGCTTCGAAGACGGCTCGCGCCTGCATCTCGGTGATCTCCGGATACGCGATACCGAGACGGCAACCGCGATGCCCGAGCATGGGATTGAATTCGTGCAGTTGCGAAACGCGGTGCGCGATTTGTTCCGAGCTAATGCCGATTTTTTTGCCGAGAGCAGCCTGCGCTTGAGTATCGTGCGGTAGGAACTCGTGCAGCGGTGGATCGAGAAAACGAATCGTCGCGGGATAACCTTTCAGCGCTTTAAAAATCCCGGCGAAATCATCGCGTTGATATGGGAGCAGCTTAGCCAGCGCGGCTTTTCGGTCCTCGACGTTATCGGCCAGAATCATCTCGCGCATCGCATCGATGCGATCGCCTTCGAAGAACATGTGCTCGGTCCGGGTGAGGCCGATCCCGACTGCGCCAAAGGCGAGCGCGTTTTCGGTTTGCTCGGGATTATCGGCGTTGCAGCGCACGTCGAGACGCGCCGCTTGCCCGCACCATTTCATCAGCTGGTTGAACGCTTTGAACTTCTCGGTCTTCTGCGCGGCCTTATCGCCGTGCAACATTCCGGTGATGATTTCGCTCGGCGCAGTCGCGATTTGTCCGGCATAAACGATGCCGCTCGTTCCATCGATGGAAAGGAAATCGCCTTCCCTGAAAGTTTGCTTCGCAACCGACACAGTTTTCTTCGTGTAATCGATCTGCAAAGCCGACGCGCCGCAGATGCAAACCTTTCCCATCTGTCGCGCGACCAGCGCAGCGTGTGAAGAGACGCCGCCGCGCGCGGTCAGAATTCCTTCGGCCGCGATCATCCCGCGCAAATCTTCCGGGCTGGTTTCGTTGCGCACGAGCAAGACCTTCTCGCCTTTCTCGGCGGCGGCCGCGGCGCGGTCGGCATTCAAATAAATCCTGCCCGACGCCGCGCCCGGCCCGGCCGGCAAACCGGTTGCGATCGCCTTCGCTTTTTTCACTTCGGCGGGATCGAAAATCGGCGCGAGGAGTTGGTCGAGTTGGTCGGCGGGATTGCGCTGCACCGCGGTTTTCCAATCGATGAGTTTCTCGGCGAACATGTCCATCGAGAACTTGAGCGCAGCCGCGGCGGTGCGTTTTCCGTTCCGCGTTTGCAGCATGAAAAGCTTGCCCTCCTGGATGGTGAATTCGACGTCCTGCACGTCTTTGAAATGTTTTTCGAGCGTGGAGCGGACCTTGAGAAGCTGCGCGTAGCACTTCGGCATTTGCTTCTTCAGCTCGATCACCGGCAGCGGCGTGCGCACGCCCGCCACGACGTCTTCCCCTTGCGCGTTGATCAGGAACTCACCGTAAAATTCGTTCGCGCCGTTCGCCGGATTGCGGGTGAAAGCGACGCCAGACCCGGAGTTTTCACCGGTGTTTCCATAGACCATGGCCTGCACGTTGACCGCTGTGCCCCATTCTTTTGGGATGTTATATTTTCGGCGGTAAACGATTGCGCGATCGTTCATCCAGGAACCGAAAACCGCGCCGGCGGCGCCACGGAGCTGATCCCACGGATCATTCGGAAAGGCATGGCCGGTGCGGTCTTTGATCAGCTCTTTGAAACGGCCGACCAGCTCCCGATAATCGTCGGCCGATAATTTCGAATCGTCGATATCGTGCTGTCCGTATTTCTTATCCTTGAAGTGCTCGATGGTCGATTCGAACGGATCGTGATCTTCGCCTTCGCGTTTTTGCACACCCATCACGACATCGCCGTACATTTGAATGAAGCGACGGTAGCAATCCCACGCGAAACGGTCGTTTTTCGTCGCTTCCGCCACGGCAATAACCGTGTCGTCGTTCAACCCGAGATTGAGAATCGTGTCCATCATTCCCGGCATCGAATCCCGCGCGCCCGAGCGAACCGCGACGAGCAGCGGCATCGCCGTCGTGTCACCGAACTTCGTTCCCATAATGCGTTCCATCCGCCGAACGCCATCGGCGACCTGCGACTGCATCGCGTCCGGGTAAGTGCGTTTATGGGCGTAAAAATAAGTGCAGACTTCGGTCGAGATGGTGAAGCCCGGCGGCACCGGCAAACCGATGCGCGTCATTTCGGCGAGATTCGCTCCCTTGCCGCCGAGAAGCGGTTTCATGTGGCCCGCGCCATCGGCTTTTCCGTCGCCGAAATTATAAACAAAAAGCGTCGCTTTCAGCTGATCGGCAGATTTTTTTTGCGCTCGCTTGGCCATAATTTTCGCCGATTTCGGGGAACGCGGCCAAGCCTATAGACGGGCTCGGGGGTGTCAACGCGATGAAGCGAGCCAGGCTACACGCCAGCCTCAGGCTGGCAGAGTGCACCGAAGGATCACAATCGTGCGGCACATTGTCTGGATTGGTAATCGACCACTGACTGCGAGGTCCTTCGCCGTCTGCGCGGCTCAGGATGACATGCTCCGGACGTCTCCCGAAACGCAGTGCGGAAACTGAAGAGCGACGCGCTAGTGCGCGCCGCTGCTCGAGTTGTTAAGGACTTCGCCGATCGCGGCCGTGAATTCATCCACGCCTGTGCTCGGGATGATGATGGTATTGCGGCGACCGTGCGCTTCCTCCGTGATGCGCAGAAACTTGCCGCGGTCGTTCTCGCGCAGCTCGAGCTGGAAGTGTTTCCGCTCAATCTGAAGCTGCTTCGCGTCGATCACGTTATCCATTCGTTAGGCCGGAAAATCTAACGATTGGTTTCTGTGAGTGGAAGATAATTCTGCGTCCGCGCATGCCGCTGAAAGCGTATAAACTTATCGTCCGCGGCGGGTGCGCCGCGCAGGCCGTTCCTCCGCGATCGCGAAATCGACTTGTCGTTTAAAGACATCGACCCGGGCCACGTAAACCCTGAGCTCGTCGCCGACTGAAAAACGGCGGCGCGATTGCCGGCCGATCAGTTTTCGCTGCGCGGCGTTGAAGGTGTAGAAATCATCAGTCAACGCGGAGATGTGAATCATTCCGGTTAGCAGCACATCAGGCAGTTCGACGACGAGGCCGAAATTTTTCACATCGAGCACCGTCGCGCGGAAGACCTGCGGATCTTTCGCGTCGATCTGCCTCTGGAAGAATTCGAGTTTCTTCATTTTCACCGAGTCACTTTCCGCATCGGCCGCGACACGCTCGGTCGTGGAAATGTGCTCCGCGATTGAAGCGATCTGACTCATGTCGGTGCGGGCGCGGCGGGTTTGATCGAGCTCGGCTAGCGCGCGATGCACAACCAGATCGGCGTAGCGCCGAATCGGGCTGGTGAAATGGGTGTAGTTATTTTTTGCGAGGCCGAAATGACCAAGCGGCTGCGGCGCATAACGCGCGCGCTTCAAACTCTTGAGCAGGCCGATCTTCAAGGCTTGTTCCTCTGGCTTGCCGCGAACGGAAGCGAGCAAGCGCTGCAGTTCCGCGCGTTGGGTGAGATCGCCGGCTTTGTAGCCAAAACTCAGAACCAGTTCGCGATATTCGGCGAGTTTCTCCGGCTCCGGATTTTCGTGGACACGATAAACGGTAGGAATGAGCCGGTTCTTCAACTCGAGTGCGACGGCTTCATTGGCCGCGAGCATGAATTCTTCGACCAGCTGATGCGATTCGTCGTTTTCGATTCGTTCGAGCGCGATCGGTTTACCATCTTTGTCGAGCCGCACTTTCACTTCTGGGAAATCGAGATCGAGCGAGCCTTGCTCGAAGCGTTTCTGTCGAAGAAGAGATGCCAGCTCCCAGGCGACATGGAGGCGCTCGCTTAATTGCTCGTTAGGCGGCTTTTGCAAAATCGAAAACGCCTCACGGTAGGTGAGGCGGCGTGCACTGCGGATGACGGTGCGCGCGAAGCGAGCGTTTCGCGTCCGTCCGTCTTTGCTGAACTGAATGAAAACTGAGTGGGTGAGGCGATCGACGTTGGGATTCAAGCTGCAGACGCCATTGCTCAAACGTTCGGGCAACATCGGGATGACGCGATCCGCGAGATAGACGCTGTTGCCGCGCTTCCGCGCTTCGCGATCAAGCTCGCTGCCCGGCGCGACGTAAGCGGAAACGTCCGCGATGTGGACGCCAAGCTTCCAACCGCCGCCCGGGATTCGTTCGACGTTAATCGCGTCGTCGAAATCGCGCGCGTCGTCGGGATCGATCGTGACGATGAATTGATCGCGCAAGTCTTCGCGATCTGCGGATTGCGCGGCACCGACCGTTTCCGGAATCCGCTCCGCTTCCTCGATGACGGCCTGAGGGAATTCAGTCGGAAGGTG
Organism: uncultured Chthoniobacterales bacterium; assembly: GCA_964236815.1. Taxonomy (GTDB): domain Bacteria; phylum Verrucomicrobiota; class Verrucomicrobiia; order Chthoniobacterales; family UBA10450; genus JACCTI01. Next base: position 80,463 of record CAXSFN010000008.1, read on the forward strand.
ATACTTCCGGATAATCGAAAGCATATCGACCCCGGGCGCGGAACTCGCGCCCAACACTTCGACGATCTCGCCTTCGGGATTGACGTGGCGGGATTCCCACGCTTCCAGCCTAACGACTACTTTGTCGCCGACCGTGGCTGAAAGACGCGGCGCAAGCTGAACATAAACGTTGTGGACGATGCGCGGATCGTCCGGCACGACGTAGAAGAAGTTTCGAGATTGCTGGAGTGTGCCGACGATCGTGTCGTGCGCGCGTTGTAAAATGCGAATGACGCGACCTTCCGGACGACCGGCGCCTTTCGCGCGCGCATAGCGTTCGTCGCGTGTGATCCGCGCGACGATGCGATCACCGTGCATGGCGGTACCGGTGTTTTGCGCGGCGATGAAGAGGTCTTGTTCGCCCGGTTTGTTTTCCTGCGAGAGGAATGCGTAACCGGCCTGGTGGACGTGCAGGAGACCGGTCACAAGATCGGCTTCCGATGGAAGGACGAAGCGGTTCTTGCGAATGCGCGCGATTTCGCCGGCCTGCTCCAGATCACGCAGCGTCTGGTTCAGATTCATGCGCACGCCGCTTTTGCGCCCGAGCTGTCGGGCCAGCTCCATCTTATCGAGCGGACGATATTTGGGCGCGGAGAGGATGCGCAGGATTTCCTCTTTCAATTGCTCTGTCGCCGGCGCCACCGGTGCAATTACTCCGGTTATGAAGACGAATCGAATAAAGTTTCGCGCGTGTTAGTCTGAAGCCTGATGGCTGCCGCTCTTTGGAAAGTCGCCGGCGCGACAATCGATTTTGCGCACGGCGGCATGATCATGGGAGTGCTCAATGTCACCCCGGATTCGTTTTCAGATGGGACCGCTTTCTTCGAATCGCGCCGCGCGCTCGACCAGGCGACACGCATGGTGGAGGAGGGCGCGCGCATTATCGATGTGGGCGGTGAATCGACGCGGCCGGGGGCAAAGCCGGTGCCGGAGGATGAGGAACTCCGGCGTGTGCTGCCCATCATTACGAAGATGCGCGCGACTGATCCCGGCACTTTGATTTCAATCGACACTTCGAAGGCCGGGGTAGCTCGGGAAGCGATCAATGCGGGCGCGAACATTATTAACGATGTGACCGGCGGGCGCGGCGATGCCAGGATGATGTCTCAGGTGGCGGAAAGCGGGTCGGGATTCATCCTCATGCACATGCTGGGGACGCCGCGCACGATGCAAAACGATCCGCATTACGACGACGTTGTGGCGGAAGTGGCTGATTTTTTTCGACAACAATATGGGCGCGCCCTAGAATGCGGGATCGATCCGATGGCGATTGCGTTTGATCCGGGAATCGGGTTTGGAAAAACGCTGGAGCACAACCTCGAACTGCTCGCCAACCTTTCTAAACTGCGAGTCGAAAACCGACCGCTGGTCGTCGGAGTTTCGCGCAAATCTTCACTGGGGAAGTTGATCGGCTCGAATGATCTGGCCGACCGGCTCGCGCCGACCATCGCGCTGACCGGCTTGCTTCGTGAACGAGGCGCCGATGTTTTGCGTGTGCATGATGTGAAGCCAAACATGGCCGCGCTACGCGCCACGGAAGCGTTGCTCGCATCCGCCAAATGATCCAGCAAGTCACCCAATTCTGGCTCGATCAATGGCGCGGGCTTTTCGAGATCCTGCTCCTCAGCGTGGGGATTTATTACGGCTACCTCTATTTTCGCGGCACCCGCGGCGCGAAGGTGCTGACCGGTCTCGCGATTGTCTTTCTGACTCTGACGCTGATCTCCACTCTGCTGAATCTGACCGTGATCGGTTGGATCGTGCGGAGTTTCTCTGTTTTTTTGGCGGTGGCGCTGGTTGTTATTTTCCAACCGGAATTGCGGCGCGGCCTGGCGGAGCTGGGCGGCCATCCGATTTTTTCCCTAACGAGTGAAAAACGCGAGACGGTGCACGATATCGCGGAGGCCATAACTCAACTTGCGAACAAACAGTTCGGCGCCCTGATCGCGATCGAACGCGATACATCGATTCGCGTTTACGAGGAAACCGGGGTGGCGATGGATTCGGTTTTTTCGGTCGAACTTTTACTTACGCTTTTTCATCCGAAGAGCGCACTGCACGACGGTGGAGTGGTGATGCGGAACGGTCGACTAGCGGCCGCGGCCTGTATTTTCCCGGTCAGTCAGCGCGAAACGCTCGATCGCAGTCTGGGATTACGCCATCGCGCCGGTCTCGGGATTACCGAAGAGTCGGACGCGGTAGCGGTAATCGTCTCGGAAGAGACCGGCGGAATTTCCATCTGTCATCGGCGACGAATCGAGCGCAATTTTACACCCGAGACATTTCGCAAGCGAATCGGCGAGCTGCTACTGCACGGCAATTATGAAGAGACTGATCCTGAAGAATTGGCAGGCAAAATTGATCTCCCTCCTGCTCGCGACAACCCTTTGGTATCTAATCCGAAAGAACGTAGCAACGACACCCTCGCCGTCTGATCTGCCGAGCGGCGCTCCGATGACCGACCGGCGATGATGTATTGGTCGTTGGCTATTAGCTAAAGAGCAGCAACGATCCCTCGCCAGACTCAGCGCAGGAAACGGGCAAGATTATCTTCTTCCCAGCGGCGCGCGCGACGATACCCGGGAAACTCGCGCTCCCGCCGATAAAATTCTTCGGTGTGAACACATCGACGTCCGCCTGGTCCGAATTTGTCCGGCACGACGGAATGCAGCATCTCGTGATAAAGGATGTATTCGAGAAACCAACGCGGGACCCACGGTTGATCGAGCCATGGGTTAATGCGGATGATGCGATCTTCTTCCTGGATCGTCCCGAAGACGAAATAATCCTTGGCGCGACGTTTCCGTTTTTGTCCCCAGACGATTTTATAACCGCGCAGACGTCCCCGAAAATGCTGCGCGTTCAAGCGATCGAAAATGGTGCGCAAATCGAAATGCCGGCCATCCTGATCCAGATTGAACTGCCGCTGCATGGGCAGCTTGGATTGCGAGAGTTTCCGTTTGGTCTTTTTTACCATCTCCTTTGTTTTCCCCCTTTGAAACACGAATGCCTAACGAGTAGTTTACGGCCATTCGAAAAGCTGACAAGAAAAGCGGGTGTTTTTCTTCGAAGGATCGTTAAGCGGCTAAAATACAATGAGTTGTGTATTCAGTTTTGGGATCGCTTGGGACAGCTTGGCGCTGACTTTTCGCCGATTTTGGCGGATTGAAACTGAGTTTTAAATGAGAGCGATTGCGGTTATACTCCGAGCCAGCTTTCCGTCATGACCCCGTTTCTCCGAAAACTGCTAGGCCTCAATTGGCTTCTGCTCGTCAACATGCTGGCGCTCGCAATCTTTGGCGTGGTTGCAGTTTATTCCGCCACTTACATGCGCATCGATCCGGTGACTTTGGAATTCTGGCGCAAACAGGCCAACTGGGTCGCAGTTGGGTTTGCCGCTTTTATGATCGTGAGTCTGATCGACTATCACTGGATAAAATGGGGCGCCCTTCCCACTTATCTAGCCGGGCTGGTTTTTCTGATTCTAACGCGTTTCATCGGCACGAAAGTTTATGGCGCGCGCAGTTGGCTGCACTTGGGCCCGATCAATTTTCAGCCGGCGCAGCTCGCGGTCATTGCCGGCATCATGGTGCTCGCGCTTTTCCTAAGCCAATTTCGGGAAATGCATCCGATGCTGCGTCTCGCCCTGTGCGGCGCGATCGCCGGCGCGCCTTGTTTGCTCATCCTCATGCAACCCGATCTTGGAATGGTGATCATTTGGGGTCCGGTTTTGCTCGCCTTGCTTTTTGTCGGCGGAATCCCTGTGCGTTATCTCGTTTGCATCGTGCTGATCATCGCGGCCTGCATGCCGCTCGCTTACAACCTTGGTTTGAAGTCGTATCAAAAAGAGCGCATCACCGCGTTCATCAATCCCGAGATCGACAAACAAGGCTCCGCCTGGGCGATCAATCAATCACTGATCGCGATTGGATCCGGCGGTTGGTCGGGTAAGGGATTCAAAGCGCCCAACACGCAGATCGAACTGGGGTTTCTCCCTGCCACCGCGGTGCACAACGATTACATTTTCTCCGCCATCGGCGAACAATGGGGTTTTGTCGGCGGCGCCTTTCTCCTGGGAGCGTTTGGACTCTTGCTCCTCACCTGTCTCTTCGTGGCCTTTTTCGCCGGCGATCAATTCGGGCTCTTGCTCACCATCGGGATCACGACGCTCATCTTTACGCACATCTTCCAGAACGTCGGCATGACGATCTCGATGCTGCCCATCACCGGAGTGCCACTTCCGCTCATCAGCTACAGCGGCTCGTTTGTCCTCATGATCATGTTCGGACTGGGAGTGGTGAACAGCGTCTGGGTTCACCGGAAAGCGAACGTCATTTAAATAATGCGGCTCTCGTTGACATGTTGAGCAGAGCGAAAAACACCACCGCTGATTGCTGGCTCAACGTGCCCGGTGTTCAAAATTAGTCTGCGATCTTCCGCGGCTCAGGAGGGTAGCCTGATCAAGGACGGCGCGATCTCCGGTGCAGAGGATATCATTGATTGGTATTCCATCCGCGTAATCCGCGGTTAATTTCCCCATCCGTGGAGAGCGATTACAAAGTTAAGCTCGAGATCTTCGAGGGTCCGCTCGACCTGCTCCTTTATCTCATCAAACGCGACGAGCTCGACATCTACGAGATCTCGCTCGAACGGATCACCCGTCAGTACCTGGAATATCTGCAGGCGTTCAAGGAGCTGAATATTGATGTCGCAGGCGAGTTCGTGGTTATGGCCGCGAACCTGATTTATCACAAAAGCCGCAGTCTTCTCCCAGTCGATCAGCAGCCGCCGGAAGAAGATGCCGAGGAGGACGATCCGCGTTGGGATTTGATCCGGCAGTTGATCGAATACAAAAAGTTCAAGGAAGCGGCCGCGCAATTGCAAGTCCGCCAGCTCGAGCAGGAAGGGGTGTTTGTCAGGCAATCAGACGGAAGCGATTTCGCGGTCACGGCGCCATTACGTCTCGGCGAAGTTGGAATTTTTCAGTTGATCAACGCTTTTCAGAACGTGATCAAGCGCGTGGAAGCGCGTGAGAATTTGCGCGAAATCTTCGGCGAGCATTTCACGGTGTCGGACAAGATCGATTGGATTCTGCAACGGATGGCGGACGGCGTGGCACTGCGGTTCTCGGAACTGTTTGCCTCGATGGCCTCGCGGGTCGAGATCGTGGTCACCTTTCTCGCCTTGCTCGAATTAATTCGCCTTCACCAGGTCCGCGTCACGCAGTCCGATCCGTTCGAGGAAATCGAGATCGCGCCCGTCGCCGCCTGAGCCATCGGTATTAATCCTGCTCGAATCGGAGCATGCGTCAGATCAAGCTCACCGGACGGGAAGTCACCGTCATGCGAGCGATCGGTTTCACCGAAGCCAGGGCGGGCGCGGAGATTTTGGATTACACCCGAATGGAACCAGAAGACGTGACCGACACACTTAACAGCTTGATGTCCGCCGGCTTTGTCGAAAGCCTTCCCTATGCCGAGCAAGTCGAGATGGCCGAGATGCCGGTCACCACTTTCGAGGTGAATCCGGCGTATGCGCACGAGCTTAAAGCCACTCTCTTTCGAGGCTAGGCCGTCGCTTTTGCTTCTTTCGCGGCCTTCGTCTCGGCGGTGTGCGCGCCGAACAGTTGCCGAATCACATCTTCCACCGGCAGCTCCTGAACATTGATGTCGGTCACCTTGCAATTGTCGAGTAACTGACGCGAGGTCTCCGTCACCTGCGCGCGCGGCACTTTGAGCTGCACCGAGGCCGGCGTCTGCTCGATCACTTCGCCGAACCGCGCGAAATCTTGCGTCGCGCCATCCTCGAAGGCCAAGCTCACGATTTTGTAACCGGAGAAGCGGTCGATGATGTCGTTCAACGGACCGTCGAAGAAAATCTTGCCGTGGTCGATAATGATGACGCGATGACACAGCTCCTGGATGTCCTGCATGTAATGACTGGTGAGCATGGTCACAATGCGATGCTCCTTGTTGTAGACACGCAGGAATTCGCGCACCCGTTTTTGGCTGATGACATCGAGCCCGATCGTCGGTTCATCGAGAAATAAAACGCGCGGCTCGTGAATGAGCGCGGAGATCAGCTCCATCTTCATGCGTTCGCCTAACGAGAGCTCGCGCACCATTACATTCATTTTGTCCTGCACCTCGAGCAGTTCGCTCAGGCCGTCGACAACTTTGCGGAAACGCCCGCGATCGATCCCGTAAATCGCGCGATTTAATTCGAGCGACTCCTGCGCGGGAAGATCCCACCAGAGCGCGTTTTTCTGTCCCATGACCAGACTGAACTGCCGCTTCATTTCATTGTGGCGCTCCCACGGCACGAAACCCAGCACGCGCGCCTCGCCCGAGGTGGGATTGAGCAGCCCGGAGAGAATTTTGAGCACGGTCGTTTTGCCCGCGCCATTCGGGCCCAGGAAACCAACCAGCTCGCCCTCTTCGATCCGGAAAGAGATGTCGTCCGCGGCGCGCGTCTCGTCGTATTTTCGCCTAACGAGTCCTTTAATCGCGCCGCGCAGGCCGCTCTCCTTTTTGTAGGTCCGATAAACCTTGGTCAGCCCGAAAGCTTCGATCGCGCTCATTGGTTTAAAGCTCGATTCTCGGCTTCATGGCTGGAGTGGCACCATGTACTCATCTCGAGGGTAGAGATCCGAATTCAAATCGAACTTCGAGACGTCTCCGACTTCCGGCACGTCCTGAGTGAATCGACCGGCGAGGAGATTTGCCACCAGCGGTCGGAGATCGGCTCCAATGCGTTCATAATATTCAACCGTGAACGGATCCGAGACTCGGCGCGAAATTGTCTCGGGATCGACTTCAATCGGTTGATCGCTCCCGAGCGCAATTTCATCCACCACAATCGCGTAGGGAAAAACCGCGCGAAATGTGGCCACGATTCGATTCGTCGGCGCCCACGTAACAGCCAGGCCACCGAATTTTAGGTGAGCCTTAAGCGTGCGGAAGTATTCGTGCGAATAAAGGTTTCCCGAGTAGGCGCTGTGCGGGCGTAGCGCATCGGCTTCAATCACATCAAACTTTTTTCCGCTACGCAGAATGTAGGCACGCCCATCGGTGAAGACCCATTGGATGCGGGAATCGGAAAGCAAGAAATCCAGCGCGGGATATCGGATCCGTGGGGCTACCTCATGGAGGGACGTATGGGCGGGCTGCACGATTTCAATGCAGGTGATTTGCCGCGTGTGCGGGCTGCCGCCCAGCGCATAGACGGTGTCTCCGGAGCCGAGCCCAATGACCGCGACGTCTTCGGGCTTCGGATGCAGGGCGACAGCCAAAAGCCCGATCTGGGTGTGGACCGAACCGTACGGCAGCCAGCTTTGTCCGAGGCCGTTGCTAAAAACAAAGACCGGCGCCTGGTCGAACCCGGCTGGATCGCCTTTCAGAACGGCGAGGCCCGAAGCGCCTTCTCGAGCGATAATTCCAGCTGCGGTGGTTCCATGGAGTTTGGCCCAGAATTCATCCGAAGATGGGACGGCCGTTGCCAGCCAGGCAACACCAATCACGGAAGCGATCACTCCCGCGAAGCGACCCCAACCTTGCAGGAGAAGCCAGGCGGCGAGGCAAAGAAAAGTTCCACCGAGCAGCACGAGCAATCTCAGGGTACCGGAGCTTCCGAACCAACCTAGAAAACACCAGCCGACCAGCAACGCGCCGAACATGGAGCCGGCGATGTTCATCGTTTGCAACCAGCCGACACGCCGACCGAGAAGTCCTGGATTATTTTGCACCAGTTTTTGCAAAACTGGAAAGCTTGCTCCCATGAGAAGCGTTGCCGGAGCGATCAGCGCGATCGGCGCGACAAAATAAAGAAACAAAACGAAACGCGCGTTGTGCGTAAGCACCGGCGTGAGCGGCGTATCCGAAAACCAGGATGAGATTGCGCGAAGCAGATCGATCGCCGGGACCGGTTCGTAGCTGCCCAAATACTGCCAAAGCGGCAGCAAAAACTCCCGTTGACTCACCTCATGGAAAAATAAAATGAGAGAAATTGCCGCGTAAATTGTGACACCGCTTTGCAGGCCAAGAAATGTCACCGCCGGACGACGAATTCGTTTCGCCAAGGGAATGCCGATGGTGACGCCGAGAGCCAATCCACCGAGGTAAACAGCGAGCAGAGTCGGGAAGGTGAAAGAGGTCGATTTTTGCAGCACGCCCAGAAGGCGGAACCAAACAATCTCCAAAGCGAGAGCGATGAATCCCGAAAGCGCGTAGATCAGCATCCAGACGCGCGCCGATAACTGTCCAGCTTCCGTTCGCCGCGCCTCTGGAAAGGTCACCGTCGAATCATCGGCCGCTCTCTCCGGGCCCAAGCCCCACCAAAGCAGCACCGCTCCGATCGCGCAGAGCGCATTCAAGCAAGCGCCCAGGCGCAGAATTTCCGGAAAAGCAAAATGACGAAGCAGCACCCAGGGCGTCAGCAATGCTCCTACAGCTGCGCCCAGTGTATTGGCGGCATAGAGAAATCCGACGACGGCCGAGGCAGTTTCAATTCTAGCGGTGAATGCTTTCGCCAGGATCGGCAGGGTCAGGCCCATGCAAAAGGTCGGTATGAGCAAGCTGACGAAAAGAATCATCGGCAGGAACGTGGGCGAAGCGGACAGCACACTCCATTTCACATAGAGCAGATCGTAATAGAACCACTTGCTGCAGAGCGCGAAGAGTGTGATCACCGTCTCGGCCGCACCGAAGAAGAGGAGGCGATGTTTCGCAGATAAACGATCGGCCAAATGCCCGCCTGCCAAGCTCCCGCAACCCAGTCCCGCCATAAATGCGGCTACCGTGATGGTCACCGAATAGACATCGACCCCGGAAAAGAACCCGAGCATCCGTTGCCAAATGGTCTGGTAGAGCAGCGCCGAAAATCCCGAAGCGAAAAAGAGCAGGAGAACGAAGGCCGGGCTCGCGCGTCGGCTTAAGCGAAACGCCATCGGGACGTCTTACTAATAGCTAAGCCGCGCTCGGGCGAGCGTGACCTCTCCGCGTCAGGAGCGGCAAAATCTTTTCCACTAGGGCGGTGGCGGTAAGACCGTGCTTCTTGCGCAAAATCGGGATGGTGCCGTGCTCGATGAATTGATCGGGCCAGCCAATCCGAACGACAGGAGTGTGAATCATCTGGGTGTGCAGATGCTCCATCGCCGCGCAACCGAAACCATTATGGAGGACATGGTCTTCCAAGGTGGCCACGACCTGCACACTGCGCGCGAAAAACTCGAGCGTCCCGGTGTCGAGCGGCTTGATCCAACGCGGGTTGATCAGCGCGACGGAAATGCCTTGCTCTTCCAGGATGCGCGCTGCTTCGGCCGCGACTTCGAACATATTTCCGAGTCCGAAAATCGCGACATCGCGTCCGTGTTGCACCACTTCGGCTTTACCGATCTCGAGCAGCTTCGGCGCAGGCTTTGGCTGCGCACCCGTGCCGATGCCGCGCGGATAGCGAATTGCGATCGGCCCCGAGTTGTAATTCGCCATCGTCCAGAGCATGTCGATGAATTCGTCCTCATCCTTCGGCTGCATATGCACGATGTTAGGGATGTGACGCAGATACCCGATATCGAACAAACCATGGTGCGTTGGACCGTCATCGCCGCTCAAACCGGCGCGATCCATGCAGAGGGCCACATTCAAATTCTGCAGCGCGATGTCATGAATAATCATGTCGTAGGCGCGTTGCATGAACGTTGAATAAATGGTGAGAAAGGGCTTCAACCCTTGCGTCGCCATCCCGCAGGCGAAGAGCGCGGCGTGTTCTTCGGCAATACCGACATCGAAGTAGCGCGTCGGATGTTGAGCCTGGAAAATGCCGAGACCAGTTCCACTCGGCATCGCTGCGGTAATTGCGACGATCTTCTGGTTGGAATCGGCGAATTTCGCCAGCGTCTGGCCCATGTACTCCGAATAGGTCGGGGTTGGGCTGGCCGCGGTTTCACCGCTCTCGACCTTGTATTTGCCGAGCCCGTGAAACTTGTCCGGCTTCGCGATCGCTGGTTCGTAGCCTTTGCCTTTTTTTGTCAGAATGTGAAGCAAGACAGGCTCGTCCTGAGTTTTCAAAAATTCGAAAGTCCGAATAAGCAGTGGAATATCATGGCCATCGATCGGCCCGTAATAACGCATGCCGAGCTCTTCGAAGATCACGCTTGGGACGAGAAGATTTTTCACCCCTTCCTCGAGCTTATGCGCGAGATGCACCGCAGTTTTCCCTGCGATCGCCTCGACGAAGCGTCGCGCTTTATCATGCAATCCCGCGTAGGTCGGATTTGCGACGATGTTGTTTAAATAGGAAGCGATCGCTCCGACATTTTTCGCGATCGACCATTCGTTATCGTTCAGGACAACGATGAAACGTTTCGTCTGCGATTTCGCATTGTTGAGCGCCTCGTAGCTGATACCACAGGTGAAGGCGGCATCGCCTGCGACCACAACCACGTCTTCATTTGTGCCGCGAAGATCGCGGCCCACCGCCATGCCGAGACCGGCGGAAATAGCGGTGCCCGCGTGGCCCGCTCCGTAAGAATCGTGTTCGCTTTCCGTGCGGAGGAGGAATCCATTTAGTCCTTCGTATTGGCGCATCGTGCCGATGCGATCGAGCCGCCCGGTAAACATTTTGTGCACGTAGCCTTGATGGCTCACGTCGAAGACGAACTTGTCCTTCGGCGTTTCGAAGACGCGATGAAGAGCGATGGTCAATTCCACCACCCCAAGATTTGGTCCGAGATGCCCGCCGGTTCTCGAGAGGACGCTGATCAATTCCTCCCGCACTTCCTGCGCAAGCTGCGGCAGGTCATTTTCGTGCAGCGCCTTGATGTCGGCCGGCGAATGAATCCCTTTTAAGAGATGCGCACCCGGTGCGGCGTTAGAAGAGTCTGACTTCGTCATTTTGTTTTTTCTCCGCAAGAATCGGGCGCGGCTGCGGCTCTGAAGTTGCTTCAAAAGACTGGACCACCGGTTTGCCGGCGTGACTTCGAGTGATGATTTCGATTCGTTGTTCCGCGCTGGCCAGCCTCTCCTGGCAGGTCTTGACCAGCTTCATGCCTTCCTCGTAGCGCACAATTAATCCTTCCAACTGCATTTTGCCTGACTCCATTTCTTCTACAATCGCTTCCAATCGGTCCATTGCGGCTTCGAAGTTCAACTCCGGGCTGGGTTTCTTCGCAGCTGGGGATGACATTGGTTGCAAGTTAAGCATGGCGACGGGTGAGAACAATCCGCGACTTTCTCAAAAACCGGTTGTTAGATCACCGTTGCGCTCCCAAACAAAAGCACTGGTTAGGCATTTCTTTCTCTCGTTAGGCATTGCCCTTTCCTCGTTAAGCTTTGGGCCTTCCGCGTTCGCGCAGTCGGTTTCGAGCGCGGTCAATCTTTCCACCCGCATGGTGGTGCAGACGGGTGACAACGTCCTCATCGCCGGCTTCATCATTACCGGAAGCGGACAGAAGAAAGTTATCGTGCGTGCGCTTGGGCCTTCCCTTCCGTTGGCCGGCGCGCTGAGCGATCCCTTCCTCGAATTGCACGACGCCTCCGGCCGTTTGATTTCGTCGGACGACAACTGGCGCGCCACGCAGCAGAACGAGATAATCGCCTCCGGTCTCGCGCCCACGAACGACTCCGAGTCTGCCATCATCGCCACTCTCGCTCCCGGCGCATACACCGCCATCGTGCGCGGAGTCAACAACACCACCGGCGTCGGCCTGGTCGAGCTTTACGATCTCGACAATGCCGATGCCTCTTCGCGTTTCGCAAATCTTTCCACGCGCGGAAACGTTCTCACCGGCGACAACGTGATGATCGGTGGATTCATCGTCCGCGGCGACGTGCCGAAGAAAATGATTATGCGGGTGCGCGGTCCCTCGCTTTATCTGAACGGCATTCTCATTCCCGGTAGTCTCACCGATCCCACGCTCGAACTTCATGACGGGAACGGCGCGCTCATGGCGCAGAACGATAATTGGCGCAGCACGCAGGAAGCGGAGCTTAACGCCAGCACGTTCGCTCCGTCGGACGATCGCGAACCGGCCTTGATCGCGTCTCTCGCGCCCGGCGCCTACACCGCCATCATCCGCGGAGCGCGCAGCACCAGCGGCGTGGCGTTGCTCGAAATGTATGATCTCGATCAGCCGCCGCAGGCGGATGGTTCGACCCTCTATCTCGCGCAGTTGCGGCCGGAAACGGGAATCGCTTCCGGGGGCTCCGGGACTTCATCGCTTCGTCTGGCTGATACGGAACTTTCCGCGGTGGTTAATTTCCAATACTCGAATCTTTCCTCACCGATCAGCGGAATCGGGATTTATGGCACGGGCGGTCAATTGTTGTACGACATCTCGACGGCGTTGCCGCAGCCCGATGGTTCTTACATCTGGATTTTCAAACCGCGCGGCACTTACACCGTCGCCGATATCGTAGCCGCGATTAAAAACGGCCAGCTCACGTTTCTCATTCAAACTTCCGGGCATCCCGCGGGCGAGCTGAGCGGCTCCTTCAATTTATCGACCGCCGGCCAGGTCGCGCCGGTGCCCACTCCCGCGCCGCCACTCGCTTCCGGCACGCCTTCGCCGACCGATGCGGCGCGTTTCCTTTCGCAATCAACCTTCGGCGCGGCGGACGCTCTCATCACCAAAGTGCAAAGCCAGGGCTTCGACGGATTTCTGAACGAGCAATTCGCTGCGCCTATTTCTTCGCATCTCGCATTCGTCGATGCCGCAGTCGCCGCTTTGCCAGCTCCATCGCCTTCCCCGAGCGCCACGCCTAACCAGCCGACGCAGACGATGACGAACGACGCCTGGTTCACCCGATCGATCGCTGGCTCTGATCAATTGCGGCAGCGGGTCGCGTTCGCCTTGAGCGAAATCCTTGTCGTCTCGCTCAACAGCGCTGGCCTCGGCAACAAGCCTTTTGCTTTGCCCGCTTATTACGACGTGTTGGTGAAGGACGCGTTCGGAAATTACCGGCAACTGCTCGAGGACATCACGCTCAATCCCGGAATGGGCGCCTACTTGAACATGCTGCAGAACGACAAGGGCAACGCGAGCAAAGGGACTTTGCCTAACGAGAACTACGCCCGCGAAATCATGCAGCTTTTTTCCATCGGGCTTTACGATTTGAATCTCGACGGCAGCCTTACCCTCGGCGCTGACGGCTTCCCGATCGCGACCTACAGCCAGGATGCGGTTCTCGGAATCGCGGCGGCTTTTACCGGTTGGACCTACTACCAAACCGGCACGCCCGTTTTCTTCCCGGGCGCGGGAAAACAAGATTGGCGCGATCCGATGGTGAACGTCGCAAGTCATCACGACGTGAATGCCAAAACGATTTTGAACGGCGTCGTCTTGCCGGCCGGTCAAACTGCCGCGCAGGATTTGAAAGGAACGCTCGATACGATTTTCAATCACCCGAACGTTGGGCCATTCATTTGCCGGCAATTGATCCAGCGTCTGGTCACGAGTAACCCGAGTCCCGGTTACGTTTATCGAGTCGCGTCAGTATTTAATAACAACGGCAGCGGCGTCCGCGGTGATTTGCGAGCGGTGGTGCGCGCCATTCTGATGGATTACGACGCGCGTGGAAACGCGCATCTCGAGCAGGGCGCCGGGAAACAACGCGAGCCACTCCTACGCCTAACGAGTCTCTTGCGCGCCTTCGGTGCTTCTTCCCCCAGTGGAAACTTCTCCGTTCGCGGCGCCTACGCCGCTTTCGACGAACAGGCCATGTCTTCGCCCACCGTCTTTAACTTCTTCTCGCCGGATTACGAATCGCCAGGCGCGATTGCAGCCGCCGGCCTGCGCAGCCCGGAGTTTGAGATCACCACCGAAACCACCGTCGTAACCACGGCGAATTTTCTGCGCAACGCCGTTTATGGTTACGTCGGTCCAGCGTCGGACAAGGTTACGCTCAACCTCTCTGGCGAGATCACGCTTGCCGCCAATCCCGCTAATCTGGTCGATCACCTCAACTCGCTTTTGCTCGCCGGCACGATGTCGAGCTCGATGCGCAACATCGTGATTAACGCGGTCGGACAAATTCCCGCGAACAATCCGACCGAGCGCGCGCGAACCGCCATTTATCTCGTGATCAATTCTCCTGAGTTCGCGATCGAACGCTAAATTATGTACGCACCGACTCGTCGCGCATTTATCCGCCAGGCCGCCTGCGCGGCGCTTACCACTTCTGGATTGCTCAACACTATTTTGGATCTGCGCCTTTTGAGCGCCGCCACCGTCCCGGACGCGAGCGGCGATTACAAAGCGCTGATTTGTCTTTTCCTTTTCGGGGGCAATGACGCCAACAACGTCATCATTCAGCACGACACCGACGGTTATAATTCCTACGCGGCCGCGCGCGGCGTTCTGGCGCTGCCAAAGGATTCGCTTCTGCCGCTCACTTTCGCGAATGGCGATGGACGCGATTTTGCGCTCCATCCGAATGTGCCGGAGTTGCAGTCGCTCTTTAACCAGGGACATCTCGGCGTAGTCGCAAACGTCGGCACGCTCGTCGCGCCGGTAACACGCGCGCAATATCTTGCCGGCGGCGCCGCCGTTCCGCCGCAGCTCTTTTCGCACGCGGATCAATCTGTGCAGTGGCAGACTTCGGTGCCGGACCAGATTTCCAAGACCGGTTGGGGTGGCCGCATGGCCGATGTCCTGCAATCGCTCAACGGCAGCTCGAAAGTTTCGCTCTCCATCTCCATCGCCGGCACGAACACTTTCGAGGTCGGGAATATTGTTCTGCCTTATTCCGTTTCGCCCAGCGGCAGTGTCGGCCTGACCGGTTTCGACGGGAGCGCGAATGCAAATGTGCGGTTGAAAGCCTTCAAGGATCTTCTCGCGCTGCCGCAAAATAATCTTTTCCAACAGGCCTATGCGGACACCGTCAGCCGCTCGATCGCGGAGAACGATCTGCTCACGTCAGCGCTCGCGGGAATTCCTGCAATCCAAACTCCGTTTCCCGCCTCGAGTCTCGCCCAGCAATTGAACATGGTCGCGAAACTGATCGCGGCCCGGGACAACCTCGGGATGCGTCGCCAGATTTTCTTTTGTTCGGTCGGCGGCTACGACACGCATGGCGATCAACTTGCGGGCCAGGCAAGTTTGCTCACGGAGCTGAGTCAGGCCTTGAATGCATTTTACAGCGCAACGAATGAACTCGGAGTGGCGCAGCAGGTCACGACGTTTACCGCTTCAGATTTCGGCCGCACTTTTCCGACGAACGGTTCCGGTTCCGATCACGGCTGGGGCAGTCATCAATTTGTTCTGGGCGGCGCGGTTCAGGGCGGGCGCATGTTCGGCACGTTCCCGACGCTGGCCGTGAACGGTCCGGACGACACCGGCCAGGGCCGCTGGATTCCGACCACGTCGGTGGATGAGTTTTCCAGTTCGCTCGCCTCATGGTTTGGCGTCAGCTCATCGGATCTGACGACGGTGCTGCCAAACATCGGACGTTTCGCGCACCCGAATCTCGGCATTTTTGCCTAACGAGGGTTGCGGTTTCCCATCGCGACGGAACTCTCGTTGCGTTCAGCAAACATAACCTGAGGCACGCCACACGGCCTCACATCTCGCTTGCGAGAATTCCTCCGCGGGCCATTAACTGACCCACATGGGAAGCATTGCGGAACGTATTGCCGATCTAAGCGCAGGAGTGCGTTTGCTGATCTCGATCGCGCTCGGCGTAATCGCAGGATTGGCGCTAATCGGGCATGTCCAAATTTCTACGCAGCTCATTGCAGGATGGGACGCGTTCGCCGTTTCTTCGGTCGTATTGGCCTGGGCCGCGATTACGACCACGCCGCGCCAGGAGATTCGCAAACGCGTGCAACAACAAGACGTGGCCGGGCCGGGAATGACGCTTTTCGTTGTTCTAATCGCATGCGCAGCGTTGCTCGCCGTCGTCTTTCTCTTGCACAACGACAAGAACAGCCCGCAATCGCACGTGGCTGCGCACGTCGCGCTCACGCTGCTGGCGGTGCTTTCGTCGTGGGCACTAGTGCACACCGTCTTCGGTTTGCACTACGCACACACCTTCTACGGCGACGCCGAAGGCTCGGAGAAACCGGCCGGCGGTCTTGATTTTCCAGGCGAAGAGAAGCCGGACTACGTTGACTTCGCTTACTTTTCCTTTGTCATCGGGATGACATTTCAGGTCTCCGATGTGCAGGTGACGGCGCGCCCTTTGCGCCGTCTTGTCCTGGTGCACGGCATTCTTTCCTTCGGCTTCAACACCCTCATTCTCGCCCTCACCATTAACACCGTCACGTCGCTCGTTTGAGGGATGGCATAGGCGCTGCTTGGAAAAAGCATGCGCGCGATGATCTTTATCAAGAAAATATTACTGGTCGATTACGAACCTCGCACCGCAGCACTCGTTAGGCGGGCCCTCGAAGAGACCGGCAAATATTCGATCAAGGACGAGCAGGATTACCGGCGGGCCATGAACACGGCGCGTTTCTTTCAGCCGGATTTGATCCTGTTCGATATCGACATGTCCCATCCAGCCGCCGGCGCCGCAGCGCGTGAGCTGCAGGCCGATCCGGCATTTAGCAATACACCGGTCGTCTTTTTGAGCGTGAATGCATCCTCGCAAGAGGGAGTGATCTCGGGCGGAATTCTGAGTGGTTACAGCTTCCTCGCGAACCCGGTTCGCATCGAGGATTTCGTTCGCTGCGTCGCGGAGATTCTTTCTCCCGCACCCGAGTTGGATCGCGTCGCGGTCTAACGAGCACCTTCCTCAGCGTCTTAGCATTCCGGGGAGCGCACGCTTGCAGCGTGCTGGTCTTCGCATTTTGCGAAGACGAACTTTCGAGTCGCGTGAAAATACGCTCGGAGCAAATACCGAAACCAGCGTGCGCACTTCGAAAGCGACCGGAGGCCGCGAGCGTTATCCGATCGCCTGCTTGTAAGCGGCTGCGTCTTTCAGCTGCTTCGCATCGTCAGGCGCGGCCATTTTCAAAACAAAAATCCATCCTTCACCGAACGGATCGGTATTAACCAGCGCGGGATTAGCCGAGAGCGCTTCATTCGCTTCGACCACTTCCCCTTTCATCGGCGCGTAAATGTCGCTGGCCGCTTTCACTGACTCGACCACCGCAATCTGTCCGCGCGCTTCCACCTGCGTCCCGATTTTTGGCAGCTCGACGTAAACCACATCCGTCAGCTCAGCCTGTGCGTGATCGGTAATGCCGACGCGCGCCTTGTCGCCTTCCACGCGGACCCATTCGTGTGATTCGGTGTAACGAAGATCGTCAGGAACGTTGCTCATGCCTTTTTGTAGAGTGGTTTCTTTTCGATGACAGCAGGAAATTTCTGGCCGCGAATTTCGATTTCGAGCTCGGTTCCGATCTTAGCGTGCGCAGTCGGCACGTAAGCCATGCCGATGCCTTGATTCAAACTCGGCGAAAGCGTGCCGCTGTTCACTTCGCCAAGTTTCTCGTCCTCGCGCCAGACCGCGTAATGCGGACGGGGCGGCGGTCCTTTCCCCTTCATCTTGAAAGGAACGAGCTTGCGCGGGCTGCCGTTCTCTTTCGCCGCCTTCAAGACATCGCGCCCCACGAAATCTTCCTTGCTCAAGTCCACGAAAAACCCGAGCCCTGCTTCGATTGGATTATGGTCTGGGGTCAAATCCGATCCGTTTAGCGGATAACACATCTCCAGTCGCAGGGTGTCGCGCGCCCCAAGGCCGCAAGGTTTAATGCCTAACGAGAGACCTTTTTCGAGCAGCCCGTTCCAAACTTTGGACGCGTCCGTTGCCGGGAAGAAAACCTCCACCCCATCTTCCCCGGTGTAACCGGTGCGCGCGATGGTCAGCTTCGTTCCTTCCCAGTCGAATTCGCTGATCTCGTTCCGCGCTGGCAAGGGTCTTTCGGGCCCAAGAAATTCCTGAAAGAGTTTCACCACTTTGGGTCCTTGCACCGCCAGTCCCGCGCGTTCTGCGCTGCGATTCTCGAATCGAATGCCGTCATCGAGATGCTGCTGCAGCCAGGCAAAATCTTCTTCTGTGCGCGAAGCATTCACCACCAGCAAAAATTCCTCCGGGCCTGTGCGGTAAACAATCAGGTCATCAATGATTCCGCCGCGTTCGTTTAACAGAAAAGTGTATTGGCCGGTGCCGACTTCGAGCTTCTCGATATTGTTTGTCAGCATCCGATTGAGCCACTGCGCGGTCTTCGCACTCGAGGCCGTTAGTTGGCCCATGTGCGAAATGTCGAAGACGCCCACGTCGTTTCGCACCGCCTGATGTTCCTCGCTAATGCTGGTGTATTGCACCGGCATGAGCCAGCCGCCGAACGGCACGATCTTCGCGCCCAATTTTCGATGCTCCTCGTAGAGAGGAGTAGATTTCGAGGCGGTCTCGTTCACGAATCTGAAGCTATGGGGCGCGTCGTGTAACGTCAATGAAACCGCCGCCCGGTCGTCCGAAATGCCTAACGAATGAAAACCATTGTCCTCCTCGTCATCTCGAACATCTTCATGAATCTAGCCTGGTACGGACACTTGAAATTTAAGGATCGCGCGCTCTGGCTCGTCATCCTGGTCAGCTGGGCCTTGGCGCTTGTCGAATATATCTTTCAAGTCCCGGCCAACCGTATCGGCTCGACCGAGTGGAGCGTGCCGCAGCTGAAAGTCCTGCAGGAATGTATCACGCTCGTCGTCTTCACCGTGGTCGCCTACGCTCTTTTTCGCTCGCCCATGAAATGGAACATCTGCGTTTCCTACGCCTTCATCGTAGCCGCGGTTTTCTTTGCCTTTAAATTTTAGAAGGCGGTCAGCCTTTCCGCAGGACTGCGACGCGGTAGGGCTTGGCCATCATCGAAGCGGCGTCGCCCTGCTCGTTTCCCTGGAATCAACGGCGACGCCCGCCCTCAAACAACCATCGCGCGCTGCGCTTACGATTTTAAACGATGACTCTGCTTGATAAACTCGAGCGCCGGCTCGGCTTCCTCGCTGTCCCCGGATTGATTCGTATCGTCGTCGCTTTCACTGCGCTGGTTTACGTCCTGACCTTCATCAATCAGGAATTTCTTTCCATGCTCGACCTCAACCCGGCGCGCATTCGTCAGGGCGAAGTCTGGCGCTTGGTGACGTATCTTTTTATTCCGCGCTCCATCGCGCAGCCCGGGGCGGTCCTACAACCACTCTGGGTGGTGATGGCGCTTTGGTTTCTCTGGTATATCGGCGAGCGCCTCGAGCCCGCCTGGGGCGCGTTCCGTCTCACCCTTTATTTCCTCGTCGGCATGCTCGGGACGACCGTGGCTGCCTTTCTCTTCGGCGCGCAGTTCTCGAACACGATGCTGGCCTCGTCGCTCTTTTTTGCCTTCGCCTGGTTCTATCCGGACGAAATCATTTACGTCCTCTTCGTCCTGCCGATGAAGATTAAATGGCTGGCCTGGATTTCAGCTGCGTTACTCGTTTTTGGATTCGCCAGCTCGCCGAACTCATACCGCATGGCGTTGCTTGCGGCGTTTGCGAACTACTTCATTTTTTTCGGGCCGGAGATTTTTGCGCGTGTGCGTCATCGCCAGGAAGTTTCCGGCCGGCGGAAGCGCTTTGAAGTGCAAACGCGCTCGGAAGGCGAACCGCTGCATTCTTGTGCAAATTGTGGTGCAACCGAATTAAGTGATCCGAGTTTGGAATTCCGCGTCGCGCGTGATGGCGAGGAATATTGCATGCAACATTTGCCCAGCGCGGCGGCGGTCACGACACCCGTTAGATAAGGAACCGTTGCGGGGATCGTCTGGCAGACCTCTCGCTTGACCCTCTTCTCCTCGCTGCCGACACTGGGCGGCACCATTAGGATGGGTGGCAGAGTGGTCTAATGCGCACGCCTGGAAAGCGTGTTTGCCGCAAGGCAACCAGGGTTCGAATCCCTGCCCATCCGGATTCCGATTTTACCCTAACGAGCAAAGCCTTGTTCTGACACTTTGACTTGCACATACCCTCTGCTTCCGGCGAAGAAGTAAGTGAAAGTGTAAGATCGAAGCTTCCCCCAAGATGCGTCCTCTTCTCGCTACAATTTTCCTGACCGTCGCGATCGCTTCCGCGGAACAAAACGTTGTTGGTTTCGATTTCCTCGAAACGGCGCGGCGCGAATTTCATAACGGCAAGCTCGACTCTGCTTCGAATCTCCTCGCCGATGCCGAAAAGCGCGGCCAAAGCGACGGACGAACGCTCGACCTGCGCGGCTGCATTTTAATGGAGCAGGGCAAGCTGGACGAGGCTTCGCAGCTCTTCGAAAAGGCAGGAGGAATGGAGCCGCTTAATTACGCGCGTCTCCATTCCGGAGATGCGTTTGCGCGTCAGAAGAAATGGGAAGACGCACGTGCCGCTTATAAAGCCGCGCTCACCGAGACGAACATCCAGACGACAAACGAGCGGCTGCGTTTTGCGATTTTTTTCACCTATCTCGGGTCGAAAGATGAAGAACACGCGCAACAAGCCCTGGGGCAAATCACCTTCCCGACCGAGAGCGCTGCATATTATTATGCGCAGTCCGCTTGGGCCTTCGCGCATGGTGCGGATCGAGATGCGAAAAATTGGCTCAAACGGGCCAACGATATTTTTCCCGCGAAATCAACTGCCTGGTTTGCGCGCTCACTATACGATTTCGGCTGGCTCAAGACCAAGCCGCCGTTCGCTTCGGAATAAAGATCACTCGTTAGGCTCGGCCGGCGCCCGCCGGGTCAAGATCTGCACGTTCTGGCGAATCTTCACGATGCTTGATGCGGAGAGCACGCCGCGGAAATTCGCGCCGGGATAGATCAGACAATCGCGTCCCACGATCGAGCCGGGATTGATCACAGCGTTGCAGCCGACCTCGCTGCGATCGCCGATGACAGCCCCGAATTTTTTCAAGCCGGTCGCGATGTTGCCGTCGCTCGCGATGACGTGAATCTCGCGATGATCGAGTTTCACGTTCGATAAAATCACGCCCGCGCCAAGATGGGCGCGGTAGCCGAGAATGGAATCGCCTACGTAATTGAAATGCGGGACCTGCACTTCGTCGAAGAGGATGCAGTTTTTAAATTCGCAGGAGTTGCCCATCACCACTCCATCGCCCGCGATCACGTTCTCGCGCACATAACATCCACTGCGGATGTGGCAATTCTGGCCGATCCAGGCCGGCCCTTTTAAGAATGCGCCCTGTTCGACCACCGTGCCAGCGCCGATAAAAACTGCGTCGCTGATAAATGGCTTACCGACCAGATCGCCGAGCACCTGCGGCTTGAGGCGGAACTGCAGATAGCTCGTGATTTGTTTGAGCGCGTCCCAGACGTATTTCTCGCGCTCGAAAAGTTTCGGATGCGCCGTGTGTTCGAGAGTGAGGAATTCGTCGGACGAAAACATCGGCTAACGATCAACCGCCGCGCCGCGTAATTTTCTGCTCGTCTTTCCCATCACGAACTTCCCAACCGAGCGCTGCGATCTGATCGCGCAATTCATCACTTCTCCGCCAGTCCTTTGCAAGTCTGGCCTGCGCGCGTTCCGCACTGAGGTGTGCGACTTCCGCCGGCACTTCGCTTTCCCTCCCGCTCAAACCGAGGACGCTGTCGATTCGTTTCCACCAATCAAGCCAGCCTCTCGCTTCCGCTTCAGTAAGAGATCCGGAATCGAGCGCGCGGTTGGTCTCGCGAATCGTTTCGAAAAGGAACCCGAGCGCCGCCGAAATATTCAGATCGTCATCCAGCGCTTCTTCAAATGTTTCCGGTCGCTCTTCGCCATTCTCCCCCGCCATCCCGCGCAGCCGTTCCAACCAACCATCGATCCGGCCTAACGACTGGCGCGCCTCCTCCATTCCTTCCCAAGTGAAGTTCAATTGCGCGCGATAATGGACCCGGAGCAGCGCGTAGCGCACCTCGCGGCCGGTGTAACCCTTCGCGAGCACGTCGCGCAGCGTATAAAAATTCCCGAGCGACTTGGACATTTTCTGTCCATCAACCAAGAGATGCGCGCAGTGCAGCCAGTAGCGCACGAATTGTTTCCCCGTGACACCTTCCGTCTGCGCGATCTCCGCTTCGTGATGCGGGAAAATATTGTCCACGCCGCCGCAGTGAATATCGAGCTGATCGCCGAGTAGTTGCGTGGACATCGCGCTACACTCGATGTGCCAGCCCGGCCGGCCCGCTCCCCACGGACTTTCCCATCGAACTGCCCCGTCTGCTTCATCCCATGCTTTCCAGAGCGCGAAATCGCCGACGTGTTCTTTGTCGTATTCGTCGTTCTTCACCCGGCCGGTCGATTGAAGTTCGTCGAGGTTGAAGTGCGCCAGCGCGCCGTAACGCGGAAAATTTTTGATCCGGTAATAAACGGATTTGTCATCGGCCTGATATGCCAGATCGCGCGCGATCAACTTTTCGATCATCGCAATCATCGCGTCGATGTACCGCTGCTCGGTCGCGGCGGGATAATCTTGCGCGCGTTTGATTCGCAAGGTCTCGAGATCGGCAAAAAAAGCGTCTTTGAATTGCTGGGTGAACTCGGCTAGCGGCACGCCCGCTTGTTGACAACCGCGGATAGTTTTGTCGTCCACGTCGGTGAGATTCATCACCCTTTCGACTTCGTAGCCGCGCAATTCCAGATGGCGCTGCAATAAATCCTCGAAGAGATAGGCGCGGAAATTTCCGATGTGCGCAAAACTGTAAACGGTCGGACCGCAGGTGTACATCTTCACCTTGCGTCCCGTTTCCTCGCGCGGATGGAATTCCTCCAGCGCTCGCGAGTAAGTGTTGAAGAAACGTATCGGCATCTAATCCTGCTCGACGCTCGCCACCGCCATCGCCGCCATTCCTTCGCCGCGGCCGATCGTGCCGAGCCCTTCGTTCGTCGTCGCTTTGATGCTGACTCTTGTCGGGTCGACTTGCAGCGCTTTGGCAATTTGCTCGCGCATCTTCGAAATGTGAGGCGCGATTTTCGGGGCTTCGGCAATCAAGGTTGCATCCACATTGATCGCGCGCGCTTTCTTTGCCGCTAAGACTTCGCGGACGCGCGCGAGAATTTCGATGCTGCTGATGCCGCGAATATTTTCATCCGTGTTCGGAAAGTGATGGCCAATGTCGCCTTCGCCGATCGCGCCAAGCAAAGCATCTGCGATCGCGTGGCAGAGCACATCGGCGTCCGAATGACCTTCCAGGCCTAACGAGTGATCGAGCTGAACGCCGCCGAGGATAAGCTTTCGTCCCGCGACCAGTCGGTGCGCGTCGTAACCAATGCCGCATCTCGTCATGCGGGCAGTCCGAGATCCAGCACGCCGTTCGAAGCGACGACACTGTATTTGTCCTTCATGTCGGGCCGCGGGCGCATGTCCACCTTGCCCCCGGCGCTCTCGATTAAAATCACACCAGCGGCCACATCCCAAAGACTGATTCCTTGCTCGATGTAGGCATCGAAACGTCCGCAGGCGACATAGGCCATGTCGAGCGCGGCGCTCCCGAGCAACCGGCATTTGCGCACGCGATGCACCATGTCCTGCAGAAGTGGCATGCCGGCATTGATCGTCGCGACCGATTTTGAAAGGCCGACCGAGATGACTGCCTCGCCTAACTTCGTGCGCGTGCTGACGCGAAAGGCCCGGCCATTCAGTAACGGCTTCTCGCCTTTTCGCACCGTCCACGTTTCATCGCGGATCGGATCGTGAATCACGCCCAGGATGATTTCCTCGTTTTCGCGCAGTGCAATGGAGACGCAAAAATGCGGGATGCCGTAAAAATAATTCACCGTCCCGTCGATCGGATCGACCACCCATTGATATTTCGCGCTTTGATCGCCGACGATTCCTTCTTCGCCGAAAAGTGCGTGCGAGGGAAATTCCTTCAGTAAAATTTCAGTGATCAAGTCCTGCGTTTGCACATCGATCTCAAGCTTGATGTCGTGCGCCTCGGAGGAATTGACGCGCAAGGGATGCTCGTAGTTTTCGCGCAAGAGGTGGCCGGCGGCGCGCGCGGCTTTGATTGCGACTTCGAGAAAATCGGACATGCGAGAGAATTACAGATGGTCTTTCGAACTTGCAGCTACACTTTCACGCCTTCGGCACCGCCCGCATCGTTGAATGAGTCAGCGGTCGAGGCGTGAGGCGGAAAAAAACCGGGAGGAGAAAATGAATCCTCCTCCCGGGTTAAGTTGCGTTTCAGAAGAACTGAGTAGGGGATGTTCTTCTATGAGCAATCCGGACTAACGTTTCTTACCGGATTTTTTGGCGGCCTTTTTCTTAGCAGGCGCTTTCTTGGCCGACTTTTTCTTTGCTGGCATGGGATATCCCCCCTTTCAATCCGCAGATGCGGTGGTTGTGAACAATAGTGAATAAGTTCACTGTCACGAGTGAACTAGTCATCATGATTTTTTTGTCAAACTTTTTTCGCGTATCTCGAAAACTATTTTCATTAATTCACGCGCGACGACTTTTTTTGAAGCGCGCGAAATCGTTTTTGGTTCGTGATTACGCGCGAAAATCACGACTTCATTTAGATCACTTTCCATGCCCGAATCGTCGCGACTGACGTCATTGGCCACCATCATATCGCAATTTTTCGAAATCAGTTTTCGCTGCGCGCTCATCTGCAGGTCATGGGTTTCGGCAGCGAAACCGACCACAAAAAATTTACGATCGTCGTGCGATAGCGATGAGAGGATGTCGCGCGTCGGCATTAATTGCAGCGCGAAGGGAGCGGTTTGTTTCGCCATTTTTTCTGTAGCGCGTGTTGTCGGTTTATAATCCGCGACGGCTGCGCACATCACGAGCAGGTCGCAATCTCGCGCCGCTTCATGAACCGCGTCGAAGAGTTCGTCGCTCGTCGTGATTTGAAGAAAGTGCGCCTGCGCCGGCGGGACAAGCGCGCTCGGTCCTGAAATCAAAGTCACTTCATGGCCTGCCTCAAGCGCGGCTTCGGAGATCGCGTAACCCATTTTGCCGGAGGAACGATTGCTGATGAAACGAACGGGATCGATCGGCTCGCGCGTTGGTCCCGCGGTGACGACGATCCTCACGCGATCAAATTATCC
>CAXSFN010000009.1:0-95871 GCA_964236815.1 uncultured Chthoniobacterales bacterium
CTTCGATGCCCTTCTTGCAGGCCGGGATGTATTCCTTCGGAATATTTCCGCCGACGACCTTGTTCTCAACCGTGATGCCTTTGCCGCGCTCGTTAGGCTGCACTTTGATGATGACGTGGCCGTATTGACCGCGACCACCCGACTGCTTGATCAACTTGCCTTCGCCATCCGCCGGCGAAGTGATGGTTTCACGATAAGCGATCTGCGGTTTTCCGGCGTTCGCATCGACCTTAAATTCGCGCAGCATGCGATCCCGAATGATCTCGAGATGGAGCTCGCCCATTCCGGCGATGATGGTCTGGCCGGTGTCTTCGTGCGTGAAGACTTTGAAAGTTGGATCTTCCTCGGACAAACGCTGGAGCGCGACGCCCATTTTTTCCTGGTCCTGTTTCGTCTTCGGCTCGATCGCCATCGAGATAACCGGATCAGGGAACGAGGGCGGCTCGAGCAGGATAGGAAAATCTTCGTCGCAAAGCGTGTCGCCTGTCGTGATGTTCTTGATGCCGACGATCGCCGCGATGTCGCCCGAGTAACAGGTGTCGATGTCTTCGCGCTTGTCAGCCTGAATCTGGATCAAACGCGAGATGCGCTCTCTCTTATTAGTGCGCGGGTTGTAAACGTTGTCGCCCTTGCTCAGCGAACCAGAGTAAACGCGGAAGAACACGAGCTTCCCGACGAACGGATCGCTCCAAAGTTTGAAGGCGAGCGAACAGAATTTGCCGTTGTCGTCCGTCGGCGCCTCCATTTTCTCGTGCGTGTCTGGTTCCATTCCGACCGCGGGCGGGATGTCGAGCGGACCTGGAAGATAATCGATTACCGCATCGACCAGATACTGCACGCCCTTGTTCTTGAAAGCGGAGCCACCGACGACCGGCACAAATTTATTCGCAATCGTCTGACGACGAATGCCCGCCTTCAGCATCTGCGGCGTGATCTCTTTTTCTTCGAGCACCGCCTCAGCGATCTCGTCATCTATATTAGAGATCTGCTCAACTAAAGTCGCGTAGGCCTTCTCAACCTGCTCCTTGTTCTCGTCCGGAATGTCCCGCACTTCGTAGACCGAACCCATCGAGTCGTCATCTAGATAGAAGACGGCCTTGCGATTTACGACATCGAGCTGGCCCTTAAGATAATCTTCTTTGCCGAGCGGAATCAGAATCGGCCAGGCATTTGCCCCTAACTTTTTGTGCATCGAATCAATCGACGCATCGAAGTCCGCACCGACGCGATCCATCTTATTGATGAACGCGATGCGCGGAACGAGATACTTGTTGGCCTGACGCCAAACGGTTTCCGATTGCGGCTGCACACCAGCGACCGCATCGAACACTGCGATGGCACCGTCGAGAACGCGCAAGGAACGCTCAACTTCCGCGGTGAAATCGACGTGGCCCGGCGTGTCGATGATGTTCACGCGCATTTTAATACCATCGAACATTTTGTAGACGCCCGGCTCCGTCTTCTGCATCCAGGCGCAGGTCGTCGCGGCCGAAGTAATCGTGATTCCGCGCTCGCGCTCCTGCTCCATCCAATCCGTCACGGTGGTCCCTTCATGCACTTCACCGATCTTGTGGATCATGCCGGTGTAAAAAAGGATGCGCTCGGTCAGCGTCGTCTTGCCCGCATCGATGTGCGCGGCGATTCCGATGTTCCGCGTCTTTTCGAGCGGGAACTTACGGTCCGGCGAATTCGGATTCGTCGTCACGAGCTTTTCTAAAGTTGCAGTGGCCATCGAAATTAACGCATGTCCTCCGCGCGGCATGTCATCCTGAGGCTGGCGAAGCGTGCCGAAGGATCTCCCACAGGCTGGTGGATCACGCTATCGGGAACCAAGTGAACCAAACGCCCAGCGTGAGATCCTTCGCCGTCTGCGCGGCTCAGGATGACACGTTCAAGTGTTGAATGGCCTAACGAGTAATTCATCGCTTCGAGAAATTTTATTACCAGCGGAAATGCGCAAAGGCGCGGTTTGCCTGCGCCATCTTGTGAGTGTCGTCGCGTTTCTTGATCGCGTTGCCCTGCCCGGCTGCCGCGTCCTTCAACTCTGCAGCGAGCGCGTCCGCCATCGGCATGCCGCGACGATTGTCCGCGTAAGTCACGATCCAGCGCATGGCCAACGAAACCTGACGCGCCGGCGTCACTTCCATCGGCACCTGATACGTCGCGCCACCGACGCGGCGCGATTTCACTTCCAAACGCGGGCGCACATTTTCCAGCGCCTTATTAACTACCTCGAGCGGATCGACCGCATCGGAACCTTCGCGCGATTTATCGATCGCAGTATAGACGATCCGTTCGGCGAGGGACTTCTTCCCGCGCTTCATCACGGTCGAGATCAAACGCGCCACCGCCACGCTGCCGTAACGCGAGTCGAGCTTCTCCTCTTTTTTGTAGACTTTCCGCCGACGAGACATGTGATTCTGGTTCCGTACTAATTAGAGACTAAAAATTATTTCTTCTTCTTGCCACCGGCCGCAGCGGCTGCTTCCGCGCCAGCCTTCGGACGCTTCGCGCCGTACTTCGAGCGACTCCGGCGCCGTCCATCCACCCCGAGGCTATCGAGCGTTCCACGAACAATATGGTAACGCACCCCCGGCAAATCCTTCACACGACCCCCGCGCACCAACACGATCGAGTGCTCCTGGAGATTGTGACCCTCGCCCGGGATGTAGGCGATGATCTCCTGACCATTCGTTAGGCGCACCTTAGCCACCTTACGCAAAGCCGAGTTCGGCTTCTTCGGCGTCCGTGTCATGACCTGCGTGCAAACGCCACGGCGCTGCGGACAATTTTTCAGCGCCGGTGATTTTGATTTCACCGAAACTTTCTTTCGTCCGTTGCGAATGAGCTGATTGATAGTGGGCATCGTCGTTAAAATAAAGGCCGCCCGATCTCAGGATTCGGGCGACAAAAAAACCGCTCAGGCCGGTGCTGAATTCCTCACACACCTGATGCGGGGAGCGCGCAATATAGGAACGAAAACTGAGGCCGCAAGAATATTTTCCGCTGTGAATCGGAACTTTCGAGTCTGGGGTCCGGGATCTCTTTTACTTTTTCTATCGCGGGAATTTCGCCTAACGAGTCATAATTTTTTCAGGCTTGTCCGCCTCCCCGAATTTGTAGGGATCACAACGTGCTTCCCCTGTCAGGATCGCAAATACCTTAATCCAGTCCGAGGCTTTTCTGAGTCCAGCCCATTCGCTAGAACGTACTCGTTCGGTGGATCTGTTGCTGCGAATCACGAGGCGAATAGACAAGGTTTTTCTGACGGAGGAATGGATCGCCCTCCCCGAGTCTGTTCGGCGCGCCCGGTTAATCGTCCGCTTCGGTTTTCTCGGCTTCCTCTTCGGGGTGGTTTACGCCGCCTTCGATTACGCAATCGAACATTACTGGGGTGCAGGCATTATCCTCGTTTGCAGCCTCGGGTTTGCGGGCACGCCGTTTGTCCTGCGGGCGACGAAGCGGCTGCAGCTCGCGGGCAATCTTCTCACCGCGATCATGACCCTGGGATTTACCGCCCTCTGCGCGGTGGAAGGCGGATTGCGGGGACACGCTGTGGCTTGGCTGGCTAGCGTGCCGCTCTGCGCGTTGCTGCTTTCTGGCAAAGAATCAGCGCGCGTTTTCGTGCTGATCTGTTTTCTCGTCTGCGGAACAGCCGTGGCGGCGGAACTCAAGGACATCGCCGTGCCGATGACGTACGACCCCGCCTGGCATTCCTTCGTCAATTCCGCCGGCTACATTGGCTTGATCGCATTCCTTTTTGCTCTCGGCATGATTTTCGAGGATGGCCGCGAGCGCGCTTTCACCAAAATGCAGGATGCCCTCGGCAAGCTAGTCGAGTCGAACGGGAAGCTCGTCGTTCTAAATCGCGAGAAAACCGAGTTCCTCGGCATCGCCTCGCACGATCTGAAGAATCCGCTCACCACCATTATCACTTACGCGCAGATCTTGGATGAAAATCACGATCCTGCGGAAGTGCCTTTTGTTTCTCGCTCCATTTACGCTGCCGGAACGCGCATGCGGGATCTGATCGTCAACCTGCTCGACGCCAACGCGGTCGAAGAAGGCCGCTTCAGCTGCAAGATCGAACGCTGTGAAATCAACGCGCTCGTCGCGCAAAGCCTCGAGCACAATCAACTGAGCGCGACACGCAAAGAAATCGTCCTCTCGGTCGCACCCACATCAGAAATCTGGGCGAGCGCCGATCGAAGCACCACCGTGCAAATCCTCGACAATCTCATTTCCAACGCAGTCAAATATTCCCCATTCAAAACGACGGTTCGTATTGGAACGTCCGTGCAGGGGGGCGCGGTGCAGGTTGCGGTTCAGGATGAAGGCCCTGGGCTCAGCGAGGAGGATCAGACCAAGCTCTTCGGCAAGTTCGTTCGATTGAGCGCGCGGCCCACAGGCGGCGAGAGTTCAACGGGTCTCGGGCTTTCAATCGTGAAACGATTAGCGGAGGCGATGTCGGGCTCGATCGCTTGCCAGAGCGTGCTCGGTCAAGGCGCGACTTTCCTCTTGCGGCTTCCGGGTTGGGACGATGACTCCAGCCGCCCTCATCCGGACAACGGCTCAATCATTGCTGAGTAAGGCCGCGTGCACCGGTTACGCGCGCAATCGTTTTCACTTTTCCTCTGCGCGGTCTTTGTCGGCCTCTCGTTAGGCACGACCGTCCCCCCGCTCTCTGCCGCTGGCCTATTCGGTGACGGCGCCGATGCGCGCAGCATCGCCCTCGGCGGCGTCGAAGCCGCACAAAACGGCAGCGCCATCTCAGCGATGAACTCAAATCCCGCCGCGCTCGGGGCCGTTTCAAAAGTTCAATTCGAGCTCGATCTCGGTGGCACCTTTGTCTCCGCGAAATTTACTCGCGATTCCGAGACAGCCCACATGACCGAGCTGGCCGGATACTTACCGGCGGCGGCGTTGGCCATTCCTCTCGGCCACAATCTTCCGATCACGCTCGGCTTCGGCGTGCTGCCGGATATCACGACCGCGGCCGACTGGCGATACAATGACGCGCCCGGCGGTCTCGGTGGAACAACCAGCTACGGTGAGCAAAGGCATCGTTCCGAAATCATCGCGCTGCGCACTAACGTCGGACTCGCGGCGCAAGTCTCCCGCTGGTTCTCGCTCGGCGCCAGCGTCGGCGCGGTCTATAACAACAACGAACTCGAGGCGCCCTACATTTTCCAGCGCCAGCCGGTTCTGCGCGGATTCAAGACCTTGCTTGATCTTCACGCGGACGGTGTCGGCGTTGGCGCTAATTTCGGAACGCAATTTCGCCCGACCTCGAAGCTTACCTTTGGCTTAAGTTATCGCGTACCCACGGTAATCCACTCCGAAGGCGGCGCGACCGGCAACGCCAGCGCGCAGCTGCAGGCGCTTGGCGGCGGTTTCGCGCTGGTCGATCCGAATTTCCATTACGACACCGCAGTCCACACGGAAATTCCGCAGGCCGTCGCCGCGGCTTTCGAATGGCAGGCGCTTCCGCAATTACGGCTTGTCGGCGGGATTGATTGGATCAACTGGAGCAGCGCCTTCGATCGGCTGGTCATCGACCTGAGTAACGGCAGCAACGCCGCAATCAACGGAGTGGTCGGGTCTGATGCGATGACCGATATCGCGCCGTTGCGCTGGCGTGATCAATTCGTTTATCGCGGCGGAATCGAATACGCGGCGACCGATCACTTTACTTTGCGCGCCGGCTACAGTTACGCTCGCAGTGCCGTGCCGTCCGAGACTTTGACGCCGCTGACCGCCGCCATTTTCGAACACAAACTTTCCGCCGGTCTCGGCTACCGCACCGGTCGTTATCACACCGATGTCGCCTGGCTCTGGGCCCTGCCGGCGACGCGGCGTGTCGGCCAAAGCGTGTTGCTTGATGGCGAATACTCAAACAGCTCGGTCCGCGTGACCCAGCATTCGCTCGAATGGTCGGTCGGCGTCGATTTCTAAAATCGCCTAACGAGCAGTCGGCGCGTCTTTCGCCAAAACTTCCAGCTCGTGCCAGCGCGCATATAAACGCGCTACCTGATCGCGAGCCGCGCGCAGCTCCGCTTCGAACTGCAGAAAATTCGCCGCGTTCGATCGGAAAAATTCCGGATCGGCTAGCCGCGCTTCGAGTCGTGCGGCTTCGTCTTCCGCCGCCAGGATTGCGGCTTCCATTCCTTCGAGCTCGCGCTCTTCTTTCCATTTCAACTTTCGTGGACGGCTCTTGTTGTAGCCGGGGTCGCTGACCCCGGCTGAGTTGTGCACGGGCTCACGCTTTGCCCGGCCGGGGTCACCGACCCCGGCTACAACGGCCTCACGCTTCTCCAGGTAGTAATCATAATTCCCCACCGAATACCGCAACGCACCTTCATCCTCGAACGCCAGGATCGAACTGCAGACGCGGTTCAAAAAATAACGATCGTGGCTGACCACGATCACGCTCCCGCCGAACGCGACCAGCGCTTCTTCCAGCAACCGCAGCGTGCCGAGATCGAGATCGTTCGTTGGTTCGTCGAGAATGAGCACGTTGCCACCGCGCTTCAGAATCTTCGCCAGTAACACGCGACTCCGCTCCCCGCCGCTGAGCTGATTGATCTTGGTGTTGATCCGCTCCTCCGTGAAAAGAAAGCGCCGCAAATATCCGCGGAGGGTGATGTTCTCCTCACCGAGCCGCACGTATTCCATCCCCTCGCCCACTTCTTCCCAGACCGTCTTCGCGTCATCGAGCAACAGGCGATTCTGATCGACGTAGTTGATTTCCGTTCGCGCCCCGATCTCCACTTCCCCGCTCGTCGGCTGCAATTGCTGCAGCATGATTTTGAGCAGGGTCGATTTCCCGAGTCCGTTGCGTCCGACAATTCCCAGCCGTTCACCAGCCGCGAGATTAAGCGAAACGTTTCGGAACAAAGCGCGTCCGCCGAGTTCCATTCCGACATCGCGCAACTCAATCACGCGATTCGCCAGCTTCGGCGCCGGCGGAATAATCAAATCGACATCGAGCTCCGCTTCCGGCGCTTCCTGCGCTGCCATCTCAAAGTAACGCTCCACCCGATCAACCGACTTCGTCCGACGCGCCCGGGGCGCTTTCCGCACCCACTCCAGCTCGCGCTTGAGAAATTTCTGCCGCTTATGTTCCTGCATCTCCTCCACCGCCGCCCGTTCCGCCCGCGCGAGAAGGTAATCAGTATAGTTGCCGTCGTAGCTGTAGAACGTCCCGCGCGAAAGCTCCACCACGCGAGTCGCGATCCGGTCGAGGAAATAACGATCGTGCGTCACGAACAAACACGTCCCGCTGTAACGCGCGAGAAAATCCTCGAGCCATTCAATAGAGCCGGTATCGAGATGGTTCGTTGGCTCATCAAGGATCAAAAAGTCCGGCCGCGCGAGCAACGCACGACAAAGCGCCACCCGCCGTTTTTCGCCACCCGATAACTCCGACACGACACGCTCCGGATCCGGCGCATGCAAATTCGTGATCAGACTCTTCGAGCGATGCTCCAGATTCCAGCCATCGAAGTGCGAAATTTTATCGAGCACGATCCCGCTCCGCGCTCCTTCCGGCGGCAAAGTTTCGTACTCCGCAATTAGGTCGAGCACCACCTGCGCACCCGACAGAATATTCGCATGGACCGTCGCTGCTTCATCGAGCGCGAACATCTGCGGCATGTAGCCAGTGACCAGATCACGCCGCTGATTGTATTCGCCCGCATCCGGCTTCATCACGCCTGCGGCGATTTGCAGAAAGGTCGACTTCCCTGATCCATTCCGTCCAACCAAACCGACACGCTCCCCTTCCCGAATCGTCAGCGTCGCTTTATCGAGCACCGCCTGGTTTCCAAAACGAACGACGAGTTCGGTCGCGCTGGCGACGGCATTGGGGACTGGCTCGGACATTCTTTTACATAACACAGTCGGCGCTAACTTGAGCGATCCTTTGCCTTCGTTCAGGATGGCAACGGAATGTTCGAGTTACTTGCGAAAGATGATTCTTCGAAAGCCCGGCGCGGTCGCCTAACGATCGGCCACGGCGTGATCGAGACGCCCGCCTTCATGCCGGTAGGCACACAAGGCTCGGTTAAATCCGTCAGTCCGCGCGAGCTGCGCGAAATGAAAGCGCAGATCATTCTTGGCAATACTTATCATCTATTCGTTAGGCCGGGAATGGAGGTGATGCGGCATTTCGGCGGACTGCATCGCTTCATGAATTGGGACGGACCGATCCTGACCGACAGCGGCGGCTATCAGATTTTCTCGCTGGCGAAGTTGCGCAAAATCACGGAGGACGGTGTCCGATTTCAAAACCATCTCGACGGGACGCCGACGTTTATTTCACCGGAGATCGCGATGGAAATCCAGGCGGCGATCGGCAGCGACATCGCAATGGTCCTGGACGAATGCCCGCCCTGGCCGTGCGAGTACGATTACGCGGCGCGCAGTTTGGAGATGACGATCCGCTGGGCGCGGCGTTGTAAAGAAAGCGCTCGCGCGCAGGGCCAGCTCGTCTTCGGCATCGTACAAGGCGCGACTTTCGCGGATCTGCGGCGAGCGAGCGCGGAGGCGACGGTGCAGATTGGATTCGATGGATACGCCATCGGCGGGGTGAGCGTGGGCGAACCGGAGCCGGAGATGATGCTGGCGGTGGAACACAGCGAGCCCTTCTTGCCTAACGACAAACCCCGTTACTGCATGGGACTGGGGACGCCGCCGCAGTTGATCGAACTCATCGCGCGCGGCGTGGACATGTTCGACTGCGTGCTGCCGACGCGGCTGGCGCGAAATGGCACCGCGTTCACGGCCGGTGGAACTTTAAATCTAAAGAACGCCGAGTTCGGGTTACAGAAAGGACCGATCGAAGAAGGTTGTGTCTGCCCGGCCTGCCGTGAGTTTTCGCGCGGCTACCTTCGGCACTTGATCAAGGCAGAGGAAATTCTGGGGCTGCGCTTGGTCACGCTGCACAATCTTCATTTTTATCTCGATCTCATGCGGCAGGTGCGCGATGCGATCGAGCAGGAAAACTTTGCCGAATTTCGCCGCTGCTTCGTCGGTAATTACAAGACGCGGGAGTCTAACGAGTAACAACGCGCGGTTGCAGTTTCGCCTCCAGGAGCGGAATCAGACGCGCGGCCCAGGCGCGGGACGCTTCACTATTATAATGAATGCCGTCGCCCCCGGTCTTGCCGCGGACGTATTTGGTGATTCTTCTCGAATCGATCACATCGAAATCGTCCCGTTGCGCGGCCTGCTCGATCAAACTGTGAACGCGCGCCTGCGCCGGACGCGACATCGCAGTGGAATCCGGGGGTTCGATCCAGATGATTTGCCGCACCGAAGATCCACGCCGGGCCGCGACCACGAAACGGTGCAGAATGGAACTGATTTCGCGTTCGCTCAGGTTACGATCCATCCAGTTCGTTCCCTGCTGCACGACGACGACGCTCGGATTGTATCGCCTAACGAGTGGTTCAAGCTTCGGGGTGATGCTCCCGTGCGGGCGGCGCCCGTTGACAAAATCGCGAAAGATCGGCGGGCGTCCCGGCGTCGATTCGCGATAACCGCAGCGCGTGATGAAGATTCTCTCGCTCTGTAACCAATTTTCCGGAGAAGAGCCGCAGGAAGCGAATGCGGCCACGTTTCCGGAGCCGAAGCTCTTCGCCAGGTAAAGCTGCAGAGAATTTCCAAATTCACCGACCGAAAGCGAGTCCCCGATCATGAGCACGTTTCGGTTCTCGACCGGCTGAAGTTTGGTTCGGACGGACCCGCGTGCGGCACTGGCGGTTTCATTCGTGAACAAAAAAAAGGCCGAGGCCACCGCCAGCATGACGCCGAGCAGGCTGATGAGATTGCGCGTCCTCATCGTGTGCGATTGCCGGGATGCCGCGCCAGATCTTCCACCCTCATGTAGGGCTGAAGATCGATCCGACCCGATTCGTCTTTTGCTTTCGCCGTTTCCCACAAAGTGCCTTCCATCCGATCAAGCCGCAGTTTGTAGCGTTTGCCAATTTTATACTTCAGCTTTTGCGGCTTCAATCCGATGTGCGCCGGGTGCATCACCAGGATTTGTTTTTCGTCGTACCGCCCTTTGACCACCTTGTCCGCATTGTAGACAAAGGCCACGAGCGATTCTTGGTAAGGCAGGAGTTCGTTCATCGGAATGGGTTCCGATTTGAAAACGAGCGTCGCCTTGACCAGGAGAGGTTCTTTTTTCAGGGACGCGGCCGCCGGCGCGATTTCCACTGGTGCAGGAGTGGCGACGGGCTGCGCGCGGGCCGGCGTTTCCACGGGCAAAGCAGGCTGGGCGACGAGCGCAATCTCCCCGCGTTCGGACAACGGTCGCAGGCTCGCGAGCGGTTGTGCGGCGAGATCCTGCTCGATGATGTTGAACACGTTGTCGGCCCATAGATTCATGTCGTCGCCAAGAAAATGTTCCTTGTCCGGATCCATGTGCTTGTAGGGATAGGAGACGAGCAAGCGACTATCGATGACCGTGCTCCAGGGGCCGAGCTCCTTGCGCGTTTCTTCGAAGAGAAAATCCTGCACCTCTTTCGAGACCCGGCCCGAAGTAGGCGGGCTCAACCAATAAATTTTTCGGAGCGACGACGAGGGCGCGATGGCCTTCTCTTTAAAGGGTAATAAATAACTGCGTAAGGCCGCCGCGTTTTGTGCCGGACGCACAGTTTTCGCATCGGGAAAAAGTCCGAAAAGATTGCTCCCGGTTTGCACGATAAGAATATCGGGATGCAAGGCTTCGAGCAGGTCTTCGAGTTTCGGGACCGAATGCGCCTTCGGGACATGCCCTTGCGACATGCCATAGGTGTCCTGCATTTCGCGCGGTTTCTTGGCGCCACCGGACTCGATGCACCAAAAACCGCATTGCGCTTTGATGCTGGTGTAAGGTTTTTGCTTCAACCAGCTGAGCGGATTCGTTCCGCAAGCCATGTAGGTGAAGGCCGCTTTCACCTGCGGATTACTACGAAAACGCTCGTCCAGCCTCTTACCGAAGCCACAAAGCGCGAGCGAATCTCCAAGGATGAGAACGTTGATTCCGTCGGGGCCGGCGGGTGGCGCGCTGGGAATCTTCCAATCTGTTTGCGCAGCGACGACTGGTTTGCGGGCGTGAAGGAGCGGCGCGAACGCCAGCACGATCACAGATGGAAGCAGAAATAAGCGAAGACCTCCGCTTCGTTGAATTACGCCGTTTGTCACGATTGCCGGTTTCTTTGAGACGCATTTGTCGTGCGCGTCAAGGAGCCTGGAGTGATTCAGGCGCGCGCGCCCGGTTTTCCCAAAGGCTTCGCAGCGCTCTCTTGGCGGCTTGACCCGCGAAAAGATGCACCCGAACTACTTGGCGATCGGTTGCACGACCCAGCCCTGGTCCGTTTCGGTGAATTCGCGCGCGGCGAAACACCAGACGACCATTTTCTTCTTCGCTAAATAATTCGGATCGCTCTTCGCCTTTCGAAAGAGGCTTACCCGCACCGCAGTCGCGCCAGAGCCGCGTGTCCCGATTAAGTCCGGCGCGAAGCCGAGTTCGTGCGCGAGCTGATCGAGCAAACCCGCGCGCTCGCTCAGGAATTCATGGAAAACCAGAGTGTGACTGTCGCCCATGATAAGGACGGGACTGTTCGCATCCGGCTGGACGCCCGACCCGCTTTTCTCCGAAATCGCGCGCACCGAAATTTTTTCCGCGCCTGGTTTGCTCACATCGTGCGGCAGCAGCGCGGAAAGGTCGCCGTTGATCACCGCCTCTTTCCACTCCGCCACATAATCTTTGCGGGTAGCAGGCATGGTTAACTTCGCTTTTACCCGTTCCGCGATCGCGCCCGCCGCGAGCACGCAACCGAGTCCCGACCAATGACTATCGGTTTTACAATAAACCGGGCCGCGCGCAGTTTCCGGCGGTTGCGCGAAGGTCGTGCTCAAATCAAGCACCTGGATGTCGCGCTCACGCAGCTCTCGGTAGAACTGTTGCAAATACGGAGTGGTCGATGCCGGTCCCAAGGTTGCGTCGAGCCCGAGCTTTTCGGGATACAGGCCTGCTTTGGGCGGGACCGGCACGAGCAACAACTCGATGCCGCGCTCGCGCAACTGGCGATGGAAATCCGCGATCGCTGGAATTGGATCGGCCCAATCTGGTTTGCGGACGCGCGCCGTCTTCGCGGCCGCATCACCCCAGAATTTTCCCTGCGCCACGAAGCGCAGTTCACTCGTCAGAAAGAGCCAGCCATCCGCGCCGAAGATGGCGTTGATGTTTCGTTTCTCCAGGGCACTAACTTTCGCAGCTAATTCGCCGCGAAATTTCTGCTCGGTTGCGGAAAGAGCCGGGTCGGATTCCGGTGCGGCCGGGGAAAGGCATGCGCCGCCAACGAGAAGCAAGACGGCAACGCGGGCAAAACGCATGGCGGATATAGGAGACCGGAAGCGCGAACCTCGCAACCTATCGCAAAGTCGTAGCCGCAACTCTAGGCGGTGGCTACACGGACAACGGACCACGAGATTTTTTTCCTTTAACCTCGGCTCTGACTGGCGACTTTCTGCTTCGTGGTCTTCAGCTCCCACATCTTCATCTTTTATTTTTTGCCGCTCGCGTTGCTCGGCTATTACGCGCTCGCCTTCGCGCCGCAACGCTGGCGCAACTTTTGGCTCATCCTGACCGGCTACGTTTTCTATGGCTGGGCCGAGCCGCGCTTTGTCGTGCTGATGTTCGCGACCACGTCGATCGATTGGCTGATGAGTCTGGTTATCGCACACGACTCGTGGCGCTTTTGGCATTTCTGGGGGAAACCAGTGCGCGCTTTGCCACATCGCGCGAAACGATCGCGCACCCAACATGCCGCGATCACACTTTCGGTTGTTTCGAATCTGCTCGTGCTTGGCTTCTTCAAGTACTTCAACTTCGGAGTCGAAAGTTATAACCAGCTCGTTCACTCCTTAGGCGCCGACCATCTGCAATGGGAAGCGTTCTTCCGCGTCGTGCTGCCGCTCGGGATCAGCTTTTACACCTTCCAGGCGCTCAGTTACACGATCGACGTTTATCGCGGCGAAGCGGAAGCGATGTCGAACTTCATCGATTTCTCCTGTTTCGTTTCGATGTTTCCGCATCTCGTCGCCGGACCGATTCTCAAGTTTTCCTTCCTGGCCGAGCAATTGAAGCATCGCAGCCTAACGAGTGATAAGTTTGCCCGCGGCGTCGCTTTTTTCATGCTCGGACTGGCGAAAAAAATCCTGCTGGCGAATCCCTGCGGGAAAATTGCCGACACCTGTTTCGATGCCGGCTCCGTCGGCGCGCTCGATGCCTGGTTTGGCTCGATCAGCTACGCGTTCCAAATTTATTTCGACTTCAGTGGTTACTCCGACATGGCGATCGGCCTCGGTCTCATGCTCGGCTTTGTCTTCGCGAAGAATTTCGATTCGCCTTATCGCGCGGAGTCGATCACCGATTTCTGGAGGCGCTGGCACATCTCGCTTTCCACCTGGCTGCGCGAATATCTTTACATTCCGCTCGGCGGAAATCGGTGCAGCCTCCCGCGCACCTACGCGAATCTTGTCATCACGATGTTGCTCGGAGGCTTGTGGCACGGCGCGTCCTGGAACTTCGTGATTTGGGGCGGAATGCATGGTGGTATGCTGGCGTTTGAGCGCAGCCAGGGACGCGAAGGTTTTTACCATCGGCTCCCGAAGCTTCTTCGGGTCGCGATTACCTTTTTGATCGTGCTGCTCGGCTGGGTGTTCTTCCGCGCCTCAGATCTCCCGCGCGCGGGCGCTTATCTCGCGAGCATGTTTGGATTGCGAGAAGTCAGGGCAAGCGCATCGCTCCTCAGCGGCATTATCTATCAGCCGTATTATTTGCTCTCGTTAGGCGTGGCGGCGCTCGTCATTTGGGCGGGCAGGCAAACGTGGGATTGGACGCAGCGAATGACGCTGCCAAAGACCGCGCTCTGTTTCGGGCTGGGCTGGCTGGCGTTGGTCGTCCTGGCCACCCAGGAATACAACCCTTTCATCTATTTCATTTTTTAGGCGCTAATGCCGAAGCGAATAACCAGAGCACTTGTGGGCGGCGACCGACCGCGCATTCCGGAGCAGTCGCTTCCGAGCTACGACGAACCAACGCCGGAAACGAACCGCAGACTCTCCCGCGAAGAGGAAGCAGAGCTGGCGCTGCAGCGCACCGATTTCACCGCCGGAACGCGCGCGTTTTTGATCACACTTTTTTTGCTCACGATCATGTCGGTTTCATTGCTTCAGCTCGTAGCCGAGCTGCGTGCGCCGCGCGGAAGTGGCGGTCTCCCGATGTTCGATCCTCTAAAGACTTTGCCGTCGATGACCAGAATCAAAAGCGCCCGAACGCTCTCGGACATTTGGCATCTGCTGCCACGGGCGGAAGACATTAAATCGGCTGAGAAAACACTCGAGACCGATTCGGTCGTTTCGCAATGGCTGCTCCCGCCAATGCAAGCGGCACTGACGGGAAAGCTACAGGCCGGCAACGAGCAGGTTTATCCCGGGCGCGATGGCTGGCTTTTTTATCGGCCGGATGTCGATTACATTACCGGGCCGGGATTTCTGACCGCGGCGCATCTGCGACCGCGAGCGCACGCCGCCACTGTGCAACCCGATCCAGTCAAAGCGATCGTGGACTTCCGGGACCAATTAAGGACGCGGGGAATCGAGTTGCTGGTCGTGCCGATTCCGACCAAGCCGAGTATCGATGGCGAAAAGTTGAGCGGGCGCGCGTGGTCAGAGAACCCACTACAGAATGCCTCGTTCGCGGAATTCAGGGATCGCCTAACGAGTGCTGGAGTGCGCATTTTCGATTCGGCCCCGCTCCTGGCGCAACGCAAAGCCGCATCGTCGAACGCGCCGGCCTATTTGGAAACCGATACGCACTGGCGTCCGGAGACGATGGAGTTCGTCGCCGAGGAGCTCGCGCATTCGCTCGATTTTCCCAACACCGACACTTCTGCCCTTCAGATTTCGGAGACGGAAATTTTCGCGGTGGGCGACGTGGCGCGCATGCTGAAGTTGCCGGAAGAGACACCGCTCTATGCGCCGCAAAAGGTGACGATTCGGCCGGTCACGACTGGCAATGGCCTTTGGCGTCCCAGCCGCGAATCCGACGTGCTCGTGCTCGGAGACAGTTTTGCGAACATCTTTTCCCTGGAGGCGCTGGGCTGGGGTGAATCGGCCGGTTTGGTCGAGCATCTCAGTTACTCGTTAGGCGGTAAGGCGCTCGATTGCATTTTACGCAACAGCGACGGCGCTTTCGCCACGCGCGAGATTCTGGCTCACGAATTGGCGCGCGGACGCGATCGGTTGGCGGGAAAAAAGTTGGTCATCTGGGAGTTCGCCGCGCGCGAACTGGCCTTCGGAAATTGGAAGCTGCTCGATCTGAAACTAGGAAAGGCGGCGACCGCGCAATTTTTTTCGCTGACGCCTAACGAGACGGTCGTGACCTCGGGCACGGTAGAAGCGCTTTCGGCTGTCCCCCGGCCGGGGAGCGCGCCTTACAAGGATCACATCATGACGGTGCACGTTTCGGATTTGGCCGTGCCCGGCCGGAGCGAGCCGCTTCAGGCGATCGTTTATCTCTGGAGCATGCGCGACAATGTCTGGACGGCGGCGGCACGTTTGCGACCCGGGGATCGCGTTTCGTTGCGCTTGCGCGCCTGGTCGGATGTTTCGGCGCAATACGAGCAGATCAATCGCAGTGAGATCGACGATTCGGCCTTACAATTAGAGGAACCCGCCTGGGGCGAGCTCGCTCCTTAAGTCCGCGGTCGCCCTCTTGCATTTCCCGCGTGCCGGTGTTCAATACAGCCCGCTTTAGCTCCGCGTGCGCGTCGAGCGTTGAAGCTCCCGATCATGTTCATCCATCTCCTTGCTCAAACACCTGCGTCCTCCGCCGGGAATCCGCTCGCGTCCTTCGTGCCGATCATTCTCATTTTCGTCATCATGTATTTCGTTCTCTTTCGTCCGCAGA
Organism: uncultured Chthoniobacterales bacterium; assembly: GCA_964236815.1. Taxonomy (GTDB): domain Bacteria; phylum Verrucomicrobiota; class Verrucomicrobiia; order Chthoniobacterales; family UBA10450; genus JACCTI01. The sequence goes on from CAXSFN010000009.1 coordinate 15,968, forward strand.
TTAAGCGGCAGAAGGATCAGGCGAAGCTGGTTTCGAGCGTGAAAACAGGCGACCGCATCATCACCGCCTCCGGCATTCACGGCCTCGTTTCCAATGTCAAAGATAATACCGTGATCGTGAAGATCGCGGACAATGTGAAGGTCGAGATGGAAAAATCGGCCATTACCACAGTGGCGAATACCGAGACGACCGCGAAGCAGATCGCCTAACGAGAGATTTTCATGAGTCCCGTCCTTACCTTTTTAATCGGCCTTCTGCTGCTTGTTCTTTTCGGTTGGTATTTCGCAACCGAATTAGGACCGCGAAAGCGTTTTCTCGCCACCGCGCTGATGGTTCTGCTCGTCGCGTTTAGTATCGCGATCATTTATCCGCCGCAGAAAAAGATCGCGCTCGGCCTAGACATTCAAGGAGGCACCTCCTTCCTGATTCGCATGGTGGGCGCGGACAAAGAAGTGACGAAAGGAATGTTGGAGCAGGCGGTGGAGGTAATCCGTAAGCGCGTCGATTATTTTGGCGGCGGCGAACCGGTCATCAGCCCGGTAGGCAAGGACCGCATCCTGGTCCAGATCCCTGGGCTCGATACGGAAAAAATTGCAGAAGCGCGGCAGCAATTATCCCGAGTGGCGAAGCTCGAGTTTCGTCTGGTTTATCCAGATAACGGCGAACGGTTGCGCGGGATCGATGCCGGGACAGAAGTAATTCCACCCGAGTATCGGATCGAAACTCACCAAATGCATGCCGAGCCGGGACGAAAGGCGGCTGAAGAACGCTTGCTCGTGAAGAAGAAGGCGGACCTAGGCGGCGATCGCGTCACGCATTCCGCCGCTTATTTCGGGAACGAAGGCTGGACTGTGCAGCTCACTTTTGACAGCGAAGGGGCTAAGCAATTCGGCAACATCACCGAGAAATTCAAAGGCTTTCGTTTCGCGATCGTGCTCGATGGCGCGATTCAATCCGCGCCGACAATTCGTGACGCGATCTACGGCGGCAACGCGGTCATCACCGGCCGTTTCGCTGAAGCTGAGGCGCGCAGCCTGGCGAGCGTGCTGGAGAATCCGTTGCAGACTCCGGTCAGCATCGAAGAGGAACGCAGCGTTTCTCCGACCCTGGGTCTCGACTCCATTCGTTCCAGTGTCCTGGCTGGTTTGATTGGCCTCGCCATCACGCTGCTCTGCGTTGCGATTTATTACCGTTTCGCCGGCTTGATCGCGAACCTCGCGCTCCTGGTCAACATCGTCCTTTTGATGGGCGCTCTGACGATGTTCAACTTCGTCCTGACCCTGCCGGGAATAGCTGGGATTATTTTGACCGTGGGCATCGCAGTCGATGCCAGCGTCTTAATTTACGAACGGCTGCGCGAAGAGTTGGCGCTCGGAAAGTCGCTCAAGGTGGCGCTCCAGGCCGCCTACGACAAGGCGTTCAGTTCCATTTTTGACGCGAACGTCACGACGCTGATTACCGCAGCGATCCTCTTCTGGATGGCGGCTGGGCCGGTGAAAGGTTTCGCGATTTCTCTGACGCTCGGCATTCTGGCTTCGCTCTTCACCGCGCTCATCGTGGGGCGCAGTTTGCTCAGTTGGTTCGTAGACACGGGAAAGATCAAGAAGATCACGATGTTGCACTTAATCTCGTCGCAGCACGTAAACTTCCTCGGGAAGGGGCCGATCGCGGTCGCCCTTTCTCTAGCGCTCATCATCGCAGGTGCGAGCGCCTTCGTCGTCCGCGGGGATCGCAATTTCGGCGTCGATTTCAAAGGCGGAGATCTCCTGACCTTGAGCACTACGCAGCCCGTCTCTGTGCATGATGTGCGAGAAGCGATCAAGCCCCTGCACTTTGAAGACGCGCCGATCCAACAGTCTCAGCAGAACGGCAAAAACTACATCACCGTGCGCAGTCCGGTGAACACCAGCCCGGCGATCCAGCAGCAGGTTTCGCAGGCGATGCCGAACGCAGGATTTAAAGTGGAGCAATCGGAGAGTGTCGGTGCCCTGGTAGGCGGAGAGCTGGCGCGCAAATCTCTGCTCGCTCTGGGCTTCGGCATGCTCGGGATTTTACTTTACGTCACCTTGCGTTTCGAACTGTCGTTCGCGGTCGGTGCCATAGTTGCCTTGCTCCACGACGTACTCATCACCGTAGGCATTTTCTCGCTTCTCGGCCGTGAATTGACCCTGACCATGGTCGGCGCGGTCCTGACCATCGCCGGCTATTCGATTAACGACACCATCGTGGTCTACGACCGAATCCGAGAAGGATTGGCCAGCGGTCGTAAAGGTACGATCGAGCAGATCATGAATGAGAGCATCAATCAGACGCTTAGCCGCACTCTTTTGACCAGCGGTGTGACATTGATCCCAATCTTGTGCTTGTTCTTCTTCGGCGGCTCGGTTCTGCGAGACTTCTCGCTCGCGATCATTATCGGCGTCGTCGTTGGCACCTATTCATCCATATTCATCGCTTCACCGATCGTTCTCTGGTGGAACAAGGTCCGCGGCACCGGTAGCAGCGGTTTGCGCCGGGAAGTAGCGCAAAAAACGACCGCGATTACCCCTTCCGCGGCCGCTTAGGAAAGTTATTCACAGAAAAGTTGACGCTCTGGAAGCCCCCGGCTAGGCTTCCCTCGTCGCTTTCCCACGCATTTCATCGAGGAGATTATACCCATGCCAGAAGTAATTGTTCGCAAAGGTGAGCCGGTTGACCGGGCTCTGAAACGTTTGAAGAACAAACTGGACGCGGAGGGCATCCTCGAAGAAGTGCGCCGGCTCCGGGCCTTTGAGACGCCGACGCAAAAAACTCGGCGCAAGGCAAAAGCCAACGCCAAGCGTGGACGGACCAAGTTCCGCTTTAATCCCTCGTAAAACGCGCGCGTTTCGCGCTATCTCGTCCGCCCGGCGTAGCTGCCGATCTTTTTCGTCACAAAGGTTACGATTACCGGCTTCAACAACGTCGCTCCGAAGCGGAGCAGGCCCATCGCCAGCCCCGCCTCTAGCAGGCCTTTCTTTTGCTCTTCGGCTTTGCTTCCCCGAAAAGCTTTGTCACCTTTCATCTTCACCGTCTTTTTCGATCCGGCTAACGCACGGGCCATCACGACCACACCCATCAGGACCGCAGACGAGATCCACGTGATGGTATTTCGCTGAAACGATTTCCGAAACTTTAGCGGAAAATCCAGCTCGTAACCCAGACCGGTCAGGTCGCTCCCAAGCCGGTCCCGCGAATGCGCGATCTCCTGCCTTAAGTCGTGGATCGATTTTTGTGGTTTACGCTCTTGAGCCATTCCCGGTCCCTCTTTAGTTCAGCCACACTGGCTTCGAACATTGGTTTTTTGATTTGTAGCAGGGCAAAAAACGCACACCCGCCGGCGAGCAGGAGATGGAGCACAGCGGCGGCTAATGCAATCCAGACCCACGAAATGCCCGCGGCGTGCGCGATCCCAAAAATTACACTCACAATCAGAAACACGTAGCCGGACGCTAGTAAGACAAGCGCGCCGACCACTGCTCCCGCGAGCAGGAGCAGATGTACTAACGCGCCCTTCGATTCGCGCGCGAAGAGATTGATCCGCGTCTCAAAAAATCCAGCCAGCGTATTCGCCAGCGAGACCAGATTATTGAGCAAGCCGGCGTGTCCCGCAGGATTGCGGAACCGCATCGTATCGCCAGCCATTTAGCGGACCGTTAGCGACGGAAAATAATTCCGAGAACAAATCCGATCCCGAGCGCGGTGAAGACCGCCTTGGTCGGATTTTCGCGGATGTATTCCTCGCCATCCTCCTGGAACGTGCGGGCGCGCGAAGTCGCGTCGTCCCATGCTTGCTCGGCTTTGCCGCGATACTCACTCGCCATGTCGGTCGCCGCCGTTTTTAGATCTTCGGCCGCGCGTCGCGCGTGTCCCTTGCCGCTTTCCAACTTGCTGCCGGCATCGGTCGTGCCAGTGCCGCTACCTTGATATTGATTTTCTTCAGCCATGATAATTTTTCTCCTGTGAATCTAAGCGGGAGTATCGCCGCCCTGCTCACCTGAGCAAATAGCGGAACGATAATATCTCCTCAGGAGCAGAAACGTAGATCACTGCGCCCTTGCGCTTACCACCAGCGCGTTATTTCTCGCGAAAGATAATTCGCGCCTTGCTCAGATCGTACGGTGAGAGCTCCACCTCGACTTTGTCGCCCGGAACGATGCGGATGAAATGTTTGCGCATCTTTCCCGAGATGTGCGCGAGCACGTTGCGATTGCCCGGGAGATCGACCCGAAACATCGTGCCCGGCAACACCTGAGTCACCGTGCCTTCAGTTACGATCTGCTCTTCCTTCGCCATCGGGTTCCAAGATATTTCGCTGAGTCATTTCCTCAAGCAGCCGGCACTGACGATTTCAATTATTCGGCGGAAAATAGTCAGAGATTTCTCGCTCCTCCGCGTGACAGATTGACGACGACGTTGAGAAGGCAATCCTAATCCTTCGGTAGCGAGACAGGCCGAAGGTACTCGCGCTTTTCCTCTCGCTTCCACCAGGCGCCCGTCGCACGTCGTTCGGCGGCGGTCGTGAAGTTGTACTGGTAAAGAATCGCGCGCACATACCGCGGCGGCTTTTCCGGAAACGGATTTCGCCTCGTCAGTCCGATTACACTCGGGCTGTTTTGGAGCAGACGTTCCATCAGGCTAGTGAACCAACGATTTTCCCGCGGACTGCCCAAAGCAGCGAACCACATTTGCCAATCCAAACGCGGTTGATGCGGCGCGACCCAACGAGGCGCGTCCTTCAGGTCACCCGGTTTCCACTTCAACGCGTAGGGTACCCAATCAATCCCATCCGGGCTTCCTTCGATCACGATTTCCGGGCGCGTTTTTGTCATCACGCGAAAGAGGCCATAGCCATTTGAGATTCGAAATGGATCGACCGCGGCCGCCAGAGCGGTGACCGGGTCGGGCCACGACGCTTCCGGTTTGAATGCGCTGAAAATCTCGCAGGCAGTGAGCGGCAAGATAACGATGAAGGCCACCGTTTGGGCTGCACGAGCGAAAATCCCAATGCGAGTTGGGACGTCTTGGGGACGCGAGCGCCGCCAGGCCGCGTCATCCGCAAGCAACAAACAAAGCGCGATCGTAAGAAGATTGAAAAAGGCGTAATTGCCGGTGAGGGCAATCAGAATTTGAAGCCCTACTAGCGCAACAAACCCAACCAACCGAAACCGCCGCGGCGCCCAAATAAGAAACGGAGCGATCATCTCGACAGCCAGCACCAGACCGGTCGAGATTTTCCTGAACCACTCCGGACTTTGGTGCGCCCACCAACCGAGAACGGTCGGGAGCGGCTGGGTCTCATAATGATAATTCAGCGCGGTTAGATCCCACCAGGAAGCATCGCCGCTGGTCAACTTCACCACGCCCGACATGAACATCAGTTTAAAAAGGAGGAGCTTGAGCAAAAACAGACCGACACGGGATGGCGCTTCTCGCTCACGGCCGAGCCGCCAACTCCAGGGCGCGAAAAAAAACGCGAGAAAGCCGGTTTCCAAAAGCAGAATGTCCCACTGAAAACTAAGAAAACTTTGTCCCGCGATCGTGAGCGAAAGATAGAGCGCATAAAGCAGGACTAACGAGAGACCGGGAATCAATCCCGCGATTAAAAGAATCGAACACACGACTCCCGTGCCGCAAAGGAAGTGCAGAAAAGCATTGCTCGAATCGATCCAGCAAAGCGTCGGCAAAAGGTAAATTGCTCGGGCGCCTAACTGGGTCTTGGCCGCGGCCAGGTATTCGCCAATCGGCTCGATTCCGTCGCTCCCGACCAATCCATCCACCTGCATCCAGAGCGAGAGAAACGCGATGAGGTAAATTATGCCGAGAGCGCGCAAAAAAATTCGCCCGGTCGAAAAATAAGTTGGGCGGCGCACGTCGTTCCCCCACAAAATGCGAGTGACCGCGGATGCCGCCCCGCGATTTCGAGCCACCAGCGAATAGGCCGCCTCGGTGGAGGCAGCGAAGGCGGGAACGTTTCTGTAGGCTCGCGGCAACCACTTCCCGCCGCGCGAGTATTCTAACGAACGAAAGACCGCCTCAGCTCCGTCGAAGACGCGGCCATCTGTTTCAATAAACTGAACGGCCGATTGAAATTCCGAGGAGGAAATTTCCGGATATGCATCGCCGCCTTCCTGCGAGGAAACATAATCAACCCGGCCCGCGGTTATTTCCCGCCAGCGCTCGATCCAACGTCGGCAGAAATGGCAATCGCCATCGAAAAGCATCAACGGCTTCGGCGGGGGACTTGTTACTCGTCGATGCGAAACGGTTGGCATCGTGCATTAAGGCCCGAACTCCGCCCAAATCGGCGCGTGATCGGAAGGCTCTTTGCCTTTGCGCATTTCGCGATCGATCCCAGCCATCACACATCGCTCTGCCATCGCTTTGTTCGCCAGGACCGCATCGATCCGCAAGCCGCGATTCTTCGGAAACGCAAGCATCCTATAATCCCACCAAGTGAACAGACCCGCTTCTTTTCGGTGCAACCGCAGCGTGTCGATCAACCCAGCCGCGCACAAATCCTGAAAGGCGGCCCGCTCACCTTCTGAACACATGATCGCGCTCTCCCAGAGCGCGGGATCGTGCACATCTTCATCATGCGGCGCGACGTTGAAGTCTCCGCAAAGCACCAGATTCGTGGCCGCGTTTTCGTGATGGCTCACGCATCTCCGGAGCCGCGCATACCACTTCATTTTGTAATCGTAAGCCGGGCTCCTGACCGCCTGTCCGTTCGGCGCATAGACAGAAAAAACGCGCACGTCGCCGATGTTCACTGCCAGCACCCGTGCCTGCGGATCATCTTCTTCGTCATAAAGAGCCGGTCTCACGTCGCGCGGTTCCAGCTTCGAAAGAATCGCGACGCCGTTATACGATTTCTGTCCGTGAAACGCGGAGTGGTATCCGGCCGCGCGCAATTCCAGACTCGGAAATTGTTCGTCGGTGCATTTCGTTTCCTGCAGGCAAACGATATCGGGCTCCGTCTCGCGCAACCATGCCAGCAATCGATCGAGCCGCCGCCGCAACGAGTTGATATTCCAGGAGACAATTCTCATTTTGCGCTCTCGCAATCTAGCTCACTGAAGGCTGCCGGTCGGCGGTTACAGATCACCGTTACAATTCGAGCTCCACGCCCGGCAGCGGAACGATTACCTCAGTTTCGGGTAAAGCGGCGCTCACCTGCGCCCGCATCCATTCGACCGCCGGCACGTCGCCGTGCACAAGTACGATTTTTTTCGGAGATAGTTTCTTTATGTACGCGACCAGCGATTCCCGCGAGGCGTGCGCGCTAAACTGAAACTTCTCGATCTCACAGCGTAATTGTTGCGGAGGCTGGCTCGGATCCAACGAGACCATGTCGCCCGGTTGCGCGGCGCGCAAAATTCCAGCGGGTGATTTCGGATCGGCGTAACCCACAAAAAAAATGGAGTGCATCGGGTCCTCGAGCACGCGGCGCGCAAAAACATTAGAAAGCGTTTTTGGCGTCATCATCCCACTGGAGAGCGCGTAAATGCGGCCCGGCCTGGCCGGCGCGTCCATAATCGTTTTGCCGTTGAGCACGAAGGGCGCAACCGCTTCCAATAATTGCAGACGCGGAAAATTGCGACGACTCGTTAGGGCGAAACGATCGTAGATTTCCGTCATCCGCGTGCTCAAGCCACCGATATAAATCGGGAAATCACCCAGCAATTTTTCGCGCCGAAAACGATGGATCATGGCGAGCGCTTCCTGCGTTTTTCCCAATGCAAAAACCGGCATAAGAATGCAGCCCCCGCGATCGAAGGCGCGCGCGATTGCTTCTGCCATTCGCTTCTCTTCCGCCGCGCGCGTGAAATTTTCCGGCAGCGGATGGTCGCCGCGCGTCGTCTCGATGATGAGAACATCCACCTGGGTCTCCGGAAAAACCGCGCCGCGCGCGATCGTCTGGTCGTCGAAGTTAACGTCGCCGGTATAAAAAATTGTCCGGCCTTCCGCACGCAACAAGACTCCGGCCGAACCGAGCACGTGGCCGGCATCGAAAAATTCGAAGCTCACACTTTGCGCTCCACCGCGCCGCCCGAGATTTATCCGCTGTCGAAAGCGGCACGATCGCCAGGCCTCGGCCGCGCGATCTGCTTCCTTGTGGGTGAAGAGCGGATACATTGTCGCGCCGATTTCTTCCCGCTGCCGTGTCATGACATTGACCGAATTATGCAGGAGCGCGTTTCCGATTTCCGCAGTCGCTTCGGTCATGAAAACGCGCGCCTGCGGTTGCCGCCGCATCAGAACAGGCAACGTCCCGAAATGATCCTGGTGCGCGTGCGAAACCACGATGGCATCGAGCTCGCGATCGCCCAGCGCGGCAAAATTCGGAAGCGCTCCCTCGCCCTCGTCCTTCGGGTGCATGCCGGAATCGAGAACGAGGCGAACCTCGTCCGCTTCCAAGTAATAAGAGTTCGCGCCAATTTCCGTCCGGCGCGTCAGGTTAATGAACTTCACCCGATCACTCGTTAGGCAAGCGGTGGCGGAAGGGTCACTCTCCCCTCGCCGGCCGTTTCCGCTTTTCTGGGAAAGAAGAAGGCAGCGAAAATGAAAACCCAGACCGCGCCCAGAGGAAGAATGCCGGGTAGCCAGAGATGCCAGCGCGCGACCGCGCCCAATGCGACCAGGCAATACGCGGCCGTGAAAGCGATGCCGCACAGCACAAGATCGAAACGTTCCGTTCGCCGCATTGTCCCGACCGTCGCGCCGAGGCAAAGCAGGATCGCACAATCAAAAACGCGGCTGATGCGATGCAGATAATTGTTCCCCTGAATAGTGGCGATGGTCGCGGCGAAAAGGTCCGGGGGCGACAACGGATTGTTCGGTGTGCGGGCAAGCACGATTTGATCAGGTATGCCCGTGGCCGGTGATGCGCCGGGCTTCGCGGCCTCACGCTGCTGCGCGGCGAGCAGCAGTTCGTTCAAGCTCATGCGTCGCCCCTGCCGGGCCGCATTCGGATCGACCAGCAGAGTGCCGTCGGCGTTAATCGGAATCTTCCGCCCATGCGGCAGCAAAATGTAAGCGCCGAGCACGACCTGCACTTCCGCCGGCGTGATCCGCTGCCAGAGAAGAATCGCTTGCAACGGAAACGACGGAATCACTTCGCCGCGATATAAAAAAAGAAGAGGGACCCGGATGGCGGAAGAAATCTCGTCCGGCAAATTCGTGAATCCCTGGGTCGAGATGAGCTGCAGATCTTCGTTCGGTTGCCGGCCGATTCCCGAGAACGATTGCAGTTCGCCGCGCCGCCCGATCACATTCGGAAAGCCACGGATGTCGCCCCAGTTTGCGTCCGGATCGGAAGTCTCGCTCAGCTCCGAAGCGAGCAATAACTTCGGGACGCGCATCGCCTGGTCGAGAAAGACCTGCTCCTGGTCCTTATCCCTGTCACGCCATCGGAGGATGTTCTCGAAGGCGACTACGCCGGGTTGAAAATCGAGCACTGATTGGAGAAAAAGCGCGAACTCCAGCGGCGAGATCGTGGCGCTGGTCGTGTTTCCGTGCGGCCCTGTCGCAATGTCGGGCGCTTCCCCCGCCGCCGGCGGATTCGGGAGCATATTCTGGCCGATCTCCACCACAGTCAGTGGCACGGAGGTCTCGGCGGACCCGCGCGAATGCTCCAAAAGCCAGCGCAGAAAAAGATCCTCCGCGTGAGCAAAACGCGGCTCGCGCAGAAGAAGAATTCCCAGCAGCAAGACCACGAGCATGAGCCATGGTGAAGGTCGCTGCATCGCGGCAGAAAGTAGGAAGTCTGACCGCAAAGACAAATCTTATCGAGGCCGCACCGACCAGCACGGACGGGCCTACTTGCTCCACTCCAGCATCCGTAAAATCGGAGCCTCGGCGCGTTTTCGAATGGTCTCCGGCAAGATGATTTCGGGCTCCATCTTCATCAGCGCAGTGTGTGCTTTTTCGAGTGTGTTCAGTTTCATGAACCGGCACTCGGCGCAGGCGCAACGATCGGTCGGACCGGGAATAAAATTCTTGCCCGGAATTTCTTTGCGCAATCGATGCAGCATCCCCGCTTCCGTCACCACGATGAAGTCGCGCGCGGGCGAATCCCGGCAATAGCCCACCATCTTTTCGGTGGAACAGACTTCATTGGCCAGCAAGCGGACCGCGAAGGGACACTCGGGATGCGCCACCACCGGTGCGGCTGGAAATTCTTCGCGGATGCGGCCGATGCTGCGCGCGGTGAACTCGACGTGCACATAACAATTTCCCTGCCACAAATCCATTGGACGGCCGGTCTTCTCGATCACCCACGCGCCCAAATTTTGATCCGGCACGAAGAGAATATTCCGATCGAGTGGCGCACGGCGCACGATTTTCTCTGCATTTCCGCTCGTGCAAATAACATCGGAGAGCGCCTTCACCCCCGCGCTGCAGTTGATGTAAGCGATCACGTAATAATTTTTCGCTGCGTGCTCGTTTAGAAATTGTTCGAGCTTGTCCGGCGGACACGATTCCGAGAGCGAGCAACCAGCATCGAGATCCGGCAGCAGAATGCGCTTCGTCGGATTAATGATCTTCGCGGTTTCAGCCATGAAATGGACGCCACAAAAGAGAATGACATCCGCATTTGTCTCGGCCGCCTGGTAGCTCAAGCCTAACGAGTCGCCAACATAATCCGCGATGTCTTGCAGCTCCGGTCTCTGATAATTGTGCGCCAGAATGACCGCGTTCCGTTCGCGCTTCAGTTCCGCGATCTCTTCCACGAGATCGAAAACGCCACCCCGACTCGGAGCGAAGTTTACAGCGCTACTGACCATCGGGTAAGTTCATCGGATTCCAGCGAATACTCAAACTTCAGTGAGATCATACCGGCTGGGCTTCATCGGCGCCGGGAAACTGGCCGGCTCTGTCATTCGCGGCCTGCTGCGGATGAAATTCTGCGCGCCGGGCGAGATCATCGCCAGCCAGCCGGTCAATGAATTGCGCGCCGAATTGCGCGAGCAAACCGGCGTGGATGTTTCTGCGAGCAACGATGACGTCGCGCGAGCGGCCGAGATAATTTTCATCGGAGTGAAGCCGGCCGTTGTGCTTCCCGTCATCACGGAGATGGCCGCGGTCTTGCGCGACAAGCTCGTCATCTCGCTGGCGGCCGGCATTCGTCTCGAAAGCATGGAGACGCTGGCTGATGCACGTTTCATGCGCGCGATGACCAACATCCCTTCGGCCATCGGTCGCGGCGCGACGGCGCTGGCGCGCGGCAGTCGAACGAACGATGCGGACTCTCGCAGCGCAGAAGAAATTTTCGGCGCGATCGGCTTGGTCGTAAACGTCGGCGAAGAACATATCGATGCTGTCACCGCTCTGGCTGGGAGCGGACCAGCTTTTGTTTATAGCGTGATCGAAGCGCTCGCGGATGGCGGAAAGAAAACCGGATTGCCCGATGACGTGGCCTTGCAGCTCGCCACACAGACCGTTCTCGGCGCTTCGCAATTCGCCGCCGAATCGAAAGCTTCGCCGGAAGAACTACGGCGCATGGTCATCACGCCCGGTGGAACAACTGCGGCAGGTCTCGCGACGATGGCCGAGCGCGGGACAGCCGAAGGTTTGATCGCCGCAGTCGAAGCTGCCGCCGCGCGCGGACGCGAGATGGCGAGCAGCTGATTGTAGCGGTTGTCCGCCGCGATGAATGGCAGCTACAATGCCGCTCGCATCGCTTCGATCGGCGCGTCGCGATTAAACCAGATCGCAAAGGAAAGCGCTCCCTGATGCAGCAACATGGAAAGGCCATTCGCGCCTCGCCCACCGGCTTCGCTCGCCGTTTCTAACAGAGGAGTTCGCGCCGGATTGTAAATCGTATCGTAAACCATCATACGCGGTGAGAGGACCGTCACTGATACGATAGGCGGATCGGAAGGATTCAGTCCGAGCGGCGTCGCGTTCACTAGCAGATCGATCTTCTCCATCGCCGATTGCGATGCCGCCTCCCATCGAATGGCCTCCGCACCGAGCTTGCTCGCGAGAGTTTCCGCCTTCGCATAATCGCGATTAACCAGGACCAGCCGCTGACAACCGGCGCGGGCGCACTGCTCAGCGATCGCGCGACCCGCTCCGCCGCCCGCACCGAACAAGAGCACGCGCAGATCGCGCAGCTCTTCTGAAAACTCTTCGCGAATCGCCCGCTCGAAGCCTGCGCCATCGGTATTAAATCCAGTCAGGCCGCCGTCCTCCACGCGGATGGTGTTGATCGCCCCGACTTCGCGCGCGAACGGATCGAGATCGTGGACGAGCTCGGCGGCACGAGCTTTGTGCGGAAGAGTGAGATTTATTCCGACAAACCCACGCGCCGGCAAAAGCGAGAACGCCTCCGATAACTCGTTAGGCAAAATGTGAAAGGCGGCGTAGCGCATTTCCAATCCGCAGGCCTGGAGCGCGGCATTTTGCATCCGCGGAGAGAGCGAGTGCGCGATTGGATCTCCGAAAACGCCGAGGCGAATGGGCGTATCTTCGTCCTTCCAATCCCGCAAATCCGCCAGGGTATAGAAATCCTTCACCGGTTCACTGTAGCGTTGTCCGTTCGTCTGCTAGTATCCAGACCACAATGCCCGGCCCGACTGAAAACGAAACCGCAGCGCCGACCAATTTCGTTCGCGAGATCGTGGCGCAAGATGTGGCAAGTGGAAAACACGCGCGGATTCAGACGCGCTTTCCGCCGGAGCCAAACGGCTATCTTCACATCGGCCACGCCAAAGCGATTTGCCTGAATTTCGGCATCGCGCGCGAATTTGGCGGCAAGTGCAACGTGCGGATGGACGACACTAACCCGGCGAAAGAGGAAACCGAATACGTCGAGTCGATCATGGCCGATGTCCGCTGGTTGATCGGCAATTGGGCCGAAGAAAATCTGGGCGGCGCGCCCTTTAACGCTTCCGATTATTTCGACAGGATCTACGACTTTGCCGTCGCGCTCGTGCGCAAGGGAAAAGCCTACGTCGATGACATGACGCCGGAGGAGACGGACGAATTTCGCCGGCTCGGAAAAGAAGGGCCGTTCCGCAATCGATCGGTCGAAGAAAATCTCGATCTGCTCGCGCGGATGAAAGCGGGCGAATTTCCCAATGGCGCGCGGACCTTGCGAGCCAGGATCGATATGTCAGCTCCAAATGTCTGGCTGCGCGATCCGGTGCTGTACCGCATCCGGCACGCGGAACATCACCAGAGCGGCACGAAATGGTGCATTTATCCGATGTACGACTTCGCGCACACCTTGAGCGATTACATCGAAGGAATCACACACTCGCTTTGTACCCTGGAGTTCGAAGTGCATCGGCCGCTTTACGAATGGCTTTTGGACTCGTTAGACCTTCGGCCTCCGCTCCCGCAGCAGATCGAGTTCGCGCGCTTGAACATCGATTTCACCGTCATCAGCAAAAGGAAGTTGCTGGAACTGGTGAACGGCGGGCTCGTCAGCGGATGGGACGATCCGCGGATGCCAACGCTTTCCGGGTTGCGCCGGCGTGGCTTCACCGCCAGCGCCATCCGCGATTTTGTCACGCAGATCGGCGTGACTAAATATCCGAGCCTGACCGAATTCGCCGTGCTCGAGCACGCGCTGCGGACCGAATTCAATCGCACAGCCCAACGCCGTCTTGCCGTTCTGCGCCCGATCAAAGTCGTGCTGACGAATTATCCTGCCAATCGCGTGGAGGAGCTGAACGCAATCAACAATCCCGAAAATCCTGAGGACGGATCGCGCAAAATCCCCTTCAGCCGCGAGATCTACATCGAAAGCGCTGATTTCATGGAAGTACCGGCGCCGAAATATTTCCGTCTCAAGCCCGGCGGCGAAGTGCGTTTGAAGTACGGCTACATCATCAAGTGCGAAGAAGTGATCAAGGACTCGTTAGGCCAGGTAACCGAGCTGCACTGCACGGCTGATCTCGAGAGCAAATCCGGCGGCGCGACCTCGAATCGCAAAGTTAAGGGAACAATCCACTGGGTCAGCGCCGCGCATGCGATCGATGCGGAAGTGCGCCTCTATGATCGTCTCTTCACCGTTTCGGAGCCCGACGCTGATGGAGATTTCAAATCATTCATCAATCCGAACTCGCTTGAAGTCGTGCCCGCGAAATGCGAGCCCTCGTTAGGCAATCCGAAGCCGGAAGTGCGTTACCAGTTCGAACGCCTCGCCTATTTCGCGCTCGATCCCGATTCGCAGCCTGACAAACCAGTCTTCAATCGCACCATCACCCTGCGCGACACGTGGGCGAAGGAAGCTAAAAAGAGCTGACACTCAGCTGTGCGGTGGTTGCTCGCCGCAGGCGGCAAAATGTTCCCGCAGGAAGACGAGATCGGCGGCGTCTTTCTCGCGACGCGTGTGCACTTTCATCCGCCAAAGGAGTCGCTGGGACGCGAAGGGGATCGGCACGCCTTGCACGTCGCGCATGATGATGTCGTTGGCGGCCTCGGCATATTCGATCCCAGAGGCGGATCTCATGAGATCGACCACCACCTCGTCCGCGACGCGCACAACCACATACTGCGCAACATCGCCCGGAAGAAGTTTGCGGACGGCCTGGTCGGGAAGCACCTCAAGCGCCCGGTAAACAAGGGCCTCGTTTTCCAAATCCGTGGCCAGGATTAAATCGATGTCCGTCGTGCTGCGCGGATATCCCCCGTAGATAATGGCGAAGCCTCCGACCACCACATACTTCGCGCCGAGTTCATTCAGCCGGCGACAGATTAGAACCAGATCGGCTTCGACCGGGACGCGGGGTTCTAATTCCGAACCCGAGTCGCTCGTTTCACGATCGCTTGAATCATCCATTCGTCAGCCTCCTCGTGACTACGGAACCGAAAGACCCCCCGAGGGCACAAACCACCGAGGCCCTGCGACGACCGCACTTCGTTTACCAGCTTCTGCAGTCCCATGCCGTAAGCCCCGGCATTCTTCGGGACGCGCCGACCAACAGTCTTGCCGACCGGATCCTGAATGTTGATGACCGTATAACTCATTCGGTGCGCCAGTATGACATGCGCGACTCAAGCCGGCAACGCGTCAGCTTCGCCCCTCAATCTGAAGTAAGCCGCGATCAATCCGCGCAAGCACTATTTCTTTGCCCAAGATTTCCAGAAGGTGATAGAGGCTCGGGCCCGCATTGCTGCCGGTGACGGCGAGACGCGTGGGATGGACGAGTGCGCCGACTTTCACCGCGAGCTGCGCGGCGGTTGCTTTTAGAATCGTCTCGAGAGCGGCGGCGATGAAGGGCTCGAGACTGGCAAAGGCGTCTCGCACAGCTTGGAGACGCGGTTTGTTCTCCGTGGTGAAATGTTTCACAGCGCCTTCGGGATTATAGCTGATGTCATCGCGAAAATAGAAGCCGGCATACGCTGGCAGTTCGCGGAAGGTTCTGATTTTGCCGACGCAAGTCTCGAGCGCCGCGTAAATATATTCGGCAGAAACTGCCGCAAGATCGAGACCGGCGCGAACGAGCGCGGCCTGGCCCATCTCCTGGAATCGCTCGTTAGGCAATTCCTTCATGTATTCGCCGTTCAGCCAGGTGCATTTCTCCAGGTCGAAATGCGCGCTCTTCCGGTTAATCTTTTCCAATTCGAAAAGCTGGACGACTTCTTCGATCTCGATTTTTTCGCGATTGTCTTTCGGCGACCAACCAAGGAGGCAGAGATAATTGCGGACCGCTTCAGGCAGGTAGCCGCCTTCGATGTAGGTGTTCACGCTCGCGCCGAGGTCACGCTTGCTCATTTTGGAGCCATCCTTGTTTAGGATAAGCGGGATGTGCGCGAAGCGCGGCGGCTCCGCGCCTAACGAGCGATAGAGCTCGATGTGCTTCGGCGTGTTCGAGAGATGATCTTCCCCGCGGATGACGTGGCTGATTTTCATTTCGATGTCGTCAACCACATT
The DNA here is from genome assembly GCA_964236815.1 of uncultured Chthoniobacterales bacterium. Taxonomy (GTDB): domain Bacteria; phylum Verrucomicrobiota; class Verrucomicrobiia; order Chthoniobacterales; family UBA10450; genus JACCTI01. The sequence continues at coordinate 31,878 of CAXSFN010000009.1, forward strand.
GACGAAATGAAAAATCCACGAGCCGTCCGGGCGGCGGATGGTCATGTCCGGGTGGGTTTCGGCGTTAGTCAGGTCGAAGTCAATTCGGCCGCAGACGACGTCGTCCAGCACCACATGCTCGCGTGGAGAACGGAAGCGGATAGCGCCGTTGTCTTCGTAGGTGTGACCGCCGTTCATTAGGCGATCGAGGTATTGCTGATAAATGTCGTGGCGTTGGCTCTGGAAGTAGGGGCCTTCGTCCCAATTCAGCCCGAGCCAGCGCAGGCCTTCGTAAATGGCGGCTGCCGCTTCTTCGGTATTGCGCGCTCTGTCGGTGTCTTCAACCCGGAGGACAAAGGTGCCGCCGGTGTGTTTGGCGTAGAGCCAATTGAAGAGCGCGGTGCGCGCGCCGCCGATGTGCAGGTAGCCCGTAGGCGATGGGGCGAAGCGAACGCGAATGGGATTCATGCGGGCCGGACCTTAGCCACGGATTAACGCGGATGAAACACGGATTGGGCTTTGGATTGAAATCTGGAGAGCGCGCGCGCTTGCTGGTGATCGCATTCTGCGATCACGAACTTTCGCTGGGGCGAATCTCAAAAAAGTTCGCTCGGCAGAATGCCGTCGCCAGCACGCTACAAGCGTGCGATCCCAGAAGGAGAGTCGCGCCGACGATTACTCGTTAGGCAGGAGCGAGCGGCGTTTCGGCAGGACCGGAGATTACGTCACCCTTCGGCCGAAAGCGCGATCCGTGGCAGGGACAATCCCATGTCGATTCCGCCTGGTTCCAACGCACGATACAACCCATGTGTGTGCAGACGGCGGAACGCTTCGTGACTTTGCCCTCCTCGTCGCGCGAGACAGCAACCCTCTTGCCGTTGAGTTTTAGGATTTTCCCTTCGCCGGATTTGACGGCAGCGACCGATTCGCCTTCCGGTTTCGAGAGAAAGCCCTTCGCGAGATAGTAAGGATAATCTTTGTTCTCGGTCAGATAATCCCAGAGTCCCCCTTTTAGTTTCTTGCGCGCGGGCGCGAAAAGATCGGTCCACGGATTCTTTTTCTGCTTCGCCCAATCGACCGCCATCATCGCGGCCAAAGTCCCGAAGGTCATTCCGTTACCGGAAAAGCCGGTAGAAATAAATTGGCCAGCGTCGCTTTCGCCGATGAAGGGCAGCCCGTCATTTGTTTCGATCACTTGCCCCGACCAACGATGATCGATCTGCGCCTCCGGCAGAATCTGATGCAGTGATTTCTCCAGACGCTGATAGCAGCTTTCCGTATCGGACACTTGTCCGGTTTTGTGATCTTCACCGCCAAGAATCGCGTAATCGCAATCCTTCTGACGATCGACGCGCAGATAAAGATACGGGTCGTTTGTGTCCCAATAGGAGGCCGCGGGAATTGCATTTTTCGGAAGACGCGCGCCGACCACATAGCTGGTGTAGAGCGCAAGTTTCGTTTGAAACATCATGCTGCTGACGAGGCCAGATTCGCCTACGAGCGGATTATGCGTCGCGAGGACGAGAAGACCGTAACCGATCCAATGGCCGTTTACCTTCGCGCGCCGCTTTTTCGGGTCGAACTCGCTGACCTCGCTTTCTTCGAAGAGATGATTGCTCTCGCCTGCGACCAGTCCGGCGAGCGCGCCACAATATTTCAGTGGATGAAATTTTGCCTGATCGGCGAAACGAATACCGGGCGTGTTCATGTGCGGCACGCTATCGAGATAGGAAGCATCGAAGCCGAATTCGTTCGCGAGCTGTGCATCCTCGCGAAATTTCGGCCGCTCATCTTTCGTCCCGCCGCCGACGGGCGCGTGCAGATAACCAGGCACACGTGTGAATTCGCAATCGATCCCTTCGGTTTCGGTGATTTCTTCGATCTGATCGATTGCGGCCGCGCCCGCATCCCAGACCGCTTGCGCGTGGTCCCGTCCAAAATTCTCTACCAGCTCATGCAGCCGCGTATCAGTCACGGCGGTAAGGTGCGCCGTGGTGTGGCCGGTATCGCGCCGCGCAATGTGCTCGCGCTCTACCAGGGCCACGCTTAGGCCAGCCTTCTTGAGTAGATAAGCTGTCGTTAGACCAGTCAGGCCACCGCCGACGACGAGCACGTCCACCGCCAGCGGCTTCTCGACCGCAGGAAATTGTTTGAGCGGAGCGGTCTCTATCCAATACGGCGTGGTATCCATTTCAGATCAGATCGTGGCGCGCACGCGATCTAGCCGTCGATGAATAATTTTTTCGCACGCCGACGAACGTGCCGATCGCGCGGGAGATTTGTTTTCGCCGACGCGCAACCCGGCTCGAGCAGGGCGCGCACGCGTTCGATCAGATCGAAGCCGATATCCACAACCTCATGCTGGCGCAGCCAAATGTGCAGAGCGCGCCGCTGCGCAGCGACAGACTGCGTGCGCAATCTTTCGACCGATAATTCTGCCTCGAATCCCGGGATCAAACTATTCATCCAAGCGTTCTCTTCCGCGGCGATGGCAGCGGCGCGCCAGATGTTTTGGCGAATGTCGCGGCCGAAGATTTTTGCCAGATACGGTAGGAGACGATGCCGGACGCGATTGCGAAGCGGGCCGAGCTCCAGGTTTGTTTTGTCTTCCCGATATTTTAACTCGTTAGACTGACAGTAACGGTCGATTTCGTTGCGCCAAACGCCGAGCATTGGCCTGAGAATGATGAACTCCCGCTCACCGAAACGATGATTTGAAACCTCGCGTAAAGAGGCTAACCCGGCGGCGCCTGCGCCCCGAAAGAGATTGATCAGGAAAGTCTCAACCAGGTCGTCGGCATGATGGCCAAGGAAAATGGTGTGACACCGCCGGCGCGCCGCGACGCGAGCGAAAAAAGCATAACGCGCCGCGCGCGCAGCGGTTTCGATCGATAATTTTTCGCGGCGGGCGAGCTCGCGAACATCGGTCGAACCGATTTCGCAGAGCAACTGGTTGCGCTCTGCGAGACGCACAACAAAACTTGCGTCCGCTTTGGCGGCCCTGCCGCGCAGACCGTGATCTAGATGGCAAACGAGGAGTTTGCGGTAGCCCTGCGCCAGCAGCGCGTGAAGAAGGGCAACCGAATCACGTCCGCCGGAGACACCGACGAGATAACGCTGTTCGATTGGAAATTCCCGACAGGCAGCGGCAAGCCAAAGGTCTCGAGTTTTTCGCATGGCGGACATCTCCGGAAGAGAAGGACATCTCAGTAAATACAGTCAAGGAATCCCAACGCATTTGACAATGAATGAACGTTCATTCATTAGTGCATTCAATGACGGCAACTACGGAAACGACGAGTGATCGCCGCCAGCAAATCCTGGGTGCAGCCATGATTTGTTTCGCCAAATGCGGTTTCCACCAGGCGACGATGCACGACATCAGCGAGCAAGCGGGCATCAGCGTCGGCCTGATCTATCGCTATTTTCAGAACAAAGAGGCTGTCATTTCCGCGATGGCCGATGATCACAAGCGCGATATTCAGGAGTTGCTGGCACGGGCTCGTCGGGCGCCATCGCTGCTCGAGGCGCTTGAAATTCTTTTCACCGCGCACTGTTGTGAGAACGCGCCGCAACTCGAAGCCGCTTTCGTGGTCGATCTTTTCGCCGAGGCGGGCCGTAATCCGGAAATTGCGCATCTGGTGCGCGATTTACTGAGCACGATGAGTGATGGCGTGACCGACTTGATTGCGCGTGCGCCTGAGCTTCCAGCGACCCACGAGCTGAAACCGCGCGAGATGGCGGAACTTATTTTCGCCGCGATTCGCGGAATGATGATGCGTGATGTATTAGAAACTCCGCGCTTTTCCAATGCGAAGCGCCGTGATCGCCAGCTCAAGGTCGTCCGCAACCTCTGGCGTTTGTTGTTCGAGAAAGAAGCGGTTTTCGCCTAACGAGTCGTATGCACGCAACTTCAGCCCCCATTGCCCAGCGGCCGCCGAAACGCGCGAGGGGCGCGGTCTTCAAAGTTATCCTCGGTCTGCTCGCCCTCTTTTTCTTGATCGCTGGAATCAAAGGACTGCAGTTTTTCACCATGATCAAAGCCGGCAAGGCGATGGTGCCGCCGCCGACGACGGTCACGAGCGTCAAAGTGCAGAAAGCGGATTGGGTGCCGATGCTGACCGCGGTCGGTTCGATTTCGCCGGTGCAAGGCGCGACGATCGGAGCCGAGCTGGCCGGGAAGGTGGACAAGATTGGTTTTCAATCCGGCACGCCGGTGAAGAAAGGCGATATGCTGATCGAGATCGACGCGTCGGCGGAACAGGCGCAATTGCGTTCCGCGCAGGCCGACGCGGAATTGTCTAAAGCGGACTTCGATCGCGCTGAGGGATTGGCCAAGGGGAATGTGATTTCGAAAGCCGAGATCGATAGCGCGCGCGCGAAATTTATGCAGAAGGAAGCGGAGGTCGCGAACATGCAGGCGGCGATCGACAAGAAGTTGATCCGCGCGCCATTCGATGGAGTGGCGGGGATCCGCGAAGTGAACGTAGGCCAGATGGTGCCGGTCGGGCAGAAGCTGGTCACGTTGCAGGCGCTCGATCAGGTCTTCGTGGATTTTTCGCTGCCGCAACAGCAACTCGGCGACATCCAGGTTGGATTGCCGGTGAAGGTGACGACCGACGCCATCCGCGGGCGCGCCTTCGAAGGGCAACTCAGCGCGGTGAATTCGGCGATTGATACGGCGACACGGAGCGTGTCCCTGCAAGCGACGCTCGATAATGCCGATCACGCTTTGCGCGCGGGAATGTTTGCCCGGGTCAGTGTGATTTTGCCGGAGCAGAAGCCGACGCTCTTCATCCCGGCGACTTCCGTTTTGTATGCACCTTTTGGTAATTCGGTCTATGTGATCGAGAAAAAGAAGGATGACAAAACGGGAAAAGATTCGCTCGTGATTCGCCAACAATTCATTCGCACCAGTGAAACTCGTGGCGATTTTGTAGCGGTGACGGAGGGTTTGAAAGAAGGCGACGAAATCGTCAGCACCGGTGTATTCAAAATGCGGAACGGCATGGACGTGGCGATCGACAACACGCTCGCCCCGAAAGCGGAACTCTCACCCACGCCATCTAACAGCTAAGACGTGAAGAGCTTCACCGATCTTTTCATTCGCCGGCCGGTCCTCGCGCTGGTCGTTAGTTTCGTCATCATTATTGCTGGCGCGCAGGCGATCTCGTCGTTGAACGTGCGGCAATATCCGAAGAGTGATATCGCCTCGGTGTCGGTATCGACGGTTTATGTGGGCGCGAGCGCTGACCTGGTTCGCGGCTTTATTACCACTCCGCTGGAGCGGGCGATCGCGGCCGCGGATGGAATCGACTATCTCCAATCTACCAGCGCGCAGGGTTTCTCGACCATCACGGCGCGGCTGAAATTAAATTACGATTCAAACAAGGCGCTCTCCGAAATCAGTTCGAAGGTGAATCAGGTGCGCGGGGATTTGCCGCCCGAAGCCGAGATTCCGGTTATCAATATCGAGCCGGCGGATTCTCAGTTTGCTTCCGCCTATCTCAGCTTCACTTCGGAGATCCTACAGGCGAACGAGATCACCGATTATCTCAATCGCATCGTGCAGCCGCGCCTGACGGCGATCGCTGGAGTGCAGCGCGCGGAGATTCTCGGTGGGCGCACGTTCGCCATGCGCATTTGGTTAAAACCAGACCGGATGGCAGCGCTCAATGTCAGTCCGGCGCAGGTGCGAAAAGCGCTGGCGAACAACAACTATCTCGCCGCCCTCGGTAGCACCAAAGGCGCGCTCGTGCAGGTAGACCTGACCGCAAACACCGATCTGCACACGGTGGAAGATTTCAAGAATCTGGTCGTGCGCGAGGAGAATGGAGTACTCGTTAGGCTGGCCGATATCTCCGATGTCGTTCTGGGTGCGGAGGACTACAATGCGGAGGTTCGTTTCTCCGGTCAGCGCGCTGTCTTCATGGGCATCTTCGTCCTGCCGAATGCGAATTCGATCGACGTGGTCAAACGCGTGCGGCTGGAGCTGGAGCAGATCCAAAAGGAACTCCCCACCGGCATGCAGGGCCGCATCGCTTATGACGGGACGGCCTATATCAACACCGCGATCCACGACGTCTTTCACACTTTGCTCGAGACGCTTTTGATCGTCATCATCGTCATCTTCCTCTTCCTCGGTTCGGTCCGCTCCGTCCTCATCCCAGTGGTGGCGATTCCGATTTCGCTCATCGGCGCCGTTTTTCTCATGCAGGTCTTCGGCTTCACGGTCAATCTGCTCACTCTTCTCGCGATCGTGCTCTCGGTCGGTTTGGTCGTGGATGACGCGATCGTCGTAGTCGAAAACGTCGAACGACACTTGCGCGACGGACTTACTCCGATGAATGCCGCGCTCCTCGGAGCACGCGAGCTGATCGGCCCGATCATCGCGATGACGATCACCCTCGCGGCGGTTTACATTCCGATCGGCATTCAGGGTGGCTTGACTGGGACGTTGTTCCGCGAATTCGCCTTTACCCTCGCCGGCGCGGTTACGATTTCAGGCGTGGTTGCTCTTACGCTTTCGCCGGTGATGTGCGCGAAATTACTCAAACCGGGAGCGGCCGAACGCGGTTTCGCGGCCAAAGTCACACATGCTTTCGATGGCTTGCGCGAGTGGTACGGCCGCCGTCTCGACGCCACCCTGAAACAGCGCCCCGCAGTTTATGCGGCCTGGATCGGACTCACCCTAATCGCGGCGATCATGTTTGTGCTTCTGCCGAAGTTCGCGGCCAAAGAACTCGCGCCGACGGAAGATCAGGGCGTCATCTTCGGCATCGTCAACGCAGCGGCTAACGCCACCATCGAGCAAACGTCCGCTTTCGCCGACGCCGCCGGGAAAGTCTTCAAAGACTTCCCACAAACGGAATTCACCTTTCAAATCACGCAGCCCAGCGGCGGTTTCGGCGGCATGGTTCTGAAGCCTTGGGATCAGCGAAAGGAAACTGCTTTCGAATTGCTCCCACAAGTCCAGGCGAAGCTCGGAACTGTTCCCGGCATTCAGCTCTTTCCGATTATGCCACCCGCCTTACCCGGTGGTGGAAGATTCCCGGTCGAGATCGTGCTGCTCTCCACGGAAGAACCGGAGCGGATGATCGAGTTCGCGAAACAACTCCAGGCCGCAGCGATTAAAAGCGGCGCGTTTTTCTTTCCACCAGACATCGATACCAAGCTCGATCAGCCGCAAGCCCAGGTCGTGATCGATCACGACAAGGTCGGCGCGCTTGGCCTGAACCTGACCCAAATCGGATCGGATATGTCTGCGATGTTCGGCGGGAATTACGTAAACAGATTCAACATCGCCGGCCGCAGTTACAAGGTGATCCCGCAGATCGAGCGGAGTGAGCGCTTGAATCCGGATCAGCTGAAAAATATTTACGTAACCGGGCCTAGCGACAAGTTAGTGCCGCTGAGCACAGTCGCGCACATCGAGCAGAAAACTGTGCCGCGCTCTCTGAATCGTTTACAACAGTTGAACGCGGTCACGATTGGCGGCGCATCGTTTCTCCCGCTCGACCAGGCGCTTAAGCTCCTCGAAGGGGAAGCCGCTAAAATTCTGCCGAAAGGATACACGATCGACTACACCGGCGAGTCGCGTCAGCTTCGCGTTGAAGGCGACAAATTTTTGCCTGCCTTCGGTCTGGCTGTGGTCCTGATCTTTCTCGTCCTGGCCGCGCAGTTTAACAGCTTCCGCGATCCTTTCATCATCCTGCTTGGCTCGGTGCCGCTGGCGCTCTTTGGCGCAATGATTTTCATGTTCGAGAAATCGCCAAACCCGAACTTGAAATTTTTCACTAACGCCTGGACGACCAGTTTCAATATCTACTCGCAGGTTGGGCTCGTCACGCTTGTTGGTCTAATTGCGAAAAACGGCATCCTCATTGTGGAGTTCGCGAACAAATTGCAGGAGCAGGGCCGCGAAAAAGTTGAAGCGGTAGCGGAAGCGGCGCGGACGCGTTTGCGACCGATTTTGATGACAACGATCGCGACCGTTGCCGGTCACATGCCACTGGTTTTCGTGACGGGCGCAGGCGCAAAAGCGCGTAACTCGATCGGGTTGGTGCTGGTCGGCGGGATGACCATCGGGACCATCTTCACGCTTTTCATTGTGCCCTCGCTTTATGTTTTAATCGCGCGGACGCACCGAGCGGAATCTCAAGATGAGGCGGACCTTGAGACGGAAGGAATGACGGAGGAGCGGGCCCTGCCGGAATACGCGATGGCCGATGGAAATGGCCATTGGAAAAGCTAACACTCTTTCGTTCCGCGTTCGGAAGTTTGAACCTCCGAACGCTCGACGCAGACAGCATATTTATTCGGCTCGATCTGCGAGCCGCGCCGGCTGGCGAAGACCTGCGTGAATTCCGCGCCGAAAAGAAGGATCTGCGAAGAGTAGTAAATCCAGAGTAGCAAAGTGATGAGCGAGCTGGCCGCGCCGTACGCTGAGCCCGCTGCGCCGCTTCCAAGGTAAAGACCGAGCGCCCATTTGCCGACGAGGAAAAGCACGGCAGTGAGCGCGGCACCGACCCAGACATCACGCCAACTCACAATCACGTCGGGAAGGAATTTAAAGATGATGGCGAAAAGGAAGACGATCACGGCCAGGTCGAAGAAGAGATAGGCACTAACCGCAATGGTCAGACCGCCGGGCAAGGCGGATTGAATGTAGTGACTGAAGCCTTTTAGAACGGTCTCAACCGTGAGCGAGACGAGGAGGAGAAAGCAAACGCCCGCGACCATGCCAAAGGAAAGAAACCGCATGCGCAAAAATCCCCAGATGCCGGTGCCAGGCTTCGCCTTCACGCCCCAAATGGTGTTGAGCGCATCTTGCAGCTGACCGAAAACGCCGCTGGCGCCGAAGATGGCGAGCGCGATTCCGATCACGGAGGCGAGAATTCCTTTGGAAGGTTCCGCGGCGGTTTTGGCAATATCGCGCACGACCTGGACGGCGCTTGGATCGAGAAAATAACTCATCTGCTCTGTGATTTTGTCCCAAGCGCCGGCGGGATCGTGGCGGAAGATGACGCCGATGAGCGCGAGCAAAACGAGAATGAGCGGCGCGAGCGAAAAGACGGTGTAGTAAGCGAGCGCCGCGCCTTGCGCGGGAGCTTTGTCTTCCAGCCATTCGTTGAAAGTCTGGATGAAAAGGCTCACGACTTTGTTGGACGTAAGCCGGTTTAAAAAAGATGTTTTCGTTGAAGCCATAACTGATTTGTGAAACCGATTCGTCTCCCGACACGACGGAGGATGGAAAACGAAATGACTTTGCGGATGCGGTCGGAGATTAAGTGGCGTCCGTTTCCGTAAGGTGGAATGGCTGGAACATATACAGTGGCCCGCGATGGCAGCGACGCTTGTCTCCGCCTGGCTGGTTGCGGCTCAAGCAAAAAGCCGGAGGCAGTGGGGCTTTTGGATTTTTCTGTTGAGTAACATTCTTTGGATCGCGTGGGGCTGGCACGATCACGCCTGGGCGTTGGTGTCGCTGCAATTCGGGCTCGCGCTCCTGAACATCCGCGGGGTTGCTAAGAACGAACGGTAAATTTCCTGGCGCAAGCTGCGCCGGAGTTACGCGATAAGTCTCGCGTAAAGCGATTCGTACTGCGGCACGATTCGTTCGGCGGAAAATTTCAGCTCCGACTCTCTTTGTCCGTGTGCGCCGAGTTTCCGGGCCAGCTCCGGTTCTTCGGCAAGCCGCGCGATCGACGCCGCCATTCCTTCCACGTCGCCGAACGGATGAAGAAAGCCGCTGTAGCCGTCACTCACGACTTCCGGAATTCCGCCGACACGAAACGCGACGATCGGTTTGGCATGAAACAAAGTTTCGAGAATACTTAGGCCAAAGCTCTCGGCCTCCGAGGTGTAAAGACCGGCGTCCGCGGCCGCGAGATAGTCTTCCACTTCGACCAGATTTTCCTGCACGATAACGCGGCCGTCCAAGTTGAGCTCGCGCAGGAGCGAGCGGTAAGGCGCGAACGCACCGCCCGCCAGGATCAGAAGCCGGAGCGGACGCGCGCTTCGGACTGCCGCAAAAACACGCAGCATCAGATCGATGCGTTTGAACCGCCGCACATTCGAAGTGTGGACGAGAAGGAATTCATCATCACCAATTTGCAGCTCGCGACGGACAGCGGCACGATCTCGTTTTGCCGGGGTGGGGATAAAGAAATTTGGAATGACTTCGACGGGCTTGCGCAAATCGAAGGTCTCGACTGTTTCTTGACGCAAACTCTCCGAGACGGTGGTAATGGCGTCCGATTCATAGAGCGCGTGCGCGATCGCGTCGCGGTAACTGGGATCCTGACCGAGTAAAGTGGTGTCAGTACCGTGCAAGGTAGTGACGATTTTCGGCAGTGGTGCAGATTGGCTTTTCAGCATTTGCGCCGCGAGGTATGCGGCGGTGGCGTGGGGCACGGCGTAGTGCACATGAAAAACATCGAGCGCTCGCTCCCGCGCGATGCTCGCCATCTTCACCGCCAGCGGCAAGGTGTAGTCGGGATAAGTGAAAAGGCTATAGTCGCTGACGACCACCTCATGAAATGAGATGCGCGGCTGCGTGAGATCGAGCCGAACTGGTTTTGCCGAACTAAAAAAGTGAACGTCGTGGCCGCGCCGCGCCAGTTCGCTCCCCAAGGCGGTGGCTAGAATTCCGCTGCCGCCGATGAGCGGATAGCAAGTAATGCCGATCTTGAATGTGCGCGCTTTCATTTGCCGGATGCGGCCAGCCTCACCGTCATGCCAAGCGCCCGCAACCGTGGCGGCCGTTCAACGAAGAAAGCAATTCGGCGCCGGTCGCCACTTTTGTGCGAACCGGCGCCGAGCAATGCCGAAATGGCCTGAGCTTACTTTGAGCTGCTACTGAATCGGAGTGGTAACTGCCCTCTCCGCGTTGATGAAGCCGTAGCCGTCGAGATTGGAGTAACCAAACCCAATGCGGTTCCTCATCACGCCATCGAAGGTCGCGCCGTCGGCGAGAGTGCCACGGAAACGCATGCCATCCGGAATAATTGTGCCTTCCGGAATCAGGACCCCGCCGCCGAAGTTATCGGCGTTGTAGTTACCGATCGATACGCCAGCAGCATTAGCCACGTTTGGTCCGCGCGTGATGCCACGTCCGATCGTGAAGCGCAGAATATCTCCGCCGGTCAAAGCGCCGGGAGCGATAGTCAAGGTAAGGGTCTGACCCTGGCTCGGGGTGGCGACCGCAGGGCTGGGCGCCTGATTGCTCAAAGCGAAACTCACATCCGAAGGAGCGACACCAGTGCTGTTCCCGAAGGTGAATGGGAAAGCGCCTGTTACCGCCCCAGTCCCAGTCGCGGTCGAGTTGCTGAAATACATCCCGGGCGTGACGATGGAGAAGTAGTTGTTGGCAGTGTCGAGACCGTTACGACCGCTATTTACTGCGCCGCCTTCGGTGGCAAGCCCGTTCGGATTAAAGGCGAACGAGGTGATGCTACTTGGGCCAATTAACGCGATCGTGTGTGAGTTAGGATCGTTGCGACCGCGGCTTTGCACGGCGGTTTGATCGCTGGTGACTGAGACGGTGATCTTGGCACCGTTAGTCGCGCGCGCCACACCGATGGCAAAATAAGGATCCAGATCATGAGGGAAACTGCTTCGCTCCAGGATGCTGGTCATCTGCGAGGGTGAAACCATGCCCGGTCCGCCATGCGCTTGCATTACAAGAGCCGCAATCCCCGCGGCGTGCGGCGCGGAAGCGCTCGTGCCTCCGAATTGCCCACCGCCGGTGTCGAAGTCGTTCGCCGAATCAGAATTGAGCCAAGTCGTGTTGGCGTTGTTCGCCGCAGCGACCGTGGGCTGAAGACGAACAATCGGTCCGCCTGCAATTCTGTTGTCGTTACGATCAAAGTAAATTAACGCCGGCCCAGCGGAGGTAAAGTTCTGCTGGATATTCGGGCGGAATACATCATAAGCAGCAGTTCCATTACAGCCTGCCGCGGTGTTATGACCGCCGGTGACGGTCGAATTGTAATCGAAGTATTCCGCAGGCGCGCTGTTCGGATCACTGTTCGCGTCGGTGCCGAGGCGAACGTGGGTGGACGCCTGTTGAGGACCAATCGGCGCCGACGATCTCGCGATGACAAATTGCAATTGCGTTTGTCCGGTTGGCCGAACCACAGTGCCGAGCTCAACCGGGCGATTATTTGCGTAGTTATTGCTGGTTAGCGAAGCCCCGGGCACGTAAGCCCCGGTATCCACGCGGAAGGCCAGCATGTTCAGGTCAGTAGTGAGGAGCGGACCGCCGCTCGCCGTATTTACGGTCAGGGTAAAACTTCCCGAGGTCGTGCCAAAACGGCGAACCGCTATACGGTACTGTCCGCTAACTGGCGGAAAAAACGTCACGACTTCATCAGTGCCGGTGTCCTGATCAACGATTGTGACGTTATTTGAATCAATTATCGACACGATGCCGTCGAAGTTGCCGCTCGTGGCGGTTTCCTTGATCACATATTTTTGCCCGGCGCTAAGCGGCGGAACGTCGCTAAAGGTCACCGGTGTCGCACTCGTAACCGTGCCGCTATTTGAGTAAAGCGGAGGTTGATTCAGCGTAGGCTCGGCCGTGTCGTAAGGATCATCCCACTGCATCTCGAGGGACGCGCCGTTGCTTACGTTCCAAAGGCAGGCGATGTCCTGCCCGCCGTTTGGATTAAAATTATGAAACCCGCCCTGATAAAGGTTGGTCGGCACATTGGTGAGATCAATATTGGTGCCAGCGAGAGAGGCGTTCCCTGACGATGCCGTCAGACCATTACCCTTCGGAAGCATTCGAAGATCGGAGTTGTAAACCGTCACGCCGTAAGAGTTGCCGGCGGATGAGAAATAGGAGACGCCGAGCGCCGCCACATCATCAACCGCCATCGCGATCACGCCCGTGTCGGTGAAGACCGGCTCGCCACCATAGCCAACGTCATCGGTGATAACGTCGGCTCTGAAATCAGCCTGAGTGTGCGGAACCGCAAATCTGCCAGAGAGCGCGCGGATGTTATTAGCGAAATTGACCTCGCCCAAATCAGCAGTAGCAAAACCAATCTTGGCTTTCGGAGCCATTTTATACACGATTTCCGCCATGCCGCGTCCTTCATCGGTCGAGGCCGGATCATCTTGCAAAACGACCACCGGCTGGGTGTTCACCGGATTGCCCGGAGCGCCGGGTAAATCAAAGCTGGCCATGGCCGAGGCAGCGGTCGAACCGGTGCCACGTGTATTGAAGCTGTCGGAGAGCACACCGACGGTAATTCCAGAACCGTCGTAGTTGAGCGTGGCACTCGGATCGTAAATGCGGCAAACTTTATCCACACGGTGTTGTGTTACACCTTGATCGAATTTCGACCCGACCTGATTCAGCGCGTTGAGGGTTGGTCCAACCGCAGAAGGCGTGTCGTTCTTACGAGCGGTGTCCGCCGGGCCGGCCGGCCTACTCCCGGCAAGATAAGGTTTGCGAGAAAGAAAGACACCGCGCACGCCCGCGCTTTTGGCCAGCTCCGCCGCTTCATCGAGGGAAACATATCCTTCAATGATGCCAACGCCTTTATATTTCGCATCCACTGCGCTGACCTCGAACGAACCAAAATTCGCCGCGAGCGAATCTTTCAACTCCGCAAACGGCACTGCTCCGTTAAGCGTGATATCGACCATGACCCGGCCATCTTCGCTTGTGATTGCGGCACGCGCATTGGCAGCTGCTGCCTCCGTGGCATAGCCATCATGAAGTGTCGCGAAGGAGCGCGCCTGCTCCGAACTGCGCAACGCAATGGCACTTTCCACCAGGGTATCAAGACCGTAACCAAGATTATCCGGGATTGGTTTTGCCGAGAGCATTGGCACGAATAAAAGGGCGGACCCAGTCAGAGCGACGGAATACGCGAGGCGCTTAAAAGAATGTAGAGAGGTGGGTTTCATGAGTTTTGTGCAGTACTAGGAAGGTAACGTTGCTGATTGCGTACATACTTCGGGCGCGGTTGAACCGCGCCCGAAGAAGATGAATCTGACGCACTATGGGCGTCTTGTTATCGAGATACAATCAAATTTGTATCAGAAAAAATCTCGATTACTTGCGCACGGTTGCCCGCACGAGCCAGAACCGACGTAAGCCAACAAGGGCTCCAAACATTACTACGGCGAGAAGCAATGTGCTGCCGGTCTCGGGGATGTTGATAATGTTGATTTGATATGAGCCAGCGTCGGCGAAAGTATTTTGGCCGTCGAAGTTGAACAAAGTATTCGGAGCCAACCCTGAAGCCATGCCACGTACTGCTGTGGTGTCGCCGCCACTAGAAGCAAAAAGGAGTTGATTAGAGCTGTTCACCGGGTCGTTACCCGACAAGCTGATCGCCAAATAGTACGTTCCCGGAGCGAGGGAGCTCAAGAAGAAGGTGCCTGCCGGAATCGTCGACCGCAGCGTGGCGCCGGATGCGTCGTCGTTCGCCACGACAGGGCGGAAGGCGCTATCGAAAAGGAACAGCTGAGTATCCAGCCCACCAGGCAGGGGGCTAACCGTGTTTACGACGGACGCAGCAAAAGCGCCGACATTAATAATGGTGATCCGAAAAATATCGGCGTCGTTCGGGCCTAAAATAGTGCCGAAGATCGTGGCAACCTGGCCGACCGACTGGCTTAGGCCAGTGTTTTGGGCGGTTGCGGGAGTTTGACCGGCGTCGCCGATTTCGGTGAAGACTTGTCCGCGCACGAGCGGGCTGACGGCAATGGTTAGCAGAATCGCAAAAGCTGCGCTGCGAATGGAGGATGGCAAATAGGTTAGATGCATAACGGGGTTTGGTTCAGTCGGTTGAGTTAGCCAGCATCGTTAGCAGCACCCGTGCCTGGAGGTCTAAATATGTCATAAGCTTCTTTCCTCGAAAGGTTTAAATTTTCACGCACCTTGTCGGCAGCCATATCTTTCGTGCGAACACGTAAAGAGTTCCGACAAACCAGTAAACAGTTAGGCCTCTGCCCGTACAAGCCCTACCTTACAAACCTTAGAGGCGTTTCTTGCGGAAGGTGCTACCGTCGACCATGCCGACCAATGTTCTTGGTACCGAGCTGCGTTGTTGCTGCCGCAATCCGATAACCGGATTTTATCGCGATGGCTATTGCCGGACTGGCCCTGAGGATCTCGGGTTGCACACAGTCTGCGTACTGGTGGATCGCGACTTCCTGGATTTCTCCGTTCTTGATGGGAACGATCTAGTCACGCCCCGGCCAGAGTATGGTTTTGCCGGCGTAAAACCCGGGGATAAATGGTGTGTTTGCGTTACCCGATGGCAGGCGGCGCTCAAACGCGGTCTTGCCGGTAAGGTGGATCTGGAAGCTACCCATTCATCCGCGCTTGAATTCGTCTCACTGGAAGAACTCAAGGCGCATTCGATCGAAAACTAAAAGATCGCACGGCCGCAAGCTGATTCCCGCTGGCGTCCCCCATCTTTCTTGCGACGGTATCCGCCATTTTGAAAATGCCGTTCAGCCTTTTCCTGGCGCTTCGTTATCTCAAGCCGAAGCGCACTTTCGTCTCCATGATTACGCTCATCTCGGTCCTCGGGGTGACGCTGGGGGTGACCGTTCTTATCCTGGTTATCTCGGTCATGACCGGCTTTGATCGCGAACTGCGCCAAAAGGTGATCGACTTCGACGCGCACATCCTCGTCACCACCCAAAGCGTTCTCAGCGATTGGCGGGACCTGACCGTAAAAATCCGAAACACGCCCGGCGTGGTAGCGACCGCCCCCTACGTCCAAGGGCCGGTGATCGTCGAGTTCGAAAACCAGCGACTGGCGCCATTCATTCGCGGGATCGATCCGGACGAGGAAGAAAAGGTCGTCCCGATTCGCAAATTTATTAAGCAGGGCGAATTCGATATCGAGGGAGATTCCACCGTCATTGGGATGGAGTTGGCTCGCAAACTCCAGATCAAGGTCGGCGACAAGCTGACGGTATATTCGCCGGGAAATCTCAATCAGATATTCGACAGTATTAAAAAGCTCGATACGCAGGATGCGGAGGCGCGCGGCGCGGCGATGGACGGTTTGCGCGACGTCGTTCTGCCGAAAGAATTGACCGTAACCGGCATCTATGAGACCGGCCATTACCTGCACGATTCCGAATTTCTTCTCGTGCCCGTGCACGTGGGACAGGAGCTTTATAATCTCGAAGACGCGCTCCACGGCATCACGGTAAAGACGGTCGATCCCTACGCGGCCGAAGGCGTGAAGAGAGAGATCACGCGCTTCCTCAAGCCACCGGAATACGCGCTGACCTGGATCGACATGAACAGCCAGTATTTCGACGCGGTGCGGCTAGAGCGCACCGTGATGTTTTTTCTCCTCTTCTTCATCGTGGTCGTCGCCGCCTTTGGCATCATGAACACCCTCATCACCGTCACGGTACAGAAAACGCGCGAGATCGGGATCATGAAAGCGATCGGCGCCAATATTTGGCAAATCGTCTGGGTCTTCCTCGCGCAAGGTATGGTCGTCGGATTGTTTGGAACTCTCTCCGGTCTGGGCCTTGGAATGCTGCTGATCCGGTATCGCAATGAGTTCAGCCAATGGCTCACCTCTACCTTCGGCATCGAAGTTTTTCCCCGGCAAGTTTACCAGTTTTCGCAGATTCCGGCCGAAGTCATCCCGAGCGACGTGGCGAAAATTTGCGTGATCGCATTTCTTATTTGTTCGCTGGCCGCCCTGCTTCCTGCCTACAACGCCGCGCGCAAAGATCCGGTTGAAGCGTTGCGCTTTGAGTAGTTGCGTCTCTTTATGCGCGGCCTCGTTTTTTTTTGCTTCAGCTGCTGTTTCGCTTTCACTTCGCTTCATGCGCAGATCGATCGCATCACCGGAAAATCGTTCGCGACCCGCTCGGAAGTTTTGGGCCGACACGGTATGGTTTGCACCAGCGTGCCGGCTGCGACGCAGGTCGGTCTCGATATTCTAAAACACGGCGGCAACGCGATCGACGCTGCGATTGCAGCCAATGCCACCCTCGGTTTGATGGAGCCGGTCTCGAATGGAATCGGCGGCGACCTCTTTGCCATCGTTTACAGCGCGAAAGAGAATAAACTCTATGGACTCAACGCGAGCGGCCGTTCGCCGCTCGGCCTCAGTTATGAGCAGATCAAAGCGGAGCTGACCAAGCTCAAACGCGCCACCATTCCACCTACCGGCATGTTGCCGATAAGCGTTCCGGGTTGCGTCGACGGCTGGGCCGAGCTCCAGAAAAAATTCGGCAAGCTCTCGTTAGGCGAAGATCTGGCCGGCGCCATTCGTTATGCGGAAGAAGGCTTCCCGGTGACCGATTTGATTTCCTGGTATTGGTCGCGCTCGATTCCTTTGTTCGCCGGTTTACCGGGCGGTTACCTGCAAACTTACACCCTCGATGGAAAAGGCCGGGCTCCCGGAAAAGGCGATATTTTTAAGAACCCGGACCTCGCGCGAAGTTTGCGATTGATCGGCGAGAAAGGCCGCGACGCCTATTATAAAGGAGAGATCGCGGAAAAGATCGATGCCTTCATGGCAGCCAATGGCAGTTATCTGCGCAAAGCTGATTTCGAAAGGCATACCTCGACTTGGGTTGAGCCCGTCTCGACGAATTATCGCGGGTATGACGTCTTCGAGTTGCCGCCAAACGGCCAGGGTATCGCCACCCTGCAAATCCTGAATCTGTTGGAAGGCTTCGACCTTCGCGCGATGGGTCGCAATTCGCCCGAGACTTTGCACACGATGATCGAGGCCAAGAAAATCGCGTGGGCTGATCGCGCAAAATTTTACGCCGATCCGGATTTCGCGAAAGCGCCGGTCGCTCAATTGATCTCAAAACAATACGCCGCTGAACGCCACAAATTGATTGATCCAAATCGCGCCGCAAAAAGCGTCGAGCCTGGTAACCCCGTTCTTGGACAAGGCGACACTATCTATATGTGCACCGCCGACGGCGAGGGCAACATGGTCTCGCTCATTCAAAGCAATTACCGCGGGATGGGCAGCGGCATCGTCGTGCCGGGCCTCGGCTTCATGTTCCAAGATCGCGGCGAAATGTTTTCCATGCAGCCGGGACACGCCAACGTTTACGCACCGGGGAAACGCCCGTTCCAGACCATCATTCCGGGCTTCGTCATGAAAGACGGGAAGCCATGGGAAGCGTTCGGGGTCATGGGCGGAGGCATGCAGCCGCAAGGCCACGTCCAGGTTTTGACCAATCAAATCGACTTCGGCATGAACGTGCAGGAAGCGGGCGACGCATCACGCTGGCAACACGAAGGTGATAACGAACCGACCGATGAGAAGATGACGAATGGCGGTTACGTGAATCTCGAGAGTGGCATTTCCTACGAGACCGCGCGCGAGCTAAAAAAGCGCGGACACGATGTGCGTTATGACGTCGGCGGCTACGGCGGTTATCAGGCGATCAAAGTCGAGTGGCATGACGGAGAGCGCGTTTATTTCGGGGCGAGTGAAAGCCGCAAAGACGGACAAGCGGCGGGCTATTGACCTTTTCGCCTAACGAATGACAGCCGCGATTCGCGGTTATTCCAGCACGCGATAAAGCGCATCGTTGAACTTTTGTGCAATCGCGAAAAATCCCGGATTGCGCGGATGCAATTCGTTCGCCCAGTCCTCCAATCTCGGGAGCGTGCCGAGAAGCGAAACTTTGTGCACCACATTCGGATATTTTGCTACGAGCTGATCGAGCATTTTGTTCAAAGCATCGATAAACTGCGCCACGATATCCCTCCGCCTAACGAGTAGTTGTTGGCTGCCCAAAGGATAGCCTTTCTTGTTGAAGGTCGGGTCGAACCAAGGCCCGGCCAGGCCGAGCACCGCCGCCCCGCGCCCGTCCGGCCAGGGATAATCGTATCCATGGATAAAGATGGGCAGCGTGATTTTCTGCCGCCGCGCTTCTGCTTGCACGACCTCGATCATGTCTTCGTAGGCTTTGAGGAAAGTTCCATTCACCACCCCATCGAGAACTTCCGCATTTGGATTGAGCAACTGGGAGGCGGCGTGATTAAGAAAGGAGAAGAACTCCGGTCCCGCGACGTCGTTGCCTCCGCCAGAAAAGAGGAAAGCATCGAATTTCTGCTCACGTAATTTTCCGATCACCCGGGTCAATCGCGTCGTCCCCTGCCCGGGATCGCTTAGGAGAAGATCGCCCGGTCCGTAAACCAACTCGTTCAAGGTCGAACCAGCGCGCGCCAGTTTGGTCACGGGATGGCGGAAATAATTATTCAGGTAATCGAGGACGTCCCGGCCCAATGGGTAGTCGAACCACGAATCACCGTCGGCCAGCAGCTTGAATTTTCTGGCGCTGGGAGCGGCCGCCGCCCTCAGGTAACGGCGAGTCGCGAATGCCGGCGCCGAAAATGTGGCCGTTAATTCCAAATCGATCCGCGCCAAACGCTGGGCCGGAGTCATGACCTGCGATCTCAAATCCTGAGGTTCTCTCGCCTTTTTCACGGGCGCTTTCTTGGCGCTTTTCTTTCGGGTCATGATTAATTTTCAGAGACTCCAATCTTTCGGAAACTTTTGCTTCAGCGTCTCTACCGGTTCGAAAAGGTTTCCCATTTTTTCCACACGGGCCAGAACCTGATCCGTCGTGAAACCGAGCATTTCAGCCTTCTTCTTTTCCAGACAGGTCTCGACTTCCACCCACGTCACTGGCGTCGAAACGGTCGGCTGTTCCTTTGCTCGGAGTGAGTAAACGTTCACGGTCGTCTTGTGCTCGTCATTTTGGCTCCAATCGACCAGCACTTTTCCCTTCCGCAGCGCTTTCAGCATCTTGTGCACGACCAGATCTGGATGTTCGCGTTCTAGATGTTCGGCCAGCGCGCGGGCCAGAGCTTTCGTCTGGTCGAAAGTCACCGCCGTATTCAACGGTACGTAAACCTGCAGCCCCTTCGAGCCACTCGTTTTCGCCCAGCTTTGCAACTTCATTTTGCCTAACGAGTCCTTGAGCCAGAGTCCTACCTGGCAGCATTGCACGATGTCGGCAGGCGGACCGGGATCGAGGTCGAACACCATCATCGTCGGCTTGGCTACGTCTTTCTTGCGCGCGAGCGAAGTGTGCAATTCGAGATCGGCCAGGTTGGCCGCCCAGACCAAAGTGGGCAGATCCTGGGCGAGGCAATAAAACATGTCGCGTTGGTTTCCTTCGCTCCAAACCTTCGCGGTCTTGACCCAGCCCGGCCGATGGGACGGGCAATTTTTCTCGTAGAAAAACATCCCATCGACCCCGTTCGGGTATCGCTTCATCGTCAGCGGCCGATCCTTCAAATGCGGCAGTAGCACGGGCGCGATGCGGATGTAGTAATCAATCACCTGCCCCTTCGTAAAACCGGTCTTCGGGTAGAGAATCTTGTTCAGATTCGAGACCGGCAGCTTCTTTCCTTCCACGATCAGTTCTGACTTTTCCGCCATGGCGAATCTTAACCACGGATTACCCGGTTGGCACGGATAAGAAGACCAGTCTCTTGCTATCCGCGAGCCCCCTTAAATGCGTGGTTCAATTTTTCCTCAGGAAAAAAATCTCTCCGGTGAAAGCATCGGCTGCGGCTGGCAGATACGCGCCACGCAATGCTCCCAGCTTTCGTGTCCGCTCAGGATTTCGATTTCGACCCGCAGGAAATAAATCGGCACTTCCGGTTTGAGCAGCCGCGGGAATCGGACCGCGTCTTTTTCCGTGGTCACGATCATGGCCAGGTCGCGCCGCAGACAGCGATTAATGAACGACTGCAGCTCGGCCTCGTTGTAGCGATGATGATCCGCGTATTGCTTCGAGAGTTCGATCTTAGCTCCGAGATTGCGCAAACCGTCTTCGAAACTTTCGGGCTGCGCGATTCCCGAAAGCGCGCCGATAAAAGTCCCGCGCAGTTTTTCCAAAGGCAGCTGCTCGCCAGTAAAAACATCCTGAAGGTGCAGCGGCTGGTGCGCGCATTCGATGATCTCGGCCGTGCGGTTATATCGTCGAATACGCTCGATCAATCTCTCGTTAGACTCGCCGTTGCTCTTAGTAATGAAAATGTAACTGGCGCGGCGCAAATTCCGTGGCGGCTCGCGCAAGGTTCCGCGCGGCAGGAGATGCTCATTTCCGAACGGCGCCTGCCGATCGATCAACACAATATCGAGCCGATGCTTGAGATGCAGATATTGCAGGCCGTCATCGAGCAGGAGCGTGTCGGCTTTCAATTCTTTGATCGCGAAGAGTCCGCTTTTCACCCGGTCTTTATCGACCAGCACGATCACGTCTTTAAGATTGTTCGCGAGCATGTAGGGCTCGTCGCCGGCAGTTAATGAATCGAGCAAAAGCGATTTCCCATCAGAGACGATGCGCGGCGGCGCCGGCGCCTTTTTTCCAAAACGGCTGTGCCATTTTTGCGGAACGGTCCGCGGCACACTTTTGTAGCCGCGACTTAAAATAGCGACTCGCCGTCCGCCACCACGCAAGGCACGCGCAAATTTTTCTACGATTGGTGTCTTTCCTGTGCCGCCGACGGTGAGATTGCCAATGCTGATCACGAGACAGCCGAGCGTGCGCTCGCGGAAGATGCGATGCCGATAAAGGAACAATCGCAGTTGCACGATCCGCTCATAAAGAAGCGACAAGGCATAAAGCAGACCGCGCAGGATCGAGGCGCGGATTCCGTGCCGCCGTTCCAGGATCACATCGATCGCGAACTGTTCGAGCCGTTCGGTCCGTTGGCTCATTGGCGAACGATGTGCGCGCCGATATTATCGGCTGCGGTCACGATGGTTCGCGCGTTTTTCGCGGCAGCCGACATGGCCGCTGCCAACTTGTTTGCGCCCACCATCGTAACCGCCGCGATGGTTGAACCAGAGCCGCTAAGAAATGCACCAAGCGCGCCAGTTCTTTCTGCTGCTGAAATTACGTCGTCGAAAAATGGGATCAGCTTTCTCCGATAAGGTTGGTGCAAATGATCGCGAAACGCGCCGCGCAAATTCTGGTACTGGCCGGAGGCGAAGGCGGCCGTGATCGCACATGCATTGCCGCAACTTTCGACCGCATCCGCGCGCGGAATTCGGCTCGGCAATAACGCGCGTGCTTCGGCGGTGCGTACTTCGAAATCCGGCACGATCAGGACGAACTTGAGCCGCGTCGCGACCGCGAAGCGTTGCCGGTGGAAACCGCGCGCAACGTTGAACCCTCCAAATTCTGCCGGGGCGGCGTTGTCCGGATGGCCTTCGAGCTCCGCGCAAAGCTGGAAGATTCTTTCGCGCGGCAATTTCATTCCGGCGAGCGCGTTCAAACCGTGCAGAATC
Organism: uncultured Chthoniobacterales bacterium; assembly: GCA_964236815.1. Taxonomy (GTDB): domain Bacteria; phylum Verrucomicrobiota; class Verrucomicrobiia; order Chthoniobacterales; family UBA10450; genus JACCTI01. Next base: position 54,140 of record CAXSFN010000009.1, read on the forward strand.
CCAAGGCGCACCGTCACGCTGCTGCCGAGACCGCGCGAGATCGGGACATCGCCCTGTATTCGAACAGAGAATGGAAACGCCGCACGTTTTGTTTCACGGAAAAAAACGGCGGCGGCTTCGCGTATCATCGACTCGTTAGGCAAGACACCGCCACGCCGAATCACGATGCGATTATAAATGCGCAATGCGACCCCGAGACAATCGAAGCCGGGGCCAAGATTCGAAGTACTGGCGGGAACGCGGACGTTAACTCGTTGTGGAATCACGAAGCGCGCAAAGAATAGCCACATCGCGATTCCTCATCAAAGCTCTGAAGCGCCAGCATGAGAATGTCCGAATGGATCGATCCCGCCCTGGCGCAGGCATTCGAAGCGGAACAAACGGACGCGTATCGGCTTTGCACTTTCCCGGATGGATGGGCCGAACGTCTTGGAAACGACGTCCTGATTTCCTACAAAACCGATCTCGCGCAGGAACGCCTCACGATGGAACTACATCCCTGGGCTCTTTCGGCAGGATTCAAATTCAGCCGTATCTTTGCGCGTTTCCTGCCGAAGAAAAATGCGGAGCGCGAAGCTCCCAAGCTCGTGCTCGGTGACACCGGAGCGAACCTGCAAACGATCGCGAGCGAGCGGCGGCTGCGTTACGGCATCGACTTTGCGAGCGGATATTCGGTCGGACTTTTCGTCGATCAACGCGAGAACCGAAGCTTCGTTCGCGGACTCCGGCCAAAGGCTCTGCTTAATTGTTTTGCCTACACCTGCTCGTTCTCCGCGGTAGCTGCTTCCACCGGCGCGAAAACAGTAAACGTGGATCTCTCGAAAAAATCCCTGGCGCGCGGACGGGAAAATTTCGCGCTCAACTCGCTCACGACTGATGGGCATCGCTTCATCGCCGAAGATGTGATGGAATTTCTGCCGCGGCTCGGGCGCAAAGGCGAAAAGTTCGATTGCATCATTCTGGATCCGCCAACTTTTTCGCGTTCACATCGCGGCAAAGCGTTCCAGGTCGAGCGGGATTTCGAAGCCCTTCTCCTCGCTGCGCTGGAAGTAGCGGATCGCAACGGACACCTTCTGATTTCGACCAATTGCAACACTCTCCAGGAACAAACGCTGGAAGTGATGGCGCGCTTTTGTCTGAAAGCATCACGCCGCGCCGGAAGCCTGCACAGGCAGCCTGCGCTTCCAGATTTCCCGCCTGAAACCGCCGCGAGCACAATCTGGCTAAGTCTGCGGTAAAGAAAAAGTATCCGGATTTCAATCGATTCGTCCTTTCGTCGCGAAGGCGCGGGCGTCATTTCTTCTCCGTGACGATTGCGGACACGCAAAAAGCCTCCAGCTTTCGAAGAATGAATGAGATGGAAGAACAACTTGCCGACAGTGAAGATTTCGCGGGGCGCGGTCTGCGTTACACGAAAGATCAATTCGAACAAATCCTTGGGCAGACGCAGGATTATGTGCGGGAAAACCCGACCCGCGCGCTGGCCTACGCAGTCGTGGCGGGATTAGTCATCGATCGGCTGCCGGTATTTCGGATCTTTGGTGGGCTGACCCGTCTGGCTTTGATGGCGATGAAACCGGCCATCCTGATTTACGGCGCGACCAAGATCTATCAGGCGACGCAGCAAGAAGAGTCTTAGCTGCGGCGGCGGTCAATGTCCGCCGTCAGGGCAAGAATCCCAGGTTGATTAAAAATTGACCGCGGATTACGCAGATTAACGCGGATTATTTTCTCTCCGCGCCGTCGGCGTAATCCGCGGTTAAATTTTTTGGCCATGAGCAATGACATCGAGTCGCACCTGATCGAGACGCGCGTCTTCAAACCGGCGCGAGATTTCGCCGGGAAAGCCCGCATCGGCAGTCTCGAGCAATATCGCCGCATGCATCGCGAGTCGATCAAGTCGCCCGATAAATTTTGGGCCCGCGAAGCGCGAGAGCTGATTTGGCAAAAACCGTGGAAGAGCGTGCTGCAATGGAAAGCGCCTTCCGCGAAATGGTTCGTCGGCGGAAAACTTAACGTTTCGGAAAATTGTCTCGATCGCCATCTGAGCGGACCGAATCGGAATAAGGCCGCGATCCTTTGGGAAGGCGAGCCAGGCGAAAAACGCACGCTGACCTACCAGCAATTGCATCGCGATGTCTGCCGCTTCGCGAATGTCCTGAAGCGTAACGGAATCGGCAAAGGCGATCGCGTCATCATTTATCTGCCGACAATTCCGGAGGCGGCGATCGCGATGCTGGCGTGCGCACGCATCGGCGCGGTTCACTCCGTGATTTTCGGTGGCTTTAGCGCGGACAGCATTCGCGATCGGATCGCAGACTGCGGCGCGATCGCGGTCATCACAGCTGATGGCGGTTACCGTCGCGGCACGGTCCTGCCCCTGAAAAAACATGTGGACGACGCCTTGCGCGGCGAAACTACAATCAAGCGCGTGATCGTTTTCCGCCGGGCCGGAAACGACGTGCACATCGAGGAGGGCCGCGATGTCTGGTGGCACCAGGAATTGGAATACGTGGACGCCAATTGCCCGCCTACGCCGCTCGATAGCGAGCATCCGCTTTACATTCTTTATACGAGCGGCTCAACCGGAAAACCGAAGGGAATTTTGCACACGACCGGCGGATATCTGGTCGGCGTTTATTCGACCACGAAATACGTTTTCGATCTGCGCGACGACGACGTTTACTGGTGCACTGCGGATGTCGGCTGGGTTACCGGCCATAGCTACGTCGTCTATGGCCCGCTCGCGAATGGCGCGACCACACTCATGTATGAAGGCGCGCCAAATTGGCCGGAGCCCGATCGCTTTTGGCGGCTGATCGAAGAATACAGCGTGAACATTCTCTACACCGCGCCGACCGCGATCCGCTCTTTCATTCGCTGGGGCGACGTGTGGGTGAAGAAACACGATCTCTCGTCCCTGCGGCTACTTGGTTCGGTCGGAGAACCGATCAATCCCGAAGCTTGGATGTGGTATCACAAAACAATCGGCGGCGGACGTTGCCCTATCGTCGACACTTGGTGGCAAACGGAAACGGGCGCGATCATGATTACGCCGATGCCGGGCGCGATCCCGACAAAACCGGGCAGCGCAACGCTGCCGTTTTTCGGAGTCGATGCTGCAATCGTGGATGAAAAGGGCGAGGAAGTCGGTCCGAATGTCGGCGGAAAATTAATCGTCAGACGACCCTGGCCCTCGATGCTGCGCTCGATCTACGGGGACCAGGAGCGATATCGAAAACAATATTGGAGCGAATTCAAAGGGAGCTATCTCACCGGCGACGGAGCGCGCCGCGATAAAGATGGCTATTTCTGGATCGTCGGGCGGATCGATGATGTGCTCAACGTCGCGGGACATCGGCTTGGGACGTCGGAGATCGAGAGTTCACTCGTCAGTCATCCGAGCGTCGCGGAAGCCGCCGTGGTCGGAAGACCCGATGAATTGAAAGGCCAGGGCGTAGTCGCATTCGTGATGGTGAAGACTGGAATCGACGCGAGCGCGAGCTTGAAAGAACAATTGCGCAGCCATGTCGGTAAACAGATCGGTGCGATCGCGAAACCGGATGAAGTGCGGTTCGCGGAAGCGCTTCCAAAAACCCGCAGCGGGAAAATAATGCGACGTCTGCTCAAGGAAATCGCAAGCGGCAAAACCGTCAGCGGCGACACCAGCACACTGGAAGATTTTAGCGTGTTGGCGAAGTTGAGCGGGGATGAGTGATAAGTGCCGCCGGGTTGTGTAGGATACCAATGTGAGCTTCATCCGCACAGGGCTGCGCGAGATCGGACTTAAAGTTCGGCGTCAAAAAACGCGTATGGCCTTGCGCCACGAAAAGCGCGTCTTGCAGAAAGCCGAGATCGCCCTTGGTCGAGAAGGCGTGAATCAAGCCGGCACTTTTCCAGAGCTGCGCACCGAAATTGTCGCGTTAAAGAAGCTGGAACAAGAGCAGCGCGAAGTCGCGGTTCGGATTGCGCAGATCGAGGAAGGCCTGAAACAAATCGAAGGGCAGCGGCAGCAAAACAGCCGGGAAATGAACGAAGCGCTCGCCACGCTGGAGGAAGAAAAAAAGCCGATCGCGCAGGGGCGTATTCAGGCCAAAGCTACGGTTGATCTATGCGATCGCGAACTCGCGGGAGTGGAGCGCCGCTTGCAAGATAACGACACGGCCGATCGCGACCTCCTGCAGAAATTGTCCGCTCTACAGGCGCTCATCCCGCCGCCGAGCGATCTCGAAACGCAAACGGCCGGCTTGAGCAGCAAACGCGCGCATTTGCCCGAGCAACGCGCGGAGATTGTGCGGGCGCGACTCGGCAGCGCCGATGCTTGCCGGCAGGCGAAAGAAAAGTTCGATGCGCAGGATTCGCTCCTGGATGAAATCGACAAGCGGATCGCGAAGGTGCGCGCTGAATTTGAAACCCGCGACCGAGCTTTGAACGAAAGCAGCCGGGCGCAGCAGGACGCGCTGAAGGAAGCGCGCACCCATCATCAGACAGTCGAGGAACGCAAGAACCCCGCATATCTCAACATCGGCCGTCACCTCGCATCGCAGGGAATCGCACCGCCGAATGCGCCGCAGTTGCTCGAAGAAGTGAAACGGCACCGCACCGCAGTCGACCGGCATACCGAACACAAGGCGGAGCTCGCGATTCTCTCCAGCCAGATCGACAAGCAGGAATTGCGGAAATTTTATTTCAGCGTGCCATCCGTCCTGATTCTGCTGGCCACGATTCTTCTTGTTGTTTTTCAATCGCCCGCCAAACGTGAATGGCTGCCGCAGGAAACCGAAGCGATCCTTTCCATCAACACCCAACAACTTCTGCGCGACGAGTTGCCGAAGCGTTGGGAAAAAGAGCGGGCCGATGAATGGCAAAATATCTGGTCGGGCCTGACCGCGAATGCGCAACGCACCCCGATGTTGAATCTGTCGCGCGATGCGATGCGCGTGACGCGCGGACTAACCACGGCCAACGCCGGTGGCGTGCGCGAGTTTGTTCTGGTACAGGTGAAAACCGGCGTCGCGCCCGTGGTTCAAGCGATGGAAAGGGAAGAAGGATTTGCGCGCCAGCCCATCAGTGGATTGCCGGTCTGGTCGCGGCCGGATTTTGCGGTCGCGCGCGTCGGGCCAAGCACGCTCGCGGTCGGATCGCCCCCCGAAGTTGAGGAATTAGTGCGGGTCCGTCTCGGGATCGAACAAGACCTGAAGATTACCGGGAACCTGTTCGATCGCTTCCAGGCTCTCGATCAAGAGACAGCTTTGCGTTTGATCTCGAGCAATCCGCCAAGTCTCTCCCGTTATTTCGATCCCATCTTCACCCGCGAGCTGCTCGATTCCGCGCAGATCCTCGGGCTCGCTGTCACCCTCGGCAATCCGGTGAGAGCGCGCGTGGTATTGAAAATGAAATCGAATAAAGCGGCTGAAGAGCTGGCGCAACGGGTGCGTGACGAACCGCAACGCTGGCTGCGATTGCAAGATTCCGACTTGCTCCTTTACGGCCAGCCGCCTGAGGTCTCGACGCAGGGGGCCGATCTCGAGTTGCGTCTGGTCGTGCCGGAGAATAGTGCTCGACTTCTTCTCCAGCGCGTTGCAAAGACAAACGCCGCTCCCACCCTGGCGGCCGATTGAGAAAACGCTGAGGCCTCCCCGGTCCGCGGTCTGCTCTTTCGCGCAATAGCATTTATCCCCCTTGAAACTCCGTACCTATCCCCACATCCCGCTCGCCTTCGCCTCGCTCTTTTTCGCAATTTGCAGCGTACCAGCGGCTGAGCTCATCAACATCAAAGCGGTCGATCCGACGATCGAAGTCGAGCTGCGCTACGCCACCACGCGCAACGTGACCGGCCGGGCGCTATATCCGCCAAATATGCCCGCGCTTCTGCAACCGAGCGTGGCCGCACAGCTCAGTGTCGCGCAAACCTATCTAAAGACGCGCGGCTTCCGCCTCAAAATTTGGGATGCCTACCGTCCGAAAGCCGCGCATGAGCAGCTCTGGCAATTTCTGCCTAACACCGATTTCGTGGCCAATCCGATGGACGGGGGCTCGCTCCATACCTGGGGCGTGGCGGTCGACGCCACTCTCCTTTACGCAAACAAACACGCGGTGGAAATGCCGACGGACTTTGATGAGTTCACACCCGCCGCACTACTGCACTATCTTGGTCCGAACGGAGGTGTGCGCGACCACTTGCATATCTTGCAGAGCGCCATGGCTCGCGCCGGATTCTATGGTATGCGCACGGAATGGTGGCATTTCGTTTCGAAAGAGTGGCAAAAATATCGGCCGGGCGAGGCTGATAAAAGATCCGCCGCCCGGTAGGGGAATCTCCACGGCTGACTGCTCGGAATCCTACGATGATCGAAGGTTTTTTTCGTGGTCTCAGCCAGCCGGAATATCTTCACACTCTTCTTAATCCCCTGCCCGTTTACGGACTTGGGCTTGCACTGCTCGGTTTAATTCTGGGCCTGATTTTTCGCAGCCGTCCCGCGCAGATTTTGTCGCTCCTGCTCATTCTGGTGAGCGCGGCCTCGGCCTGGCCGGCGGCGCACTATGGTGAAAAAGCTTTCGATCAAATCCTTACCCTGGCTGATGACGATGGCCGCCTTTGGTTGCAGGAACACGCCGACGGCGCAGAAAAAGTGCTCTATTTTTTTAACGCGCTCGCGGTCTTATCGGCTCTGGCAATTATTTTGCCCCGCAAATGGCCGCGTACCGCGCAGCCTTTGACGATCGCGACGGTCGCGCTCGCCTTGGTCTCGTTAGGCGTGGGTGCTTCGATTGCGTATGCCGGCGGAAAAATCAGACACCGCGAGTTTCGCACCGTCGCGCCGCCGACCAAATCTCCCGAGCGAGATTCCGGTTAGCCGTGAAGGCGGTCATGGCGCTAGGCGCAGCTCTCGCTCACCCAACGCAGATACTCGGGCAATCCGTCCGCGATCGGAAGAGCGATGATCTCCGGCACATCGTATGGATGCAGAGTTTGCAGCCTTGTTTGCAAACGTTCGAAACGTTCCGTCGTTGTCTTGAAGAAAACCATCGTCTCTGACGCTTCTTCCACCTTCTTCTGCCAACGGTAAATCGACTGGATCGGCCCGATGATATTTGCGCAGGCGACAAGTTTTTCTTCGACCATCACCCGCGCGATCCGTCCTGCTGTTTCCCCGTCCGGAAAAGTGCTGAGGACGAGCAGGACATCCATTCGTTAGGCAGTTGCGAGCGCCGCCTGCCGGCAAATCCAGCCGCCACCCATGACAACATCCCTGTCGTAAAAGACAGCTGCCTGCCCCGGCGTGACCGCCTTCTGCGGCTCGTGCAGTTCGAGGCGCGCGCGATTATCCGTCAGCGGGTGTAAAGTCGCCCGCGTGCCGGGATGACTGTAACGAATCTTCACCGTTACCTCGACTGGCGCGTTCACCATCTCCCGGCTGACCCAATTGACGCGATCGATCTCAAATCCATCCGAGACCAAATCCTCCACGCCGCCCACAATGACGCGATTTGTCTCGGGGTCGATGTCGACCACATAACGCGGCTGCGGCGAACCGCCCGGCAAGCCCTTGCGCTGGCCGATCGTGAACATTTCGATTCCTTCATGCGCGGCGATGAAGTTGCCTTCCAGATCGTAAATGCCGCCTTCATTGAATTCCGTTTCTCCCAGATGGGAGCGCAGGAAGGCTTTGTAGTCATTGCCGGGAACGAAGCAGATCTCCTGGCTGTCCACCTTTTCCGCGACCTTCAAGCCTAACGAACGAGCGATCTCACGAATCTCCGATTTTGACATTGCGCCCAGCGGAGTCAGCGCGCGCTGCAGTTGAATCTGGCGCAGGCTAAAAAGGAAATAAGACTGGTCCTTCCGCACATCCGCGCCCTTCCGCAAAACCGCACGATCTCCGTGATGTTCGATGATCGCGTAGTGACCCGTGGCAATATAATCGCATCCGAGCGCTTCCGCTTTTTCCCATAGGCTGCCGAACTTCAGCTTCTCGTTGCACATCACGCAGGGATTTGGCGTCCGGCCAGCCCGGTATTCGCTCGAAAAATAATCGATCACGACTCGCTCGAATTGGTCTGCTTCATCGACCACGTAATGCGGGATGCCTAACGAGTGCGCGACACTGCGTGCATCGGCGACTGCTTGCGGTCCGCAGCACTTATCTTCCGCGCGCGAAATGCAATCCTGTGGCCAGACCTTCATCGTCACACCCACGACATCGTAACCCTGTTCGCGCAGCAAATAGCCGGCGACGCTGGAATCGACACCGCCGCTCATCCCGAGCAGGACGCGTTGTTTCGTAGGGGACATGAGAGCGCTTAAAATCGACGCCGCGTCTTACGAGTCAACCAATGGAACCTGGAAGTCCTTCACCGCTTTGCTGACAAACAGACTGTCGCGCAAAGTAAATCGCCACGGCAGATCCCTCGACCGCGTGATCCCGATCCGCGCATCCGCCACCACGTCGACCACGGGCGTTTCCCTTTCTGCGAATCCAATCCGGCGACCCGTGGAAAGATTCATCTCGTGGTGGCGCATCGTGATCTCGAGCGCCTGCGTCAGCTTTCCCGGACCGGAACAAAGCCGGCGAATATCGTCAGTGCCACGGCGCTTGCGCATGATTGGGATTCCCGCCTTCGGTTCGAGGGCACGGATCAAGATCAAACCGGTCCGCGGCGCGCCTTTTACGAGCACATTCAACATCCAGTGCACCCCATAGTTCAGGTAAATATAAACTGCGCCGGGTTCGTTGCGTTCCACGAAAGCGCGCGTGCTCGGCCGCCAGAAGGTGTGGCAGGCCTCGTCTTTCTCAGTCAGATACGCTTCCGTTTCTACGACCAAGCCAGCGCATCGGCCCCAAATTAGCCGCGTTCCGATCAAGTCCCGCGCGCACTCAAGCGGATCTCGCTGGAAAAATTCTGCGGCCAGCATGCGCCGCCCGGCGGTGGCCATTTGAAGGCGCGGGGAATGCGTCCTATTCCGGCGCGGGGTTGGGTCCCTCCGGCTCGGGATTAACTCCAACCGGCTTGTAACAAACCGACATCACACATTTGCTTTCGATCGCCTCACCGCTCCGGAAGGCAGGAATGAATTTCGCGTCCTTGAAATCGGCCAGAGCGGAATCCCGGAAGCCAAGCATGGGCGGATCTTCGCCGGTTACTTTGAATTCCTGCAGACTCCCCTTCTCATCGACTCGGATCTCCAATTCAACCACACCTTCAATCGCAACCGGAATCGCTTCCGGAACGTTGAGCCCGGCGAAACCCGAGTCAGCTCCGACCACTGGTTGCGGCCCGATGAAGTCACTGCCCGCTTTTATTTCCTTCGGGTCCTGGTTCAAAAAAATACGCAGGTGCGGCGGAACATCCGCGTCGAAAATAACGGTGCCGGAAAGAAGGGTGGAGACCGGCTGATGATTGTAAATCGGCGGCGTGAACTTCGAGCCGTTAAGTCCCTTTAAGACCGCTTGCGCAAGTAACTCCGACCCGGGCATGGCGTGATAGGTCCAGACCTCGGAGGCCTGACCGTCCGGGCCGACCGTGACCCCGAACTGCACCGCGCCATCCTTTTGTCCTTTGCCCAAAAGCATTTTGATGTCGATGCGGTTGACCACGGAATCTTTGCCCGTCGCCAGGACCGAAGGACGAAACTGCGGGCGCGGTGTCTGGGCGCCAGCCGGCAGGGCTACACCGGCGAGCAGGAGAAAAAAACAGAAAAATCGAAAGGAACTGCGCATAGACGCCTACGCAACGCGCGAGCGGCGTTTTCGCAACTTCTATCTCCGGCATTCCCAGCTTGATTCCCGTTGTCAGACTGTTCATCCAGTCTCGGCTACCCTTTGCAACGCGACCCAAGCCATCGCAGATGCCAGGTCAATTGTCCTTCCGACGATCTGCCGGCCGTATCCGCGTGATTGACATCCTGCAGCTAAGTGATGTCGCGATCGGTGCCGTAAACAATCCGAAGCCGCGATCGATCAGCGGGGCTGCGGCCGGCAAAAAATCGCGCAGAAATCGAGCAGATTTATAACACTTAACCAAAACGATCTCTCGTTAGGCATCGACTCGACCAGCGTCTTCGCGCCAGCAGCTATTCTATTTGCGGCCCGGAGACGGGCCGGCTCATCACGCCGTACGTCCGCAGCAATTCTTGAATTTTTTTCCGCTCCCGCAAGGACATGGCTCGTTTCGGCCCACCTTGGGTAGCTCGCGCCGGACCGGGGCCAGCTCCAGTTTCACTTCGCCATCGCCGTTCTCGCTTTCGCCATTCGCTTCCGTCCCGATCCTCTCCGGGCGGCGACCGGGCATAGGCCCGGCGGTGGGGCCGTTCGCAGTCGGCGCGCTCGGCGCATGTTCGCGCAACAAAAACTGCGGCAGCGTGGAAAGAAAGGTCTCGAAGGCCTGCAAGTTCGAGGTGCTGCGGAAGAGATTGTGCAGCACTTCGTTTTTGATGTTCGACATCAGCTCCGTGAACATTTCGTACGCTTCCGTCTTGTATTCGATCAACGGATCCTTCTGCGCGTAACTGCGCAAATAGACACCTTCGCGCAAGGCATCCATCGCGTAGAGATGCTCCTGCCAGAGCCGATCGATCGCATTCAGGATAATGTAACGCTCCAAGCTCTTGACCGCCGTTGGTTCTTCGTGGCTCGATTTCCGTTCGTAGGAATTCTTGATCTTCTCGATCAAATATTGCGCGTTCTCGTCTTCAGCCCGGGTTTCGAACTGAGCTTTATCGCTCGTTAGGCCAAGCGGAAAAGTCGTGTTCACCCAGTGCATCAGACTGGCGTAATTCGGCTCGCCTTCGCTCCCGCCTAACAACTCTTTCACCTTCCCCGGCACCGCTTCATCGATCACTTCATAGATCAGCTTGCGTGGCTCATCCGAATCGATCGTGTCGTTCCGATAGGTGTAAACGACTTCACGCTGATTGTTCATCACGTCGTCGAAATCGAGCGTGCGTTTCCGCGCCAGATAATTGCGCTGCTCGACCCGTTTCTGCGCAGTCTCGACCGATTTGTTCAGCCACGGATGCTCAAGTTCCTGGCCTTCTTCGAGATCAAACCGCTCCATGATTTTCGTCATGCGATCGGCCGCGCCGAAATTCCGCATCAGGTCGTCTTCGAAGCTGACATAAAAACGCGAGCCACCCGGATCGCCCTGGCGTGCGCAACGTCCGCGCAGCTGCCGATCGATGCGGCGCGATTCATGCCGCTCCGTGCCGATGACGAAGAGACCGCCTTTGTCTGGCACACCAGCTCCCAGTTTAATATCGGTGCCGCGGCCCGCCATGTTCGTCGAGATCGTGACCGTGCCGCCCTGTCCGGCCCGCTGTACGATCTCCGCTTCCTGCATGTGGTACTTCGCGTTCAGCACGTTGTGCGGAATCTTCTCGCGCTTCAGCATCCGGCTGAGCAACTCGGAGGCTTCCACGCTCACCGTGCCGACCAAAACCGGCTGTGCCTTGGCGTGGCGTTCTTTGATCTCGTTGATGACAGCGTTGTATTTTTCTCGTCGCGTCTTGTAGATGCGATCGTTCTCGTCCTCGCGCGCAATCGGGCGATTTGTCGGGATCACGTTGACGTCGAGTTTGTAGATGTCGTGGAACTCGGCCGCTTCTGTATCGGCCGTGCCGGTCATGCCCGCGAGCTTTTGGTAGAGACGGAAATAATTCTGAATCGTGATCGTCGCCAGGGTCTGCGTTTCCCGGTCGATCTGCACGCCTTCCTTCGCTTCCACGGCCTGATGCAAACCATCGCTCCAGCGCCGGCCCGGCATCTTGCGGCCGGTGTATTCGTCCACGATCACGACCTTATTTTCCTCGACCACGTACTGCACATCCTTCTCGTAAACGCAGTAGGCTCGCAGCAGTTGCGAGATGTTATGAATGCGCTCGGCCTGCGCGTCACAAACCTGCTGGCGCTCGATCTTTTGTTTCTCTTTCTCGTCGTCGGAGAGCGCGGGATTGAGATCTATCTCGGTGAACTCGCTGATTAAATCCGGCAGCACGAACGCGTCCGGATCGTCCGGATTCATAAAAGTGCGGCCTTGCTCGGAGAGATCCGATTCGTTCGACTTCTCGTCGATGGTGAAGAACAATTCCTCCCTGAGCGCGAAGAGTTCTTCCTTCCGCGCGTCCTGGTAAAACGACAGTTCGGCCTTCTCGGTCGCCCGGCGTTTCTCCGGATCTTCCATCATGCGCAGGAGCGGCTTGTTCCGCGGCTGGCCCAGCTTCACTTTGAACATGGCCAGGCCTGCTTCCTCAATCTTGCCCTGGTCGAACAATTCCTTCGCCTCGCTCGCGACGCGATTGACCAGCATGTTCTGCTTGCGCACGAGTTGTTCGGTCAGCGGTTTCCACTTGTCATATTGATGGGTCGAGACGGTGGACGGTCCGCTGATGATGAGCGGGGTGCGCGCTTCGTCGATCAGGATGGAATCGACTTCATCGACGATCGCGAAATTGTAGCCGCGCTGCACCTGCTGCTCGCGCGTCGTGGCCATGCCGTTGTCGCGCAGATAATCGAAACCGAACTCTGAGTTCGTTCCATAAGTGATGTCCATCGCGTATTGCTCACGGCGCAAATCCGGCGGCTGGTCGTGTTGAATGCAGCCGACCGTGAGACCAAGAAAATTATAGAGCCGACCCATCCACTCCGCGTCGCGACGGGCCAGGTAATCGTTCACTGTCACTAGATGCGCGCCCCTTCCGGCAAGCGCGTTCAGATAGAGCGGCAAGGTCGCAACCAGCGTCTTGCCTTCGCCCGTCGCCATTTCCGAAATGCGCCCGCGATGCAGCACCATCCCCCCGACCAATTGCACATCGAAGTGCACCATGTTCCAGGTCATCGGCTGGTCGCAGACGTCAAAAGTTTCCTGACGCTCGGTTAAACGCCGGGCGCCGTTTTTCACCACCGCGAAGGCCTCCGGCAATATCTCGTCTAGCTTTCTCCAGCGCTCCTCCACGTCCTCGATCGCCGTCAGTTCCGCTTTCCACTGCGCAGTCTTGGCGCGCAGCTCGTCGTCGGAGAGCGCCTTGAGTTGCTCGTCCAGCTCGTTGATGCGGCGAACCGTCGGCATCAGGCGCTTGATCTCGCGCTGATTTTTCGATCCGAGTATTTTCTTTAAAATCCAGCCAACCATTGGGCCTCCATTATCGGCGAGAATCGCTCGGTCGCAATGCCTTGAGCCGGACTCGACAAAGCAGCGCCCTCGCCGTTGTGCCCCCTGCTTTTATCTCTAAGCTCGCGCGATGAAGAAGATTGTCTCCACCACCGAAGCACCGGCCGCCGTCGGCCCCTACTCTCAAGCGGTCCGGATCGGCCCGATGCTTTTCACCGCCGGCCAGATTCCGCTCGATCCCAAAACCGGCCAGCTCGTTTCCCAGGATATCGCGGAACAAACCAAGCGCGTTCTAGAGAATCTAACCGCGGTTCTGCAAGCCGAAGGAATGAATTTTTCCAACATCGTCAAGACCACCGTATTCATGACCAATCTAGGCGATTTCCAGACGATGAATGACATCTACGCCAGTTACTTCAAGGATGCGCCGCCAGCGCGTTCCACCGTGCAAGTTTCCGCGCTTCCGAAAGGCGCGCAGGTCGAAATCGAAGTCATCGCAGTCGCCACCAAAGAAGGCGGAAAAGCCATCGACACCTGGGAATAAAATTCAAGCCATCGCAGGATTCCGAATCCTGAAAATCCTGTCTAAATTCTTCCGTGGCCCACGATCTCCTCGCGCTTTTTCGCAAAACCGGGGCGCTCCTCGATGGACATTTTATCCTGCGCTCTGGTTTGCATAGCCGGCAATTTTTTCAATGCGCGCTTCTCCTTCAATACACCGACATCGCAGCGGATGTTTGCGGTCGTCTCGCCGAGAAACTTCACGCTATCGAGTGCGATGCGGTCATCTCGCCCGCGCTCGGTGGTATCGTGGTCGGACAGGAAGTGGGTCGTTCGTTAGGCAAACGCCACATCTTCGCGGAGAAAGACGCCGGTGGTCTGGTCTTGCGGCGCGGTTTCAAGATTTCGCCTAACGAGCGATTCATTATCGCCGAAGATGTCGTTACCCGGGGCGGGCGCGTTCAGGAAACCATCGAGATCGTGCGAGGCCACGGAGGGATCGTCGCCGCCATCGGGGTGATCGTCGATCGCAGCGGCGGTCAGCGACCCGACTTCGGTTGTCCATTCGTCAGTCTGATCGAAATGAACGTCGAGACCTTCTCCGCCGACAATCTGCCGCCCGACCTGGCTGCCACGCCCGGAGTCAAACCCGGGAGCGCGTAGCACTCGTTAGGCGAATAGACCGAGCTGCAGGAGACGCGCTTTCATCCGCGCGCCCGCAGCTTCGAGCGATAACATTGGTGCGACGCTCATCCGGCCGCGATGGCCAATCTCCAAAGCTCTTTTGCGATCTTTGAAAAGAAGGCGCATGAATTCCGCGGCGCGCGCTTCAGATGGATTCGCCCAGCGATTTCCCCTCGTGTAAATGGGGCCGTCCTCTTTGACCTCGGTCATCTCGTAATCCACCAGAAGACTATTCTCCTCGTGCATGAACGAGGTGTTCCCCGAGTAGTTCGTGGCGATCACAGGTTTCGCGAGCAACATCGCTTCCGCCATCAGCAGCCCGAATCCTTCCGAGCGGTGCAGCGAAATGACGGCGTCGGCCAGCGCGATGTATCCGTACGCTTCTGCGCGCGAAACCAGCTCGTCTACGACGATAACTTTCGCTCCCCCAACTTCGCTACGCAGACGCTCTACCGCCTCTGCGTCCGCGGCGCCGCGACTGATCTTGATAAGTAAAGTAGCGCGGTCTTCGGGCCGGAACGCGCTCCGAAAAGCGCGCACGATCGCAATCGGATTTTTGCGATCGAACCCGCTCAGCATGTCGAACATGAAAAGAAACACGAATTCGCCCGCGCCAATCCCGAACTTGTCGCGCGATATTTCCTGGATTTTTCCGATCGCAACTCCGGGCAGAATGTCGTGCACGGGCAACGGCATCACACGACGCATCGCTTCCGCGACGAAAGGAGTGGGAGTCCAAATTTCATCGATCGACTTCGCGAGTTGCGTCCACTCGTTAGGCACATTTTCTAATTCCCAGGCCCAATAGGCGATCCGCCGGACGCCTTCGCGTTTCACAAGGCCCGCGCGCTCGTAGAGAAGCTCGAAGTGCGGCGCGGGCGAAACATTCGTGATCGTGACCGGAAAAATCTCGAGGCCAAGCCACGGCTCACGCGGCTCCAGCTCAGTGCGAACTCCGGTGGGGACGTCGCGCCGCGAAGTGCGTAGTCCAACTTCCTCAAGACTTTCGCAATAGCCAAGGGCCGCTTGCTGCAAACCGGACGGATAGCAAAAGTGACCGAGGAAATTCACACCCTCGAGCTTGGGGCTCGAAGGTCTCGCGGACTCTGGTAATGCCTTTACTTTTCGAAGGGCGCGGAACTTTGGAAATTCAGAGCGCAACCAGATGATCAATTCCTTTCCCTGTTCAGTCAGCACTGGGAATTTCTGCTGCCAATTCGGATTGATCAGGTAGGTCAGTTCAAGGTGGCGGGGCAGATCCGCTGCGGTCGCATGGAGAAATGCGAGAATCTCTTCGGTCGAAAAATGATGCTGCGCACGCGCCTTTCCGAGCAGCCATTTCGCGAAACGCTTTTGGCCCACCGGAAGCAATCCTAGGGGATAACGCCATTGGGCCTCTGGGGTGTGCAGATAAAATTCACGCACCCCGGCCCCAAGTGACTCGGATTCTCCAATCGTCGGCTCGATGGCCGATAGGCCCGCGGCTCGCAAGGTTTCCGCGTGATAAACATCAAAGAAATCGGACGGTAGATCCGGCGCGCCGCGTCTTCGTCGGAAAAAATTACGAAGGAATTTCATCGGGTCGCCGGGATCGGAATTGCGGCCGCGCCCTGGCGCACGCGTCCGTTAAAATGTCGCCGTAACTTTACGCGACCCAACCCCAGACCGCGAAAATAGCCATGAACAGCGCGGCGAGCGCGGCAGAAAACGGAACATACACACGATGGAACGCGTCATTGCGTCCGAAAAGCGCGAGTAGCACAACAATCGGGAAAAGGCCGAGGATGTATCGTGGGATGGATTCCAATGAACCCCACATCGTGATGAAAGCGAGATACGCGATGGAGAAGGCTGCGTAACTTGCGCGCAAACGAAATGCCACTGCCGTTACCAAACCCAGCGCGACAAGAGTGAAGCCGAAGTCGATCATCGTGCCGCCGCCGTCCGGAGCTCTTTGCAGCAGCGCCGAGGCTGTTGTCCACGGGTTTTGCAGCTTAAGACCCCAGGCGTATTGAGCCTGGGCCGCGGCCGTGACCGAACCCTGTGCGTAACGCAAGTAGAGCAGAAAAGCCCCGAGACCGAGCGGGACTAATCCGAGAGCGAACACGTTGAGGCGGATTCTTCGCCAGTTGAATTCAATCTGCATCAGATACTCCGCGATCAAGCCCACAATGACGACGCATCCAGGCGGGCGCGAGAGCGTCGCAGCACATCCCAGTAATCCAGCGAGGCCCCACTGTCCCTTTCGCGCATGATAGAAGGAGCCGATCAAAAACGACAAAAAGACGGCTTCCGAATAGACGGCGGAAAGAAAAAGCGTGGTTGGAAAAATGAGGAAATATAAAACGGCACGCCGCGCGGCCTCCCCATCGAACTCAAGCCTAACGAGTTGGAAAAAATATGCCAGAGCCGCCAAAAGAGCCGCGTTTGAAACCACGATCCCGCACAGAAACCACGAGTAGAGCCGGGACGACCTGACCACACTGTGGACGGCTCGAATCAGCATCGGATACATGGGAAAAAAAGCCGTGTTTGATTGCTGCCCTACCGTGAATTTGTAACCGTCCCTCGCGATGCCCCCATACCACCCTGCATCCCAGCGGGACAACATATTGACGAATGGATGCATCGTGAAAGAGACATGGCCACGGACCGGGATAATCCGACCGGTGTTGCTGATTTCCCAAGCCCCGGGGTTCGGCGCGTGTTGGAGCAATTTCATCGCGACCAACCCAACCAGAATCAAAGTCAAACGCGACAGGACGAAAGGAAGGAAAACATCCCGGCCAAACCAACTTCGGCCGAACGCGCGAAAAAGTGTGGTTAGGGCAACTATTCCGCCAGCTCGCAAGGATGGCTTGCCGTCAGTTGGTGAATGATCTGAGACAAGCCAATTCATGCTTACAGGGCAAAGCGCGCCAAGATTCAATATTGTCGCAGCCGATATACAAGCCCGCCCTCGCGTTAGAGAGAAAGATTAGAATCGCACTTCTCTCCTCTTGCGACCCTGCTTGACTCCTCGATTACTCTTCGCATTCCGACTCACGCAAACGCCGGTCCTTATGATGAGAAGCCATTTCGAAGGCAGCAAGGTCTTGATTACCGGTGGCCTTGGATTTATCGGATCAAACCTGGCCGGGCAACTCGTCCAACTCGGAGCCGAGGTGACATTGCTCGACAGCCTGTTCCCGGATTACGGCGGAAATCTTTTCAATATCGAGCCCTTCCGCGAGCGGGTACAGGTCAACATCTCCGACGTGCGCAACTTGCACAGCGTCCGCCAGCTTGTGGAGGGCAAAGATTATCTCTTTAATCTCGCCGGCCAGACCAGCCATCTGGATTCCATGCTCAATCCGGAGACCGATCTGGAAATCAACTGCCACGCGCAGCTTTCCATCCTGGAGGCGTGCCGGCTGCACAACCCGGCGATCAAAATCGTCTTCGCCAGCACCCGCCAGATTTATGGAAAACCCGAGCGCCTTCCGGTGGACGAAACTCACCCGCTCAATCCGGTGGATATCAATGGCATCAACAAAATGGCCGGCGAAAAATATCATCTGCTTTTCAGCCAGGTTTACGGAATGCAGACCACAGCCCTGCGCCTAACGAATACAATCGGACCGCGCATGCGTGTGAAAGACGCGCGCCAAACTTTCGTCGGGATTTGGATTCGCCAGCTGCTCGAGAAGAAGCCGATTGAAGTTTGGGGCGGAAAACAGCTGCGCGATTTTACCGACGTGGACGACGCGGTCGAAGCTTTCCTCCTCGCCGCTTCCTCTGCCCGAACCAATGGTAAAGTTTATAATCTGGGTGGAAGCGAAGTGGTCGATCTGGAAGGTCTCGCGAAGTTGCTCGTGGAAGCAAATGACGGCGGCGAATTTGCGCTGCGTGAATTTCCGGCCGATCGCAAAGCGATCGATATCGGCGATTACTACGCAGATTTTTCCAAGATTCACGCGCAGCTTGGCTGGAGGCCAAAGCAATCTCTCCGCGAAACCCTGGGAAGAACTCTCGCCTTCTACCGCGAGCATATCGCTCATTACGTGTGACGATTTCACACGCTGATCCGCGCGCCGGGTACCTGGCGCACAAAGAAGAAATCGACGCCGCGATTGCTCGCGCCCTAACGAGTGGTCGCTACATCCTGGGCCCGGAAGTCGAAGCCTTCGAGCGAGAGTGGGCCGCCTATCTGGGGGCAACGCACGCTGTCGGCGTCGGCAATGGAACCGATGCGATCGAGCTGGCGTTACGCGCCCTCGGAATCGGAATCGGCGACGTTGTCATCACGACCTCGAACACTGCGGTGGCCACGGTCGCCGCGATCGAGCTGGCCGGCGCGTCGCCATTGCTCGTCGATGTGGATGACAAAACGTTGACGATTTCTCCGCAGCATTTGCAGGAAGCGCTCGCGCGACATCGCGAAAAACGACTGCGCGCTATCATTCCGGTTCATCTCTACGGCCAGCCAGCGGATCTTCCCGCCATCATGTCGTTAGCCGCGGAGCATGGGCTGCACGTGATCGAAGATTGCGCCCAAGCGCACGGCGCGGCCATCGATGGCCGGAAAGTTGGAGTCTTCGGGGATGCCGCCGCTTTTAGTTTTTATCCAACCAAGAACCTCGGCGCGCTCGGGGATGGCGGAGCGATTGTCTGCAAAGACGACAAGCTGGCGGCGCGTCTTCATTCCCTCCGGACTTACGGCTGGAAGGAGCGTTACATCAGCGAGGAAGCGGGCGGGAACAGTCGGCTGGACGAAATTCAGGCTGCGGTCTTGCGCGTCAAACTACGCAAGCTCGAGATGGAGAATGCGCGGCGGATCGAGCTGGCGAAGCATTATCATCACTCGTTAGGCGATCTCGCCTTACGGCTTCCTGCGGTCGATCCGCACGCGCATCACGTTTATCATCAATTCGTCATTCGCCTCCCGAAACGCGACCAGCTCCGCGAACATCTACGCGCTAAAGGCATCGAAACCGCGGTCCTTTATCCGATGCCGATTCATGAACAACCCGCTTATCGCGGCCGCATCTCGCTGGCTGCGCCTTTGCCGGTAACTGAGCGTGCCGCGCGCGAGCTACTCTGTCTTCCTGTTCATCCCTGGTTGCGCGACCAGGAGGTGGCGCAAGTGATCGCGGAGATTCGTCAGTGGTTCCAGTCGTGAGCGCAGAAGAAGGCTTGTCGGTCGCGGAATTGGAGATCATGCGGTCGGTCGAAGACGACCATTGGTGGTATCGCGCTTTACGAGGCCACGTAATCGCATCTCTCCGTTTGCCGAATCGGAATTTCGCACTGCTCGATGCCGGCTGCGGCAGCGGCGGAATGCTGGCACGTTTGCACGCCGAATTTCCCGCAGCCGATCTCACCGGTCTCGACATTAGTGAACACGCGCTGCAGTTAACGAAGGATCGCGGGAGCAATGCGCAGCTCGTGCTCGGCAGCGTCGATCGATTGCCGTTCGAAGATGCGCGCTTCGACGCCGTCGTCTCACTAGATGTCCTTTACCATCGCGATGTGGACGATCGTATGGCTGTACGAGAAATGCATCGCGTTCTGCGACCTGGCGGCGTGCTTCTGCTCAATCTTCCGGCTTTCGATTTTTTGCGCGGCAGCCATGATGTCGCGATTAATACCGCGCGCCGCTACACTCGCTCGCAACTCGCGCGTCTCCTGCGCGAAGCTAATTTTACGATCGAGACGCTGACCTATTGGAACATGCTGCTTCTGCCGGCCGTAGCTGCGGTCCGCTGGGCCAGCCGCGGCAAAACGGAAGTGCGCTCGGATCTTTCCTCGCCGCCCGCCGCTGTGAATGAATTGCTTGGTGGCATCGCACGGACTGAACTCGCCCTTAGCCGGCGAATGCCGCTGCCCTTCGGCACATCACTTTTCGCAGTCGCGCGTAAATGACTTCTTCGTCTCCCGCGCTCAGCATCGTGGTGCCGCTTTATAATTCCTCGGAAACGCTGCCCCATCTGCTCGCGGAGCTCGGCGCGCTCTCCATCGAGGGCGGGCACGAAATTGTTTTAGTGAATGATGGAAGCAGCGACGCCACCGAAACACTCGCGCTTCAAATGATCGAGAAATGCGCCGCGCCCGTTAGCTTCATCAGCCTCTCGCGCAATTTCGGCGAGCACAATGCGGTCCTCGAAGGTTTGCGTGCGAGTCGCGGCGAATTCGTTGTCACGATGGACGATGATTTGCAAAATCCGCCGTCGGAGATCGTGAAGTTGCTCCAGCTCGCGCGAACAGAAAAACGCGACGTGGTTTACAGCGCCTACGACGAGAAAAAGCATTCCTGGTGGCGCAATCTCGGCAGCAGCCTGACGAATCGCGTGGCCGATTGGAGCATCGACAAACCTCGCGGGCTTTACCTTTCCAGCTTTCGTTGCATCTCGCGTTTCGTGGCCGATGAAATCGCCAAATCATCCAATCCGCGTCCGTATATCGACGCGCTAATTTTTCAGGTCACGCAAAACGTCGGCGTCGTTACGGTTCGTCACGATTCGCGCATCAACGGCGAGAGCGGTTACACGATTCGCGCCTTACTGCGGCTCTGGATCAGCATGTTCACCAATGCTTCAGTCATGCCGCTGCGCTTCGCGACTTTGCTCGGAGTCGTGATGAGCGCAGTCGGTTTCGTTTCGTTCGTCGCGGTGCTGGTGAATCATTTCATCAGTCAGGAACCGCTCGGCTGGGGCTCGCTCATGGCCGCGCTTCTTCTCTTTTCCGGCACGCAACTTTTGCTTCTCGGCATCGTGGGCGAATACATCGGACGGACTTATTTGCGCGTCTCGGAAAAGCCTCAAAGCGTGGTGCGTTTCCGGAAAACAAACTCGCTTTAAGCGCGGCGCTGTAACAACCGCGACAGCATCATCGAGCTGCCGTTTCCCCGTGAAGCTTGACCGTCCGAAACGCGGCTCCTAGTTTCACGCTCGCACCGTGACTCAATTCTCCGCCTTTTATCGCTCGTCGATCGGAAAGAAATTCATCGTCGCGATCACCGGGGTAATTCTGATGGGATTCATCATCGGACATCTGCTCGGAAACCTGCAGATTTTCATCGGGCCCGATTGGGTTAATGGCTACGCCGAGCATCTGCGCGAGCTCGGACCGTTGCTCTGGCTGGTGCGCGGCATCTTGCTCCTGACCGTGCTCCTGCACATCTATTTCACCATCCAGCTCGCGATCGAAAACAAGCGCGCTCGCCCGAAAAACTACGCACGCAAAGAGCACGTGAAAGCCAGCTTTGCTTCACGCCATATGGTCGTAAGCGGCCTGGTTGTTTTCGCCTTTATCATTTTCCATCTGCTCCATTTCACCGCGCGAAAATTTAATCCGCAGTTTCCTTTGCTGAAAAACGATCCGCTCAATCATTACGACGTTTATTCGATGATGGTTTACGGATTTCAGAACGTTTACGTTTCGAGCTTCTACGTTCTCGGCCTTTTTTTGCTCACCCTTCATCTCACCCATGGCGCTTCCAGTTTCTTGCAGTCGTTAGGTTTGAATGACAAAAAACTCACGCCGAAGCTCGCCTTTCTCGGCCGTGCTTTCGCCTGGCTCATTTTCATCGGCTACGCTTCCATCCCGGTGGCGGTCCTTTGCGGGCTGGTAAAGGCCGCGCAGCAATTATGATTGGCGCTCTCGATTCCAGAGTGCCGTCCGGTCCGTTGGAAAAAAAATGGTCCAGCCACAAGGACCATTCACGACTCGTTAGTCCGGCAAATCGCCGCAAGTTTCAGATCATCGTCGTAGGGAGCGGGCTAGCCGGCGGATCCGCCGCGGCCAGTCTGGGCGAGATGGGTTATCAGGTGAAATGCTTCTGCTATCAGGACAGCCCGCGCCGCGCCCACAGCATCGCGGCGCAGGGCGGCATTAACGCAGCGAAAAATTATCAGAACGACGGCGACAGCGTTTTCCGTCTCTTCTACGACACGATCAAAGGTGGCGATTTCCGTTCGCGCGAAGCGAACGTTTACCGCCTGGCCGAAGTCTCGAATCTCATCATCGACCAATGCGTCGAGCAGGGCGTCCCTTTCGCGCGCGAATACGGCGGGCTCCTCGCGAATCGTTCCTTCGGCGGCGCGCAGGTTTCGCGCACCTTTTACGCGCGCGGGCAAACCGGACAACAGCTCTTGTTAGGCGCCTATTCCGCGCTTTGCCGGCAGATCGCAGCGGGCTCGGTCGAAATGTTTCCGCAAACGGAAATGCTCGATCTTGTTCTCGTCGACGGCCACGCCAAGGGAATCATCACGCGTAGCCTAACGAGTGGTCAGGTCCAGTCCTACGCAGCGGACGCGGTCGTGCTCGCGACCGGCGGATACGGCAACGTCTTTTTTCTTTCGACCAACGCGCGCGGCTGCAACGTCACCGCCACTTATCGCGCATATAAGAAAGGCGCGCTTTTCGCTAATCCCTGCTTCACCCAGATCCATCCGACCTGCATCCCGGTCGCGGGCGAATATCAATCCAAGCTGACCTTGATGTCGGAGTCGCTCCGCAATGACGGACGCGTTTGGGTTCCGAAGCGCCAGGAAGATTGCCGCAAATCACCGAAAGAAATACCCGATCCCGACCGCGATTATTATCTCGAACGGAAATATCCGAGCTACGGGAACCTTGCGCCGCGCGACATCGCTTCGCGCGCGGCCAAGCAGGTTTGCGATGAGGGCCGCGGGGTCGGCGAGAGCGGCCGCGGAGTTTATCTCGATTTCAAAGACGCAATCGGGCGACTGGGCGAAGAGACGATCCGCGAGCGTTACGGAAATCTCTTCGACATCTACGACAAGATCACGGCGGAGAATGCCTACCAACAACCGATGCGCATCTACCCAGCGGTCCATTACACGATGGGCGGGCTTTGGGTTGATTATAATTTGATGAGCAATATCCCGGGACTGCACGTCATCGGCGAAGCGAATTTCTCCGATCACGGCGCGAACCGTCTCGGCGCCAGCGCGCTTATGCAGGGCCTGGCCGATGGGTATTTCGTTTTGCCTTATACGCTTCCTGTTTATCTCGCCGCGCAAATCGGGAAGCGTCCGTCGACCGATCATCCGGAGTTCCGGAAAGCCGAAACGGACGTTAATGCCCGCACGAAAAAGATGCTCGATGTGAACGGGAAGCGTTCGATCGATTCCTTCCACCGCGAGCTCGGCTTGTTGCTCTGGGACAAATGCGGGATGGCGCGAAATGCGGCCGGCTTGCGCGAAGCGCTCGAGCGCATCCCGAAGATGCGTGAGGAATTCTGGCGCGACGTGCGTGTTCCAGGTTCCGGCGATGAGTTCAATCAATCACTCGAACGCGGCGGACGCGTGGCGGATTTCCTCGAATTCGGAGAACTGATGTGTCGAGACGCGCTGGAACGCGACGAATCGTGCGGCGGCCATTTTCGCGAGGAACATCAAACACCGGACGGCGAGGCGCTGCGCAACGACGCCGAGTTCGCGTCCGTTTTCGCATGGGAATATCAAGGCAACGGCACGATCGCGCCGCCGAAATTGCACCGCGAGGCGCTGCATTTCGAGACGGTCGAGTTAGCGCAAAGGAGCTACAAGTGAGAGTGCCATTCTCGATAACGAAGCGGGAAAGAGCAGCGCCATGAACTTCCGGTTAAAAGTATGGCGCCAGAAAAATGGCGAAGCGAAAGGAAAGCTGGTCAAGTACGACGCGACCGATATTTCGCCGAACACTTCGTTCCTCGAAATGCTCGATATCGTGAACGAACGCCTCTTGCGAAAAGGCGAGGAGCCGATCGCGTTCGATTCCGATTGCCGTGAAGGGATTTGCGGCACCTGCTCGCTCACGATCAATGGCGAGGCGCATGGCCCGTCGCACCCGGGCGCGGCCTGTCAGCTTTACATGCGGAGCTTTAAGGAGGGCGCGACCATCGTGGTCGAACCTTTTCGCGCGAAGCCTTTTCGGTTCATCAAGGATCTGGTCGTCGATCGTGGCGCGCTCGATCGCATCGTTCAAGCGGGCGGATTCATCGCTGCGCGCGCTGGCTCAGCGCCGGAGGCAAACTCCATTCCAGTGGCGAAACATAATGCGGATCTCGCGATGGAAGCGGCGGCATGCATCGGATGCGGGGCCTGCGCCGCGGCCTGCCCGAATGCCTCCGCCATGCTCTTCACCTCCGCGAAGGTTTCGCATCTGGCGCTACTCCCGCAAGGTGGTCCCGAGCGGACCAGCCGGGTGCTCAAGATGGTGCAGGCGATGGATGCGGAAGGCTTCGGCAATTGCACTAACACCTATGAGTGCGAAGCCGTCTGTCCGGCGGAAATTAGCGCCAGCTTCATCGCAAAATTAAATCGCGAATATGCCGTCGCGCTTTTGCGCAAGAGACTCGGAGGATAGTTATCGGCCGCAGTTCTCGCGCGGAGTGAGGACAACAACCGAAGATAATTGGATAGCCACAGTGCCGCGTCGAAAGACTCGAGCTACAGAGTCTCGCACGCGCACGTCCACAGATCGGGATCCAGCTCGGCTTTCGCGCGCTGAGCGAGCACTTCCGCCTCGCTGGGATCGCGAAGAACGGCGAAGAGCGTCGAGCCCGATCCAGAGAGCATGGCCGCGCCGACTTCTGGTTGCCTGAGTAGCCACATTTTTATCTCGGCGAGAAAAATATATTTCTCGAAGACGGGCCGCTCGAGGTCGTTCACGAAGGAGAAGCCTTCGAATTCCTGCTCTTCGTATCGAATGCCCGGCAGCTCTTTCGATTCCGTCCAATGCTTGTAAGCCCACGAAGTTGGAACTCCGAAGGGCGGTTTCAAAAGGAGCAAGGAAAGCGACTTCGATAACTCGTTAGGCCGCACCATTTCCCCCCGCCCGCAACAGCGCGCTGCGGATTGATAAATGAAGAATGGCACGTCCGACCCGATCTGCGCGGCAAGCTCAGCCAGCTGCCGTTCGCTCATTCCCGCTCGGAAAAGTTCATCGACCCCAAGGAAAACACTGGCCGCATCGCTGCTTCCTCCGCCGAGACCGGCACCATGCGGAATCTTTTTTGTGAGCTCAATCCGAAGAGGGTGAACGATCCCCGCATTTTCCAGAAAGAGACGCGCCGCATGAACCGCGAGGTTGTCACCGTCGCTCGGCAAAGTTGGATCGTCGCAAACCAACTCGATCTCGCCCGGCCCCTCCGGCCGCGTGATGGTCAGCTCATCGAACACCGAGACGGGCGCCATTTGCGTCTCGATCTCGTGGTAGCCATCAGTGCGCCGGCCGAGGATGCGAAAGGAAAGATTGATCTTCGCCGGTGCGCGCAGCTTGATTACTTCATCTTGGTTCCCCACGGCGTGCAGAATACAGAATGAACGACCAAAGCAAGCAGGCGCGGGATCGAATTGTTGTCGCGCTCGATTTTCCGACTGCTGCGCAAGCGCTTGAACTAGTGGGAAAACTTTCCGGCAGCGTGTCGTTTTTCAAAATCGGTTTGCAGCTCTACACCGCGGCGGGTCCGGATATCGTGAGGTCGATTGCTGCCAGCGGGGCAAAGATTTTTCTCGATCTCAAGTTGCACGATATCCCGAATACGGTCGCGAAAGCCGTCGCTTCTGCCGGAAGTCTTGGAGTGGGAATGTTGACGGTGCACTTGAGCGGCGGCCGTCGCATGCTCGAAGAGGCCGTGAAGGAATGCCCTTCGGATTTGCTCTTGTTAGGCGTAACCGTTCTGACCAGCTCGGATGACGAAACTCTTCGTGAAATCGGCGTCACTTCGACCGTGGCTGAGCAAGCCGTCCGTCTGGCACAACTGGGGGCGGAAGCGGGCATTCGCGGGTTGATTGCGAGCCCGCATGAAGTCCGCCCTCTGCGCGAAGCGCTGAAGGACCAACCGGTTATCATTACACCGGGCGTGCGACCCGCGTGGTCGGTGGCGGACGATCAAAAGCGTTTTGCCACTCCGCGCGAGGCTCTGGAAAACGGAGCGGATTATTTAGTCATCGGCCGCCCGATTACCGGCAATCGCGATCCGCACGCAGCAGCGCTGCGGATTATCGAAGAACTCAGCTGATTCGCGGGCGATGCAACTCGCGACCGAGCTGCACGTCTATGACGACGCCGAGCCGAAACCCGCCGCCTTGAACATGGCGGTGGATGAAGCGCTCCTGGAATCGGTCAGCGTTCCTTCGTTGCGTTTTTATCGGTGGGAACGCCCATCGCTCTCGTTCGGATATTTCGGCGCGTTCGCCGAGGTCGCAAACGAAACGCGCGACTTAGTGCGACGCTGGACCGGCGGTGGAATCGTCCTGCATGGAACTGATCTTACCTACTCCTTGATCCTGCCGGGCGGCGGAAGTCGCGGCTTGCCGTCGTCGCGAATTATCTACGCAGAAGTGCATCGAGCGATTCAACGCGCGCTCACACCGCACCTGGCGGTTGAGCTGGCTCCCCGGGATGCGCCGAAATCTTCCACCGCTTGTTTCGCGAATCCCGTCACCGCCGATGTGCTGACAGATGGAAGGAAAATCGCTGGCGCAGCGCAGAGGCGGACGCGCCGCGGTCTGCTCCATCAAGGAAGCATCCAATTGCAGGCGTTTCCCATTTCCTTTCCAGACGATTTCGCGCGTGAGCTTTGCCCCGGTTTCACACGCCAGGAAATCAGGCCAGCGATTTTTTCACGCGCCGGAATTCTCGCGCACGAGAAATACGGAACGGACGCCTGGTTGCACCGGCACTAATGAACGCCCGCAAGTTTTGACTTTGAAATGCCCGCCTTCTATCCTGCGCGTGTGGAAGTTTTCGCTCGCTCGCTTGCGGCCAAGCCTTCTTCGCTGGGATCGCTGGCGAAGGTGGCGGAGCGCGTCCAATCTCATCTCGACGAAGTCGAAATGCGCATCGCTCAACAGGCCGCGGCCTTCGATCCAGCGGTCGAAGGCTATGTTGCATTTGCCGTCGGCGGACGCGGGAAGCGCTTGCGTCCGCTGGTAGCTTTGCTCACGGGCGGCGCGACCGGCGCAATCACTTCCGCGCATGTTGATCTGGCCGTGATCATCGAGCTGATCCACATCGCGACTCTCGTCCACGACGACATTCTTGACGAAGCAGAACGGCGGCGTGGACAGCCGACTGTGAATGCGCGTTGGGGAAATTCGCTCAGCGTTTTGTTAGGCGATTGTCTTTTCGCGCACGCGCTTAGTCTTTCGACTAATTTCGAAAAAGCGGAAATCAGCCGCGCCATCGCGCAAGCTGCCCGGGAAGTTTGCTCGGGAGAGATTATTCAAACGCAGCGCCGTTTCGATCTGCACCTGGGGATCGAAGATTACCGCCGCATCGTGGAAATGAAGACGGGCTCGCTTTTTGCCGCGGCGGCGGAGTTAGGCGCCAGCTTGAACGAGATGGAGCCGGCGATAGTCCGCGCAATGAAGAGCTTCGGGATGAAAATCGGCGCGGCTTATCAAATTTACGACGACTGCCTCGACATCGCCGGGACGGAAACGAACACCGGAAAAACGCTCGGGACGGATTTGCGCAAAGGCAAGCTGACGCTCCCCGTTCTGCTTTTGTTGCAAGCCGCGCCCGCGATCGAACGCGAGCAATACGCCCAGATGATCGTGAGCGGCCGCGTCGATGAGATGACCGATGTTCTGCGCGCGGAAGTAGCGGGCGCGCCTTTAGGTGAATCGATCGACGCCGGACGCGACTTGATCCGAGAAGCGCAGGGCGAGCTCGCGATTTTGCCAGCGAGCAATTACCGCGATTCGCTGCATCAACTCGGCGACGCCTTACGCGAGTTGCTCGATCGGTTGCGCGATTGATTGACCGATATCTCCGCCGCGGACGATGTCGCAGCTCAAAATCCGCGAGATGCCGCAGGACGATCGTCCGCGGGAAAAATTAATCGCGCGCGGCGCCAATGCGCTCACGAATGCAGAGCTGATTGCGATTTTGCTGCGGACCGGTTTGCCCGGGGCGAACGCGGTCGAGGTCGCCGCGAAACTGCTCGAGCGTTATCCGTCGCTGAACGATCTAAGCCGTTGCACGGTGGACGAAATCGCGGGCATACCCGGCATTGGGCCAGCAAAGGCGGTCCAGCTGGTCGCGGCCTTCGGATTGGGCCAGCGCCTCGCCCTGGAAACATTCGCGCGCGAAAAAATCGACACACCCGAGCTCGTCTACCAATTGCTTTCCGCGGAAATGCGCGGTCTGCACAAGGAATCGCTCCGCGTCATCCTGCTCGACACGCGCTATCACCTGCTCCGCATGCAGGAAGTCTCGTTAGGCAGCGTGAACGAAAGCATCGCTCACCCGCGCGACGTCTTTCGGCCGGCCGTGATTTCATCCGCCTACGCGGTTATCGTGGTGCATAATCATCCGTCCGGCGATCCTTCTCCGAGCCAGGCCGATCACAGCCTAACGAGACGTTTAGCCGAAGCGGCCGAGCTTTTGCAGATCAAGCTGCTCGATCACATCATCATCGGCGCACCAGCCGAGGGCCGGCAGCCTTATTTCAGTTTCAAAGAGGCCAGCGTGCTGTGAAAATTCATCCGACAGCACTGATCGATAAGGCGGCCAGACTAGGTCCCGAGATCGAGATCGGTCCTTATTCCATCGTCGGCCCCGATGCTGCGATTGGTAATGGAACGGTGATTCAATCGCACGTCGTGATCGAAGGTGCGGTGCAGATAGGCGCGAATAATTTCATCGGCCACGGGGCGATCATCGGCGGGACGCCACAGGATCTCGGATTCAAACCGGAGACGCGCAGCCGTGTCGAAATTGGCGACCGCAATATTATCCGCGAGTATTGCACCATCCATCGCGGCACGTCTGAGAACAGTGCCACGGTCGTGGGTCACGATAATTTTCTAATGGCCGGTGCGCATCTCGGGCACAACTGCAAGATTGGAAATCGCGTCATCATCGCGAACGATTGTCTGCTGGCTGGCTACGTTCAGGTGGGTGATGGCGCCTTTCTTGGCGGCTCCAGTGTGTTCCATCAATCCATTCGCATCGGCCAATTCGCCTTAACGCAAGGCGGCTCGGCTGTGAGCAAGGACATCCCTCCATTTGTGATGGCAGCGGAATTGAATGTCGCGGTCGGGGTGAATGTGGTCGGGCTGCGACGGGCCGGGTTTGCACCTGCGGAACGCGATGAAATTCGGCGCGCCTTCAAGCTCCTGTATCGCAGCGGGCTGAACACGAAGCAGGCTCTAGAGACGGCGGATAAGATGGAACTGGGAGAGGCGGCGCGCGGTTTTTTCGATTTCGTCCGCGAAGCGAGCAAGCGCGGCATCGTTTTTTACCGGCACGAACGCCGGCCTTCAGGTGAGGGCGAGGAAAGCTAGCATCCGTCCGGTGCTCCCTTTTTCGGCCCGGTAAGAATAGTAGCGAGTGAGATCGCAAGCCGTGCAGATGCCGCTGTCGTGCACATTTGTGACCCCACGACTATTGCAAGCGCGCACGATCTCCGCCGCAAAATCGATCTCGTAGTGCGGCGGGCGGATGCAGGGGGCGAGTTGCACGATGAGATCACATGGCGCGCAGCCGAACTTCGCGCCCATCTCGTCGATCGCGTTTCCGGCGATATCAAGCTCCGTCCCCTTCTTCCCGGAGTGGACCAGGCCAATCGCCCTCCGCACTGGGTCGAGCAGGTAAACAGCGCAGCAATCCGCCACGTAGATGCCGAGGCAAACGCCGGGTTGATTTGTGATAATCCCGTCACAACCGGCGAAACACTCGTTAGGCGAAATAGACCGGTCGAGAATGGCGATGCGATCGCCATGGACCTGTTGTGCGGTGACAAACGGCATTCCGCTCAGGTGGTGGGCGATTCGCACCTCGCGGTGAAACGCATCGAGCCTTCTCAGCGCGTCAGTCTTGTCGTAGCCAACCTCGATCCCCGGAACGCGCGTAACGAAGCAATGGGCGAAACCGTCCAGCTCGTTTAGCGCCGGAAAGTGCTGCTGAATTTCGCCTAACGAATGATTCAAGAAACCGGCGGGCGAACGCCGGCTTGATTCAGCGGCAGTGGAGTAGGTTTCGGCGCGGGCGTGGGCGCGGCATCGGTCTTGAGTTTGCGCCGCGTCCTCGGCTCATCCAGCTCGTTTGAGAAGGTAACCTCGGTTGCGGTGACGCGATCGAATTCCGCCATCGCCGCGTTGTAAGTATAGAGCGCCTGCAGCGACGTAGACTGCGCGCGCGTAACTTCAACCCGCGCATTCAGCACTTCCAATTGCGTGCCCGCACCCGCACCCAAACGCGCACTCGCCAAACGCAATGCTTCCTGCGCCTGGCCAACGTTTTGTTCCTGGCTTCGGATAAGCTCGGCACCTTGGATCAAATTCGAGTAGGCCTGTTGCACTTCCAATTCCACCTGACGGCTGGCGTCGTCCAAGGTGATTTTCTGTTGCTCGAGAATGGCCTTGGCCTGCTTGAGCCGGCCATAAGTTTGGCCGGAATCCCAAATCGCCCATGAGCCGGTCAGGCCATAAATGTAACCGGAACGCACATCGTTAAGATCTTCGCTGATCGGCGAGCTGCGGAAGTCCGCACCGCCCGTAGCGCTGATTTGCGGAAAGAAACCGGAACGTGCCACGCCGACCTGCGCGGAGGCACTTAACACATTCGCTTTCTGGGATTTCAAAAACGGACGCCGTTCCTTCGCGATTTCAATTGCGCGCGTCAGCGGAATTCTACGCGGGTCGTAACGCAATTCGCCCAGGGCTTCGAGCGGCGAGCCATCGCCACGCCGAGGATCGAAATCCATCCCAATCGTGCGAGCGAGCTGCAATTGCGAGATGCGGTAGTTATTCCGCGCGCTGATCAGATCGGGATATTGGTTGGAAAGCGCGACCTGCGCTTGCAAGACATTGAAGCGTGGGACCGTTCCAGCTTCGAAGCGGTTTTGTTGATCCTGCAGCTGGCTTTTGAGCAGGTTAACTGATTCTTCCTGCACTCCGATGAGCGCGCGATTCAGAAGGATCTGATAGAACTGCTGGCGGACGGTGGCGATGATAAGATCGATCGCGTTCCGAAAACCGAAATAAGCGCTGTCGCGTTGGAAATCGGCGGAACGGATCTGCGAAACGACGCGGCCGCCTGCAAAGATAATCTGCGAGGCCTGCACCCGAATGTCGTAGGAACGCTCGATGGTCTCGAAGCCACCGCCGCCGATCGTCTGGCCCGTCGTCGGATCCACTTGGGTTCCCGTGCCGCCATCGCCCGTGAAATTATTCAGATGCGGATCGGTTCCGGAAAGAGAACCAGTTGCGTCGATGCGCGGCAAAGCATCCGCGCGCAGTTCTAGGTAGAGGCCCTTCGTTCTTTCGATTTCCTGTCGGGCTCGCTGGATGTCGGGATTGCGCTGTAGCGCCGTCAGGATGGCCTGCTCAAGCGTGAAACGTGGAACGCCACTGCGCACTTCTCCGTTATCGCTACCAGCGAAAAGCGGCTGCTGACAAAGCGCCGCGAGAGCGATGAGTACAAAAAATAAACTAAAAAACTTTCGCATGAAGGGTAACGGAGAAGCCGTGGAACGTTAGCCAGCAGCCTGGCATAGTCCACAAGGTTTACGGATCAGATGCAAGGGCTATGCCGTTTGGATTCAAAAATCATAAGCGCCTGAATCACAGCTACCTATCGTTCGATACTGAGGCACCACATTTGGAATCACCTTCCCGACTATGGGATGGAAGCATTCCATTTTCGAGACGCATCGCCACCCTATTTGGACTGGCAATATGCGTAGATCTTGGTGTAGATCCGCAGCCACGCTGTTTGCTCGTCCGGCGTAAGATGGGCCATAACTTTCATAAGGTTGCCGACCATTTCCTCGCGGATTCGCCTAACGAGTGCCGAACCTTTTTCCGTGATGCAGACGAGCACCTTGCGGCGATCCTCGGGCGCGCTGGTTCGCACGACGTAATGGAGATTTTCCAAACGGTCGACTAATCCGCTCGCAGCCGCAGTCGTGTGCATCATTTTCTGGGCGATCGCCGACATCGTCAGCACTTCTTTTTGGTCGAGGGCCGCGAGCAAAAAGAATTGCGGAAAAGAGACATTACCCGGCGCGAGTTCCTTGCTCAGATGGAGCACAAACGAGCGCTGCATTTCCAGAATGATGTGGGACAAACGCTCCGCGTCGGAGCGAAATTCGGCCACTGTTCGGATCGCTCGCGGACTTAGGACTGCGGTGCTCAAGCGGTAAGATTAAGAGGGCTCCCGGGGGTGTCAACCGATCGGCTGGGCTCTAATCCCAGGTCTGCGCGGAGACGTTTGCACCCGCGACCAGAGTCGTTCTGGGCGGAGCCGAAACGAGTGCGTTCGCCCGGCTCAATCCAAAAAGCGCATGCGATTCCTGTCGGCCGACAGGCGTAAAAACTCCTTTAGCCAAAATTCCGCGAACGTAATGCGGTCGGTCGCCCGGATTCGCGATTTCATCTGTTAATTGCGCCGGTGTTTCGCGAAGCGCGAGCGCCTCATCGTTCGCTCCCATCAATTTCAACAACGCTGGCCGCACGAAAAGGAGGAAAGTCACAAACGCGGAAACCGGATTTCCCGGCAGACCAAAAATTGCGCAGCCGTCTTGCCGACCGAAGAGGAACGGCTTGCCGGGTTTCACCGCGACGCGCCACAGATCGAGGGTCGCCCCGGCAGCAGTAAGCGCCGGTTTTACGAAATCGCGCGCGCCTACCGACACGCCTCCCGTCACGATCATCACATCAGCGGCCAAACCTGCGCGGACCGCAGCCTCGATCTCTTCCGCTCGATCCGCACAATGCGTGACCGAGCAAACATCCACCCCCGATTCGCGCAGCATCGCCTCAAGCAGAATCGAATTTGAATCGTAAATCTGACCGGGCTGAAGCTTCGCGTTTGGCGGAGCGAGTTCGTCGCCCGTAGAAATAATCGCAGCACGCACTCGACCGCCCACTTCAATAGATCCGCAGCCTTGGGCGGCGAGCAGCGCGAGAGTTTGCGGCCGCAGGCAATCGCCACGGTTCACGATTTTTTGTCCTTCGGCTACATCAATGCCGCGACGTCGAATGTTTTCACCCATCGCGACGACTTCATTCAAAATAACGAAGTCGCCGTCGAGCGTCGTATCCTCCTGCATGATGACGGCATTCGCTCCCGCCGGCATCGCTGCCCCAGTCAAAATGCGAATTGCTTCCCCGCGCTTGAGCTCGAGTTTGCGATCGAATCCGGCTGGCTGTTCTCCGCGAACACGCAACCGCACTCCGGCGCCAGCGTCTTCCGTGCGCAAGGCGTAGCCGTCCATGGACGAATTATCGAAAAGCGGTAGCGACAAACCTGCAAAAACATCGCGCGCCGAAAAAGCCCGGAGTGCGTCCCGGAGAGGCAGCGTGCGCGCGGGAAGAGCGCGCAGATTTTCCAAAATTTTCGCGCGCGCCTGCTTTTCGTCGATCATAAATCGAGACATCCCATCGTGTTGACGAGCTTGCGCTCGACCCCATATTCCCGCAACCAACTTGGTGAGGTGGCTGAGTGGTCGAAAGCAGCGCTTTGCTAAAGCGCCGTAGTCCAAAAGGCTACCGAGGGTTCGAATCCCTCCCTCACCGCGTCTCCAGGCGCTCGCGCACTTGGTCATTGCGTGCCTAACGCGACTCATTACTATCGCGCGACTTTATGAAATCGGTCCCGGTGGGTAGTCTTATTCTGGCGATGTCGTCGCTGCTTTTTCTCTCGAGCTGCGCGGAGTTTGAAGAGGCTCAAAACAAGCGCAATCGGACAAGATGAAGACGGCGTTGGCCGCACCGAATCCCGTCCCAGCTTATTGGAATGGTGAAGGCGCGACAGGCGCACCCAGAATCGTGGTTAATCTGACCCAGCAGCGCGCTTATTTTTTCAAAGGGAAGAACCTGGTCGGCGAGTCCAATATTTCCACCGGCCGCAGAGGGTTTGAAACTCCGCCGGGGAAATATCGCGTCATCCAAAAAGACGAGAATCACGTCTCGAATCTTTACGGCAACTACCAGAGTGAAGACGGGTCGGTCCTGCAATCGAATGTCGACACCGGAAAAGATCCCAAACCAGAGGGAGCGAATTTCATCGGCGCGCCCATGCCGTATTTTCTTCGCTTTACCCGCGGCTACGGCATGCACGCCGGCTTCGTTCCGCGCTTTCGCGCCTCCCACGGCTGCATCCGTATGCCGCGCGAGATGGCGAAGCATTTCTTCGACGCGGCCGAAATGGCAACGCCGGTCATCGTCACAGACAGTTAGCCGGGTGGCCAGGCCAGGAGCCGTTTCCCGAGAACGTGCACGTGCAAATGCGGCACGCTTTCGCCTGCATCCGGCCCGCTATTGATCACAACCCGATAGCCGGACTCGAGAAGATCGAGCTTCTTCGCGACGACACGCGTGGTCAGAAGCAGTTTGCCTAACAAATCCTGATCCGAACTGTCTGTTTCGGCCAGACGCGGAACGACTCGCTTTGGCACGACCAACACATGAACAGGGGCTTTAGGATCGACGTCGTGAAAAGCAATCACCTCATCATCCTCCCAGACAATTTCTGCCGGGATTTCGCGGGCGATTATCTTTTCGAAAATGGTCATCGTTTACAAAATGTTAGTCACGTTGAGCGAAGCGAAACATCTCAGCTCATATTCTGGCCGAGAAAAATCGTCAGATCCGTCGCTTCGCCCGGGACGGCGGATCGGCCTAACCCGATGCCTAACGAATGGAACAACGAATGTGCTCCAAATGATCCGCCCCCAATTTTTCGCGGACGAAACAAACCACTTCTTCACGCAAAGTGTCGCAAGCGCGCGTCCAAGTTTTCGCGCCGCGGAGGTGCTTTACGCAGGCTTGTAAACCGACGAGCTGCAGGCTGTCAGTTCCGGTGTGGACGAGCGCGTTGATTCGCTTCTCTAAGCCATCGAAAAATGCCAGCTCGTAGCCAGCGCCCGCGGACTCCGCGATTTCAAAAAGCGAAAACGAAATTGGCGGCGGCGCCGGCGAAAAATAAGGAATGATTTCTTTATAGCCGATCACCTTCAGGACGTAGCGCACTGTCTGCGAAAGCTGGCTAAAGGG
Source organism: uncultured Chthoniobacterales bacterium (assembly GCA_964236815.1). Lineage (GTDB taxonomy): Bacteria > Verrucomicrobiota > Verrucomicrobiia > Chthoniobacterales > UBA10450 > JACCTI01. The sequence goes on from CAXSFN010000009.1 coordinate 89,431, forward strand.
CACGACCGGCTCGTCGTTTCGCAGCCGCAAATAAAACGCAATACTCTCGGTGATGTGATCGGTCAGCCACCAACTCGGATACCCGGCCTGGTCGGCGGCGCGTGTGATCGCCGCGTGCAACCATTGCTGGTTGAACTCGAAAAGCTGCCCCGAGTCGCAACGCAGATAGGGAAACTCTTCTTTAAACGCGACCATGTTTTACGGTTTCAGGCGGGAACAACTCCCGCTGCGAAGGATTCGGTTTGATGCGGCGACCCAGCGCCTGAATCGCATCGACAAATTGATCGACGTCTTCGAATCGACGGTGAACGGATTCATAACGAAGATACGCTACCTCATCGATGTCCTTTAATTTTTCCATCACCTTGGTACCGATCGCTTCCGATGAAATTTCGCGTCCGCTGGTCTCGATCTCGTGCACGATTTGATCCACTGCTTCTTCCAGCGTGACTAAACTGATCGAGCGCTTCTCGCACGCCTTGGCCAGACTTCCGACAAGCTTGCGACGATCGAAAGGCTCGTGCGTCCGGTCGCGTTTAATCACACGCAATTCCGAGCGCTCGATCTCCTCGTAAGTCGTGAAACGATAAGAGCAGCCTAGACAGACGCGGCGGCGGCGAATACTGGAGCTATCACGAGACTGGCGCGAATCGATGACCTTGTCGTCACGAAATCCGCACTTAGGACAACGCATAGTGTCGGTGAACTAACTAGCACACCGTATCTTGTGGAGTCAACGCACATAGTTCGCGTTCCAAGAAAATATTTAGCGGGCCGGTACGATCGTGCGGCGTTCGCCTAACGAGAGATTAGCGCTCCTTCCCACCCTGCACATTTAGCTCCCAGCGGTAACCGTCCGGATTATGAAACCAGATACCCATGTTCTTGGAGCCTGCGCCCTCCGCTCCGATTTCATCGCCCGGATCCTCTAACGCGACCTTGCACTTTTTCAGGTGCGCGAGCGCCTTTCGCAGCGCCGTCATATTAGCTAAATGAAACGACATGTGACCGAGCGTCTTCGGCGACGGCTTACCTTTGTGCAGCGCGATCGTGACATTGTCGTTTCCGATCGCGACGCCGTCGTCGTATTCAAATTGTTTTTCTAATCCGAGCGCGCGCGCGAACCATTTCGCGCTTTTCTTAGGATCGCGCACTGCGAGCCCGAAGTGACCGACAATTCCGACATTAAAGGGCGTCTTCATTGCGCCGACGATATTCCATGGCGATGAAAATTCGAATTGCTTCAAACCTTTCGCCAGCAATCAGGCCACCACGCCGCTGGTATTACTGAACGACGACATTAGGTGAATGGACCACGTGAGATTCCAACCACGCTTTCTCGAAATACCGGCATGTGAATTCCGAGGTGCGTGCTCACCCCTCGATACCAGAGGTTACGCTTTCGAGACCCGGGAACCTAGCGCGGCGGGAACTCGAACTCCGCTTTATCTTTTTTCGCGGAAAGAACGAGGTGCGCGGCGAATTTGTTGCCGCGCTTGGAAATGAAATCCTCGATCAAATGCGAACGGCCCTGGCCGAGCAGTTCCTTCACTTCTTCCGGAGTGATCTCATGTTCGCAAAGTTTCTTGGTCAACTTGAAGACCTGACGGTTATCCTGGTCGGGCTTACGCACGTAGTAGGCGTCGTCAGTTTCTACGAGCTCACCGCCGTGAGTCTTGCTTTGGCCGAGGACTTTTGCTTTTGAGAGATCCGCTTTCGAGCGCGCTTTTCGTTCGACGGGCTTCCCATCCTTGTCGGTTTTCGGTGCGCGCGGCGGGAATTCCCAACGAATCTTCGCTTCGGTGCGGACCAGGAAAGCGTCGAAAGGGCGCCCTTTTTTCGAAATGAAACCCTGAATGAGATCAGACTTTCCATTTTCAATCATGTGCACGGCCTGCTGGCGCGTGATTTCCTTTTTGCACATGAGCCGCGGAAGACGAAATGTCTGTTTCCATTCGCCGTTTTCGCGCTCGCGCAAAACGTAGCTCGAACCGACTTCGCAAAGCTCCGCGCCCGTCGCCGGGTCCGTCCAAAAAGACTCTACCGACCCTAGATCGACCTTGTCGCCAAAATCGTATTCCGCTTTCCATTTTTCGGTCTTCTCGTCCTTGGCCAGCTTCAGCGTGGCTGCAAAACTGTTGCGCGTCTTCGCGGAAATAAATCCATCGAACGGTCCGGCCACGCCTTTTTCTACGAGCTCGCGAATCTCGCTCTCTTCCATTTTTCGACCGCCAATGACCTTGTAGATCATGAATTCGCCATCCTGCGATTTATAGCCGCGCAAGGTTTCGCGCAGGGGTTTGCGGTCGGTCGGGGAAAGGATGTCGGTCTCCCGCGCAACCGAATCGTCTTCTTCGAAACCTTTCACGCGCTCGACGATGCCCTGCGTCTCCGCGACGATCCCGGCCATGAATTTCTCGCGCGGAAATTTTCCATGCTCCATCAACCGCAGTTCGTGCTCCCATTCACCGGTCATAGCTGGACTTGTTAGGTCGGTCGCCTTCACCGCGGTCAGGAATTGAATGAGCTGTTCCGCTTTCGCTGTCGGCACTAGTTCGCGTTGATCGCGATCCATGTACTTCTGATAAATCAAGCCGTCGATTGTATCCGCGCGTGTCGCCGGCGTGCCGAGGCCGCGCTCTTTCATCGCCTCGGCTAGCTCTTCGTCCTCGACCAGTTTACCCGCCGTCTCCATCGCGGAAAGCAAGGTGGCTTCCGTGTAACGCGGCGGCGGCTTCGTGGTCTCCGCGTGCAACTTGGTTTCGAGCGTTTGGGCCTGATTTTTATCCTCGGGGCTCAAGGCTGGTAGCGCGGGATCGGCATCGACCGCGCTTTTCCCATAGACCTCCAGCCAGCCCGCCGACTTCAGAACTTTGCCTTCCGTTTTGAATCTGTGCGCCGCGACCTGACTGAAGCGCGTCGTGACATCGAATTCCGCGGCGGGATAGAAGACGGCCACGAAACGTCGCGCGACCATGTCGAAGATTTTCGCTTCGGCATCGTCCAGGTTTTTCGCTTCCGACGCCGTGGGAATGATGGCGAAGTGATCGCTGATTTGCGCGTTGTTGAAAATGCGTTTGTTCGGCCGAACCCAATCCTCTTTCAAAACTTTCTCCGCATGGGATTGCAGCGGAGCGGAAAGGTTGCCCAGCGTTTGCCTAACGACAGGCAGATAATCTTCCGGCAGCGCACGCGAATCCGTTCGCGGATAGGTCAGCATTTTGTGGCGCTCATAAAGTGACTGCGCGATTTGCAAAGTGCGCTTGGCCGAAAAACCAAAGCGGCCGTTCGCTTCCCGCTGCAGCGTGGTCAGATCGTAGAGGCGCGGCGCAATTTGCGAACTGGCCTTCTTCTCTTCGGAAACTTGCGCGGTCGGTTTCCCCTGACAGGCGGCGACGATCGCTTCCGCCGCGGCCTGATCCCAAAGGCGATCGACGCGGTCATGCTCGTCGCCGTTGCGTTTAAAGTCCGGACGTTGATAGGCGCCTTCGTATTCGCCTTGCGCGATCCGAAATTTCGCTGTCACGCGCCAATAGCCGCGCGTTTTGAAATTCCGGATTTCTAACTCGCGCGCATAAACGATCGCGAGCGTGGGTGTCTGAACGCGGCCGACGGACGCGACGTTACCGGCGCGCGAACCGAACATGCGTTTCGTGATGGCGCGCGTGCCATTGATGCCGATGAGCCAGTCACTTTCGCTCCGTGAACGCGCGGCATCGGCCAGGCCTTTCATCTCCGCGCCGTCGCGCAATTTTGTGAAGCCATCGCGAATCGCCTGCGGCGTCATCGACTGTAACCAGAGCCGCTTCACCGGATGCTTGTTTTTCGCGAGCTGACAGAGATAGGTGAAGATGAGCTCGCCTTCGCGGCCCGCATCACAAGCGTTGATCACTTCCGTGATGTCCTTGCGCGCGATCAGCTTTTTCAATTGCGCGAAGCGATCCTTCGAACCTTCGCTCGGCTTGAGCTCAAATTTTTCCGGAATGATCGGCAACATCTCGAGACGCCAAAAACCGTATTTTTTCTTGTCGATGTCCTCTGGCATCAGGAGCTCCACGACGTGACCGACCGCCGAGGAAACTACGTGTTCCTCATTCTCGAAGTAGTCGCCCTTTTTCGGAACCTTGAGCACCCGCGCGATGTCGGCCGCGACGCTCGGTTTCTCGGCGATGACGAGAGTTTTGGACATGAAGGGATGCCAAGTAGACCTCAGTTCCGAGGTTTGCAAGTCATAGAGCAAGTGCCGGACGAAGGAGGCGACGTTGTTTGATTGACCAAACATCCGGACCGGCTCCGACGTGTGGGAGTTAGCCCGCCTTTAGGTGAAAGGAGCTAACCTAGCTTCACAAAATATTTTCCGGGCAGCTGTTTCACGAGGTGTTTTAACTCCAGACGCAATAACGCGGAGGAGACATTCGCGCTTGGTAAATCAGACTTGCTCGCGATGTCGTCGATCGAAGTCTCAGTCGCTTCGATCGCGTCATAAACGCGGCGTTCGTCGTCCGTCATCGCGGGCAGCAAACGTTCCGCAGCGCCTGGAGATGGCTTTGCTTCCGGCAGGAGAATACTGAGATCGTCGAGAACATCATTCGCGTCCATGACCAGCTTTGCGCCTTGTTGGATGAGACGATTCGAGCCTTGCGCGCTGGGCGCATTGATATGGCCGGGCACGGCGTAAACGGTGCGGCCTTGCTCGAGCGCCTGCGAAGCAGTGATGAGCGCGCCGCTATTCAAGCCCGCTTCGACTACGAGGATGCCGTGGCTCCATCCACTGATGATGCGATTGCGCATCGGGAATGTTTGGCGATCGGGTTCTATTTGCATGGAGAACTCGGAAACGATCGCGCCATTCCCGTCGCGAATTTTTTCGGCCAATCCGGCGTTCTCGGGCGGATAGAGATTCGAGAGGCCGGAACCGATCACGGCGATGGTGCGACCTTTGGCGGCGAGCGCGCCTTGATGCGCAGCGGTATCGATGCCGCGCGCCAGCCCGCTGATGATTGTGAGCCCCGCGTAAGCGAGTTGATAGGAAAGCTTCTTGGCCGACTCCGTCCCGTAATGCGTCGTGCGCCGGGAACCGATCACGCCAATTGCATGTTGATCGCGCTCCATCAGTTCGCCCCAGACATAGAGAACGATCGGCGGTGCGTGAATTTCGCGAAGCTGACTCGGATAGGTTGGCGATTCTGCGGTGATGATGGTCGCGCCAAAATCCTGGATGCGCTTTAATTCTGCGGACAGGTCGACGACGTTTTCCCAGTTCGCTATTTGTTCGGCAACTTCGGCGCCGATGCCTTCCACCCCGCGCAAAGAAGTGCCGCGCGCGGTAAGGATTTTCTCTGGCGTCTCGAACACCTGAAGAAGCTTGCGCAATCGCACCGGCCCCATCGTCGGGAGCATGTTGAGCGCGATACGAGCTTCGGTTGCGTTCATTCCGAAGTGTTAGCCGCGCATAGCAGAATTATTCCAACCGCGATGTGGGACGTGTCGCCCGATTCTGCGGGCTGTCCTGATCGGAAGTGACGCAATCGCCGCAGAGTCAGGAGGCGCGAGTGATGTTAAAACGGAATCTCGTCGTCATCCGGCTCGGATGGCGCGGAACGCGGAGGAGGCGCGCTCGGACGACTGCTACTACTCGGCCGGCTGTTACCACTACTACCGCCTCCCTCTTCGTCAGCTTCGCTGCCACCAGCACCAGGACGACTGCCGATAAGCTGTAAACCTTCGCCGATCACTTTGAGTTTACTGCGTTTCTGGCCGGATTGTTTGTCGTCCCAAGTGTCCAACTGAAGGCGGCCTTCGATTAAAACAGGCCGGCCTTTCTTCAAATACTCACCGGCGATTTCGGCGGTGCGGCCCCAAAGGGTAACATCCACAAAAGTCACCTCTTCGCGCTTCTCGCCGCCTTCGGTCGAGTAAACGCGATTGACCGCCAGACCGATGTCAGTAACCGCGCTGCCCTTCGGAGTATAACGGACTTCCGGGTCGCGAGTGAGATTTCCGAGCAGGATGACTTTGTTAAAGCTGGCCATGCGCTCGTTGTAGCGAGACTACTTCGAGTCGGCGACCTTTTTCGCCCGCGGCTCAGTCTTGGGACGAAGGCGCTGGTAGTGCTGGCGATAGATCTCAGGATCGAGCTTGAATTTGGAACGAAGCTTGGTTATCAACTGCGAGTCGGCATGGAAAATAAAGTTCACGAAATGGCCGGCGTCGAGCTCACCCGCCTGGTAAGAAAACTGCCGCTTGTCCATCTTTTGCACCTGCTCAATGTCGGCGCCTTCTTTTTGAAACTCAGACTCGAGTCGGTCGACGATGTCTTTGACGGTGTCTTCTTTGCCTTGCGAGTTTAGGACAAGCAAAGCTTCGTAACGGTTCTTCATGCTTCGGGATTTTTGTTGAACGTGTTCATCGCGGAAACGAAGCCTTTGTCAATCGACCATT
>CAXSFN010000010.1:0-90712 GCA_964236815.1 uncultured Chthoniobacterales bacterium
GGCGGCAAGAAAAACTGGCACAGAACGCGCGCGAGATCAGCCAGCTCGGGAGCGATTTATATAAACGCTTCGCCGATTTGTCGGTTCACTTTGGCAAGCTCGGCCGGAGCTTGAATCAATCGGTCGAAGCTTACAACAAGGCGGTCGGCAATATCGAAACGCGTGTCCTGGTCAGCGCGCGGAAGTTCAAAGATTTGGGCGCGGCCCCGATGGGGATGGAGATCGAGCCGCTCCCGCCAGTGGAACAGATCGCGCGCAGTATTCATGCGCCGGAATTGCTGCCGTCCTCGGAAAACGGCGTGCACGAGTAAGGAGAGCGCGTTTCAGCGGGTGATGCGTTCGCCGGGTAATTGACATCAAATCAGTTTGGAATGCGTTTCGCTGATTCATGAATCAACCGGCTGCGTCTGTTCAGGTTTATGGTTGCAATCATGTCGCGATCGAAGTGGGCGACATCAAGAAGGCAGTCGCGTTTTACGAAGACGTTTTCGGTTTGAAGAAACTCGATGGTGGCGAAGGCGACGCTTTCTTCAAACTGGGCGAGCATCAGTTTCTTGCGCTCTTCGAACGCAAAAAAATGCCGCCCGAGACGAGCGACCACCATTTCGGCTTGATGGTGCGCGACGAGGAACAAATCGCGGCGGTGCGCAAAAAATTAACCGGTGACCATGGGATCGAATTGCTCCCTGGATTCCGTTGCGACTTTCGCGACCCGTGGGGCAACCGAATTCAAGTCGTCGATCTGCATGATGAATCGCTCGTCTGGCTGCTTCCTTATCGGGAAGTGCAAAAAGCAGGCGTCACTTTCGGCGAGATCGAAGTGGAAGGCTGAACTTTCGGGGACCATCCGTAGGTCTCTCGAGACTGGCGAGCGTGCCGCATGATGTTGCGACTCGACTCTCAGGACCGCTAGAGGACCTCGGCCCATTTCGTTTTGTCTTTGAGCATGATCTCGCGGAGCAAACGAATTGGCGGCATCCCGTGCTTCAGCATTTCATCGTGGAATTTCTTGAGCGAATATTTTTCGCCTTCCTGCGCCTTGTAATCTTCGCGCAGCTTTAAGATCTGCAGTTTGCCCAGGGTGTAATTCAGGTAACCTGGATCGAAGGTCCCGCGCATTGCTTCCGAGCGCGCGGTCTTCTCTTCGTAGTAACAATTGTCCTGAAAAAATTTAGTCGCGTCATCCACGCTCATCCCTTGCGTGTGCATCTTGATTGAAACGCACAGCCGGCAGAGACGGAGAAGCGCTTCGTCCGATTGCGCCATGCGATATTCGGCCGCTCGCTTCGTTTCTTCCTCACTCGCGTCGGGCTTCTTCGGTTGCCCGAAACCGTCATCAACCAGCATCTTTTCGCAATAATGGGCCCAGCCTTCGATGAAGGCGTAGCTGCCAAAAATCTTGGCTGCCTTGGACGCGTCCGACGCGTTCAAATGAAGGAATTGCACGTAATGGCCCGGGTAGGCTTCGTGAATGGAAACGACATCGGTGGTGAAACGATTGAAGGCGGTCAGCCATTCTTCTTTTTGCTGCTCTGGCCATTCTTTTTCTGTCGGCGTGACGTAGTAATAAGCTTCGGCCGCTTTCTTTTCGAAAGGCCCCGGCGTGTCCATGGAGGCGAACGAAGTGGCGCGCGCGAACTGCGGCGTCTCCTTTACTTCCGCGCGAACTTTCGACGGCATGCTGATGACATCGCGGTCGACCACGTATTGCCGGATTGCCTCAATATTCTTTGCGGTATCGGAGATCAAATTTTCCGCAGTCGGATGTTCTTTCTGAATCTCTTTGAAGACATCGATCGCGGGTTTGGATGGATCGATCGTCCGGCCCGCTTCCGCGAAGACTTCCTGCTCGCGTTTTAATTCCGCCATGCCGATCTCGAGAATTTTCTCAGGAGGAAGATCGACTAATTCACCATCCGCCAGCATGCGATGGTACCTTTCCGTTCCGAGCGCCCAATTCCCGGTCGCCTTCGGCAGCTTGTCTTTCTCGAGCCAGTTCGCGAAGTCGAGCAACGCCATCGAAGCTTTGCGGTTCGATAGTTGAAAAGCGCCGACCAGCTTCTGGTCTTTTAAATCTTTCAGCGCATCGACCAGATCTTTCTTCAAGAAATCGGCGCCGCCTCGCGCAATCTGGATGGCAAGCTCGACATACGGTTTCGGGAGGACGCCGGCCAGATTGGTTTTGGCCGCGATCATGATGTTGGGTGTCTGGTTTTCGATCGCGATGATGTGGCGCGCGCGGTCTTCCAGCGGCGCGAAGTTGCGCTTGATGTAAACATTCACGTCCAGCGCCTGGGCGTAGGTCATCGGGTTGATCTCGAACGCGCCCATGTCCTGGATATCGAAAAGATCTTTTTTTACCGCCGCTTGCAGGAGACGCAGGTCGCTGGCCGCGGAGGCGTTCAGCTTTGCGGTATCAAATTTTTTCAGGCGTTCGTCGAAACGCTTCAAGCGCGAGAGCTCGGCATCGATCGAGAGCTTGGTGAAGTCGTTAATGCGGCCGTCGTATTCATGAAAGCCAAGCGAGACCGCGGTGAGGGGACGGGCCGCGAGCCAGCCTTTGATGTATTCCTCGGAAACCTTTTCGAAATCTGTGTTTGGGTTTTCTTCCGCGGCGGGAAGAAACGCTGGGGGAAGGAAGACCATGAACAAAACAAGGAAGAGTGGGAGTTTCATAGGAAGAGGCTTTGGCCGTAAGGCCGGCGGTCTCCAACAAGCGTGCGCGCATTCCCGCAACGCGCTGGAGCCGACGCGCCTTCGCGCCGCAGGATGGACACCTTACCGAGTGTTTGCGCGTTGCCAAAAAATTAGCGCTGCGCGATGATCTTCCCCGCGTTCCTTACCAGAAACTTACTCATGAAGCGTCGCCTTTTGCTCAGCACTTTTGCATCTCTGCTTTTCGTGAATGTGCTGATTGGTTTTCGCGTTTACTCGGCGCGCGCGGAAGGCGCGGAAGAAGATACGGGTTACGCGCAGATCTCTGTCTTTGCGAAGGCGGTGCAGCTTATTCGGCAGGATTATGTCGATAGCAAAAAAACCAGCTATCACGATCTGATTTACGCCGCGATGAAAGGCATGCTCGCTTCCCTCGATCCGCACAGCCAGTTCATGGACCCGGATGATTTTCGTGATATGCAGGACGATACGCGCAGCCGTTTCAATGGGCTCGGCATCGAAGTTTCGGTCCGGAACGGATTGCTCACCGTGATCACGCCGATGGAAGACACGCCCGCGGCGAAAGCGGGAATTATCTCCGGCGACCAGATTTTGCGGATTAACGGCAATTCGACCGAAAAGATGGAATTGCAGGATGCGGTCAATGTTCTGCGCGGAGTGCCGGGGCAAAAGGTGACGCTGACGGTGATGCGACCGGTGACGAAGGAGATAAAGGATTACGCGCTGGAGCGGGCGGAGATCAAAGTGCAAAGCGTGAAAGGCGCGAAGATTCTCGATCCGGAATTGAGCGGGCCCTTCAAGATCGGCTACGTACGCTTGATCCAATTCAACGAGCCGACCGCGGACGAGCTGGAGAAGGCGCTCGACGATTTGCAGAAGCAGGGGATGCAGGCGCTGGTGCTCGACCTGCGCAACAATCCCGGTGGCCTGCTCAATAGCGCGGTCGATGTTTGCGCGCAATTTCTGCCGCCGAACACGATGGTGGTTTCGACCCAGGGCCGGGTCGCGTCACAGCAGAGCGAATATGCGACTTCCGGTGCGACCAAGGCGCGGGCGCGTTTTCCCATGACTGTGTTGGTAAACGAAGGAAGCGCGAGCGGCGCGGAGATCGTGGCCGGGGCGCTGAAGGATTTGAAGCGCGCGGTCATCGTGGGCGAAACCACTTTCGGTAAAGGCTCGGTGCAAAACGTGATGCAATTGCCGGATGGTTCGGCGCTGCGTTTTACGACCGCGAAATATTATACCCCGAGCAAACAGGTCATTCACGCCAACGGCGTCACGCCTAATATCCGCGTTCCCCTAACGAGTGATCAGGAACGGTCGCTCTTCATGGCCCGGAGCAGTGACAACATGAAACCCGACGAGGAGAAGAATTTGATCAAGACGAAAGACCCGCAAATGCTACGCGCGATCGATGCACTCAAAGGCGTGATGATTTACGCCCAGGAGACGTCGCCAAAAGCTGATTCGGCGAAGAAGTAGGGCGGGTCAGGCTCCGGGGTTCGGTCGACTCTCGAATTGTCATCCCGAGGCTGGCGACGCGCGCCGAAGGATCTCGCACTGCTCGCGTCGGTCACGCGGTGTCGTTTAAGGTATTCATCAGCAGCTGCGAGGTCCCTCGCCCTCTTCGCAGACTCGGGATGACGACGTTAGTGTATCTGTGCATTATGCGAACGATTCTCGCCCTCGAGACTTCCTGTGATGAGACAGCAGTTGCGATCATGCGCGGGCCGGAATTGCTGGTGAGCGAGGTCGCTTCGCAGACTGCGCTGCACGAGCAATACGGGGGCGTCGTGCCCGAAGTCGCGTCGCGCAATCATCTCCTGCACGCGCCGCGCTTGCTCGAGACGGCGATGCAAAAGGCCAAGGTCTCGTTAGGCGAAATCGATTGCTTCGCGGCGACGAGCGGGCCGGGACTGGCGACTTCGCTCATGATCGGCGCTTCGATTGCAAAAGGTTTGGCGATTGCCGCGCGCAAACCTTATCTCGCGATCAATCACCTTGAAGGGCATTTGCTCTCGCCCTTTTTTGAAACGGAAATCGAGCCGAATATTTCGCTGATTGTGAGCGGCGGGCACACTCTGCTCGTGCAGGTGTTTGGGTTGGCTGAGTATCGAATTCTTGGCCGCACTTTGGATGACGCCGCCGGCGAAGCTTTCGACAAGGTGGCGAAACTGCTTGGCCTCGCTTATCCGGGCGGACCGGAAATCGAACGGCGCGCAAAGTTTGGCGATCCGGACCGCTTTAATTTTCCGCGGAGCATGCTCGACTCCGGCGATCACAATTTCAGTTTCAGCGGTTTGAAAACAGCGGTGCGATATACGCTTCCGAAGATCGCGCTGCCTAACGAGCAAACGATCGCGGATTTGTGCGCGTCGTTTCAGCGTGCGGTCGTGGAAGTTCTGGTGGGGAAAACCTTGAAGGCCGCCCAATCTTCTGAGGTTCGACTTGTGACCTTGAGCGGGGGTGTGAGCTGCAATGGCGAATTGCGAAATCGAATGCAGTCGGCTTGCGACAAGATCGGTTTGCGTTTTTCGGCTGCGCCGAGATCGCTCACGACCGATAACGCGGCCATGATCGCGTTTGCGGCGTTACTGCGATTCCGAGACGGTTTCCGCTCGACGGTAATGGAAGAGATCGATCCGAATCTCGCGCTGGTGTGAGGTAGGATGCCCGAGAGCGCACGCTAAAGCCGCGTTCGCTGAAGACTCAATAATCGCGCGCGAGAAGATGACGTGCGAGCTCGTGCAGACGCGCGGCGCGGGCGCCGAAAGGTGCGAGCGCGGCATCGGCGCGATTCGTCAGGCGCTTCGCTTCCTCGCGCGATTTTTCCAGGCCGATGACTGCCGGATAGGTGGCCTTCTGTGCGGCTACATCCTTGCCCGCGCTCTTGCCAAGTTTCTCGGAGGTTTGGGTGACGTCGAGGATGTCGTCGATGACCTGGAAGGCCAAGCCTAACGAGTGACCGAAATCGGTCATGGCGGCGAGCTCTTTGGCGGTCGCGTTAGCGCTCATCGCGCCGAGACGAATGGAAACTGCGAGCATAGCCGCGGTTTTATTTTCGTGGATATAACGCAATCCCGCGCGGCCGATTTTTTTCCCTTCCCCTTCCAAATCTGCTACCTGTCCGGCGATTAGTTTCCGGCTGCCGGCGGCGAGGGCGAGATCGCGCAAGATGTCGCGCAGATGGTAGCGGCGCGTCGGTTGCGCGTGCGTGGCGATTTCGAAGGCAATGGTCAGAAGCGCGTCGCCGGTCAGGACGGCAATGCCTTCGCCGAAAACTTTGTGCGAGGTGGGACGGCCGCGGCGCAGATCGTCGTTATCCATGCTGGGGAGATCGTCATGCACTAACGAGTAGGTGTGGATGCACTCCACTGCGCAGGCCAGGGGCAGAGCGGGCGCGATTTTTCCACCGCAGGCTTCCGCAGCCGCGAGACAAAGAATGGGACGGAGCCGTTTGCCGCCGGCGAAAAGACTGTAACGCATCGCCTTATGAATGGTGGAAGGGCGGACCGATTCTTTCGGCAGGAAACGGTCGAGGGCGCGGTCGATTTCCTTCTGTCGTGCGCTCAGATACGACTTCAATTCCATCGTGCGGACTGTGGAAACTCTGCCGCCCCCGCGCAACGGAATTCTGAGGCTCTCTTTCGGTTGAGGTGGTAAGACAAACGGGATGGCTACGATCGGGGAGGAATTGCGGGCCTTGGAGGAGGGGATGATAGATCTCTGCGCGTTCCCGCATCTCGAACATGTGCGGCTCGGTTTCGAGATGCTGCGGCACTATCCTTTCGCGGAAGCGGCATTGCGTTTCGGAAACGGTCTTCGTCGCCTAACGAGTAATGCTGGTAAACCGGAAGTGTATAGCGAGACGATCACGGTTGCCTTTCTGGCTCTGATCGGTGAGCGAATGGCTGGGCTTCGATCTAAGGAGTGGCCTGAGTTTATCGCGGCGAACGGCGATCTGTCGGATAAGAATATTCTTGAGCGCTGGTACGATGCGGCGGAACTGAAATCGGAAATCGCGCGCCAGACGTTTGTTTTACCAAAGCCGCGGTAGGCGCGTTTAGATCGGTTCGGCGGCGGTGACGGTGCGTTGGGGTTTTACGCGCATGGCGAGGAAAGCGCCGATGAGGAGAACGAGCGCGCTGCAAATTTGCGGTGCGGTCAGGCGTTCCCCGAAAAACCAGGCGGAGAGAGCGAGCGCGAGGAGCGGACAAATGAGTTGCAGGGTTTGCGAGAGGGCGACACCGAGCTCGCGAATCGCGATGTAATAAAGAAGGTGCGCGACGCTGATGCAGGTGATGGCGGAGATGATGAGAATAAGATTCACCTGTGTGCTGACGTGAAACGGCGTCGCGATGTTTCCGAAGGCGAGAGTGAGCGGAAGAAGGAGCGCGGAAGTAATGAAGCTGATAAGGCCGAAGCTCCGAAGAGCGCCGAGCTGCGCGGAAGGACGCTTCACCAGGACGCCGTAGAGCGCCCATGTGATGGCGGCACAAAATGCGAAACCGAGACCTCGCAGCGAGATGTGTTCGATTTCGTAGCCCGGCTGAAACCACAAAACCCCAACCGCTCCCGCCACGCCGAGGAGTGTGCCGATCTGAAATCTCCGCTGACGAATGATCCATCGTTCCTCGGGAAAAAAGATGAGGGCCAGGATCGCGGTGAGGATAACCGTCGAGCGCATGAAAATGGCGAAGACGGCAGGCCCCATATAATGAAGCGAGAGGACCTGTGAGATTTGGTGAATGACATTTGGGACGGCGGGAAGGAGACAGCCGTAAAATAAGCGCCCGTCCAGGCGAGCGGCCTTTCGTTCCCGCAAGAAAAACGCGAAGGGCAGAACGGCCAGACAAGCGAGGGAATAGCGGTAGAAATTTTGCGCGAACGGGTCGTAAAACGCGTTCAGATAAAACATGAAGAGCGAGGGAGTGGACCAGATCAAGACGGTACCGAAGGCCGCGGAGTAGCCTTTTGAAAAGATGACCGAGCGGCTGGGTGGTGGCGTTGGCATGCAGTTCGAAGTTTAATTTGCTGGCCTGCAATCGATTCGTCGCTCTAAAACGAAGGGAAGGCATATGGCAAAACACAGATTACTCACGACGATGGCAGTTACGCTTCTTTGCGTGGCTCAGAGCGGTACGGCACAGGCGCAAAAGAAAAAGGCGAGCGACAATGAGGCGATGGGCGAAGCTGCTAAGGGCGTGAAGCTGGCGCAGGAAGGCGCGAACGACGCGGCGATCGAGGCTTTTACAAAGGCGATCACTTCCAAGCCGAACGACGCACGCATTTATGTCGACCGCGGCAAGGTCTTGCGCGCGCTCACGAAATTTCCGGAAGCGCTGGCTGATTTTAATAAGGCGATCGAGTTGGCGCCAGCCGACTACAACGCCTACACGGAGCGCGGGGCGACTCTAGTGGCGCAAAATCAATTGGAACCGGGCATGGCCGATTTGAACAAGGCTCTCGAGATAAAACCGAACGATCCGACCACACTGGAACGGCGCGGACTCGGATTTTATAAGCAGAAAAATTATCAAGCGGCGCTGGATGATTTGAATAATGCGCTTACGCAAAATCCCGCGAGCATGCTCGGCCTGAGCCGGCGCGCAGACATTTATGCCGCGATGAATCAGTGGGAAAAAGCGCTGCCGGACCTCGAACAAGTGGTGCAAGCGAAGCCGGACGATTTCAGCGCGCAGGACCGTCTCATGCAGGTGCGCGCGCGACTGCAGAAGGCCGCGCCCGCCCGTCCCGCCGCCGCGGTGGCGGAACCAGTCGCGACGCCGGCTGCGACGCCAGTCCCTAAATTACTGACGCGGCAAAATATCCTGCTCGCGATCGGCGGTCTGGTCGTGCTCTCGATTATCGGCGTGATCATCGGGAAGTTCGCGAGCACGCGCGGCGACAGTTAGTCCGCGGCGCAGGCCCGCGGGATGCTTGCAATCGACAGGCCGCACAACCTTAATAGGCGTTACCTATGAATCAGAGAAACTCTGCCCGCTTCCTCGCATTTTGCATTTTCGCGCTCGCTCTTCCGGCCGCATTCGGACAAGGCGATTCCGCCGAGCACACGAAAAAGGGCGTCGAATTGGCGAAGAAAAAACAATACGCGGAAGCGGCCGAGGAATTCGGGATGGCGATGAAGGCGGATCCAAAAGACTCGAAGCATTATTTGAATCGAGCGAATGCGCTGAAGGCCGCGGGCAAGTTGGACGACGCGGCGAAAGATTTCGCCAAATATGCGGAGATGGAACCCGAACATGCCGAGGGTGTCGCCGGTCTCGGAAAGATCAAAGTTTCGAAAAAAGATTTTGAAGGCGCGATCGTCGATTTAACGAAAGCGATCGAGATCGATGACGAAGATATCGACAACTATCGCTTCCGCGGTTTCGCTTATGTCTCCAAAAACGAATTTGAAAAAGCGATCGAAGATTATTCCAAGGTGCTCGCATCGAAGGGCAGCGATCCCCAGGCGCTGGAACGTCGTGGCTTCGCTTATCGCAGCCTGAAGCAATACGACAAGGCGATCGAAGATTTCACCAAGCTGATCAAGGAAAGCCCGAAGGATGCCGAAGCGTATCGGCGGCGTGGATACTCTTATAGTCAATCCGGAGATAACGCGAAAGCGCTGGCGGATTATCATAAGGTGATCGAGCTGAAACCGGGCGACGCGGATGCGCAAACCCGCATCAAAGCGGTGGAATCTCGCAGGCCGGCCGGAGGCGCTTCCCCTGTTCCCGGCGGGGCTTCGCCAGCCGCAAGCAAGGCTGCGCCCTCGCCGCACTGAGTCTTCGGAGAGAGCGAGCCCGGTGCCGCGAAATCTCTTTGACACTCGAAGGCCCACTGTTAGCTTGCCGACGCTTTTTGCTGGAACGAGAGGTCCCATGGTCGTTCAAATGTTTGACACGACTTTGGGACTTTTATTCTCCGGAAGGAAGCGACCGGTTTGTCGTGAATCTCGACCGCGAGATACGACAGGCAGCGAAATGACAAAACGCGGCCCACATAGCTCAGTTGGTAGAGCACGTCCTTGGTAAGGACGAGGTCACCGGTTCGATCCCGGTTGTGGGCTCCAGATGAGCGCGCGACCGGCAGTAAACAACCCAAACAGACGAAGTTTAGTTAGACACAAACAAGGAGAATCGAGATGGCTAAGGATAAATTCGAACGGAATAAGCCGCACGTGAACGTCGGCACAATTGGGCACGTCGATCACGGCAAGACGACACTGACAGCAGCAATCACCACCGTGCTCGCGAAGAAGGGTTTCGCCACGGCGCGCGCCTATGATTCGATCGATGCAGCGCCAGAAGAGAAAGAGCGCGGCATCACAATTTCAACCGCTCACGTCGAGTATCAGAGTGAAAAGCGCCACTACGCGCACGTCGATTGCCCCGGCCACGCCGATTATGTGAAGAATATGATCACCGGCGCGGCGCAGATGGACGGCGCCATCCTCGTTGTCTCGGCTGCGGATGGACCGATGCCGCAAACCCGCGAGCATATCCTGCTCGCTCGTCAGGTCGGCGTCCCTTCGGTGGTCGTGTTCCTGAACAAGGTCGATATGGTCGACGATCCTGAGCTGCTTGATCTCGTGGAGATGGAAGTTCGTGACCTGCTCACGCAATATGAGTTCCCCGGAGATGCAATTCCGATCGTCAAAGGAAGCGCGCTCAAGGCGCTCAATGGCGACGCCGATCAGGAAGCTAATATCCTCGCGCTTATCGCCGCGGTTGATGACTACATTCCGATTCCCGAGCGTCCGATTGATCAACCCTTCCTCATGCCAGTGGAAGACGTGTTCAACATTGAAGGTCGCGGCACGGTTGCGACCGGTCGTGTCGAGCGCGGCATCCTCAAGAAAATGGAGGAAGTCGAAATCGTGGGTATCACTGATACCGCGAAAACTACCTGCACCGATATCGAAATGTTCCGCAAGCTTCTCGACGAAGCGCGCGCGGGCGACAACGTCGGCTTACTCCTCCGCGGCACCAAGAAAGAAGACGTGATGCGCGGTCAGGTCATTGCTAAGCCAGGCTCGATCAAGCCGCACAAGAAGTTCAAGGCGGAAGTGTATGTCTTGAGTAAAGAAGAGGGTGGGCGTCACACGCCGTTCTTTACTAACTACCGTCCGCAATTTTACTTCCGCACCACGGATGTCACGGGCACGGTCAAACTTCCTGAAGGCGTCGAGATGGTTATGCCCGGCGACAATGTTTCCGTAGAAGTCGAGCTCATCACCCCGATCGCGATGGAAAAGACGATTCGTTTTGCGATTCGCGAAGGCGGCAAGACGGTCGGCGCGGGACGCGTCGGCGACATTCTAGACTAGTTAGCTGTTCAGAACGCCAGTAGCTCAATTGGTAGAGTAGCGGTCTCCAAAACCGTCGGTTGGGGGTTCGAGTCCCTCCTGGCGTGTGGAAAATTTCATGATCACGAAAACAAAAAACTTCATTAGCGAAGTGAAGATAGAGCTTCAGAAGGCTTCGTGGCCATGGGAGCCAAAAGAGAAGGGAATCAAGCGCTACAAAGAGCTGACCGATTCCACCCTGGTTGTCATTATTGCTATGCTCTTGTTAGGCGGCTACGTCGCGCTTTTTGACTTTATTTTAGTGAACGTGATTCACTTCTTCACTCGCTTGCACTGATTATGGCTCAGGTCCTTGCCCCGAAAGACCAGTGGTATGTCGTGCATGTTCTCTCCGGGCAAGAGAACAAGGTGCGCGATAACATCGCCAAACGCGTCAAGACCGAAGAGATGAGCGACGTCATTTTCGAAGTCCTTGTCCCGACCGAACGCGTTTCCGAGATCAAGAAAGGAAAGAAAAGCGAAACAACGCGGAAGTTTTTTCCAGGTTACCTGATCGCGAACATGCACTTGCTTGATGAGAGTAACCAGCTTGTTGGCCGTACCTGGTATTTCATTCGCGACACCCCCGGTGTGATTGGATTCGCCGGCACGAAAGACAAACCGATCCCAATGAGGCAATCGGAAGTCGATAACATGCTTGCGCAAATGCGTGAGCGTGAAGAAAAGGTAAAGCCGAAAGTCAGCTTCGAAGTTGGCGAGACGGTTAAGGTTGCCGACGGTCCATTCCAAAACCAAAACGGCATCGTCGAAGAGATCGATCCGGATCGCGGCAAGCTTCGCGTCTCCGTCACCATCTTCGGGCGCGCTACTCCGGTAGAACTCGAGTATTGGCAGGTAGAACGCGGCTAAGCGGACAGACAGGATTTACAAGATTAACGGGATAAAATCCTCATCTCTTGAAACCAATCCTGAAAAATTCTGTTAATCCTGTCTAAGAAAATTATATGGCTAAAGAAATCGTAGCTCACATCAAATTGCAGATCCCTGCCGGCCAGGCGAACCCAGCACCTCCAGTGGGCACCGCGCTCGGACCGCGAGGCGTCAACATCATGGCGTTCTGCAAGGAATTTAACGCCGCCACCCAGAAGATGGCCGGCGACATTTTGCCCGTCGTCATCACCGTTTTCAAAGACAAGTCGTTCACCTTCATCACCAAGAGCCCGCCGGCGGCCATTCTCTTGAAAAAAGCGGCGAACATCGCGGCCGGTTCGAAGGAACCTAACAAGACTAAAGTCGGCAAAGTCACGCGCAAGCAGGTCATGGACATCGTGAAGACGAAAGGCAAAGACCTGAACTCGCGCAACGACGAAGCCGGCTTCAAGATCATCGCCGGCACCGCGCGACAGATGGGTCTCGAGATCGTCGATTAGCTCGAACGAAGCTACGGCTTAGTTATTTCGACGCGATAAAATTTCGGCGGCGTCGCGTTAAGGTCAGTGATCGTCCTTTCGCTGCCTTATCGGATGGCGCGGATGCGTTGATCACACTCCAAGAGCTCCCCGGAAGAAGATCGCTCTTGCCCATGATGCTATAAGTCCTATCGCTCAAGCGCGGGCTAAAGATAAGATTCTTCTGGTTAGCTTGGCCGGGAATATTCGAGATCTTCAAGATAAAGCGCGACGTGGGATCGATAGGATTGAGCCCGGCGATGTACTTGAAGTAGTTGGTCTGGCCGGTCCCGTCGTAATCCACATTAGGCCCGGCGTTAGGGTTGGGTGGCTGACCGAAATACAGCACCTGCCAGGCATCATCGATCCCATCGTTAGCGTAGGCGCCATAGTCATCGAGCGTGATGTTAACTACCGTGATCAATCCAGTCCCGCCTAAACTTCCGGAGCTTCCACCTATGCTCGCCCCACTATCCTGGTAAACGGTTGCGGCCGTCGCCATGCCGGAGCTAGAGATAAAGGTGATCGGACCGCTAAGCAGCGTCCAGCTTACGGTATTGGGGTCGAGTGAGGCGAGGATGGTCGTGTCATCGAGCAAAGGCGCGGCCACTAACTGTGTGGTCGCGCGCTCATTCACGCTCAATGGATTAGCGGTTATACTCAGGCCTGTGACATCGGCAATCTGAGCGACATACCCCGCTTTCAAGACATAGGCCTGGCTCCTTTAAAACGCGCCGAAGAAGTTGGTGATCCGAGGCGCCCAGTACTATCCGCGTTAACCGGGGCGCCGCTAGAGACCACTTGTCCATAAATGCCCGCGATGTAGGCGACCGTTTGGGTTCCCTGGGTGCCGATGCGAATGGTTGCGGACTCACCGGCAAAGGCCGGGTGAGCAATGTCGATGTTGTCGTGGCCGGCGGTTAAATTAAAGCCGGCATGATAACCCATGGCTACGTTGTTGTAACCACTGGTCACGGAGTATAAGGCCCCACTCCCGCTCGCTGTATTTCGGACGCCGCTGGTAGCGGTATAAAGAGCCAGGTAACCGCCGGCAGTGTTATCAACTCCGGATGTATTTGATGAGAGGGCGTAGTACCCGGTGGCCGTATTATTGCTCCCGCTAGTGTTACCATATAACGCTTCGTAGCCACTGGCCGTGTTGTAAGCGCCATAGGTATTTAGGCCTAGTGCTCGCGCACCGTCGGCGGTGTTCTCATGGCCGGTGGTATTCGAGCTAAGCGCGAAATAGCCGGTGGCCGTGTTGTTGCTGCCGGTGGTATTTAAATGAAGAGCTTCTTCTCCGCTGGCGGTATTATCGGAACCATTCGTGTTACGTTGCAGCGCGTTGACGCCAAGCGCGCTGTTTTCGTGCCCGGTGGTATTTGCGTCGAGGGCGGAGGAGCCGACAGCGGTATTGTTGCTTCCCTCGGTGTTAGAGAAGAGCGCGCCCTCGCCAACGGCGGTATTTTCCTCGCCGATCGTGTTCGAATAGAGAGCCCTTTCCCCAATAGCTGTGTTAAGGGAGCCACTCGTATTGGAGAAAAGAGCCGACCGGCCGGCAGCTGTGTTATAATCGCCAGTCGAATTGTGCTGGAGTGCAGAGGCACCGGTTCCAGTGTTATAGGAACCGGTGCTGTTAGAGTAAAGGCAGTAAGCGCCTATAGCAGTATTACTTGATCCATCGGTATCGGCCGCGAGAGCATGGCTGCCGCTGGCCACGTTAAAATCTCCGATGATACTGAAGTTGCCCGCTGAATCGCCGATAAAGATATTTCCGTAGCCGTAACCACTTAAGAAGGGCAGCCCACCCAAGCTTAATGTGCCAATCGTATCCGAGGTCGTAGCCGGCAAAGCCAGCGCCCCGTTCACCGTAAACGTTCCAGCTACAGAAAGGTTCGGCGCCAGGCTGGCGGAGGTCACGCTGGCCGCGGTCACGGTCAAAGCCGTGCCGCTCGTGACCGCGTAAGGCGGAGAAGCGACGCGTTGGTCTGGTGTCAACAACTGCGAACCATGCGAACCGTCGTTAAACCAGACGCGCAGACGCACGTCCGCATTCCCGGAGAATATCGCCGGCGGCAAACCAGTCATGTTGGCGACTCACACGTCGCCGAGTAGGACCGCATAAAGGCCATTTGTGACCGTAAGGCTGACTGAAGCGCTCGGTTCGGAACCATTGTTACTAGTGCCGTCGTTACTCCAATAAGTGGCGTTACCGGCCGAGTTGACGAGGGCGAACTTGAATTGACCGGTGCCGCTGAAGTTCGTGTTACCAACAATCACCCGCCCCTGATAATTGAGAAGAGAGGGCACTTGTCCGAAGGTCGCGGTAAAAGAGACGCAAAGACAATAGACGAGGCTTATAAGATGTTTGGTTCTCATTGGGGGGCTCTGAGGCCTGCCTATATCGATCGAAAGACCACGCTCACGATGTCGCTAGGTTGGCCGTGGCGCGGGTTTCCGGCGCGAGGAAGTTTGGTCGTTCAGGGCAAGGTTGGAAGTGTTTCTAAAACAGGCAATTCTAGCCACAGTACTTCCAAAGGAGGAGTTTGGTTGGCGTTGCAAAGAAACTGCGATTCGGCTGCATTCTTTTCTCGCTCAATGATTTTTATCTGCCGACACCTCTTCCTGCGCTAACTGC
Organism: uncultured Chthoniobacterales bacterium; assembly: GCA_964236815.1. Taxonomy (GTDB): domain Bacteria; phylum Verrucomicrobiota; class Verrucomicrobiia; order Chthoniobacterales; family UBA10450; genus JACCTI01. The sequence continues at coordinate 15,077 of CAXSFN010000010.1, forward strand.
TTAAGGTGCTCATAACGCGGGCGGAGACCTTCGAGGAAGGCGCCGAAGGGCGGATGTGCACGGAGGTTGTCGAGATTGGGATCGCGCTCAAACCAGGGTAGGTTCGGGTAGCCGTTCTCGGCTGTGTATTCGAGCCATTTTACGGCGTTCTCGAAGTCATTCAAGGCGGTGTAGGCATAGGCTATAACTAAAGTAGTATGATGGAAGTTACCGAAGCCATGGCCAAGCTTGATAGCTTCGTCGACTTTGGCCTGGGCGGACTGCTTATCTCCGTCCAAGGCAAAAAAGAAAGCCTGGTATGCAGCGAAGACCCCGCCTTCGTCTTTGTATTGTCGCTTGGCGTTTTCGATACGAGTCCGCGCTTCATCGATGCGCCCAAGGCATAGGAACGTGGTAGCTAAGGTGGATTCAATATGGGTTTTCACCATTCCAGCGGGGCTGGCGGCAATTTGCTCGGCCGCCTCGGCAAAGTCCCCTTGCAACATTTTCATCTGGGCCAGGGAAAACTTCAGAGTAGGATTATCAGGATCGATCTGGTCGGCCCTTGCGTAGAGCGACGCGGCTTCGTCGATGAGTCCTACGTGAAAATAGACGGAAGCGAGCCAGAAGATGGCTTCAGCTGAATTAGGCATCAGGGCGAGAGCGCGTTTTAGTTCCATGATCGCCTTTTCATGCTGGAACCCAGTGGTAGGTCGCCAAAGTAACCGCGCTCGCGAAAGTATGGCTTCGGGTAAATCGGGATTTAGTTCAAGGGCATGGTCGAGGGCGGTTTCGGCCTTTATCTCCAGCTCCTTGGCGCCGCTGCTGAAGAAATAGGCTTTGCCGCTGTAGGCATCGGATAGCTCGGCGTAGGCTTCGGCGAACTTGTCATCGAGGTAGACAGCCTTTTCCAGGAGATCGATGCGCGCATCGGCATTTTCGTTACCTAGCTCCCAGCTCTTCCCGCGCAGGTAATATTTGTAAGCCTGCGGATTGACGATGCGTTCCGCAGTGAGACGAGCTTCTTCCGCTGGGGTGAGCTTAAGGGCGATGGCGTTGGCAATAGCGAGGGCTACTTCGTTCTGTAGCTGGATGATGTTAGCCACGTCGTAAGTGTAACTTTCGCCCCACAGGTTGTTTTCTGTCGCGCCTTCAACTAGCTGCGCGGTAATGCGGGCATTATCACCGGCCAGGACGACTGAGCCTTGCACGACAGCCTCGACGTTTAACTCGAAGGCTATTTCACGGCAGGATTTGGTGGACTGTTTGTATTTCATCATCCGCGTGCGCGAGATGACGGTCTTAAGTGCGACAATCTGGGAGAGCTTCATCGTCAGCTCGTCGGTCATGCCGTCGGCGAAATACTCCTTGCTCGGATCGCCAGAGAAGTTGTCCAGCGGCTTAACCGCGATCGACTGGATGCCGCCGCTCTTGCGCTCGTGGGCGCGCGCAATCGTTTCGGGGATGGCGGCATTCCCGACCTCATCGTTATGCAGACTAACGAGACGAACACGTACGCCGTGCTTGACCTCGCACTCGCCCAGATCATGCAAGACCTTTTGCCACTGGCTGGATTGCCCGAGGTCTTCCGCAACGCGTGCGGATAGGAGAATGTGGCCCGCATCTCCGCTATCCATGACTCGCTGCGCGATATTTATTCCGCCGCCGGCGAGATTCGCACGGTCGTTGACGTCGAAAATTTTGTTGACCGGACCGCTGTGGATTCCCATGCGCAAGCCAAAGCTCCTATCCGTTTTCAAAGCGGTCGCGATCTCAATCGCGCAACGCACCGGTGCTTCCGGGTTAGTAAAGAAAACCAGAACCATCCCGTCGCCGGTCGGAAGGCGAAATAACTTATCGATCTCCGCCGCGGTGGTAAACTGTCGGGTTTGCCTAACGACTCGATTCAGCCGCGCGGTGCAGGCGGTTTGCTCATCGACCAGGAGCTTCGAAAAACCGACGATGTCGATAAAAAGGACGTGACCGATTTCAATCTGGATGCTGTTCTCGCTCGCTGGCCACATGCGTGAAGCCTAGTCTGCTAGAACTGATGCGAGTAGCTGACGAGCAACTGCCAGTCCGCGATGGTAGCCAGCCCTTGCGGCGGCCCGATGTTAAAGCGGGTAAAGGCTTCGCTGCGATCGGCATGGCGATGGAATGCTACCGGCACGGAAACGGAAAAGTAATCGTGACCGCGATTAACCGAAACGCTTGGCTCAAAAGAAAGCGCGTTGCCAGGCAAACGAAAGCCATTGCTTCCGCCGAAGCAAGGGTGGCGCTTTCTTTATCGTTGTCCGGATTCTCGAAAGGCAGGACGGCGATGCTTTTTTCCGACAGCGGAAGCTTCTCCTTCTTCGCCAAACGCAGGCCGGAATATCTTGCCGTGCCCACCATGGCGACGACCGAACAAAGGAGGAAAACGGCCGCCGCGATCAACCAGCGCCGGCGCTGCCTAACAAGTGCTAGACGTTGCTGACAACGCTCGATGGCCGCGAGGAGATTTTTCGCCGATAGAGGCCGTGCCGCCGGATCTTTCGCCAGCATGGCATCGAGCAGCTTTCGAAGCGGCGGCGGAATTTTAGCTATCCCGCCATTGCTTGGCGGCACGGCACCGGTCAGCGCGTAATACAAAGTCGCACCTAACGAGTAGATATCGGAACGCGCATCGAGGCCATTGCCGCTCAATTGCTCCGGACTGGCGAATCCCGGGGTGCCGGAAAATCCTGGATGCTTGCCATCGGACGCAGCCACATTTCTGGCCAGGCCGAAGTCGATTACTTTAACGACTAATCCATCCGAGGCGGATGAATGGTTAGCCACGAGCATGATGTTGCTAGGCTTGAGATCGCGATGGACCAAGCCGCGCGCTTCCGCTGCGCTGAGCGCGCGGCGATCTGTATCGCAATCTCCAAGGCGAGCGAAGCGGAAAGCGGGCCGGCGCGGCGGATGCGAGCTTCCAACGTCTCGCCTTCGACCAACTCCATCGCGTAAAAACACTGACCGGCCGGCGTTTCTCCGAAGTGGAAGACGCTTGCGACATTCGGATGGCGTAACTGCGCGGTTACGCGTGCCTCGCGGCGAAACCGCTCGCGCGCCCCTGCATCGCGCGAGTAGCGCTCGCTGATGATCTTCAGGGCAACTTGTGAATCCAGATTTACATCAGTGGCAAGGTAGGTGATGCCCATCGCGCCGCGCCCCAGTTCGTGCGGCGTGCCTTCCTCGCGCAGACAGAGTTCGTAGTGCTGAAAACGATACGCGGTCTTTGTCTCGTTTGGCGCCTCACTCAGGCCTCCCCGCAGGAGGCAGTTCAAGCAGCCGGAAGTGCTGGAACTACTGGCGAGTGGTTCTCCACATTGCTCGCAACAGAGCAACTCTTTCTCGACAATTTGCATCGGGCGATTGGTCTTGCCTAACGAGTGCTCAGAGCGAGCGGGTAAGCACACGGCCGAGCTGACGGAGCTCTTCGTCGACGTCGTCGGTGTCGCTGATGGTGCGCCCGATTTCCTCTCGCAGCAGCTCGCGATAACGCGAACGCATTCGGGAGAGATGGCTGCGCAAGGTCTCGATTGGCAATTGCAGACGGGCCGCCACCTGTTGCTGGGTCGGCAACGCAGTGCCGCCGCACAGAAAAGGTTTCAGTTCGCCATACAAACGCTGTTTCGCTTCGCTGGCGAATTCGCGCGCGAGCCGCGCCAGGGCGTGCGCTACCAAGGCCTCGGCCCAGCGCCGCTCGTAATATTGTTCCTCATCCAGCTTGACCGCATTCGGATTGTCCAACCACTGGGTCTCAATCGCAGCGATCGCTTCATCGACGAGCACAAACTCGTGAGCGCCACCGCGTTTCACGGCGCGTTCCCGATCCCAGACATCGGCCAGGTAATGTTTGATCGACGCGAGGAGGAAGGAGCGAAATTTTCCCTTCGCCCGATCGGTTTTTGCATAAGCCCGGTGCTCGAGAAAATAGGCGAAGAATCCCTGCACGAGATCCTGCGCATCCGCTGAGTTATAACCCCGTCGCCGCACGAAGCTGTAAAGCGGTGGCCAATAATCACAGCAGAGCTGATTGAGTGCGGCCTGCGCCGTTTCGTCATCTGACTTTTGCTCCTTCGCACAAGCCGCGATCACGCTCCAGCGCGTCGTGCCAAAAGGCATTCCTCCAGTCCGTAAAGTCCCCGGCACGGCAGCCACAATTCGAGATTACTGATCGGGTGGAAAATCAGCAAGCTTCAGAGCGTGGGCTTACCTTGGAGAGTCTTGCATTTTCCCTCTCAGTTTCGTATTCGCGGATATGCGTTCCTCATTCCAGTGGTTTCTCCGTTTTAGCCTCTCGCTTCTGCTGGTCGCCCCGGGGGTGGCTGATGCAGTGGATGGTTCGAGTTCAATCGTGGCGCTGAAAGCAGCCCGGATGTTCGATGGAAAATCGAGCGCGCTCATTTCGAATGGCGTGGTGCTGGTGCAAGGAAACAAAATTATCGACGCGGGAGCGAACGTGGCGATCCCGCCAGACGCGCAGGTGATCGATCTCGGAGATGCGACGCTCTCTCCGGGATTTATGGACGCGCATACGCATCTGACTTCCGATTTTTCGCGGCCTTACAACGAGCGGCGCTTAAAGGACCTGGAGACGGAAGTTCCGCTGAAGGCCTACCAGGCGATTCCGTTTGCGGAGCGCACGTTGCTGGCGGGCTTCACGACCGTGCGCGATTTGGGGAGCGATGACTACATCGACACGGCGTTGCGTGATGCGATCGCGAATGGATTGGTGCGCGGACCGCGCATGCTGGTAGCGACGAAGGGAATCGGGGCGACCGGCGGACATTTCGATGATTCCAATGGTTACCGCGATCTGCTTTTCGGCCGCGAACCGGATACGACCGACGGGATCGCGGACGGGCCGGAAGCGATTCGGAAGACGGTGCGATTCCAAATCAAGAATGGCGCGGATGTGATCAAAGCCGCGGTCTCCGGCGGAGTGCTTTCGCTGAAGGATGAAGTGGATGTGCCGCAATTCACGCCGGAAGAAATCGCGATGCTGGTGAACGAGACGCATCGGTTGCGGAAGAAAATCGCGGTGCATTGTCACGGCGACACAGCGGCGCGCGACGCGATCAATGCCGGCGTCGATTCGATCGAGCACGGTTCATTCATGAAAAAGGAGACGCTGGCGTTAATGAAAACGAAAGGCACCTACCTCGTCGCGACGCTGGAAGCGACTGAATACATCATGGGCAAAATCGCCACCTACCCGGTGTCGATTCAAGAGAAGGCGAAAGCGGCCGCGGCGGCCCGAAGCGAGATGTTTCGTAATGCGGTGCAGATGGGAGTGAAGATTGCATTCGGGACGGATGCGAGTGTTTATCCGCACGGCGAAAACGCGAAAGAGTTCGCGCTCATGACTAGTCTTGGGATGGCGCCGATCGAGGCCTTGCGTGCCGCCACTTCAGTGGATGCGGAGTTGCTCGGCATCAGTGCGCTCACCGGCACATTGGAAAAGGGCAAGAGCGCCGACATCGTCGCGATGCCCGGCGATCCGACGACGGACATTCACGCGACCGAGCGCGTTTCCTTTGTGATGAAGGAAGGCCAGATCGTGAAAGGCGCGACCGTAAAAGCTGTCGATTCGGGGCGATGACGCCGCGACGCGGCCTGAACGCGTGAATCGCAAAGATCGTGTTCCGCCGTTGTGGCCGGGATCGATGACCCCGGCCACACGGGTTCGGATCAGCCGGAGTAGTGATCCGGCTCTAGTTGATCAGCGCGAAATAATCGCGACGCGGGCGGTTCGATCGTTCGCCTTACCAATATAATAGAGTGAGGCAGCTCCGGCGCCGTAGACCGGATAAAAGGCGTAAGGTTGCCCACGAAGATAGCGCGGGTTTTGCCAGTCAATCGTTAGGCGACGCGAAGCGGAATTGGATCGAACTGAAACGGTGTCGTTGTTTTGCTGAAGACGATTGTCGCGTTCGTCGATGCGCGTGTCGTAGGGCGCGTAGCGCTGGTTACGAACCGAATTGGTGAGGAAAAAATCCCTGGAAAAGGCTTCATCCTCGCTCGTGAAGCGGATCGGGCGCGTCACTTCCGTAACAGTGCGAACGTTGTCGATCATGACGGGCTCGATCTGATCTTCGCCGGCAAAGCGATAGGAATAAAATGCGATCTCATAATCGAAGCCGCCCCATTGGCTGAGGTTCACCATGTGACCAAAGGCAACATCGAAGACATGAACTTGCGGCGAGCCGTTCGTGTTTTCTTCGTTGGCGGTAATGGCGGCGGCGCGAGTTTTTTGCATTTGTTCGCGGCGCGCTTCGAAGGCAGTCGCATCCGCGGGCGCCAGGGTCAGGTCGGAACGGCGCAAAGTTTGGACTAGCGAGTCCTGAGCGCCCTGATTTTTCAAGGTAGCTTCTTGCTGTGGGGTGAGCGTCCGCAGAAGTTTACGACTCGAGACTTCATGAACAATAGAAGGCTCGGTTTCGTGTGAGCGAACCAGCAAAGAAACTTCGCGATAGTCGATCGGCTCAGCCGAGGCGCCGCGAGTAATAAGGAGGTTGACGCAATTGGCGAGGATTAACAGTAATGAGTGAGGGGGTTTCATAATTGCCAGAGTTTTAACAGATGACATTCTGCTTTGACAACTAAACAAATGCCGCTAATTTCCGCCTCCCGCTCCGCTAGGGAGCACTTTCAGGAGAGCATCGAGCTCGTTTGAACTGACCCAAAAAATGCAAACTAACCGCAGCAAACGTTATCGCACGGCCGCCGAGCAGGTGGACCGTAACAAGTCTTACAATCTGCCCGAGGCCATCTCGACGCTGAAGAAACTTCCGCCGACGAAGTTCGACCAGACGGTGACGATGTCTTTCAGGCTCGGAGTTGATCCCAAACAATCCGACCAGATGGTGCGCGGCACTTGCCCGTTGCCCCATGGAAGCGGCAAGCAGGTTCGCGTCTTGGTCTTCGCGGAAGGTGATGCCGCGCGTTCCGCGAAAGAGGCCGGCGCGGAGTTTGTCGGCTTCATGGATCTAGTGAAGAAAGTGCAGGAAGGCTTTCAGGATTTCGATGTCGCGGTGGCAACTCCAGCAGCGATGGCGGAGGTGCGCAAACTTGGCCGGGTGCTCGGCCCGCGCGGGCTGATGCCCAACCCGAAGACTGGCACGGTAACCGATGACACCGCGAAAGCAGTGCGCGAGGTGAAAGCTGGTCGCGTTGAATTCAAGCTCGATAAGAACGGCAACGTCGCGGTGCCAGTCGGGAAATTTTCTTTTGCGGAGGACGCGCTGGTGGAAAACGGAACGGCAGTGATCGAAGCAGTGGTGCGCGCGCGGCCCGCGACAGCGAAGGGACGTTTTGTGGAAGGTATGACTTTGAGCGCGACGATGCTTCCCGGGCTGCACGTCGATCCATCGCCATATCTCAAAGTTTAGGACGCTCTCACTCAACAATTTCTCTTTCTAAAATGAGACCCGAAAAAGCCAGTATCGTCTCGGACCTTTCCGAAAAACTCAATCGTTCGCCCTTCATGCTGGTGACCGATTATCAGCGGATGAAGGTCGATCAATTTGGCGAACTGCGAAACCGATTGCATCCGGCCGGCGCTGAGATTCGCGTGGTTAAAAACAGCTTCTTGAAACGCGCCATGGCCGAGAGTGGGTTGCCGGATGTGACCGCGCAATTGAACGGGCAGACAGCGGTGGTAACCGGTGAACGGGATGTCGCACCGGTGGCTAAAATCCTGAAATCATTCGCAGCGGAATTTAAAATCGCGACGCTCAAAATCGGAATCGTCGATAAGGCAGTTCTTTCGACGGCTGATGTCGAAGCGTTGGCGGAATTGCCATCGCGCGAAGTTCTTTTGGCGAAGCTGTTGGGCTTGTTTCTTCTCCCCGCGACGCAGCTGGTGCGGATATTAAACGAACCGGCGACCGCCTTTGCTCGTTTGTTGAAGGCAAAAGGCGAACAAGGTGGTGGCGAATCAGCAGCTCCCGTAGCGGAGAAGGCAGCACCGTCACCGGAAACTTCGGCTCCCGCGGCCGAGACGCCGACTCCTTCTGCGAACGCGGGCGAGCCTTCGGCTGCCGCACCTGAAGCTCCCGTTCAAAGTGCCGCTCCCGCGGAAGGCGCCTCCGAGGACGGTGCCAAACCCTTAGCCGGAGAACCTTCAGCTTAACGATTTTTCGCCTAACGAGTAGTCGGGCGAGCAAACAAACAAAACACTGTCCGGACCGGCGGCTGCCAGTCTCAATTCTCCGAAGGCTTTCGGAGGCGGCGATTCAGAGGAAAAATAAAATGGCGGATACAAATGCAATGGTGGATCAACTCAGCGGCCTCACGGTCTTGGAGATCGCTGGCTTGGTGAAACAACTTGAAGAAAAATGGGGCGTGAGCGCAGCGGCACCGGTCGCGGCGGCGGCCCCATCAGCAGGCGGCGGAGCGGCAGCTCCCGCAGCTGAAGAGAAGACGACCTTCGACGTTATCCTGAGCGAAATGGGTGCGAACAAGATCGGCGTGATCAAGGAAGTGCGCGGCGCAGTGCCGGGCTTGGGTCTTGCAGAAGCCAAGGCTTTAGTCGAAGGCGCACCGAAGACCTTGAAGGAAGGTGTGACCAAGGCAGAAGCCGAAGAGATCAAGAAAAAGATCGAAGCGGCGGGCGCGAAGGTCGAGATCAAGTAGAGAATTTTACACGGGGCGGCGCGCAAGAAACTCCTTGCGCGCCGTTCGTGTCTGTGGCAAAAACGATCCTCGTTAGAAGTAATCGAACGTTATTTTTAACCCTTTTTCCGACGGAATAATTCAGAATTGGCAACAAAGCGGCGGCCCATTTGACAGGCTGCCGCTTCGCTGCCATTTTTGCTTCCCTCGCATCAGGCCGGTGCGATAACCCCAGAACCTCCGCGGCTCCGTCCCGCTACCGGTTCTACCATCAGCTCCCATTATGCCAGAACGCAACGCAGAACGTATCTACTTCGGAAAGATCAAAGAAGGCGTGGAGCCACCTAATCTGATCGAGGTACAGCTCAACTCCTACGTCGATTTTTTGCAGAAGGATGTGCCCGCTTCCAAGCGGAAGATCTCGGGTTTGCAGGCTGTTTTCAAGGAGGTTTTTCCGATCGAAAGCTACGATGAAAAAGCGACGCTCGATTTCAGTCACTACGAGATCGGAGAGCCAAAACTAAGCGCCCTCGAAGCGCAACGCGAAGGCCAGACTTTTAGCGCACCGCTTCACGTCACCTTCCAACTGCGGGAAGAGAAGGGGACTAAAGAGGAGAAAGTTTATATGGGCGAAATTCCGCTCATGACTCCGCAGGGCACCTTCGTGATCAATGGCGCGGAGCGCGTTGTCGTCTCTCAATTGCACCGCTCTCCCGGCATCGCTTTCGAATCCAGCATCCATCTAAACGGCAAGGTGCTCTACAGTTTTCGCATCATTCCGGATCGCGGTTCCTGGATCGAGGTGCAGTTCGACACCAGCGATCTCCTTTATATTTATCTCGATCGTCGCAAACGCCGGCGGAAATTTCTTGCCACGACTTTCCTGCGCGCTCTCGGCTACGGCTCGGACGAAGAGGTCATCAAACTTTTCTATAATATCGAGACGCTGAAACTGAGCGAAAAACTCGGTGAGGAACAGCTCGCGACGAAAGTTCTGACCGCGGACGTCCTCGATGGGGAAGCAACGGTGGCGCGCGCTTTCGAGCCGCTTACAGCTGCGACCGTTCGGCAAATCATGGCACTCGGACATACCGAAGCCAAAGTGATCGATATCTCGACCGACGACACCGTGGTCAAAGCGCTGAAGAAAGATCCTGCGCACGATCAGGAAGAGGCACTCAAAGATATTTACCGCAAGCTCCGCCCGGGCGATCCGCCGACGGTAGCCAACGCCAAGGCGTTGCTAAAACGGCTATTTTTCGATCCGAAAAAATACGATCTCGGCCGCGTGGGTCGTTACAAGATCAATCAGAAGCTGAGCATCGACGTCGATCTCGGTGAACGCATCGTTACCGACAAAGATTTCATCGGCGCGATCAAATATCTGATCAACCTCCGTCGCGGTGAAGGCACCCTGGACGACATCGATCACCTTGGGAGCCGACGCGTTCGCACCGTTGGCGAGTTGCTCGCGAACCAATGCCGGGTCGGCCTCGCGCGCACCGAGCGTCTCGTGAAAGAGCGCATGACTTTGTTCGATATCAACATCGATGGCATGACGCCGCAGAAGTTGATCAATCCAAAAGCGCTCAGCGCTGTCATCCGCGATTTCTTTGGCCGCTCACAGCTCTCGCAGTTCATGGATCAAACGAATCCGCTCGCGGAGTTGACGCACAAGCGCCGTCTCTCGGCCCTCGGGCCAGGCGGTCTCTCGCGCGATCGTGCCGGCTTCGAAGTGCGCGACGTTCACCCGTCGCATTACGGTCGCATCTGTCCGATCGAAACGCCGGAGGGTCCGAACATTGGTCTGATCAGTTCGATGAGCACTTTTGCTCGGATTAATGAATTCGGCTTTATCGAGACGCCCTACCGAAAAGTTGAGAAGGGCCGCGTAAGCGATCAGGTCGATTATCTAACCGGCGATCGCGAAGAGAATTTCCTCGTCGCACAGGCCAACGCGACCATGGACGGGAAAGGTCATCTCACGCAGGAAAAGGTCTCGGTGCGTTACCGCGGCGACTTCCTCGAAGTGGAGCCGGAGAAAGTCCACTACATGGACGTTTCGCCGAAGCAGTTGGTTTCGGTCGCGGCGGGTCTGATTCCTTTCCTCGAACACGACGATGCCAATCGCGCGCTGATGGGCTCGAACATGCAGCGCCAAGGCGTGCCGCTAATCGTTTCGGAATCACCGCTCGTCGGCACCGGCCTTGAAGGAAAAGTGGCTCGTGATTCTCATGCGGTCGTCATTTCCACGGAGTCCGGAAAAGTCGCCTCGGTGACTGCGGACCAAATCGTGGTGACAAAGGATGGCCATGTCCCGGACAGCCGGAAGAAATTGAAGACCGATCACGACGCGGGCATTCAAGTTTACGAGCTGCGCAAATTCATGCGTTCGAATGCTGGCACGTGCGTGAATCAAAAGCCGATCGTGAAGAAGGGCGAGCATGTGAAAAAAGGCCAGGTCATTGCGGACGGCCCGAACACCGACCAGGGCGAGCTCGCTCTCGGCCGCAATGTGCTCGTCGCGTTCATGCCATGGAATGGCTACAACTTCGAAGATGCGATCATGATCTCGGAGAAGGTGGTGAAGGAAGACATCTACACTTCCATTCACATCGACGAGTTCGAGATCGGCGCGCGGGATACCAAACTCGGGCCGGAAGAAATCACGAGAGACATTCCGAACGTCAGTGAGGAAGCGTTACGCAATCTCGGGACGGATGGCGTGGTGCGCGTCGGCGCAGAAGTGAAGCCGGGCGATATTCTCGTCGGCAAAATCACTCCGAAGAGCGAGACAGAGCTCGCGCCGGAAGAGCGCCTTTTGCGTGCCATTTTCGGCGAGAAAGCAGCGGATGTGAAAGACACGTCGCTGACCGTTCCCTCCGGGACTTACGGCATCGTGATGGACGTGAAGGTTTCATCGCGCCGCGAAGTTTCGCGCGAGAAACTGACGCCAACGGAAACTAAACGTCAGCTCAAGACGATCACGGAAGATCACCGTAAGAAAAAGGACGACCTGACCGAGCAACTGACGGACGCACTTTCCAATATCTTGTTAGGCGAAAAGATTCCGCTCGACGTGGTCAATGCCGAGACCGGCGAGATCATCATTCCGGCGAATCGCAAGATTACCAAAACTCTCCTGCGCAAACTCGCGGTGGTTTACGATCACATCGAGATCGATCCGTCGCCGATCCGAAACAAGATCCGCGAGATCATCGCGTCCTATGAGCATAAGTTTGCGGAGCTCGAACTCGAGCGTGAGCGCTCCATGGATCGTGTGGAAAGCGGCGATGATGTCGACCCCGGCATCATCAAGCAGGTCAAAGTTTACATCGCTTCGAAGCGCAAACTTTCCGTCGGCGACAAAATGGCGGGGCGCCACGGGAACAAGGGCGTCGTTGCGCGTATCGTGCCGGAAGAAGACATGCCGTATTTGGCGGACGGAACGCCGGTTGAGATCGTGCTCAATCCATTAGGAGTTCCGAGCCGCATGAATGTCGGCCAGGTTCTCGAAACGCACCTCGGGGTCGCCGCGAAAGCGCTCGGCTTTAAGGTGGCAACGCCAGTTTTCGACGGAATCTCCGAGACGAAGATTCGTGAATATTTGAAGGACGCGAAGAAGGAAGAAGGCTTCAGCTGGGTGCAGGAAAGCGGCAAGGCGCGTCTTTATGATGGACGAACTGGAGACACCTTCGATCAGGAAGTTGTCGTCGGTTACATCTACATGCTGAAGCTCGGTCACTTGGTCGCGGACAAGATCCACGCTCGAGCGGTCGGCCCTTACTCGTTAGTGACGCAGCAACCGCTCGGCGGCAAAGCGCAATACGGCGGCCAGCGTTTCGGCGAGATGGAGGTGTGGGCGCTCGAAGCTTACGGCGCAGCCTATACCTTGCAGGAGTTGCTCACGGTGAAATCGGATGACGTGCAAGGACGCACGCGCATTTATGAGTCCATCGTTAAAGGCGACAACTCCCTCGAAGCGGGTACGCCTGAGTCTTTCAACGTCCTAATCAAGGAAATGCAGTCGCTCGGCCTCGACGTTAAAGTCGGTGGCCAGGCGCCCACTTTCCTGGAAAACGTGGCGTAATTAGGCAGGTCATTCTTCGCCGTCTGCGCGGACTAGGATGACAAATGGGAAGCGCGAAAGAGCGCGAGACAAAGAAATTTTTCAAACCTTTTAATTAGAACGGATCATCAATGAACGAACATTCCTGGCGTGAGTTAGTGGGCGAAGAACGCCCTGTTGGTTTCGATCAAGTCGCGATCGGTGTCGCGTCTTCGGATACGATGCGGTCGTGGAGCAAAGGGGAAGTAAAGAACCCCGAGACGATCAACTACCGCACCTTCAAACCAGAAAAAGGCGGGCTTTTTTGCGAGCGCATTTTTGGGCCGACCCGCGATTGGGAATGCTCCTGCGGAAAATACAAACGGATCAAGCACAAGGGCGTGATCTGCGATCGTTGCGGCGTGGAAGTGACGCTGGCGCGCGTTCGCCGTGAGCGCATGGGTCACATTGAACTGGCAGTGCCCGTCTCGCACATCTGGTTTTACAAATGCATGCCGTCGCGTCTCGGCCTCATGCTCGACATGAGCGCGCGACAACTCGAGCGCGTCATCTATTACGAGGATTATATCGTGATCGATCCGGGCAAGACGCCTCTTACCAAAACGCAGTTGCTGAACGAAGGCGAATACCGCGAGGCCCAGGAGCAATACGGAGACGATTTTGTGGCCGGGATGGGTGCGGAAGCGGTCAAGAAACTCTTGGCCGAGATCGACCTGCACAAGCTCAACAAAGAGCTGGAAGTGGCGATGGGGAACACGAAGAGCAAACAGATTCGCAAGAAACTGGCGAAGCGTTTGAAACTCGTGCAAGGCTTCGCTTCTTCGCATGCGCGTCCTGATTGGATGGTGCTGGATGTCCTGCCCGTCATCCCGCCGGACTTGCGTCCGCTTGTTCCGCTAGAGGGTGGTCGCTTCGCCACTTCCGATCTGAACGATCTTTATCGTCGTGTCATCAACCGCAACAACCGTCTCAAAAACCTGCTTCAGCTCAAGACGCCGGATGTAATTATCCGCAACGAAAAGCGCATGTTGCAGGAAGCAGTCGATGCGTTGTTCGACAACGGCCGTCACGGTCGCGCCGTTACCGGCGCCGGCAATCGTCCGCTCAAATCGCTTAGCGACATGCTCAAGGGCAAAGGCGGCCGTTTCCGTCAGAACTTGTTAGGCAAACGCGTCGATTACTCGGGCCGTTCCGTTATCGTCATCGGTCCGGAGTTGAAGCTGAACCAATGCGGTCTGCCGAAGAAGATGGCGCTCGTTTTGTTCGAGCCTTTCATCATCCGGCGCCTGAAAGATCTTGGCTACGTCCACACTGTGCGCAGCGCCAAAAAGATGATCGAGCGCCAGACGCCGGAAGTCTGGGATATCCTCGAAGAAGTGACGCGTGGACATCCGGTGTTGCTTAATCGCGCGCCGACGCTGCACCGTCTTTCCATCCAGGCTTTCGAGCCGCTCTTGATTGAAGGCGAAGCGATTCGAATTCATCCGCTCGTTTGCACCGCCTACAATGCGGACTTCGATGGCGACCAGATGGCTGTGCACGTGCCCCTCTCGGTCGAAGCACAGATGGAAGCGCGCATGCTCATGCTCGCGCCGAACAATATCTTTTCCCCTTCAAGCGGCAAACCAATCACGACGCCTTCGCAGGACATCACACTTGGCTGTTATTATTTAACGCAAAATCCGCGTCGCGCCGCTGGCACAGAGAAGGAATCGCGTCTGCCGCTCTTCGAAGACGCGGTCGGTGTCGAGTTCGCGATGGCGGACGGTAAGGTGAAAACCCACGATCGGATTCGTTTCAAGAATCCTGACCACGGGAAAGAAACTATTTACGGTAACTCGACCGAGCGCGTCATGGAGACGACGGCCGGTCGCGTGATCTTTAACGAGATTTGGCCGAAGGATATGGGCTTTTTCAACAAAGCCGCGGGCAAGAAACAGCTCAGCGATATTATCTGGCGTTGCTATCAGGTGGCTGGGCAGGACGGCACGGTCGAGACCCTGGATAAACTCAAGGAGATGGGTTTCCGAGAAGCGACCAAGGCCGGTATCTCGATCGGAATTTCGGACATGATCATTCCGAAAGAAAAAGAGACCGAACTACAAAATGCCTACCGTCAGATCAAGACGGTCGAACAACAGTACCGCAAAGGCATCATCACCGACGGTGAGCGTTATAATAAGATCATCGACATCTGGACTCATGCCGGTGACGAGATTTCCAACGTGATGTTCCGCACCCTCGAACACAACGAAGGACGCAAAGAACTGAACCCCGTCTTCCTGATGGTGGATTCGGGTGCGCGCGGCAATCGCCAGCAGGTCAAACAGCTGGCCGGTATGCGTGGTTTGATGGCGAAGCCGTCCGGAGAAATTATCGAGCGGCCGATCACGTCAAACTTCCGCGAAGGCTTGAGCGTGTTGGAATATTTCATCTCCACACACGGCGCTCGCAAGGGTCTGGCCGATACCGCGCTGAAGACGGCGGACTCGGGTTACCTGACGCGCAAGCTGGTGGACGCGTCGCAGGACGTGATCATCAATGAAGAAGATTGCGGCACGGTCAACGGCATCGTTGTTCGTTCCATTTACGAGGGCGACGAGGAAGTAGTGGATCTCTCGACCCGCATCATCGGTCGCGTTAGTTGCGAAACGATCGCGGACCCGGTCGACAAGAAAAAGAAGATCGTGAAAGCGAATCAGTTAGTGGACGAGAAGATTGCGGCAGCGATCGAGAAGATTGGCGTTGAAAGCCTGAAAATTCGATCGGTGCTGACATGCGAAACGGGCCGCGGAGTTTGCGGACTTTGTTACGGCCGCAATCTCGCCACTGGCCAGATGGTGAAGCTGGGCGAAGCAGTCGGCATCATTGCCGCCCAGTCAATCGGCGAACCCGGCACGCAGTTGACCATGCGAACCTTCCACATCGGTGGCACGGCCTCGCAGACCTTTAAGCAGCCGATCATCAAAGCGAAGAACGACGGCAACCTTCAATTCAACGACCTGCGCACGGTGCAGGCTTTGGACGGGAGCTGGATTGTGCTGAACAAGAATGGCTCTATCGGCGTGCACAATGCCGATGGGCGCGAGCTGGAACGCTACAATGTTGTCATCGGTTCGGTTATTGCCAAAGCCGACGGCTCAAGCGTGAAGAAGGCAGAAACCTTCGTGCAATGGGATCCGTACAATGTCCCGATTCTGACCGACAAAACCGGCAAGATCGAATTCCGCGACATGATCGCCGGTGTCACGATCAAACGCGACGTCGACGAAGCGACCGGCCTGATGGGGACGGTTATCATCGAGCACAAAGAGGATCTGCATCCGCAAATCGTGGTGGTTGGTAATAAGAAAGAAATTCTTGCCAGCTATTCGATCCCCGCGGGCGCGCACGTCATCGTGGACGAAGGCCAGAAGATTCAAGCGGGCGCTTTGCTCGCGAAGACTCCGCGCAAAATCGCGAAGACCAAGGACATCACCGGCGGTCTGCCGCGTGTGGCCGAGTTGTTCGAAGCGCGGCGTCCGAAAGACGCGGCCGAGATCGCGAAGATCGACGGCATCGTGGAGATGGGCGGGACCGTTCGTGGCAAGCGCAAGCTGATCCTGAAGGATCCGGAAACTGGAAGCGAGGAAGAGCATCTCATTCCGCTGACCAAGCACATCATCGCTTTCAAAGGCGATTTCGTGAAGAAAGGCCAGCAGCTTACAGAAGGCCCGGTCGTGCCGCATGAGATCCTCGAAGTCTGCGGACCACAGGATTTACAGGAGCATCTGGTCAACGAAGTGCAGGAAGTTTATCGGCTGCAAGGCGTAGAGATTAACGACAAACACATCGAAATCATCGTGCGCCAAATGTTGCGGAAGGTGAAAATTACCGATCCAGGTGATACGGCGTTGCTCTGGGGCGATCAGGTGGATCGTTTGGAGTTCGAAAAAGAAAATGCCAGTGTGGTCGACCAGGGCGGAAAGCCGGCTGAGGCTACTCCGGTTCTACTTGGCATCACCAAGGCTTCTCTCGAAACCGATAGCTTCATTTCCGCGGCTTCCTTCCAGGACACGACGCGCGTGCTTACGGAAGCGGCCACGCTCGGCAAAGTCGATCGTCTGCGCGGCTTCAAGGAAAATGTCATCATGGGTCACTTGATCCCTGCTGGCACTGGGTTCCCGGCTGTGCGCGAGATTAAACTGGTCGAGCTCGGCGAACAGGTCGGCACATCCTTGATGGATGAACCCGATCCGCAGCCCGTGCTCGGCTAACGCCAGGCAAAAATCAAAATGTGGAATGACGAATCGGCGCGAGCTGATTCGTCATTCGCATTTTAGTGACACTTATGTCGATCGCGACCAAGACAGGTGATAGCGGCGAAACGTCCCTCATGTATGGCCGACGCGTACCGAAGAGCGATCCTCGCGTCGACGCCTATGGGTGCGTGGATGAAGTCAATGCCGCCTTAGGCATGGCGCGAGTTACTGCCTCCGATTCCTTCACGCAGGACCTACTCCTAAGTATCCAGAAGGAATTGATCCCGCTGATGGGGGAGTTGGCAACGGCTCCGGAGGATCTTGTCCGCTATGCGAACGATGGTTACCAGTTAACTAGCTCCGCGATGGTCGATCGACTTACAGCGGTGGTCGACGAGCTGGAAACGAACAAGCTTCTCCATTACAAGGGCTGGGCTATTCCCGGCAGCACACTTGTCTCCGCCGCGCTCGATCTAGCGCGCACCACCTGCCGTCGCGCCGAACGCCGCGTCGCCCTGTTGGCCGAACAGGACGGCCATGTGAACGCGGAGATCCTGCGTTACTTGAACCGTCTTTCCGACCTTTGCTGGCTACTTGCTCGTTACGCTGAGTTTAACAAGGAACAAAATCCCTAGACGAGGTCTGGTGTGGCGGTCTCAGTCAGTAATCCGGTAAGTCTCTAACAAGCTAGCCGGTCGTTTACGGCAAAGTCGCGTATTCGTAGATACTTCCGCAGAGGCTAATCGCCCAATTCACCGCCAGGGCTTCGCAAAGCGACAAGGCTTCGCACCATATGCGGCACCGCCGCACCGAAATACCATCCGCCGATGGCTGTAAGACGCCGGACTCCTCCTAGTAGAATTAATTCTCTCTCCAAGGCTGCCAGCGCGAGTTGAACAATCTTCTAGCCGTTTCAAGGACCAGGCGTCGAAACGGCGCAACTGGTCGCGCGAAGATAACCGTCATGAAACGCGACCACACCGCCCGGCTTGAGCAAGTGTTGTGACGCAAGACTAACGAGCCGCCTTTGCATACGGGACTGTCTTGGTTCTTAACTAACGACGAAACAACTGCAAGGGCCTGGAAAAGTAGAGTAGTTTCTGAGTCCTCGCGTTAGCGGGGAAACTGCATCGTCCAGCGCTACTTTGCCGCTCTCATCGGTCACGTATTCGTAAATACTTCCTTCTCGGGGATGGACCCGATACTTTCCCAGAAAGAACCAGCAGGCCGATCCGATCAGGAATAGCGCCGCGGGAAATACTAGCAGATAAGTGTTGTCATGAAGCTGGCGCTGGTAACTGCTGGTTAGGTAAATTGTCTGGGAACGCGGCGCGTAGAGAATCGGGACAGGTTGGCCTTCGGGCGCAGCTGCAAATTCCTGGACGGAAATGCCGCCTTTCTGGGTGCGCTCGTCCACGTCTCCGGTCTCGTCGGTGAAACGCACTTGTAGGCTGTCTGCTGTTTTTTCAGCACCACCGCGTTCGTCGCTATCCCGGTGCGCTGGATACTTTTAAGGTCGCGATCGCTAGTGTACCACCAGTAACTGGCAGCGCAGGCGGTGAAGAAAAAGAGCGAGAAGAGCCGAAAACCGAGCGTGTTATATTTTCGGAGGACGAAATAATAATAGGCCAGCAGGAGACGCCGTAGCAGATCAGCCAGGGAGTACTCATGATGAGATGTTAATAGCTGTGTTCTGTCCGCAGATCACCCGCGCAGGCAAGGCCCTACGTACAAGTAGCTTCACGATCGAAGGCTGCGCCATCATCACGGTTGGAGATGAAGAGCGCTAGGTGAATGCAGGGGGCATCGTCGTCATCCCGGCGGAAACCCCGCATCGATTCATTAACTCCGGCGATACGACCCTTCGTCAGATCGACATCCACGCTAGTCCGCGGTTCATCCAGACCGATCTTACCTAGTAAGTTCCGTGGTTCCGATGGCGACACCTGTACTACCGGGGTTCCGCGGTGACGCGCGATTCGGCGGATTGTTCGAAATGATGGATGGCGGCGTAACTTCTTCAAGGACGCCAAGCTTGGGATATCTCTTCCGCTTGTTTCGCGCTCACGCCGCCTGTTGTCCGAGGATCGCGCGGATTGTCATCTCGCAACCGTCGAATATGCCGGGCACCCGAAAACCAGGATCTTCTTTACGCTCTTGCGCAGCAATTGCCGTTCATCAAAAAAAACCAGATGACCTATTCGTTCGAGACAATGAAATCTCCGGTTGGCCGGTTGAAACTGGTGGCTAGCGATCGCGATTTAGCTGAGTCCTATGGGGGTGCGATGCGGAAATGTGTCCGCGAAAAGGGAGTAATTCGGTTTACCAATTTCCGGTTGCCTTCCGCTTCCTTTGCGGCATCTTCCACGTCCCGCTCCGCTTGCGCGGAGCGTTTACGTTTTTCCCTATGGCGACAATGACTGAATTAGTTCCCGAATTGCTCGAAGCCGGCGTCCATTTTGGTCACCAGACCAAGCGATGGAATCCGAAAATGAAGCCGTTCATTTTCGAGCAACGCAATCAGATTTACATCATCAATCTCGATGAGACGGTGAAGCAGCTGGAGCGTGCAACCGATTTTCTGCAGGAAGTGACGCGGCGCGGCGGGAAGATTTTATTTGTTGGCTGCAAGAAGCAGGCGCAGGAAGCGGTCAAGGAAGCGGCCACGGCTTGCGGGCAATTCTATGTGAACCAGCGCTGGCTCGGCGGCACGTTGACGAATCTGGCTACGATCCGGAAAAGCATCGGCCGTTTGAAATATATCGAAGACATCGAGCAGTCGCCGGATTTTAAGAAGATGGGCAAGCAGGAACTGGCAGCGCTCAATCGTGAAGCGACCAAGCTGAAACGGAATCTCGATGGCATTCTCGAAATGGCGAAGCTGCCGGATGCGATGGTGATTATCGATACCACGCGTGAACTAAACGCGGTCAACGAAGCCAAACGGCTTGGGATTCCGACGGTCGCGATTGTCGATACGAACGCGGATCCGGAGCTGATCGATTATCCCATCGCCGGCAATGACGATGCGATTCGCGCGATTCGCGTCGTTCTGCAGAAGCTGGTCGACTCAATCGTTTCGGCAGGCGGCGAAGCTCGCGTTCGCGAGCAAGTCGAGATGGCGGGCGTGTCTGCCTAGCGGCGCACGTTGAGAGGTTGAGGACTAGGAGGTCTTCGTAGGTCCCCTCTACAACTCAGCTTTTAACTCCTCACTCCTTCCCATGGAAATCAATCCCCAACTCGTTAAGCAGCTGCGCGAGAAAACCAACGCGGGCATGATGGATTGCAAACGCGCCCTGGCGGAATCCGGGGGCGATCTCGAAAAAGCGGAAGCGGCTCTCCGCACAAAAGGAATTGCGAGCGCGGGAAAGAAAGCCTCACGGGCGACGAAGGAGGGGATTGTCGCTTCCTACATTCATTTGCAAGGCAAGGTGGGGGTGTTGGTGGAAGTAAATTGCGAGACGGATTTCGTGGCCAAGAACGAAATTTTTCGGGAATTCGTAAAAGACATCACCTTGCATATCGCGGCGGCGCATCCGCTCTACGTGAGCCGCGAGGAAGTGCCGCAAAAATTGATCGCATCCGAACAAGCGATCTACGCCGGGCAGGTGAAAGGCAAACCCGAGAACGTGCTGGCGAAGATTGTGGAAGGGAAACTGGACAAGTTTTACAGCACGGTTTGTTTGCTCGAGCAGGGATTCATCAAAAACCCGGACCAGACGATCAAGGAACTGGTCGCGACTAGGATTTCCGAGCTGGGTGAGAATATCGTAATCCGGCGGTTTACCCGCTACCTGGTAGGCGAACCGCTGAACGACGAAGTCGTCGCGCCGATAGCGGTCGAAGACGCGGACTAGAGGTTGGATACGCGCAACGACGCGGTCGCTTCCGTTTCTCCTGTGATGCGTATTCACGCGCGTCGTTCAGTCGATCACGTCGGCGGAATTTAACCCTGAGCAAAAGGAAATATTATGAGCATGGATTCATTGAAAGACTTGTACATCGACGAACTAAAGGATCTCTACAACGCGGAGAATCAATTGCTGAAAGCACTGCCGAAGATGGCAAAAAAAGCTTCAGCGCCGGAGCTAAAAAGCGCTTTTCAAGAGCACCTCGAAGTTACGAAAAAACACATCGAGCGTTTAGAAACAATCTTCTCGGCTCTCGGGGAAAAGCCCACCGGCAAAACATGTAAGGCAATGAAAGGCCTGGTCGAAGAGGGCAAAGAAGTCATTGAAGAAGATGGCGATCCTTCCGTGCTGGATGCCGCGCTGATCGGGGCGGGGCAGCGAGTCGAACATTACGAAATGGCTGGCTACGGGGTGGTGCGCACATTCGCCAATCAACTCGGTGAAAACAAGGCCGCCGACATGTTGCAGAGGACTTTGAATGAAGAGGGAGAGGCAGACAAAAAGCTGTCCGCTCTCGCCGAAGAGATAATCAATGTCCAGGCGGGCGATGCGGAGGAGTCCGCTCCGAAACGCGGCGGGGCCAAGTCCCGCAAGCGCCGGTAAGAACGCAAAATTCACGAAAGCCATCGCAGTCCGCGCGACTGCGATGGCTTTTTCGTTTTCCCGGAAAGCAGATAACGCTAACGACGCTGAAGACGGTGGGCGAAGATTTAGTGCGCGTGTCGTGTTGAGCGCGAAAGTATCATTCGCCTAAACAGCGTTTACTCTTCCGTCCATGGGACTACGGGAATACAAAGCAAAACGTGACTTCGCGAAGACGGCGGAACCGGCAGGTGGAAAGCCGCTGCCGAAAGCGGTCAAAGGCGCATCGCGTTTCGTGATTCAAAAGCACGACGCGTCACGCCTGCATTACGATTTTCGGTTGGAGATGGACGGTGTCTTGAAATCATGGGCCGTGCCGAAAGGGTTACCTTGGAAGAAAGGCGAGAAGCATCTGGCGGTGGAAGTAGAAGATCACCCGGTCGATTACGCGGGCTTTGAAGGGATTATCCCGAAAGGTCAGTACGGCGGCGGAACAGTGATGGTGTGGGATCGCGGCGATTATTTTGTTCATGGCGAAGAGCCGCTGAAGTCGCTACGCGACGGCCGGCTTCACCTCGTGCTTCACGGCGAAAAGGCGAAAGGCGAGTGGACTCTCATTCGGACGCGGATGGAAGCGTCGAAGCCGCAGTGGTTGTTGTTGAAGAGCGGCGAGAGCGTGTCGGAGCTTTCGAAGAAGCGCGACGATGAATCCGCGGTGAGCGGGCGGACGATGAAGCAAATCGCCGAGGAGCGCGACGCCGAATGGCAATCCAATCGGACTCCGAAAGGACAATCTTCCGCTCGTCCTAGAGCTAAAGAGGCAGGTCCCTCCGCAGCTTTGAGGCGACGCGCGGCCTTCCCGTTGCCGAAAGGTTTGCCGGCAGCGAAAGCGCGTTTCATTGCGCCGATGAAACCCAAACTAATGGAAGAACCTCCGGCGGCAGGCGACTGGATCTACGAGCTGAAGTTCGATGGCATTCGGCTGATCGCGGTCAAAGAGGGCGCGAAAGTCAATCTGATTTCACGGAACGAGAACGAACTCGAATCCCAGTTTCCCGATCTAGTGGCGGAGATAAAAGAGCTACCAGTGGATGATTGCGTGATCGATGGAGAAGTGGTGGCGCTCGATGAAAAAGGGCGGTCGTCCTTCCAGCTATTGCAAGGCCGTGAGATGAAAACGGGCGAGCAGGCGGCGCCGACCTACTATTACGTTTTTGATTTGCTCCAGGCAGGAGGGAAATCTCTCATCGCGCAGCCGCTGGAAAAGCGAAAGGCCTTGCTCGAGCAACTTTGCTCGGAAGCGGGAGAGGCGATCCGTTACTCGGGCGGGATTGGAAGTGACGCGGCCAAGTTGCTAACGGAAGTGAAGCGGCGCGGCTTGGAGGGGTTGATCGGGAAGCAGCAAAATTCCGTCTACGAACCCGACCGCCGAAGCGGCGCCTGGATCAAGCTGAAAGTCTTAAATGAACAGGAGTTTGTCATCGGTGGTTACACGCCGCCCGCTGGCGCGCGAAAACATTTCGGCGCGCTCCTGGTTGGATATTACGAAGGAGAAAAACTCCTTTTTGCGGGCAAGGTGGGAACGGGATTTAATACGAAGCTGCTCGCTTCTTTGCACGGCAGTTTCAAGAAAGAATCGCGCGAGGAATGTCCATTTGCCGATCTGCCTTCCAGACAAGGCGGCGCTTGGGTGCAAGGTATTACGCCGACAATGATGCGGCGATGTCACTGGGTTAACCCCGTTTTTGTTTGCCAGGTGAAGTTCGCAGAATGGACGCGTGACGCGAAACTGCGGCAACCAGTCTTTCTTGGTCTGCGCAAGGATAAGGAAGCGACTGCAGTGAGGCGCGAAGTGGCCCGCCGCGACCTGAGTTCGGATCGCGAGCGATTGGGCTTCACCGTCGCCTGAACTTTCGTTCGTGTAGTCTCGATGGCGCGGCGGGTTTGATCTGCGATCTGCATTGCGCTGCCATAAGCCGCGTCAATATTGAGCCGATGAAAATGAAAGTCATCGTGACGCCGAAAGCCGCCGTTCTCGATCCGCAGGGCGCGGCGGTGCGCGATGCGATGCGACACCTCGGCATGCCCGAAGTGCGCAGCGTGCGGATCGGAAAGTATCTCGAGATCGAGATCGATGGAACGGAGAAGACGATTGAGCCGCGATTGCGTGAGCTCTGTCGTGACCTGCTTTCTAATCCGGTGATCGAGGATTACGAATTGCAAAATAGTGAGGAGCCGAAGGCGTGAAGTTCGCTGTCATCCAATTTCCCGGATCGAATTGCGACCAGGATTGCGTGGCAGCGTTGCAGGGCTTTGACGGTGCGGAGGTAGCCTTGGTCTGGCACAAGGAGACCTCGCTCGCAGCCTTCGACGCGATCGTCCTGCCGGGTGGATTTTCCTACGGCGATTATTTGCGTTGCGGGGCGATCGCACGGTTTTCGCCCATTATGAAAGCGGTCTTGGAAGAGGCGGCCGCGGGTAAGCTAATCATCGGGGTTTGTAACGGCTTCCAGATTTTATGCGAGGCCGGCTTGTTGCCCGGCGCGTTGGTCCGCAATCGTTCGCTGCGTTTTGTTTGTGCGATGACGACGGTGCGTGTGGAGGTTGAGCGCTCGGCTTTCACCTTAGATCTTCGGAAGGGGACGCTGCTGCGGATCCCGGTCGCGCATGGCGAAGGCTGCTTCTTCGCGGACGATGCGACGTTGCGCGAGCTGAACGCGAATCGCCAAATCATTTTGCGATACGCGGATGGAAATCCAAATGGCTCGATCGAAGACATCGCGGGCATTTGTAATCGGGACGGCAATGTCTTCGGGCTGATGCCTCATCCGGATCGCGCCTGCGAAGAACGGTTAGGTAGCGCAGATGGCGCAAAGATTTTTGAGTCCATGATTCGTCGGATCGCAAAAGATCAGGCGCGCGCGGCGTAAGGATTCTCCCCACGCCTGCGGTCGATTATTCGACACAAGTGTAACTTTTATTTACACGATTTCAGCGAGCGGCGAGGTCTTGCCTCGTGAGAAGGCAGTGGCACCTGCATTGCTAAACATCATGGCAACAACCTCCTACTATGCTCCTACAAAAAACTTTGCACATGAGTCAGTCGCTTCCGGAATGCAAAACTCGCTTGTCGAGTATTCAGTCGTACCGCCGTCAGTTTCTGATGGTGACTAAAGCTACCGTCACATCTTCGAAAACGGTGGATTTCAGCTTTCGCGGACCGCTCGGTTTTGAAGCTCGAACAGTATTGCTTGCTGCGAAAAGCGAGAATCCCGATCAAGCCGCGTTCGAATCGACCGGCGGTAATATCGATCTCATGGGCATAGTCGATTTCTCGGAAATCCGTCCGAGTTGCACCGAAGTTACCCTAGCGGTGCATTATGAAATCAAGAACCGGGTGTTCGCCTGGCTCGATCGGCATTTTCATTTCGTCGATGCGTTCGTTACTTCGGAACTGCGTAGTATTCGGGCACATTTTGAGGGAATCGCAGCGCCAGTAGCGGAGCGGCCGGCGTTCGTTCCTTCGTTGCAGACGGCTACGGCCTAACGAGCGATTGTTTTTGCGGAGCGCGCGGAGCAATGCTTCGCGCTCTTTTGCTGTACGGATGGCAAAGGTCTAGACCACCCGGACTGCGCGCGTTTTATCAAGGCGCAGGATCTGGCCGCGTTGAAGAAACAGCGTCACTTTGGGATCGGTTAGCTTGTTGCCATCCAGCTGAACGCTTCCCTGCTCGATCAAACGACGGACTTCGGTCCGTGATTTGGTTAAGTCGAAAGATTGAGCGTAAGCGGCAGCGATGACGGAAACCGCGTCTCCCGGTTCGCTTCGGTACGTTGGAAGCTCGGCGTCAGAGAGGCGCTTTTCACTGAAGCGGGCGTTCCACTCCTCGGCCACCTTCGCCGCAACTTCCGCGGAATGGTATGTCTGAACCAACGCGGCCCCGAGTCGCTTCTTTGCGTCGAGCGGATGAAGCTCGGGCGGCAAAACGCGTCCGAGCAGGAGCTGATAATATTTTGCCATCAGCTCATCTGAAACACTCATGATCTTACCGAAGATTTCCGACGGCGGCTCGGTCAGACTAATAAAATTGTCGAGGCTCTTGCTCATTTTTTTCACGCCATCGAGCCCTTCGAGGATTGGCAGGAGGAGCACCACTTGCGGCGAAAGTCCGTGCTGTTTCTGCAGATCGCGCCCGACCAAGTTATTGAAAAGCTGATCGGTTCCGCCCAACTCCACGTCTGCCTCGATCATGACCGAATCCCAACCCTGCATGATCGGATATTGAATCTCGTGTGCGTGAATCGCTTGCTGTTGTGTAAGGCGTTCGCGGAAATCTTCTCGTTGCAACATCTGCTGCAAGGTGACGTGACTGTTGAGGCGAATGACTTCCTGGAACGACATTTTGGCGAACCATTCGCCGTTGTTGAGGATCCGGGCGCGGGTGGGGTCGAGAATTTTGAAGGCCTGTGTGCGATAAGATTCCGCGTTGGCCAGGACTTGCTCGCGTGAGAGTTGCGGTCGCGTCACGGAACGGCCGCTTGGGTCGCCGATCATTGCGGTGTAATCGCCGATAATTAAAAGAGCCTCGTGGCCGAGATCCTGAAACTGCCGCAGTTTTCGCAGGACAATCGAATGCCCGAGATGGAGATCGGGCGTGGTCGGATCGACGCCGAGCTTGATCCGGAGGGGACGGCCTAACGAGAGCTTTTCCAGCAGGTCGGTTTCACTGATGACCTGGGCCGCGCCTTGTTTGAGAAGATGAAGAGCTTCGTTCGGTTGCATGGCAGTGCACTGAGCGGAGCCGAAAAATGCGCGCTATTTATTTTTGTTCAGCAGCTCGCGCACTTGTTCGAGAGTCAGTGGACGATCCTGGGCGCTGAGTGCTTTCTGGCTTTTGCCGCGGCCGGTAAATTCACGGTTGCCAGGATACGCGGAAGTTTGCGCAACTTTGCGAGCATCGACCTCTTCATTGACGGGGAAGTCATTCGTGGCGTAGGGAGCGTCGACCTTAACCAAACTGGAACGAGTTGTGAGGTCGGCTTTGCTCTGAGCGAAGCGGGAAGATTCGGTGGGGAATTTCCGAGCGGATACCTGGCGCGTGTTCCAAAACTCCTTTTCTCCTTTTCGCGCCGTGAAGAAGAAGAATTTCGTTCGCGCTTTTTTTGTGATCGTTGTCTCTCCCGCCACGAATTGTTTCTTCCCTGCGCTGTTTTGCAGTGACGCGTCCGGCTTGAGCAACCGATCGAGTAATTTCTTCTCCTGTTCCTGCGCATCGGCCGCAGCCAATCCGAGGAAAATGATGCTGACTGCGAGGAGGCTGCGCACGGAAGCGAACGTGCGAATCCGCCACTGCCTTGTAAAGGAAATATGTCTCTAGCGGCTGAGCAGGGCACGCAAACGTCCGGACCCGGCGGGTGGATTGATGCGGCCGGAGAGAATCGCCGCAGCCGAAACAGGACGCCGGTAGTAATGTGCGTTCGCAGTTTTTTGGGTCGCGATGAGTGCACCTTCGAGCGACGCGCCCGCGAAAAGTCCCTTGCTCCGGCTGTAAGTGTAGACTGCTGCGGTCGGCAAAACTCCTGCCTGTAGATCGCGACCGACCGGGCCTGCCGCTGCACTCACGTCGGCGCCCAGATTCACGTTGCCATCGCGCGAGAATGCGCGAACCGCAGCCCGCGTGTTCAGAACAAAAATAAATTCCGTAAGCTGCGCGCCGATTTGGAAGCCTGCGCCCGCGCCGCCAGTCCCGACGAATGACGGCCCCGACCAACCACCGCTGGTCCGAGCGACAACTACGCCCTGGCCGCCTTTGCCGCTCAAGCCGAACCCGACTTTGACCACCGACAAAATCGCAAGACCTTCGCATTGCGAAAAACGCCGGCGGGAATTCCTTGCTCCGGCATTGCGCGAAACCCACGAAGGATGTTAGCGGAACGATCGACAATTTCTTGCTCCGTCGCGGCGGCGCCGATGGAGATGACTGAGGCGAAAACGAAGCAGGCGAGCAGCAATTTTTTCATGACTACAAACAGATCGACCACTTCCTAGTCTCCGGCTGTATACGTGATCGTGTGATTTTTTCGGATCCCGATTCAATTTTTATGGGCGAGGCGCTGCGTCAGGCGGAGAAGGCGTTGCGGGCGGAGGAGGTGCCGATCGGTGCGGTCGTGGTCCGCGACGGCAGGATTATCGCGCGCGCCTACAATCAAGTGGAGTTGCTGAAGGACGCGACTGCGCACGCGGAGATGCTCGCGATCACGCAGGCCGAAGCGGCGGTGGGCGATTGGCGGCTGAATGAATGCGATTTGTATGTAACCAAAGAGCCATGCCCGATGTGCGCAGGCGCGCTCGTGCATGTCCGAATGCGACGGGTAATTTTCGGTTGCGCGGACGAACGCTGCGGCGCGGCGGGCGGGATCATGAATCTGCTCCAATCTCCCTCATTGAATCATCGCTCTGAAATCACGCGCGGAGTGCGAGCGGATGAATGTGCGGATTTTCTGAGAAGTTTTTTTCGCGCTCGCCGCCTTGCGCCAGGCGAAGAAAAATCAAAAAAAAACGACACGACAATTCGATCCTCTCCATCCGATTCTCTTTTGTGAGCTGGACACTCCGTGTTGTCACAGGTTTAGGGTTGCTTCTAATTTCCGCCGGCACGCTTCGGGCCGATTTCATCACGATCGGGCCGGTTTTCGGAGGCGTGCAGTTACTTCATGCGGAGTTCGACCTGGCTTGGGATCCAGTCGCGGCTGCGGCGGGCGGACCTGGATTTATTCTCGGAAATGCCTCGGGCACCTGGTCCGGCGGGGGGCTGTGCACCTGGGAGTTTTCGGCATCGATTTTCGGAGGCGAAAACTACAACGAGGGCGCCGACCAATACACGTTGCGAACGAGTTGGGGCGATGGATGGACGCCTTTCCCGATTCTCGTGCAGAATACCTTCGTCTTTGGTTTCGGCGATGGGACCAGCCTGGTTGTTTATCCGCCCTTCACGAATGTCCCTTATACCGACCCGAATGGGATTACCTACCTTTTCACCGCGGCCGCGTCCGGCTTTCGCGATACCGCTGCTGACACGAGCGGAAGCGCGCACATTATTTTCGATCTTTCCCGCGCCGCGGTGCCGGAGCCGCGGACGGAAACGCTTCTGCTAGGCGCAGCGCTTTTTTTGCTTGGTTTCGGACGCGTGATTCGAAAACGGATCTCAGCGAAGTAAAAATTCTAGCCGAACGCAGGAGTGGGGTTGCAACACGTTCGGGATAGCAGTAATTCCGCAGAGAATGGAACTCATGGGATCCTTGCGAACTTTCTTCTCCGTCATTCTCACTCTCGCTGCGCTCGCGTCTCCTCTGCCCGCGCAGGACCTGCAGTTTATCTTCGATCCGCTTGGCTGCACGCTTTGTTACAGCAAGACAATCGACAATTACGTCTCGGTGCAATTTTCGACGGATCTCGAATTTTGGAACACGACCTATCCGCTTGATCAGATCCAATCGGAAACCGAAGGATCCCAGGCGCTGTGCTCGAAGGTCGGAGCCATCGAAGGCAATCAGGTTTATTTTCGGCTTTTAATCCAGCCGGCGTGGAACGTAACGCTATCGTGGGATGCGGTTCCCGATCCGCAGGTTGCCGGTTATCGAGTTTATTACCGCGCGGAAAATCCTGATGCGACCGGGTCTGACGCGATCGAACGGCGGATTGAGGTCGGAAACAAAACCGTCACTTCCGTTTCATTGCCGATCGATCGCCGGCTTTATCATTTTGTGGTCACTTCTTACACGGCCACCGGGCTCGAGAGCGAACGTTCTGAAGAGGTAAGTGTGAGCCGGGCGATGCAAGGCTCACCGGCCGGCGGAAAGTCGTAAGACGGAACTGCCTCGCAAGGATTCGAACCTTGACAAAGAGATTCAGAATCTCTCGTGCTACCGTTACACCACGAGGCAAAGCGGGCCGAATCTATCGTCCTGATTTCCGACGCCGGCAAGGGTGGATGGATCGTGAACTTCAATAACGCTGCGCGCGTTCCATCATCACCTTCACAACTTCGGCACGTTCTTTTTTGCCAGCCAAACTTCTGCGCCTTCGCGGGCAGCCTCGACGTCGAGTTCGAGGCCGCTTTCGACCACGAGCAAGCGCGCGCGCTCGAGCATCTCGTCGATTTTCTCGTCGTCATGCGCGGGATCGTGATGAAACAAAATTAGCTTTTTCACTTGGGCGTCGAGCGCGAGTGAGACGACGCGACTGAGCGAGCCGTGGCCCCAACCGATATGCCGCACGTATTCTTCATCGGTATATTGCGCATCGAAAATCAAAAGATCGCACCCGTGTAAAAACTCGACCAGTTTGGTCCGTTCCGTTTTCGCGTAATCGCGCGCTTCTTCCACGTCGACCTGGTCGCGATCCGCGAGATGGACCTTGAGCATCTCGTAGGGTTCGTTGTCCGGGAAGTAGGCGATGGAGCCTCCACTGGTCGTTAGGCGATAGCCCGCGCAAATCCCGGGATGATTGGCGAACTTCGATTGCACACGCACTTTCCCGATCCGGAAATCCATCTCCCTTAATTCTTCGATCGCGATATTGCTCGGCAGATCCCGCAGGCTGACCGGAAAAAATGGCGTTTCCATTTGGCCTGCCAGGATGGTGGCTAGTCCATTCCGCGCCCCTTCATAACCCAGCACGCGGATTTGATTTTTTTGATTATACGCTGGGAGGAAAAATGGCAGACCCTGGATGTGATCCCAATGGGTGTGCGTGATCAGCAGGGTCAGCTTAACCGGTCGCTCACCGAATTCTTCCTCGAGTGACATGCCGAGAATGCGAATTCCCGAGCCTGCATCCAGCACGATGATCTCGCCGTCGGCGCGAATCTCGACGCAGCTCGTGTTACCGCCGTAACGCACGGTGGAGGGACCGGGAACGGGAATCGACCCGCGCACGCCCCAGAGTTTTATGCGCGTCGAAGGCGTATGAAATTCAACTCCATCGACCGGATCGCGCGGCTCGCCTGGAAGCTCCGCCAGAACGCGGTCGACCGAAGACGAAAGCAATTCCCACGTGATCGGCTTGATCAGATATTCATCGGCACCCGCTTCGATTGCACTGGCGCGATCAACTCCGTAGTCGCGTCCCGAAATGACGATGATTTTCGCGGGTTGCAGTTGCTGACGGATGGCGCGGCAAACCTGGAAGCCATTCGCCTTCGGCATGAGGAGATCGCAAAGGACGACGTCGGGCCGGTGCTTAAGGGCGAGGCGGATTCCGGCTTCGCCATCGCCGGCTTCGAAGACTGCCCACTTCGCGCGTCGAAAAAGTTCGCCGGTAGCGCGGCGGCTTTCGTCGTCATCCTCGATCAATAAAACTGTCGGCATGGGGAGAGCGATGGGGAGGCTATGAGAAAGCCCATCGTCCGCCAAGCAACTTGTGGCGTTGCCACGCGTTGAAACGCGCGAAGCCCGGCGACCTAGAGCAAGCTGCGTCCGAACGCTCCCGGTACGCCGCGTTTCCAACGCAGGTCGGGATTAAGATTGATCTCTTCCGGGCGCACTTCGAAACCGGCCGCGCGCAAGAGATGCGCGACGCCTTCGCGGCTTTCCATCGTTTCCTTCAAGCTGCGCGCGAAGAGCTCGATGTATTCCTTGTAAGACTCAAGCGCGAGTTTCCCCTCGGAAAAATGCTCGGCTAGGGCTTCGTCGTGATAATCGATCAGTTCAATAAGCGCACGCCGCAGTTTCATTCGCATTTCCGGGTCGACCACCACCTTGAACGGTGTGGCGGTAGGATCGGGCAGCGCGGGCGCCTTCTTCGCCAACGGTTGGGCCGCGGCGACAATCTGATAATCACCCGGTTCCGCCATTTTGGATTACTCGTTAGACTGCGACTAAAAGAAAATCGGAATGATCAGGATCGCAACGATGTTGACCACTTTGATCATGGGATTGATTGCAGGCCCGGCGGTGTCTTTATAGGGATCGCCCACTGTGTCGCCTGTGACGGCGGCCGCGTGCGCGAAGGAGCCCTTCCCACCGAGATTGCCTTCCTCGATATATTTTTTTGCATTGTCCCACGCGCCGCCGCTCGAGGTCATGGCGATGGCAACGAAGAGACCAGTCACGATCGTGCCCACGAGCAGTCCACCGAGAACGACGGGGCCGAGCGGCTTGATCATGGCCACCGCGATGACGAAGACGACGGGCAGCAGTGCTGGAATGATCATCTCGCGCAAAGCGGCTTTGGTTACGATATCAACGCAGACGCCGTAATCCGGTTTATCTTCCCCGCGCAAAATGCCGGGCTTGGCCGAAAGCTGGCGGCGCACTTCACGCACGACCGCGCCGGCCGCTTTGCCGACCGCGTCCATACTGAAGGCAGTGAAGACGAACGGCAGCAGTCCGCCAATGAAGAGACCGATAATAACCTTCGGATCGTTGAGCGAAAAATCGAAGGAGTATGCGCGGCCCGTGCTGAGAAAATGCGCGCGCAGTTCTTCCACATAAGAACCGAAGAGGACGAGGGCGGCCAAACCCGCCGAGGCGATCGCGTAACCTTTGGTGACCGCTTTCATGGTGTTGCCGACAGCGTCGAGCTCGTCGGTGGTGTCGCGTACTTCTTTCGGAAGGTTGCTCATGACCGCGATGCCGCCGGCGTTATCCGTGATCGGCCCGAAAGCATCGAGTGAGATAATGATGCCTGCCATTGAGAGCATGCTCATGACGGCAATGGCGATCCCGTAAAGTCCGGCAAAGTGATAACTGAAGAGGATCGATAAGCCGATGAATGCGACAGGAAGTGCGGTGGCGTGTTGTCCAATCGCGAGACCGGCGATGATGTTAGTGGCGTGGCCGGTCTCGGACGCCTTGGCGATTTTCCGCACCGGCCGATACGCGGTCGAGGTGTAGTAGTTCGTGATCAGGACCACGATGCCGGTCATGAGCAACCCGACGAGCGCGGCGAAATAGAGCGCGTTGGCCGTGCGCGTAATTCCGGCGACCGCGACGCCGTCCGGAAACAGCATGTGGGTCGCAGGCCAGAAGAGAACCGCGGAGACCGCCGCGCTTGCGCCTACTGCGCCCATCAGCGCCGCGGCTGGTTTTAGACCGGTTACGTTGACGAAGATGATCCCGACGACGGCGCCCAGAACGGAAATTCCCCCGAGAATAAATGGATAAACTATCGCGGCCTGATTGCCCGCGATGGTAAGCGCGCCGACCAAAATCGCGCCGATCAAACTCACGGCGTAAGTTTCAAACACGTCCGCCGCCATCCCGGCGCAATCGCCGACGTTGTCGCCCACGTTATCCGCGATCGTCGCCGGATTGCGCGGATCATCTTCTTCCAGACCGCTCTCGATTTTACCGACTAGATCCGCACCGACATCCGCGGCCTTGGTGTAAATACCGCCGCCGAGTCGCGCGAAGACACTGATCAAGCTCGCGCCGAGGGCGAGACCGATCAGGCTATGAATCGCCAGGTCGCGGCCCGCGATCGTGTAGAAAAGTCCGACCGCCAGCAACGCAAGCCCGACCACGAGCAATCCGGTGACCGCGCCGCCATTAAACGCGATCCGCATCGCCTGCGTGCGCGAGGTGCTAGCGGCGTGGGCGGTACGCGTATTCGTGATGACGGCGATGCGCATTCCGATGTAACCGGCCGCGAGCGAGCAAAACGCGCCCACGACAAAGCCGATCGCAGTGGGTCCGTCTTTGAAGATAAAAAGAAGGATGAAAATAACGACCGCAATCGCGCTGATCGTAATGACCTGACGATTCAAATAAGCCTTCGCTCCTTCTTCAACTGCACCCGCGATTTCTTGCATGCGGGCGTTGCCAGGAGAGCGGCTGATGACCGACTTGATGAGAAAAAATGCGAAGACCAAACCGGCGGCCGCGCAGAGTAACGAAAGCAAAACGCCGGAGTCTAAAATTGAGAGTGCGAGGAACGTCATAGTGGGTCGGAATTGAAGTGCAGGACTGTAGGGAGTTTTGTCTGGCTGGCAACGCCGCTCTTCTTGCTCTTCGCCAGCCTGCGCTACTTCCGTTTTTCACCACGCCAGAGCCCGCATTTTGATCTCCTGCTCGCCTTCGTTTTCCGAATCGAGCGCCAGGAAGATGACGGATTTCTACAGCTCGAAGAAGGATCGCAACCGCGTCAGAAAATTCGCGGTGTACTCCCGTTCGCGATCGGCGCGTTCTTCCGGCTGGGCCGCTTCCTTGAGAATTCCTTCCGTCTCCATTTTGCGTTGCGCGAGCAGGGCGCTCAATTGCTCAAGACATAGCGGCGAGCCTCGCAATAGATCGCCCATGTTGGTTTTATTGATCTCGAGCACCTCGCAATCTTTTTCCGCCCGGACCGTCGCGGTCCGCGGCTCGCCCGTGAGCAACGACATCTCGCCGAAGCAATCACCCTGCCGTAAAATTCCCACGCGGATGAGCGCGCCCTTCTTCGTGACCGAGACATGCGCTGTCCCACGCAGGAGGATGAACATCGATTCGCCCTCCGCGCCTTCTTCAATGACCGCTTCGCCGCGTCCGAAGTGATTGATCTCCGCTTGCTGCAGCATTGCTTCGATTTGCTCTTCGCTTAGGCAGGAGAAGAGAGCTTCTTTGCGCAACATGGCGCGGGCCGGCGCAAGAGCGTCCTCGTTCGACGAACGGCGCCGCTCCAGCTGCACGGAGCGTATGGGGAAGGGGATATTGATCTTCCGCCGCTTGAATTCGTACCAAACATTCGTTCGAATCGTGTCGCAAATTTCGTTGAACTGCGCGTGATTCATCAGCCAGAACTTGATTTCGTAGGTGATGGCGGATTCGCCGAAATCCTTAAGGTAAATCTTGGGGGGAGGTTCCGGCACAACCCCGATGGCATGGGTGGTGGCCCGAAGGAGCGCATCTTTCACCCGGTTAGGCGGGATGGCGTAATCTGCGCCCACCGTCAGCCGCATGGCGTGAAGTGGTGTTGGGTAATGCAGGTTGGTGATGGTCTGCTTGATGATCTCATTGTTAGGCAACTCGAGTTTGATCCCGTCGTTCGTCCGCAACTTGGTCGAGCCCCACGTGATCTCGGTTACTTCGCCGAATTGATCCCCGACCTTGAGCCAATCGCCTAGTTTGTAGGGCGGCCCGATCTGCAGCGACATGCCGGCGAGGACGCCGCTGAGCAAATTTTGCGCGGCGAAACCGATGATGATGGCGGCTACGCCGGAGCCGGCGAGCAATCCCTTGAGTTGCGTCTCGGCATGATATCCGACGCTCAGGACAAGGAGCAGCGCGACAAGAAAAAGAAGAAACGCCACCGTATCGCGCAGGAGTCGCGGAATGACGACTTGGCGGCGTTTCTCGTAGTAGTAATCGAAGAGATAACGATTGAGGAGCGCGACCACCACGGCCGAGCTGAGCAGGATGAGCGCGGCGCCGACGTGATTCCGCCAATTCGTCTGCAATCCGTAAACGGCAAGCGCGGCATAGAAGGCGAGCGCGAGGCAAAAGAATTGAAAGAGAATCCCGAAACGAACGCCCGACTTCCGTTTCAACAGCCGGCCGATCGAGAGAGTGAGGAAGTAGACCGCGAGGAAGACCCCGAAGGTCAGGAGAGGATTGTGCTGCTGGTCGAAGAGATGAGCCATGGCGGCAGGCGCGAAAGTAACAGCCGCGCGGGGACTGGGACAAGTTCTCTTGCCCTTTCCTTCTTCAACTCTCCGTCTCGCTCTTGCGCGCGAACTTAGATTAAAATAGCGACGGACCCGAAGGAGCTATCGCGCGGGCGAAATCGCGAGCCACGCCCAACCGATCAGAAAACAAACTCCTCCGATCGGTGTGATCGCGCCTAACCAGCGAACATTCGTTAGGGCGAGCAGGTAGAGACTCCCGCTGAAAATCACGATGCCAGCCATAAGGAAGTGAAGCGCGCCCCGGTTTTCTGTGCCGTGCCAGGTGAGTGCAATCAACGCGACTCCATGGGCCAGATGGTAAAGAACGGCGGTGCGCCAGATATCGAGCGTCGCGTTCGCGAGCAACGTGGATTTGAAAGCGTGAGCGCCAAACGCTCCCAGCGCGACCGCAAGAAAACAAAAAATGGCGGCGATACGAAAGAGCAGCATGAGCTAAATTTACTCCGGATTTCAGTCGCGGAACAAGCTTTGTGCGACTCGAGTCATGGGGAATTTTAAGCCCCGGATAATGTCTAGATAAGACAGCTTATTCTCTTTTCTCCGAATCCCTCTTTCCGTGCAAATCCGTGGCTGAATGAAATTCTTCTACACTAACGATGCGTCATGCACTCGAGATAAGCACGGCCACGCCGTTTTCTTCAACGATCAGTTTGAATCGGCGGAGGATTCCGATCGGCGAACTGGACCTGATGCCAGTAAGGGTAGGGAGAAGGCAATTCGCTAGCTGCATCG
The DNA here is from genome assembly GCA_964236815.1 of uncultured Chthoniobacterales bacterium. GTDB lineage: Bacteria > Verrucomicrobiota > Verrucomicrobiia > Chthoniobacterales > UBA10450 > JACCTI01. The sequence goes on from CAXSFN010000010.1 coordinate 50,901, forward strand.
AGCTTCGCCACATGCTCGGGAGTAAGATTCCAGCCCACCGCGCCTAGGTTCTGCCGAAGCTGCTCTTCGTTCCGTGCGCCTACGATAACACTGGCCACGGTCGGGCGTTGCAAGAGCCAGTTCAATGCGATCTGGGGCACAGTCTTGTCTGTTTCTGCCGCCACTTCGTCGATCGCATCGACTACTTTGAAAAGATACTCCTCGGGAACTTGCGGGCCCGCATCCATGGAAGCTTTAGTGCTGAAACGGCCCTTCTCGGTCGTTGGCGCACCGCGGCGGATTTTGCCTGTGAGTCGTCCCCAACCAAGCGGACTCCAAACGATCGCGCTCACTTTTTGGTCCAGCGCCAGAGGCATGAGTTCCCATTCATAATCGCGCCCGACGAGCGAGTAATAAGCCTGATGGGCTACGTGGCGCGCGAGACCGTATTTCTCGGAGATGGCGAGCGACTTCATCAGATGCCAGCCCGAGAAGTTCGAGCAGCCGATGTAGCGGATTTTTCCCGCGCGCACCAGATCGTCGAGCGTGTGCAGCGCCTCCTCGATCGGGGTGAGGGCATCAAAGGCATGCAGTTGAAAGAGGTCGATGTAGTCGGTCCCTAACCGCCGCAAGGCCGCCTCGATCGCTCGGATCAGATGGTGGCGGGAAGAGCCGACCTCATTTGGACCTTCGCCGGATCGGAAGGTCGCCTTAGTGGAAATGAGGACGGCATCGCGCCGGCCTTTGATTGCCTGGCCGAGGATTTCCTCCGCTAGTCCATTCGAATAGACATCCGCGGAATCGAACATGTTGAGCCCGGCTTCGAGACAGATGTCCACGAGGCGGGTTGCCTCCGCGACATCCGTGGTGCCCCAGGCGCCAAAAAGGTCGCCCTTTCCGCCGAAGGTGCCGGTGCCAAAGCTGAGCGCGGGCACCTTCAAGCCCGAGCCGCCGAGTTGTCTATATTCCATAGGGTGTTGTTGTCTGCGCTCTTACCTTAACCGGGAGTAAAGAAGGTTCCTGGAAATTATTCGAAGCCCGAGGAGGAGGATGGCGCTCAAACCTTGTTTTGGTAAAGCTCTTCCCCTCTCTTCCGTGAGTGAGCACTTGTAAGGAGGCGCGTAAATAATTCTGGCTAACTCGAACATTTATCTCTAGTTAAGCCAGGAGGCAGTAATGAGTTCGCCAGTTTATCGCTACCTTCGCGGTTACTCGCTTGATCCAGGATTTTCTACTCGCCTGGATACGGCTTCCATCAATGAGGTGGTCTATAGCATCCCGTTCGAGAAATTAGAGCCGGGGCCGGTGGGTGAATACATCGAAGTGATTGATTTCGATCCGGCGAGTGATTGTTGGTATGAGCCGGTAGACTTAAGCGAGGAGCAAATCGCCTCGCAGCATGGGCTAGCGCCGAGCGAGGGCAATCCGCAATTCCATCAACAGTTCGTCTATGCCGTGGCGATGAAGACCATCCGGCATTTCGAGCGTGCCATGGGAAGAAAGATCGTCTGGTATCCAAGAATCGCGCAGACGCCGAAGGAGGAAAATGCGGTCGGCAGCGCCCGCCTGGCCCGCACTTATGTGCAGCGGTTGCGCATTCATCCTCATGCCATTCGCGAGGCCAACGCTTACTACGATTCAGATAAGAAAGCGTTGCTCTTCGGTTACTTTGCAGCGGCTAATCAATCGGAAGGAGCGAACTATCCGGGTGGATTGGTCTTTACCTGCCTAAGCCCGGATATCGTCGCTCATGAGACTACCCACGCGATTCTCGATTCCATTCATCACCGCTATCTGGAGGATACTAATCCCGATGTCCCGGCTTTTCACGAGGGATTCGCCGACATCGTAGCCCTACTCCAACGCTTCACCTTCGCGGAGCTGGTGGAGCATCAGCTCTATGGCAGCGCCGGGAGGCTGGATCGCTATACGGTGCTAGGTGAACTAGCCACGCAATTCGGCGAGGCACTACAAGGTAATCGCGGAGCGCTCCGCAGTTTGATCGGGCGCTGGAATGAAAAGGATGAATGGGTTCCGTTAAAGCCGAGTCCTTCGGATTACGCGACGAAGTTTGAAGCTCACGATCGTGGCGCGGTCTTGGTCGCGACTATCTTCGATACCTTTCAAAGGATTTATAGCTACCGCACCGGCGATCTCTTGCGCATAGCCAGTAATGGAACTGGCATTCTTCCGGAAGGAAGCATAAGCCGCGACCTGGTGCATCGGCTGGCGAGGGAAGCTAGTGAGATCGCCGAGCATCTTCTGCACATTTGTATCCGGGCGCTGGACTATTGTCCGCCGAACGACATCTCCTTCGGCAGTTACCTGCGGGCGCTGATCACCGCTGACCTCGACATCGCGCCTGAGGATGAGAATGGTTACCGCCTGGCTTTGATCGAGGCGTTCCGCGCCCGGGGGATTTTCCCCAGCCGCGTCAATACCCTCTCGATTGAAAGTCTGCGCTGGAGCAGACCTGATTTCACGAAGAAGGAGAAAGGCGCAATCGATTGGCTGGCGAAGGAGCTTAAGAACGACGTCCGGGACCTGGTGGAAGCGTCCGATCGGCAACAACTCTATGAGCGCTCGCGAGCCGCACAGGGGAAATTGAACGCGTTGTTCAAGGGTCGGGAAGGAGTCTTTCTGGAGGATTCAGAATGGGAAAATTTCCTGAACAAAATGGGAATGACTTCGTTTCCGGTCTCGGAACTCTTCGGCCGGGACGAGAAGGCCCGTTTTTTCTACCGGGGCCGGCCCGATGAAAAATACGTGCCAGCGATCGAAGTCCACACAGTGCGTCCTGCTTTTCGAGTAGGACGAGAAAGCCGGCAAGTGGACCAAGTGTTAATCACACTTACGCAAAAGATCACCGCCGATATAGGGACAGACGGCAAAAGAAAACTAATGATCTTCCGCGGTGGCTGCTCGCTTATCCTAAGCCTGGGAAGCTTGAACACGGTTGAGTATGTGATCCTCAAGAACATCAAGAGTTATGAGCGGTTTCGTCAGCAGGCGGCTTACCTCAACGGTGAGGATAACACGGCTGCGGCGCAGTCAACCTCGCTCTACGCCAATGATGATCGCGATTATCTCATCAACTTTAACCTTCTCCATCGCCCCTGATTCTAAGTCGACAAGTTATGAGTGCGAAAGTCTCCGCGAAAGTTTGCATGTATCGCCTGCTGGAGCTAGGCGATTGCTTCCTGGTTACTTTCACTGCCGGTCCATCCAGCAGTCGCCTCCTGATTGATTGCGGCTCTTTCCGAAATGCCGGCAAGTCTGTGCCAAGGCTGGAACTTATCACTAAGGAGATTACCAAGGTCCTGGGTGGAAAACCGCTCGACGTCGTCGTAGGAACGCACCAGCATAACGATCACCTAAGCGGATTTGTGCATTGCGAAGCAACCTTCCGCAAGATGGCGATCGAGCAGGTCTGGCTTTCGTGGCTGGACGATCCCGCCGATCCGAAGGCGCAGGCAATTGGGAAGGACCACAAGAACCTAAGGCAGCAGCTGGCGGCCGTGCGCGACCGGTTACACCTAGCTGTCCAGGACAAGACAGCTGCGCGGCCGGTGGCGGCCCGCTCCCTGGAACAACTTAACGATATTTTGGGGTTCTATGGCGCGAGTAAGCCTGGCGCTGTGCCCGAGGTTCCCGCGCAAGGGATAGGCATCCTGAAAGCGATCGGCCGCAAAAAGCCGGTTTACTTGAAACCAGGCAGAACCCTCGAAATGCCCGGCCTTCCTTCCGGTAGCGTGAAGGTTCATGTTCTTGGACCGCCCCGGAGCGATGATCTCCTTTATCGTATCGATCCGCGGATCGGCGAGAGTTATGATCGCGCCCTCGCCGCCGCGGTTCTGCAAGCCTCCAAGTTTCTTGATGCGGCGCAACGCGGAAAAGGGGAAGCGACGCGCGAGGAGGAGCACTATCCATTTAATCAGACCTACAAACTGCGGGGCGCCCGCCAGCGGCGTCCTCTGCGTGAGATCATGAAACGCTATCATCGCCGCGAAGATGCCTGGCGGAAGATCGACGACGATTGGTTGCAGCAAGCCGGAGAGCTGGCGCTGTTCCTTGATACCTTCACGAATAACTCGAGCTTGGTTCTTGCGATCGAGTTGATCGAGAGCGGCAAGGTATTGCTCTTCGCCGCCGATGCTCAAACCGGCAACTGGTTGAGCTGGAAGGATGTGCCTTGGGAGAACAAGGAGGTCAAAACCGATGACTTACTTGCGCGGACGGTCTTCTACAAAGTCGGCCATCACGCCAGCCACAATGCCACGCTTCCGGAGGTCTTTGAGAAACTGGGACATGACGATCTGGTAGCCTTGATCCCGGTGCATAAGAAGGATCCGAATATAGTGAAGGTAAACGGATGGAAGATGCCGGCGAAGAACCTATTCAAGCGCTTGAAGGAGAAGACGGAAAATCGTGTCCTGCAGATGGATGACGTCAATCCAGCTGAATGCGATCCTAACAAGGAGCCCGCAAAAACGGCCTGGAAGAAAGTGGGGATCAAGCCAAGGGTGACTGACCTTTCGATCGAAATCGATATTGCGAGCTGATTGTTCTCAAGCCTTCTTACTAGCATGGTAGTCCGCGGACAGTCTGGGCGGACTAGTTTCGCAGCACTCGTTAAGTCACTAGAAGCCATCTCATATACGGACTGTCATTCTGAGCGCAGCGAAGAATCTCTGACTATTTCCGCGCTTCTGGCGCGCTGACGAAGAAATAGTCAGAGACCTATGCTGCGCTCAGGATGACAACCGGCTTAGGAGTTCGAGATGACTTGTACTATTCCACGGCGGCTTGAGCTTTTTGAACCAGAACGACAGCTGCCATCAGGATGAGGGCAGCGATGATTTGATGCGCGTGTAAGGTGGCGTGAAAGAAACCCCAGGTGATGCAGACGGCGGCTAGGGTTTGTAACATTTCGAAGTATCCCGCGGTGGAAGCGCGGGTTAGTCGCAGCCCTTCGAAGTAAATGAGTAACGGGATTCCACCCGAGATGGAGGCGAGAAGCAGGAGCGCGATGATCGCGGTCGCGGGATGTGTTTGCGCGGCGACGGGCCAAAGCGATGCACCGTTTAGGTTGCCATAAGCGAGAAGGATAAGTGTCATGCAAAGCAGACCGACGACGATACGTAGACTAGCTGCGAGCTGAAGCGGCATGCCGATCATGACGCCGCGTCCGGCGACCGTGGACAAACCCCAAAAGAGCGCGCAGACGAGGGCATAAGCGGTGCCGAGATTCAAACCGGCTTCCGCGAAGGAAGTGCTGATGAGTGTCGGATGTTCCACGGAAAGGAAGATACCGGCGAGAATCGCGATGCCGGCAAAAAGAAAGAAGCGCGGTGTTAGCCGGTCGCCAAAAAGGAAAAATGCACCAAGGGTTGAGACGACTGGCTGGATATTAAGGATGACGTTGACCACGGTCGGGTTCCCGTTCTTGAGCGCGAGGGTGAAGAAAATCGTGCCCACGGCCGAGCCGGCGAACCCGGAAAAGACCAGGTAAGCCCAGGCGCGTCCGTCGATCTCGCGGAGAGCCCCCAATTTCGGAAGGAGGATGGGAAGGAAGAAAGCGAGAATGAGGACATGCTCCCAAAAAACGATGACCTGCGCGTCGAACAGGTCGTTTAGCGGGATACGCCACGCGCTCTCTGTGCCCCATAACGCCGCGCCCAGTCCGACAAGCCAGGGTCCGTAACTGGCGCGCCGGGGAGGACTCGTGGTCATGCAAACGGTCTTAGTGTTCGGATGCGTCGGCGTCAATTCGATGAATTGAAAAGGAGGCGCAAGGCGCTCTTAAGCGGAACCATCCTTGTCGATGGGGCTAGTGGCGATCTTTCACCAAGCCTGCATATGTGTGTTGGTCACCGTGCAATCGGCGAGTAGCTAAAGGGAGGCCTAGTTACTCGCGGGGTCCACGGCCGAGACTGAAGGTTCGCCGTCGCGGAGGGCAATGAACAGGAGGCCGAATGCGTACGTTCTGGGCAAAAGGAAGGTGGTGCGAATGTTGAATCCGGCGGGGCTCCCGGAGGCATCCCAGAGAAGAATGCATTTTAGTTTTGACCTGAGTCCGCCTCAGCCATATATGGCAATGAAACATATGGCTTCACCGATTCTCGACCGAGAGCTGAAGAAAGGAAGCGCCGAGTTGTTGATTCTTTCCCTGGTGGAAGACCGTCCACGGCATGGCTATGAAATTGGCCAGCTGATCGAGTTTCGCTCGCGCGGGGCGTTGCGCTTCAATGTCGCTTCGCTTTACCCGCTGCTCTACCGCTTGGAGAAGCGCGGTTGGATTCGCGGCCGGTGGGTGGAGAAAGCCGGCCAGCGGCGGCGGCGTTACTACCGGCTTACTGCAGCCGGGACAAAGGTTCTGGCCGCGCAACGGGACGGCTGGCGCGAGTTCGTCGAAGCAATTGGCCGAATAACAGGAATACAGCATGCCTGATTTTCAGGAAGAAATCAGAAGGCGGCTGTCGGAGTTTAACCTTCCAGCCGTAGAGGAGGCCGACATTGCAAAAGAGCTGTCGCAGCATCTCGAGGATCACTATGAGCAGACGCTTAGTCGCGGCGCGACCAAGGCGGAAGCGTGGCAATCGGTTTTACGGGAACTTAACGAGGAAAACTTGTTAGGTGGAGGACTAAGGAGAGTAGCGCGCCACCCTGCGCGCACGCCAATGACGCCGGGAGTGGAAAGGAAGAATCATATGATCGGAGAGGTTGGACAGGATCTACGTTACGGACTGCGTATGCTGATGAGGAATCCTGGATTTACCCTTGTGGCCGTGCTCGCGCTAGCTCTTGGCATCGGAGCTAACAGCGCGATTTTTAGCGTGGTGAATGCGGTCCTCTTACGACCATTGCCTTACCAGAATCCCGACCGCCTGGTGATGGTGTGGGAGGAAGCCACGCATCTGGGGTTTCCGAAGAATACGCCTTCGGCCGCCAACTTTGTAGACTGGCGCGATCAAAACACGGTTTTCGAAGGGATGTCCGCCATAGCGGAACGCAGTTTCAATCTAACTGGCGTAGGCGAGCCGGAGAGATTCGATGGACGCCGCGTCTCGGCGAACTTGTTCGACTTGTTAGGCGCGAAACCGGAGTTAGGCCGCTCCTTTCGAACGGAGGAGGATCGACCGGGCAGCCGGGTCGTCATTCTTAGCTACGGAATGTGGCAGCGACGATTCGGTTCCGATCCCGGTATAGTCGGTAAGCCGCTTAATTTGAATGGCGAAAGTTATACTGTCCTCGGCGTGATGCCGCGCAGTTTTCAATTTCCCACGCGACGCGACCAGCTCTGGGTTCCGCTTGCCTTTGAGTCAAAGGAGGCAACCAATCGCGGCAATCATTACCTCGAAGTGGTGGCGCGAATGAAGCCCGGTATCTCCTTGCAAAAGGCAAAGGCAGAAATGGACACGATTGCCGGCCGTCTGGCGCAGCAGTATCCGGAGGACAACACGCGGATTGGAATCGTGGTTACGCCACTGCAGGAACAGGTAGTAGGTAAAATCAAGCCGGCGCTCTTGATCTTGTTAGGCGCGGTAGGGTTCGTTCTTTTGATCGCATGCGCCAACGTCGCTAACCTTCTGTTAGCTCGCGCCGCGGTAAGGCAAAAGGAGATCGCACTGCGCCTGGCCCTAGGCGCGAACCGCTCGCGCCTAACAAGACAATTTCTGACTGAGAGCGTCTTACTTGCGGCGCTCGGCGGCGGCGTGGGATTGCTGCTTGCGATCGCGGGGCTCGAGGTCTTGAAGACATTTATTCCCGAGACAATTTCCCAAGCTCAGGCCATCGGCATTGACGGAAAGGTCCTAGTCTTCACCGGAATGTTAGCCTTACTGACCGGAGTGGTTTTTGGCCTAGCTCCGGCGACGCAGGCATCCCAGTTTAATCTTAACGATACGTTGAAGGAGGGAGGCCGGGATTCGGCGGCCGGCAGTCGCGGTAACCGCCTGCGTGGCTTGCTCGTGATCGGCGAGGTGGCGGTTTCGTTTATCCTTTTGATCGGCGCAGGATTATTAATCAGTAGCTTCCTTCATTTGCGGAATCTTGATCCTGGATTCCGTGTCGACCATCTGCTGGCGATGAAGATCCAACTCGGAAACGAGGTATCCGGACAAGGAGCGTCGTTCTCCTTTCTATGCCGAAGTACTGCGGCGGGTAAGAGGCCTGCCGGACGTCAAGTTGGTCGCGGTAGCAGGAAATCTTCCGTTGACCTATGAGGGAGATTCCATGCCGATCGGTGTTGAAGGCCGGGCCGATCCGCCACCCGATCAGCGGACGGATGTCATCCTAAGGGTGATAAGTCCACGCTACTTCAGCACAATGGAAATCCCGATGGTGCAGGGGCGTGATTTCAACGAGCAGGATAAAGCCGAGTCCGCGCGAGTAGTGGTGATCAGCGAGAAGACTGCGCGTCATTTCTGGCCAGGAGAAGATGCAATCGGCAAGCGCTTGAAGCCGGGATCGTCCACTTCGAACAGCCCTTGGCGGGAGATCATCGGCGTGGTCAAGGATGTGCGGCAAAACGATTTCGTCGCGGAACCGAAAATGCAAATGTACTTGCCTTACGAACAGGTCGATACCGGCCTGTTCGCGCCGAACGCGCTGGTGGTGCGGACTAACGTGGATCCATTAAGTCTTGGTGGGGCGGTGCGAAAGACGGTGTGGGAAGTTGATAAGGACCAGCCTGTTTCCGATCTACGATCGATGGATGAGATCGTCGCAGAAGCACTGGCGCGGCAGCGTTTCAGCATGCTCTTGTTAGGCATTTTCGCAGGAGTCGCGCTCGTCCTGGCCGCGGTTGGGATTTACGGAGTGATGAGTTACTCAGTCACACAGCGCACGCGCGAGATTGGGATTCGGATGGCTTTGGGCGCGCAACGCAGTGAGGTATTGAAGATGACGGTCATGGCGGGTTTGAAGCTTGTCCTGATCGGATTGGTTATCGGGCTGATAGCAGCGTTGGTTCTTACTCGTGTGATGGCGAGCTTACTCTTCGGAATTAGTGCGACTGATCCTCTGACGTTCCTAAGCATCGCACTCGTGCTGATGGGCGTAGCCTTTCTCGCCAGCTATCCCGGCACTAAGGGCGACGAAGGTTGACCCGATGGTCGCGTTGCGCAGTCAGTGAGATTGCGCTCCTTGCATTGACCTGCGAAGGGACGCCGTAGAGCATGGCGTAGATGGAAGGGACCAGCGCGCCTACGTTCCGCAAAACGACAGAGACATCCGTGCCCGGCGCGAAGACGTTGCCGCAGCGCTACTTCATTTCACCGGAGGTGTTCGCGGAGGAACAAGCGCGAATTTTTTCCAAAGGGTGGATTTGCGTCGGACATCAAAGCGAGATCGCGAAAGCCGGGGATTACATCGTCTCAGAGGTGGCGGGCGAAAGTATGATCGTGGTGCGGGATCAGCGAGGAATGGTCCGCGGTTTTTACAATGTCTGCCGTCATCGCGGGACGCGATTGTGTGAGGAGGTGAGGGGACATGCGGCGACCATCCAGTGTCCATATCACGCCTGGACTTATGCGCTCGATGGACGGCTGATGGGCGCGCCGCAGATGGAGGCGGCGGCGGATTTCGATAAAGCCGATTACTCGTTAGGCTGGGTCAATCTCGCGCTTTGGGAGGGTTTCATGTTTGTAAATCTCGACCCGGAAGCCAGGCCGCTGGCGGAACTGTTCGCGCCCTTGGAGGGAAAGTTTGCCGCTTGGAATTTACCGCAGCTGCGCACGGCTAAACGGATCGAGTACGAAGTGCGCGCGAATTGGAAGCTGATCTGCGAGAATTACTCGGAGTGCTATCACTGCCCGGGGGTGCATCCGATGCTTTCGAAGGTTTCGCCCTACGATTCGGCGGAGAACGACCTATGCGAAGGACCGTTCCTCGGAGGGTTCATGTCGATCACGAAAGGACATAGCCTGACCATGAGCGGGAACGCCTGTGCGCGGCCCGTGGGCGAAAGTGGAAGCGCGGATGAGGCGCGCGTTTTCTACTACTCCCTTTTCCCGAACCTGCTCCTGAGCATGCATCCCGATTACGTGATGGTGCATCAGATTTGGCCGCAGTCGCCGGAACGGACGCGGATCGTTTGCGATTGGTTCTTTCATGTGGAGGCGTTTGGAAGCGCGGATTTCCGCCCGGAGGACGCGGTGGAATTTTGGGATGTAACCAACAGACAGGATTGGCATGTTTGCGAGCTGAGCCAGCAAGGCATCGCTTCGCGTGCGTATCGGCCAGGCCCTTATTCGCCGCGGGAAAGCATTCCGGCGGCGTGGGATCGCGAATATTTGCGCCACGTGGGCTAGGCGCCGCTATTCGGAGTCGGCCGGAAAAATCCTCCAGCACCGGCAGTCTTCGCTGTATGACGACTTCTCGTAAATTTCCGCATAGGCAGAAAAGAACTGGCTCCATATTATGAGAGCCTGTGGTCGATTTCGAAGAGCAACAAATTTTCTCCGAGGCACATCCGGCGGTGATGACGCCTCACATCCTGAGCCCGGAATTGCAGGAGCAATACGAGGCGCTCCGGATCGTGTTGCAACGTTCCTTGTGGCTGGCCGAGAAATGCGCTGACCACGAAGCAACGCAAATCCTGCGGACGCGCCTGACGAATCTTCAGGCGGCGGCGCTGCTCGTGATCGTCGGTGAAGTAAAGGCGGGCAAGAGCAGTTTCATCAACGCGCTCGTGCGTGAAGATGTCTGTCAGGTCGCGCCCGGCCCGTGCACGGCGGCGATCCAGGAATTGGTTTACGGAACTGATCGCAGCATTGCCAATCTCGGCCGTTCCTGGGAGCGCGTGTATCTGCCGAAAGAGGTCTTACGCGAGGCAACCATCGTCGATACGCCGGGCACGAATTCGATCGTGCAGGATCATCAAACGCTGACGGAAAATTACATTCCGCAGAGCGACCTGGTGGTCTTCGTTTTCTCCGCGGTTAATCCGCACACCAAATCCGCTTGGGAGCTGCTCCGGCTGGTCGGGAAAGAATGGCAGCGGAAGATGGTCTTCGTTCTGCAGCAGGCGGATCGCGCGAGCGCCGCGGAGTTAAGCACCAACCGCGAGCATGTGCGGCAGTATGCGAGCGCGCGCCATGTGCAGGATCCGATCATTTTCACACTCTCGGCCAAGCTCGAAAGAGAAGGGCGGATGGAGAGCGGCTTCGCGGAGTTCCGCCATTTTCTGCAGAACGCGATCGCGCAGGGCGAAGTGTGGCGGATGAAAGTGGAAGGCTCGTATCAAACCGTCCGCACTGTCATGACGAAGCTGCTCGCTCATCTCCAGAGGGAAAAGGACGCGATCGCGGAAGAGCGCGCATTTTACCACGAGCTGCTGCAACGGGTTGAAACGCGCGAGACCACGATGCGGTCGCTGAAAGAATTGATCGTCGATAAACTTTCCGCGACCTACGACAGAATCGCGCGGGAATCGGAAAGTGAATTCGCCGATGGCTTGCGGATCGGGAAATTATTCCGGCGCACGATCCCGTTCATGCGCGACAAGAATATCGAAAGCTGGGTGGCGGATTTGGAGGCAGACTTGCAGTCCTCGGCCAGAAAACGCATCCAGGCCGAAGCGCCCGATTTTTCGAAAGATCTCTTCGATGAGATGCAGGTGGCGATGGATGAATTGACCCAGACAATCGCGCGCCGGCGCGAAGGGATGAGGGAAAACACGCAGATGCCGCGCACCGCGGATCGCCTGGAAATGCTCGAGCGTTTGCATTTGAAGCTGCAGCGGATTCGGGTTGGCGATCAAATCATCAGCGGCAAAGCGGCGGAGACTTCCGAAGTGAGACGGTTCGCGGTCGCAGGTCTCGGCCTGGCGGTGGTGGGCGTTTTTATCACGCTGCTTTCGCATCTTCGCTCGCTTGATTTGACCGGTTTTGCCCTGATTGGCCTTGGCCTCGCGCTGGCGGCGGTGGGATTGTTTTGGCGCAGGTCGAGTGTCTTGCGCGATTTTCGAGAGAAGCTGGGCGATTCGCGGAAAGAATTTCGCGACCGCCTGGAGGAGGAGTTCGGCCAGATCTTCGACGGACTCTTCTACGAGCTGCGACAGGCTTTGGGGGAAACAATTTTCCGGCTCGACCTGCAGGCTTCACACCTGACTCCGATCATGGATGAAACATTCCGCATCGGTGAAACTTCCTCGGAGATGCTTCTTGGATTTCAGCGGCACTTGGCGCCGCCACCGGTGAGTCAGATTTAGCGATCGCGCCTTCGCTAACGCTTTGCGTTCGCGTCCATCTGCGCGGACATCCGCTCTTCGGCCTCTCGCATCTCCGGGGTGTAGACATCGCCGAAATCCGACGCTTCGAAAATTTGGCGAATTTCAATCACGGACTCATCCCCGGTCGGATTCGGGCAACGCTTAACCCATTCGATCGCCTCTTCCTTCGATTTCACCTGGAAAATCCAAAAACCGGCGACCAGTTCATGTGGGTTAGCGAAAGGACCATTCTCCACCCTGCGTTTGTCGCCTGAAAATTTCACGCGGACGCCTTGCGCGCTCGACTGAAGTCCTTCAGCGGCGAGCAGAATGCCGGCTTGGGTTAGCTCTTCATTGTACTTAAGCATCGCGCCCAGAAGTTTTTCATCCGGCAGTGTGCCGGCTTCTGTGTTTTTGTCGGATTTGACCAGGATCATGAATCTCATTGTGCGGGTCTTCGGTTCGGAATGAAGGTGAGTCTCTCGGGCCAAACTCGATCATTCAGTTCTGCAGGTTAGTTTATGTGATGCCGAGAAATTCGCGGGCGGTGCCCGAAAGCAGCTGTTGCTTCTCGTTAGGCAAAAGATTTTCCAGCGACTCGATCAACTGACCCGGCTGCGTTTCGCCAAGCGGGAAGGGATAATCCGAGCCGAGCGCGATCCGATCCGCGCCAAATAATTTAAGCAAGAGTTCCAGTGCCGCAGCATCGTGGACTAACGAGTCGACATAAAATCGGGCGGAGCTGGCGGCGCCGCGGCTGTCCCTCTGAGGGAAGTAACTTCGTGGGCTGGTCTTGTTATCAACCGCGACCAAATCCGGACGGACGTGAAAGGCATGTTCGATGCGGCCGAGGGTGAATGGAAATGCTCCGCCGCCATGCGCGAAGGCGACACGCAGTTTAGGAAAACGATCAAAGACGCCGCTGAACATCATACAGCAGATCGCCAAGGAAGTTTCGGCCGGCATCCCGACCAGCCAGGGCAGCCAATACTTCGGCATGCGCGTTTTTCCGAGCATGTCCCACGGGTGCACGAAGATGCCCGCATCGAGCTGTTCGGCCGCGCTCCAGACGACGTTAAATGATGGATCATCGAGATTGCGGCACTCGTTAGGCAAACAGTGCTCGTTCGCATCGACGTGCGTGCCTATCTGTGCGCCGCGCAAGCCAAGCTCGCGCACGCAGCGTTCCAATTCGCGCGCGGCTAGATCAGCATCCTGCATGGGAAGCGTGGCCAATCCCGCAAAACGCGTCGGGTGCGCGCGCACGATTTCGGCGATGTGATCGTTCAGGCGCCGCGAAAGATCGAGCGCATCCGCCGGTTTTGCCCAGTAGCTGAACATCACCGGCACGGTCGAAAGCACTTGCATGGAAACACCGGCGCGGTCGCAGTCCTCGATCCGACGCCGCGGGTCCCAGGTGTTGTCGCCGATCTCGCGAAAGAAGCGGTCGCCGATCATCATCCGCGCGCAACAGGGCTGATGATGCTCCAGCCTAACGAATCCTGGATAACCATACCTCGCATCCAGGTCCGGCCAATCGCGCGGCAGGATATGAGTGTGCAGGTCGATTTTCATGCGCGCTGTTTTTTCCTCGCGCGTTTCACAATTGTCATCCTGAGAGCAAAGCGGGCCGTTCGTTCCGGCGGCAACATTCAGCCTAACGAGTGATTGCTATCCGACTGGCGCGAGACGCGTCAAGGGCGCCAGGGCGATGGCGGCATCGAGGTCGCGGATGTCCACCGGTTTAGTCAGGTGGGCGAAGAATCCACTTTGACGGCTCCTGGTTAGATCTTCATCCATTCCGTAGCCGCTGAGCGCGATTCCGCTTAGGCCATGCACTTCACGCAACTCCGCCATGAGCGCGTGGCCAGCGCGATCCGGCAAGCCAAGATCCGAGATAACGAGATCGAACTCGCCAGAAGCGGCCGCTTCAACTGCCGCCGCCGCCGTCCCGACCGAGCGCACGGTATGGCCGCGATGGTCGAGCAAACGCGTGAGGATAACGCGTGTTTCTTCGTGATCTTCGACGAGCAGAATCTGGCGTGCGATTTCCGAGCGAATGGCGCGACGCGGCGCGGGCTCCGCGCTGGTGCAGACCTGCTCCTTTTCGAGCGGGAGTTCGATGCGAAAGGTTGAGCCGGAATTTCGCCCGGCGCTCTGCACGGTGATGCGGCCACTTTGCAGTTCAACCAGACGCCGCGTGATGGCGAGGCCAAGGCCAATGCCGCCGAAACGGTGGGTGCGATCATGTTCTTCCTGGATGAAGGCATCGAAGATTTTGCCGATCACCTGAGGTTCGATTCCGATGCCGCTATCGGTGACTTCCACTTCCAGCGTCTCGGATTCGGAGCTGCGCGTTCGCACCGTGACGGCGCCGCCGGGCGGTGTGAACTTGACCGCGTTTTTCAGGACGTTCCAAAAAATTTGCTGCACGCGGACCGCGTCGGCGCGAATGCAATAGCGTGGGGCGGTCAGGTCGAAGGTGAAAGCGATCTCTCGCTCCTTTGCTTCCGTCCGCACAATTTCGAAGGCATGTTTCAATGCGGCATGCGCGTCGATCGGATGGAGATCGAGCCGTAATTTGCCGCCGCTGATGCGGGTAATATCGAGCAGATCATCAACCAGCTGCGCTTGGAGCGCGATGCCTTTGGCGATCGAATCGATATCCTGGCGCACACTTTCCGAGAGCGAAGCATCGTCTGCGAGCGATGTGGCAAGCAGCAGCGCCGGACTGAGTGGGGTGCGCAATTCGTGCGACAACGCAGCCAGAAAATCATCCTTCGCGCGGGTGGCGGCTTCCGCGCGCAGTTTGGCGGATTCCGCGCTGATGCGCGCAGCTTCGGCGGATTCGAAGAGCGCCCGGATGCGCGCTTCGCTTTCGCGCACCGCCGATTCGCTTTCGCGTAAGGCCGCGTTGGTTCGTTCCAACTCCGCGGTCCGCTCGGCGACCTTGCGCGCGAGCTCGACTTCGAGGCGTTTCTGTTGCAGCGCGTAACGGATGGAACGCTCGAGCGCCCCGGCATCGATCTGACCTTTGACCAGATAATCGGCCGCGCCCGCTTCCAAAGCCTGCAAGGCTAGCTCGCGATCCTGCTGGCCGGTGATGAGAATGACCGGCGCCTTGCAGCCGTGCCGCAATCCTTCCCGCAACAAGGCGAGGCCGTCGCTTTTGCCTAACCGGTAATCGAGCAAATAAACATCGTGCTCACAGCGGCCTAAAGCGTGAAGGCCGGACTCGAAATCACGCGCCCACTCAAGCGTGATCTTGCTGCCCGGAATTTCGGCGAGCAGATCTTTTGTTAGATAATAATCGTCCGGATCGTCCTCCACCAGAAGGACGCGAACCTGATTGCTATCCATTCTCGTTTCCGTTGTCTTCGCCCGGCAGCGCCACAATCTCGAGCCAGTACTTACCTAGCACTTTTACGACTTCGGCCATGCCGGCGAAGGTGACCGGTTTGGTGATGTAGGAAGCAGCCGACAAATCGTAGGTGCGATAAATATCCTCCTCCGCTTTCGAAGTCGTGAGGATGACAATCCGAATGCTCTTCAACTTCGGATCGGCCTTGATTTCTTTTAACGCTTCGCGGCCGTCCTTTTTCGGCATGTTTAGATCGAGCAGGATCAAACCGGGGCGCGGCGAAGTGGCGGGATCGGAATATTTGCCGCGGCGTTTCAGATAATCGAGCAGCTCGACGCCGTCTTCGACGAAGCGCAGGTCGTTAACCAGCCGGCTTTCTTCGAATGCTTCCTTCGTCATGAGACGATCGTCCGCGTCGTCGTCCGCCATTAGAATCGTGATTGGTTTGCCAGTGATTTCCATAGTCTATGACTCTTTCATTTGCCGCAGCGGTAGTGTAACCAAAAAGGTCGCGCCGTCTCCCGGCGCGCTCTTTGCCGTAATGCCGCCACCGTGGCGTTCCGCGATCTTACGGCAAATTGCCAGTCCCATTCCTGTGCCCTCATATTCCTGTCGGCCATGCAGCCGTTGAAAAAGTTCGAAGATACGATCGAGATAAACTTCTTCGAACCCAATGCCATTATCGCGCACCGCGATTTCACAGACGGGGGCTTCGCCGTCACTTTCGCCATTGTTGTTCAAGAGGCGCGCTTCCACTTGCACGACAGGCGCATTTCCCGGCTGATGAAACTTCAGGCCATTCGCAATCAAGTTTTGAAACAACTGGCGCATCTGTAATGGGTCGGCATCGATCGTCGGCAGCGGTCCGACCTCGATCCGGCCGCCCGTTCGGAGGACGCGATCTTCCAAATCCGAGACAACGTCCTGCGCAGTCATGTCGAGATTGACCGGGACAAACGGCTGGGCCTTCGTGGTCACGCGGGAGAAAGAAAGAAGCGCATCGATCAAGCTGCGCATCCGAGTGGCGGAGGCTTGCATGCGCGCCAGATATTCGCGGCCATTGTCGCCCAGCTCGGCGGCGCATTTTGTCTGCAATCGATCGCCGAACGCCTGGATCTTTCGCAGCGGCTCCTGCAAATCGTGCGAGGCGACCGAAGCAAATTGTTCCAGCTCGCGGTTACTGCGCTGCAATGACTCGTTCGTTCCTTCCAATTCCGCGGTCCGTTCCTGCACGCGGCCTTCCAGTTCCTGGTTTGCCCGGAGAAGCGATTCGGCCGAACTGTGGCGCGTCGCCACTTCGCGCGCGGCCATGGCATAGGCAGTTCCGACGAGCGTGAGGCCGAGCAATCCGCTCGTGATCACAGTGAGGATCGCATTCGAATAACTGGCGCGCGATTGCGCCTCGCGCGTCGCCAGCAGCCCAAACTCGACCGAGACCATCTCCGCAATTTGAGCGCGAACTTCCTCCATCTCCTGCTTGCCCTGGCCGCTGAGAATGAAATTTCTCCCCCCCTCAAATCCATTCGCCTCCCGCGCCGCAATCCCCAGCCCGAGAGTTTGAAACCGGGCGCTGCATTTCTGGTCGAGAAGTTTCGCGCGTTCTTCCTGGGGTGGATTATCCGAGACTAAATTTCTTATCTTGTCCAAATGCCCGCGCAGCGAGGTCGCGGCCGCGCGATAAGGTTCCGCATACGAGGCTTCGCCAGTCACGATATAACCGCGTTGGCCACTTTCTGCCTCTGTCAAATTTGCGGAGACGTCGCGCAAAGTGTCCAGCACTTGATAAGTGTGCACCACCCAGGCCGCATTCCGAGAAATGCGCTGGAGATTGTGATACGAGATCCAGCCGCTTGCCAGCAGGACGAGGACCGCGAGCGCGAAACCAGCCCGCGCGCCTTTGCCGACTGAAGCGCTCGTCATGCGCGCGACTGGTGCGTCTTCGATCGGGCTGGACGGCTCGTTCATCGAAAGACGCCTCGTTCACCGAGGAAAAGAAGTCAAAGCTGGAACGGCTTAACCGGCTCCGCCCGCTCCACTTT
The DNA here is from genome assembly GCA_964236815.1 of uncultured Chthoniobacterales bacterium. GTDB lineage: Bacteria > Verrucomicrobiota > Verrucomicrobiia > Chthoniobacterales > UBA10450 > JACCTI01. The sequence goes on from CAXSFN010000010.1 coordinate 68,494, forward strand.
CCTCCCGCAATTTTTGCAGGTGCGGCGCGCGTCATCATTCCAGAAATCGAGCATCGCCTGGCTAAAATGCTGGACGATATCGCCGCAATCGAAATCGATGTCTTCCACCAGCGCCTCGCAGTTTTCGCAGTAGAAAATCACATGCTCATGCTCGCCCGCCGGGCGCCGCCGTTCCACCACCATGCCGAGCGTATCGGGCGGCCGGACCGGCGCATGCGGCACATTTGGCGGAATGAAAAACGTCTCACCTTCGCGCACCAGATGATCCACGATGCGGCCGCCCTCGCGGATCCGCACTTTGATATTGCCTTTGAGTTGGTAGAAAAACTCTTCCGAATCGACCTGATGAAAATCATTCCTCGCGTTCGGGCCTTTGATAATCATGACAAAAAAATCCCGCCCTTCGTAGAGGTAACGATTACTAACCGGAGGTTTGAAGAGATGACTGTTCGTTTCGATCCAATTTTCCAGATCGATCGGCGCTTGCACCGAAGAAGCGAGGTCGCTTTCTGAAGGCGAAGATGGCGAGCCGACGACGGGGGTCATGAGACGAGGCTATTTCCCTTCCAGAAACGCGTCAAACGACGAACCACGCGCGGCTTCGCGGTGTTGAGAGGCAGACGCAACGCCCCGAAATTGATAAACCGCCCTGCGATGATGCGACTGAGACGCGCGCACGTGTGTTCGTAGCGGCGGCTTTACGGCCCGGACCTTGAGCCGCTAGGTTGACGCCCATGGATTCGAAGGAACTCGCTCAACTTGCTTACGATCGAACGGAAATCGCCGATGCCCTTTACCGCTACGCATTTGGTCTCGATCACGGCGATGCTGAGAAACTGGCCTCGGCCTTGACGGAAGATTGCGTGATCGATTTCACCTCTGCGGCCACAAGGATTGGAATCAAATTTCCGTTGATCAACGGGCGCGAGCAGGCTTTGCAGGTTCTCATTCCGATGCTCGGCCCGCTCGATACCAGCCATAACGCGAGCAACATCCAGATCGAAGTGAACGGTGATACGGCCACGATGCACGCCTACATTATGTCGCAGCATTTCATGCCGGGACAGGGTTCGCGCCGCGGTTCCGACTTCGCGCTCTTGATGAATCGGTACCGCGCCGAGCTGGTGCGCGACGGCGAGAGGTGGCGCTTTCGGCGAATGAAGATCGATAACGCCTGGGCGGAAGGAGATCCCGAAATTTTGACAGCGCTCGCCACGCATCGCGTGACGCGCAGCAAGACGAAAACGTAGCCCTGGAGCCGAGGTCAGCGGTCCCGGCTACAACGTGCGGCGTAAGTGCCCGCTGCGCCGCTGCCGCAGAACTGCGATGATTTCGGCCAGCGCGCTGATTGCGATTTCTGCCGGCGAGTCTGCCCCAATGTCCAATCCAAGCGGCGCATAGACCCGGGCTAACGTCTCGTTAGGCACGCCGCGTCCGCGCAGGTATTCGAAAACTAAACGTACCTTTCGCTGGCTGCCGATCATGCCGACATAACCGGCGCCTTCGTGTTGCATGGCAGCGGCGAGCGCTTCGCGATCGATTTCGTGATTGCGGCTGACAATGACGAGGGCTTCGTCCTCGCGCCAAGGATGCGCGGCAATAAACTCCGGCGGAGAAACATTCGTCAGCCGCTGAACAGCCAGCGGAAAGTCGTCGAGCGTCTCTTCGCGATCTTCCACCACGCTGACAAAGAATCCGCTCTCGCTCGCGAGTTTCGCAATCGCTCGCGCGCAATGTCCACCGCCGATCAGATAGATCGCTTCACTTAGAATCTGCGGCTCAATCAGGACGGTGGCTTCGCCTCCGCAAATCGCTCCGAATGATTCCGGTTCGCCCTCGTGTAGCGGGTAGCTTTTTAGCAACGGCGTCTTCGCGCGCAGGACGGCAAGCGCTTCTGCCAGGACGAGCGCCTCGAATTTTCCGCCCCCGATTGTGCCGCGGATTTTCCCATCGGCATAGACCAGCATCTTCGATCCCGCGGCCCGCGGGACCGAGCCGCTCGTGGCCGCGATCGTGACCAGCGCGCAGGGAATTCGTGCTTGTCGCGCGGCGATCAGTTCCGCGAGGAGCGCATCAATCATCGCGGGTCACGGTCACTTCGATCTGGCCATGCGGCTCGTCCGTCGGAAGGAAAATTTCGTTTCGATTCTCCAGGCCGAAAGGCGCGAGGTTGATCGGGAGGCAGTGTTTGTTAGGCATCTCGAGATCGAGGCGTTCAATCTCCGCGCAAACAGCGAGCGCGGCTTCGCCCATCTGGAATAATGTCGTCTGCGCGGACGGGCTGTAGTTGTCCGCGAAAATTTTTAGCATCGCCGCGAGGATGGTCTCATTCGTGGTCGTGTAACTCGAAGGCTGCGTCTTGAATTGCCAGGTTGCGCTAAACGATGTCGCAAGGATGCGGTCATTGGTTTCCGGTAGGGTGGTGAATTCGTCTCTCGGATAATTTTCGAACCCGGATCCGGTCGATTTCAGAATCACGAGACCGCGAATGCCCGACTGCACCAACACGGAATCGTTCGTGCAAACGACGCGCGTGAACTTCCGTGCCTCGCTCCCGGCTGCGAAGGAATGAGGATGCGGTCTTCCCTCAATCATCATGCGTTCCCATTTGCGCTCGGTGATCTCAATTTCCGCTTGCCGCACTTGTGGATAACGCGAAACGAAATGCGCTCCGAGCGTGATCGCGAACGGCTCGATCTCAGCTCCAAGATGCTGCTGCGCCATGACGTTGACCGTGTTCTTGATCGTGTCGGTCGCGACCAGTTTGCTGTTATCGCCGCTCGTGTATGAGGAGATGAAGGAGCCGCGCAAAAGCGCCTGCACTTCGATCTCTTTCAAGGTTTGCGTGGCGCCTTCGCGTAGAATTTTCATCACCCGCACGCGCGCCTTGCCGTAGCGATGCTCGATCACCTTCGTCATTGTCGCTCAGAACTAATTCGTTTAAGCCGGCAACGCGATGCCAAACCTCGAGCAGTTGAATGCGATGGATCAGACCGAGTTTGTTCGTGTCGTCGGTCCGGTCTTCGAGCATTCGCCCTGGATCGCGGAACGTAGTTGGCCGCAGCGTCCCTTCACTAGCGCAGAACATTTGCTCGCCATTCTCCGCGCTCAGGTCGAGGCCGCCAGGTGCGACGAGCAGCTCGCGCTCATCCGCGCTCATCCCGATCTCGTGACCCGCGCGCAGCTAACGCAGGAATCGCAAAACGAACAAGCCAGCGCGGGCTTAGGTGATCTTTCGAAGGAGGAGGCGGAAAAGTTTCAGACTTATAACGCGCAATACCGTGAGCGTTTTGGTTTTCCGTTCGTCATCTGCGCGCGGTTGAATAAGAAAGCCGCGATGCTCGATGCTTTTCCGGGGCGTTTACAGAATTCGCGCGAGGAGGAAATTAAGATTGCGCTCGCGGAGATTTACAAAATCGCCCGGCTGCGCCTGAACGATCTGGTTACCTGAACTGACTCTGGCATCCCTCTGCAGGAACTGTCATTCTGAGCGCTTCACTCGCCATGACAGACAAAGAACCGCCCGCCGTGAAGTCATCCGCATCGCTGACCACTCACGTCCTCGATACCGCGCATGGCCGGCCCGCCGCCGGGATGAAGATCGAGCTTTGGTCGTTAGGCGATTCGAAATTACTCAAGAGCCTAACGACTAATTCCGATGGCCGCACCGATGCACCGCTTCTTAGCGCGGAGGACTTCGCCGTTGGCAGCTATGAAATTGTTTTCCAAGTCGGCGACTACTTTGGCGACAAACGCTTCCTCGACCGCGTCCCGGTTCGCTTCAACATCTCCGACGCAGGAACCAATTACCATGTCCCGCTGCTCGTTTCTCCGTGGGCCTATAGCACCTATCGCGGCAGTTGAATGAACACAGGCGACCCACCAGTCTCCGCGCCTGCTGGTTTGGTCGACCTGGCTTCGGGTCGTGTCGGCGGCATTGCGATTTTGGCGAATGACGAGTTCTTTGCGGAGAAGGAAAATCTCCTGAAACCGGGCCGCGGGATCTTCATTCCGGACAAATATACCGCTCACGGCAAATGGATGGATGGGTGGGAAACCCGCCGCCGCCGCACGCCCGGACATGATTGGTGTGTGGTGCAGTTGGGATTGCGCGGCCGCATCAAAGAAGTCGATATCGATACCAACCATTTCCTCGGCAATCATCCGCCCTTCGCATCGCTCGACGCGATCTGCCTAACGAATGATTTCCCGCGCGAGCATTCCGCAGTCGAAGGTCTCCCCTGGACGCCCATCCTCGCGAAATCTGCGCTGAATCCCGGCTCACAAAATCGATTCGCCGTCACGAGTGAGGCGACTTGGACCCATCTGCGGTTGAATATTATTCCCGACGGCGGTGTGGCGCGTCTTCGCGTTTACGGCGTCGTCCTCCCGGATTGGAGCCGGCTGAAAGCAGGAGAATTGGTCGACCTCGCGGCGGTTGAAAATGGAGGAGTGCCGTTGGCCTGCAGCGACATGTTTTTCAGCTCGATGAACAATCTGATCATGCCTAGTCGTTCCGAAAATATGGGAGACGGCTGGGAAACAAAACGCCGGCGCGGTCCCGGATACGATTGGATTATTTTGAAGCTGGGGCTGCCGGGGACGATTCGGAAAATCGAGGTCGATACCAACCACTTCAAAGGAAACTATCCGGACACCTGTTCGATCGAAGGATGCGTAGCGCCAGACGCGTCCGTCGAAGAATTAACCGGCGGCGGCATGGGCTGGAGTGAAATTTTGCCGCAGACGAAATTGGAGGCGCATCGGCAGCATCTCTTCGAAGACGAGCTCGCTCCGATCCGGAACTGCACGCACCTTCGGCTCAACATTTTCCCCGATGGCGGCGTGAGTCGACTGCGCGCCTGGGGAATGCCTAACGAATGAATGATTTCGATTTGCTCGTGCGGAGCGGGCAAGACATCGGAATCAGTGGTGGCAAAATTGTCTCGTTAGGCAAAAACCTTTCCGGATCGGCCGCGCAGGAAATAGACGCGACCGATCTCGCGATCTTTCCGGGCGTGATCGACGCGCACGTTCATTTCAACGAGCCGGGTCGCGCTGATTGGGAAGGTTTCGCGACTGGCTCGCGCGCGGCGGCGGCGGGTGGGACGACGACGATTTTCGATATGCCGCTCAATGCGCATCCGCCCACCACCAACGGCTCAGCGTTCGATGCAAAACGCGCGGCGGCGGAAAAGAACTCGTTAGTCGATTTTGGTTTGTGGGGCGGATTGGTGCCGGGAAATTTCGATCAGCTGGAGACGCTCCGCGATCGAGGCGTGGTCGGGATCAAAGCCTTTATGTGTGAGAGCGGGATTGATGATTTTCCCGCCGTCGATCTCGCAACATTGCGCGCCGGGATGGAACGGGCGGCCGAACTGGATTTGCTCGTTGCGGTTCATGCCGAGTCTAACGAGTTGATTCGCAGTGAATCGGGCGACGGCAGCGTGCGGGAGTATCTCGATTCGCGTCCGATCGCAGCTGAACTGGCCGCGATCCGGATTGCGATTGACCTGGCGCATGAAACGGGCTGCCGGTTGCACATCGTGCATGTCAGTTGTGGCCGCGGCGTTGCGATCGTGTCCGAGGCTGGTGCGCAAGGCGTGGATGTAACCTGCGAAACCTGTCCGCATTATTTGTTTCTCACCGAGGAAGACATGGTGCGGTTGGGCGCGGTCGCGAAATGCGCGCCGCCTTTGCGTCGGCGCGACGACCAAGATGATCTCTGGCAACGCCTGAGCGAGATCGCGACGATCGGCTCCGACCATTCGCCGTCGCCGTGGACAATGAAAGAAGCGCAAGATTTCTCTCAAGTGTGGGGCGGGATTTCGGGTTGTCAGCATCTCCTCTCGTTGCTCGTCGATGCCCCCGGGAAAATTTCGCATCCGGAGATCGATCGACTAACAAGTGCGGGAGTCGCGGAACGTTTCCGCATCGCGGAAAAGGGTGGGTTGCAGGTTGGCAAAGATGCCGATCTGACCTTGGTCGATCTGAATGCGACCGAAACTGTGACGGGCGAGGCGCTGCATTATCGTCATCGGCACAGCCCGTACGTCGGACGAAAATTACGAGGGCGGATCGTGCGCACACTTTTGCGCGGGGCGATCATTTTCGAGGATGGTCAGTTTGGCGCTGGGCCGCGAGGAAGACTGGTTAGGCCGTCTCGGCCGTCTTGAGATCGCAGATCGTCAGAAATAGTCAGAGATCCTTCGCCGTCTTCGCGGCTCAGGATGACAGCTTTTAGGGTGATCGAAATGGGCACGCTCGGTTCGCTACACCGCGCGGATTCGTTTTGCGCGCTCGCTTGGATTTTGGGGCACTTCGATCGTGGGCCCGCGTCGATTGTGGGCGCGCTCCGATTGTGAACGCACTCCGATTGTGAACGCACTCCGATTGTGAACGCACTCCGATTGAGCGCATTCCATTTGTGAACGCATCCCAATTTATCGAACGCGCTCTCTTATTGGCAACGCTCCCTAACATTGTCATCCTGAGCGAAGCGAAGGGTCTCTGACTATTTCCGCGGGCGATGCGCGATCACAATTACTACGTTTACATCCTGACGAACAAACACCGCACCACCTTTTACATCGGCGTAACCAACAGTCTTGAACGCCGCATGTATCAGCATAAACGCAGCGAAATCGCGGGATTTACTCAGCGTTATAATCTTAACCGTCTCGTCTGGTTCGACCACGTCCGCGACGTAAACAACGCGATTGCCTGCGGGAAAAAACTGAAAGGCTGGTTGCGCGCGAAGAAGATCGCTTTGATCGAACAGAACAATCCTCGCTGGTTCGACTTGAGCGCCGATCTGGAATCGGAAGCGGCAATCGACAATTGCGACACCAGCGCCGAAGAAATGATCAGTGATCCTTCGCTTCGCTCAGGATGACAGCCTTCGTTGCGGTATTAACAAAATGAAATCGCGCACCAGTCTTTGGCCGGAAGAAGTTGAAAAGATCAGCGCCACTTTGAGCGACGCGAACCGCTCTTTCATGCGCCGGTATCCGGGCGAATCCAATCGCCGCCAGGCGGTGCACACCGTTTATGGCGGTGCGCATCTCTTCAAAGCGGACTCCGCGCAGAAACTAGGCGCAGTCGCCCTCAGGTCGTTGGAAGCGTACGCGCCCGATGCCGCCGCCCTCGCGCGCGTGCTCGGCCTGAGTCCGAACGAGCAGCTCTCCGAGAAAATTTACGAGCGCGTGGTGGAGAAACTCCAACGCGAGCCGGTCGAGGATTTCCGTCTCGATTTCGAAGACGGCTATGGCAACCGCCCCGATATCGAAGAGAACCAGCACGCGGTCGCAAGCGCAGGGGAAGTGGCGCGCGGTCTGGCTGCGAAAACGCTTCCGCCATTCATCGGCATTCGGATTAAACCTCTGAACGAAGACATGCGCATGCGCAGCGTGCGCACGCTCGACATTTTCATCACCGCATTGCTCGCGGAAAGCGGCGGCCACCTGCCCGATAATTTTGTGATCACCATTCCAAAAATTCAACTGCCCGAGCAAATGAGTGCCGCAGTTCGATTTCTCGAAATGCTGGAAGCACGAACCGGACTTCCCGCGGGGACGCTCAAGATCGAGCCGATGATCGAAACCCCGCAAGCGATCATCAATCACCGCGGCGAAGTTGCCCTTGGCTCCCTCATCGAAGCCGCGAAAGGCCGTTGCCGCAGCATTCACTTCGGCGTTTACGATTACACCGCTTCCTGCGGGATCACCGCGGCTGATCAGACGATGCGACATCCGGCTTGCGATTTCGCGCGTCAGATGATGTTGGTCGCGACCGCGGGAACCGGCATTCATCTCTCGGATGGCGCCACCAATATTTTGCCGGCCGGGCCGCACCGCGCCGATGAAGACAAACCGCTGTCCTCCGATCAGATCCAGCAGAATCGCGAGTCCGTTCACGCGGCCTGGCGGCTTGGTTTCGAGGACAACATGCATTCGCTGCGCAACGGATTTTATCAGGGCTGGGATCTTCATCCGGCGCAGTTGGTCACGCGTTATGCGGCGGTTTATTCCTTCTTTCTCGGCGGCCTAACGAGTGCTTCCAATCGCCTGAAGACATTCGTGGAAAAAGCTGCGCTCGCTTCGCTCTTCGGCGATGTCTTCGACGACGCCGCCACCGGCCAGGGGTTGCTCAATTTTTTCCTGCGCGGAATTGCCTGCGGCGCAATTACGGAAAACGAAGCGCTTGCAACCGGTCTGACGATCGAAGAAATCCGCTCGCGATCCTTTCTTAAGATTCTGGAGACACGTCGGAAATCATGATGATTTTCCGATCGCTTAATCGCACAGCTCTTTCCGATTTCGTCATCCTGAGCTGCGCAGCTGGCAAAGGATCTCTGACCATTTCTGCGCTTGAAAAAGGCCCGGCATGAATCCTAGGGCGCCCCGCCGATGAGCAATGCGATCGAGTTTCGGCTGAACGGAAAGCCGGTGCGCGTCGATTCGATTTCGCCTAACAAGACGTTGCTGGAATGGCTGCGCACCAACGGTCTGACTGGTTCGAAGGAGGGATGCGCGGAGGGAGATTGCGGGGCCTGTTCGGTCGCGATCGTCGATCGCGATGCGCGCGGGAAGCGTTGCTACCGCGCGATCAATAGTTGCCTCGTTCCGCTGCCACTCATGGCCGGTCGCGACATCGTGACAGTCGAAGGGGTGGCATGCGCGCAGCGTGATGGCGACGGAGTCGCGTCGCCGGACAACGCGCCAAAATTGCATCCAGTGCAACGCGCCATGGTGGAGAATTTCGGATCGCAATGCGGCTACTGCACCCCGGGATTCATCATGTCGATCTTCGAAGGTTACTACCGAAGTGATCTCAAGACTTCCGCGCAACTGGACGAACAGCTTTGCGGCAATCTTTGCCGCTGCACCGGTTACCGGGCGATTCGTGATGCTGCGGCGGATGCATTGGCGGAACGAAGCGAAACCGACGAATTCGACCAACGATTGAAAACCGCAAAAGCGAAACTCGGCGCCGCGCGTTACGTCTTCGGGTCCGAGAAATTTCTGCGGCCCACTTCGCTTCCGAAACTCTTCGCGATGATGGTGGAGAATCGTGAAGCGAAATTGATTGCCGGTGCTACGGAGCTCGGCCTCGAGATCACGAAAAAGTTCCGGAAATTTCCGGTGCTTATCTCCCTCGAAGCGATTCCGGAATTGACTTCAATCACTTCGACAGATGCGGAATGGACGATCGGGGCCACCGTAACCCTGACGCGAATTGACGACTCGTTAGGCGCGGAATTTCCCGAGCTGCGCGAGATGCTTTCCGTCTTCGGCTCGCGGCAGATTCGTAACCGCGCCACCATCGGTGGGAATCTCGTGACCGCGTCGCCGATTGGCGACTCTGCGCCCCTTCTTCTCTCGTTAGGCGCACGAGTCGTTCTTGCTTCGGCTGAAGGCGAACGCGTCCTGCCGATCGAGGAGTTCTTTGTCGCTTATCGGAAGACGGCGCTCCGGCCTAACGAGATTTTGAAATCGATCCTGCTGTCACGATTAGGGACGGAAACGCGCATGATCCGCCGATTTTTCAAAGTCTCGAAACGGCGCGAGATGGATATCAGCACCGTTGCCGGCGCCTTTCTTGTGCGGCTCGCAACGGACGGCACGATCGAACAGGCGCGTCTCGCGTATGGCGGCGTCGCGGCCATGCCAATGCGTGCGCGCAAAACGGAAGAAGCGCTGCTTGGCAAACCCTGGCGCCGCGAAACGTGCGAGGAGGTTTTGACGACGCTGGAAGCGGAATTCACGCCCATCTCCGATGTCCGCGGGAGTGCACTGTATCGAGGAGAATTAATCAAGACGCTGCTGCGGAAATTTTTTGCCGAAGAAACAAATCCCGTTTCGCCCAAGAAAATCGGACGATCGCTCGTGGAGAAGGAAAGTGCGTTGCCACATGAGAGCGCGCACAAACACGCCACTGGCGAAGCGATCTACGTGGAGGATCGCGCGCAGCAGGAGCAAATGCTGGAGACCTGGCCGGTTTGTTCGCCGCACGCGCATGCGAATATTTTGTCGCGCGATGTCTCAGCGGCGCGCGTGATGCCCGGAATTTACGCCGTCTTGCTGGCGGAAGATGTGCCGGGGCTGAATGACGTAGGCGCGGTTCGGCATGACGAAATTTTATTGGCCGATAAGGAAGCGTTTTATCATGGCCAAATCATCGCACTGGTCGTCGGTGAAACACAGGAGGCCTGTCGCACCGCGGCCGAAAAGATAGCGATCGAGTACGGGCCGCTGCCGGCAACTTTTACGATCGAAGAGGCGATCGCCGCCAGCAGCACACACACGGAGCCAAATTACATTCGGCGCGGCGATTTTGCCTCAGCGCTACGCGGGTCGCCGCGGAAATTAGCCGGCGAATTTTCCTTCGGCGGACAGGATCATTTTTATCTCGAATCCAATGCCGCCTGGGCGGAAGCGGGTGAGGACGGGAGCGTTTTCATCAGCTCTTCGACGCAGCACCCATCGGAAGTGCAGCACATCGTGGCGCACGTGCTCGCGTTGCCGATGAGCAGCGTGGTGGTCGAGTGTCCGCGAATGGGCGGCGGGTTCGGCGGAAAGGAAACGCAGGCGGCCGGATTGGCTGCGCTGGCCGCTCTCGCCGCGACGAAAACGAAACGGAAGGTGCGCGTTCGCTACAACCGCGATCAGGACATGATGATTACCGGGAAGCGGCATCCCTTTCTGGGAAAATTCGAAGTCGGGTTCGATGACGACGGCATGCTGCTCGCGGCCAAAGTGGATTTGTTTTCCAATGGCGGCTGGTCGTTAGACCTGTCGCGCGCTGTGACTGACCGCGCGGTCTTTCACCTCGATAATGCCTACTACATTCCGCAGGTCGAATTCAGCGGCACGGTCATGAAAACGCATCTCGCCTCGAATACCGCTTTCCGCGGTTTCGGCGGGCCGCAGGGAATGCTGGTGATGGAAGAGATCATCGACCGCGTTGCACGCGAAACGGGGCTCGCTCCTGAGCTTGTGCGGCAACGAAATCTTTATCGCGGAAGCGGCGTGACCAACACGACGCATTACGGTCAGGAGATTGAAGACAACAGAATCGAGCGCATTTGGAATGAGCTGATCGCGTCGAGCGATTTTGCTTCGCGCCGGGAAGAAATTTGCGTTTGGAATTCCGCGCACGCGAATCGGAAACGTGGCCTGGCGATTACGCCGGTGAAGTTCGGTATTTCGTTCACCACCACGCACCTGAACCAGGCCGGCGCGCTCGTGCTCCTTTATCAGGACGGAACCGCACAGGTAAATCATGGCGGGACGGAGATGGGGCAGGGCGTTTATACCAACATCGCGCAGATCGCGGCGCGTGAGCTTGGCCTAACGAGTGATCGCGTCCGGGTCATGGCAACGCGGACCGACAAGGTGCCGAACACATCCGCGACCGCGGCGTCCTGCGGCACAGATTTGAACGGCGCGGCCGTGAAAGACGCCTGTGAGAAATTGCGCGCACGGTTGCTGCCCTTCGCGATCGAGATGTTGCAGACGCGGGACGCGATCTTCGCCGGAAATGAAGTCTTCGATCCTGCGACGCCGGATCGCCGCATTCCAATCGCAGAAGTTTTTCAGCGCGCTTATTTCGCGCGCACCAGTTTGAGCGCGACCGGATTCTACAAGACGCCGGATATTAATTACGATCGCGAAACAGGCCGCGGAAAGCCGTTCCACTATTTCGCCGTCGGGGCCGCGGTCAGCGAAGTGGAGGTGGATGGATTCACCGGCATGCATCACATCCGGCGCGTCGATATTTTGCACGATGCGGGGGATCCGGTGAACCTCGGGATCACGCGCGGACAAATCGAAGGCGGATTCGTTCAGGGCGCAGGCTGGCTGACGATGGAAGAATTGGTTTGGGATTCGGAAGGACAGCTGCGCACGCATTCGCCAGACACTTATAAAATCCCGGCGGTCGGCGACACGCCCGATGTTTTTAACGTGGCCCTGCTCTCAGATGCGGCGCAATCGAATGTGATTCACGGCAGCAAAGCGGTCGGTGAACCGCCCCTGATGCTGGCCATTTCTGTACGCGAAGCGCTTCGGGATGCGGTCGCGGCCTTTGGCTCGTCGGGCGGTCAAGTGCGGCTCGCATCACCGGCAACGGCGGAAGCGATTTTCAACGCGACTCGCGGCCGGATAAGCTCGTCCCGCTCTTCGGAAGCAACGCCGGAGCACGCGATGGCGGAAGGGGTATTGAAGTGAAAACGCATCAACCTCGCGCTTGCGGTCCTTTTTGTTTGTCATGTTGAGCGAAGCGAAACATCTCTGGCTAATTCCGATTCCTAGCGCTGGGTGAGCGGAAATAGTCACAGATCCTTCGCTTCGCTCAGGATGACAGGCTTTTTCGACGATGAGAAACATCGAACATAAACTCAGCGTCGCGCGCGGCGAGAAACCGGCTGAGTTGCTCTTCAAGAACGCGCAACTGGTGAACGTTCTCAGTGGCGAAATTTATCCGGCGAATATTGCGGTCGATGACGGGCGCGTGGTTGGGATCGGCGAATACGAAGGACGCGAAGTCGTAGATCTGGAAGGCGCGTATCTCGCCCCGAGTTTGATCGACGGACATTTCCACGTCGAAAGCACGATGGTGACGATCCCGGAGTTCGCGCGTGCGGTCGTGCCGCACGGGACGGCCGCGATGGTGATCGATCCGCACGAGTTCACTAATGTGCTCGGCCGGGATGGCATTCAGTATGTGCTGGATTCGAGTAAAGGTTTGCCGATCGATTTTTTCATCATGCTGCCTTCGTGTATTCCAGCGACGCATTTAGAGACGAGCGGCGCGCGGCTGCACGCGTCCGACCTGGCGGAAATGATCGACCACGAACGCGTCGCGGGCGTGGCGGAGCTGATGAATTATCCCGGCGTCTTTCTTGGAATGGAAAGCGAACTGGCGAAGATTCGTGCGGGCAAAGGCAAGTTGATCGATGGACATGCGCCCGGGTTGCGCGGGAAAAATCTGAACGCCTACGCGCTGGCCGGCATTCGGTCCGATCATGAAAGTACTGAAGTGGAGGAAGCGCGCGAGAAGCTGCGGCTAGGGATGCATCTCCTGGTGCGCGAAGGCAGCACGGAGCGAAACCTCGAGCATATTATATCACTCGTTAGGCCGGAGAATTCTGCCAACTGCTCGTTCGCGACCGACGACAAATTGCCGGGCGACCTTTTGAGTGAAGGCCACATCGATCATTCGATCCGAAAGGCGATCAAGCTCGGCCTCGCTCCGATGACCGCGATCCAAATGGGGACGATCAACACCGCGCGTCATTATCGGTTACGCAATCACGGCGCGATCGCACCGCGCTTTTGGGCAGATTTCATCGTGGTGGATGATCTGGAGAAATTTGTCGTGAGACGTGTTTACAAGAAGGGAAAGCTGGTCGCAGAAAATGGCGCCTATCGAGGCGCGGAAGTGGCGGAGGTGAAACAGGCGCGCAATACGATGAACATTCGCTTCGGCGGCGCGAAAGACATCGTAGTCAAGGTCGGAGACAGAAAGACGATCAAGGTGATTGAGATTGTGCCCGAACAAATCGTCACGAACTCAATCAACCTTTCGCCTAAAATCGAAAGCGGCGAGATCGTCTCCGATATCGCGCGCGATATTCTCAAGCTGGTGGTGGTGGAGCGTCACCACGCCACCGGCAATGTCGGCGTTGGTTTCGTTCGCGGATTCGAACTGAAGCACGGCGCGCTCGCTTCAACCGTCGCGCACGACGCGCATAACATCGTCGTCGTTGGCACGAGCGATCGCGAGATCATGGCGGCAATCACTGCGCTTCAGAAGATGGGTGGCGGCCAGGTGGCAGTGGAAAACGGAAGGGAATTAGCGGCGCTCCCGTTGCCGATCGCGGGTCTGGTTTCGGATCGTCCGCTCGCGGAAGTGGTGGACAAAATCAGGGCGTTGAATGCGGCTGCAACCGAACTTGGCAGCAAGCTGTCCGCGCCCTTCATGTCGCTTTCGTTTCTCAGTCTTTCGCCGATTCCTGCGCTCAAGCTCACCGACCAGGGACTGGTGGATGTGGTGAAGATGGAGCTGACGAGTTTGTTTGCAGACTGACATCCACGCGACTTTCCTTCATTAATTTGTCATCCTGAGCGCAGCGAAGGATCTGTGACTATTTCGGGTCACCCAGCGCGGAAAATAGTCAAAGATCCTTCGGCGCGCTTCGCCGCCTCAGGATGACAGGATAGAGAGGTTTGGCCGTTCGGGCCTCGCCGCTTTGATAACCGCGCAATCGCCCGTAGCATCGCGGTTTCGATGAACGCCAGATCGTCGCGCGAAAGCGCCATGCAGCTAGACGCCAACGACTCGTTAGGCGAATTTCGTGGGCGTTTCTTCATTCCAAAAGGACAAATCTATCTCGACGGCAATTCGCTTGGGCTTCTTTCGCGCGATGCGGAGCGGACGCTGCTCGACGTCCTGGAAAAGTGGAAGACAGGCGGAATTGGCGGTTGGTTGGAAGGCGATTCGCCCTGGTTCACGATGGCGGAATCGCTCGCCGCGCGCGTCGCGAAATTAGTCGGCGCGGAAGCGGATGAGATCGCAATTGCGAATTCGATGACGATCAATCTGCATCAACTGCTCGCGACCCTCTACAAGCCGAAAGCGAAACGCACCAAAGTCTTGATCGATGCGCATAGTTTTCCGACCGACCGTTATGCGCTCCGCAGCCATCTGCGCCTGCGTGGGCTCGATCCGGACGAACACCTCGTGATCGTGCCCGCGGGCGATTCGCGTTTTCTCGATGAAGCGCAAATTGAAAACGCGCTAACGAATCCCGAGCTACAGATGGCGTTGTTTCCTTCGGTCGTTTACACCACCGGCCAACTGCTCGACCTCGAGCGCCTCTGTCGCGCCGCGCGCAACAATGGTGTCATCATCGGCCTCGATATGTCGCATACCGTCGGGGTGATGCCGCATGCGCTCGACGATTGGGGCGCGGATTTCGCGGGCTGGGGCCACTACAAATGGCTCAACGCCGGCCCGGGTTCAGTGGCCGGACTTTATCTGAACCGCCGCCATTTCAACGAGAGCGGAGTGGTCGATGCCGGACTGGCCGGCTGGTGGAGCGTGCACAAGGAAAGCATGTTCGAAATGTCGGACGAATTTTTCCCCGGGATGGGCGCGTCGGCTTTGCAAATCGGGACACCGGCCGTCTTGAGTATGGCGCCGATTGATGGCGCGCTTTTGCCGATCGAAGAAGCCGGGCTCGAGCGTATCCGCGCCAAGTCGATCGCGATGACAGATTTCATCATTCGTGCGGCCGATGAGGAATTGGTCGAACTCGGTTTTAGCGTTGGGACGCCGCGTGATCCGAAGCGGCGCGGCGGGCACGTCTCGCTCCAGCACGAACACGCGCAGCCGATCTCTCTCGCTCTGCGCGCACGCGGTGTGATCCCCGATTTCCGCAAACCGGACGTGATCCGTCTGGCGCCCTCGCCGCTCTACAACACTTTCTCAGATTGCTGGAACGCGATTGAAGCCTTGAAAGAGATCGCGGTGACGGGCGCGTTTGAAGAGTTCGCCGCCACGGCCGCATTAGTGACGTGATGCAGGTGATCGATCTTTCGCGGATGCTGTCCGATAAAACTGCGCCCTGGCCGGGCGATGTTGAGTTTGAATACAAACTGAACGGCAGAATCCAAGAAGGCTCGAGTGTGAACGTGGGGATGATCCGCATGAGTTTGCACAACGGCACGCATGCCGATGCGCGTTTTCATTTCGAAGAGGATGGCTGGACGATGGAAGAAGCGCGGCTCGACCGTTACGTGGGGCCCGCGATCGTGGCCGATCTCTCGGCAAAATATCGCGATGGTGCGATGCCGGAGATGACGATCGACGATCTGGCGGAATGGGCGGATGCGCTGAATGACACGCCGCGTTTGTTGCTCAAGACAAACGTCTGGCCGGACTCGGATGTTTTCCCGAAACGCATTCCAACGATCGCTCCAGATGTGGCCGGGTGGCTACAGGCGCGAGGAGTAAAGCTAATCGGCTTCGATCTTCCGTCGGTCGATGAAATCACTTCAAAGGACCTGGCCAATCATCACGCGCTCGCTGCCGCCGGGATCAACATCATCGAGTCGTTAGACCTGGGCGCGGTCGAGGCGGGGCGCTACAATTTCGCGGCGCTTCCGCTCAAGATTAAGGGCGGCGACGGTTCGCCTGTGCGGGCGATTCTATGGCGCGAATAGCTCCGACCGGACGTGCCGCGGCAGGTCGGTTTTGGTGGTGTGAATGTGGACCTGCGAAATCGATTTTCTCCGGGGTTTGATTCAACGATGGGCGATCTGCTGAGCCGCAAGAGCACGTTCTGGAGCGTCGCCTGTCTGATCGTTCTGTTTTTTGGTCTAACGAATCTACCGTGGCATCTCGACGATTACGACCAGGCCAAGCAAGCTTTCACCTCCTTCGAGATGGTGAACGAAGGACACTGGATTTTCCAACACACGCCTAACGAGAGGATCGCGACCAAGCCGCCGCTGGTCGGTTGGGTTTCCGCCGCGCTCTTTGCAGTGACGCGTTCGTGGGAGATCGCGTGGCGCCTCCCTTCGTTAGCCGCGGCTTTAGTGCTGCTCATCATTCTGCTGCGCGCCGCCACGAACGCCTTTGGTCCGTCGGCCGGATTGCTGGCGATGAGCGCGTTTGGTTTGAATCTGCTCACGCCCCGATTGGCGACCCTGGTGCGAACGGATATGCCGCTTGCGCTCGTCGTCTTCGCTCTGGGATTGCAGATCTGGGAAAAAATTCGGCAAGGCGAGCCGTGGACGACGCGCGACCGATGGATCGCTTTTGCTCTTCTGAGCGCGGCGATGCTGATCAAAGGACCGATCGTTTACGCTTTTCTGATTCCTGGCATCGTCGCGTTTCAGGTTGCCTATCGTAGATCAACCGTGACCGCGTGGTGTGGTTGGTTGCCGTGGATCGCATCACTGGCAATTTTTCTCGCCTGGGCCGGAATCGGAATCGCGCGCGTTCCAGGATTTTACGATCAAGTGGTGTTGCACGAATTCGCGGGACGTTTTGGCGAGACGATGCATCGCCCTCAGCCGCTTTATTTTTATCTGCCGCATCTGCTGCACAAGTTCGCGCCTTGGAGCATTTTCTTGCTCGCGTTCGCAGTCGTCTCGTGGCGGACGGTGACAGGAAGTTGGCGTGCGCGCTGGCGAAACTTGTCTCCTGAAATCGCGTGGCTGATTTGCTGGAGCATCGGCGGGTTAGTCCTCATGTCGCTAATTCCTTCGAAGCGCGTCGATCGTATTTTCCCGATCGTCCCCCCGCTTTGCTTGTTGATCGCGGCATCCTATCGCGATCACGAAACGGAATTCCGAAAATGGAGCGCGATCGCGTTGGCGCTCTCGTGTGTTTACACCGCTGTCTATGCCGGCGCGAGAGTCGTGAATGGTTATCGCCACGATGAAGCCGCGCTCGTTCGCTTCGGCGCGGAAGTGCGACGCATAGCCGCGGAGAAAGGCTGGCGTTACGAAGTGATGGGCGGGAAAGAAGAAGGATTGCTGCTCTATTTGCGCCGGCCGCATTTCGTGAAGCCGGCGGAGACAATCGACCGTTGGAACTCCGGAGATTTGGATGCGCTGGTTGCGTCGGCGGAGGAGTCGCCGCGCTGGATGCGCGAGCTTAAGAACGCCGTGCCTTTCGGATTGGAAGCGTCGGTCAAAATAAACGATCAGCCTCGGCATTACATTCTGCTGACGCACGCGGCGCAATAGTTCGGGAATTTCCTTCGGGGAGCGCAGGCCACTGGCCTGCCGTTTTCGGCGACTCGCCGAAAACATCTGGGACGCGTGACACGAGAAAAACTGCCCGCATCTCTTGCAGTGTGACGCAAAGATCCGCCCGGCGGGTCGCCGGACGGAACAGGCCAGTGGCCTGTGCTCCCCAGACAACAAGTTGCCGCGCCGCGGATGCGCCTCGAAAAGCTTGCTCGACTTCGCTCTCGTTCGACGCAATTTTCCAGCGCTTTGAGCGACGCCCCTTTCCCTAAAGCCGAGATCGAAACGCTTTGGGCGCCGTGGCGGGTTGAATATTTCGAAAAGGAAACGCCAAACCCCGATTTCCTTTCCGAGGCGGCGAGGGCAAGTGACGATGCCGCGCACCTGGTCGTGAGCCGAAGGAAGAATGCTTTCCTGATGATGAACCGCTATCCTTACACGATCGGTCATCTCATGGCGGTGCCGTATCGCAAAACGGGGGATTTGCACTCGTTAGGCGAAAGCGAAATCCTGGAGCTTTGGGCGCTGGCTTTGCACGGACAAAGGCTCCTGCGCGAGACGGTGAAAGCGCAGGGCTTCAATCTTGGATTGAACGTCGGCGAATGCGCGGGCGCGGGCGTGCCCGATCACCTTCATTTGCACATCGTGCCGCGCTGGAATGGCGACACGAATTTCATGCCGGTGCTGAGCGGACCCCGGCTATTAGCCGAAGGCTTGCAAAGCTTGTATGAGAAGCTGATGACCGCACAAACTCGTCTGGCGCAGGCTGATGTCCCACGATCATGAACGAGCAGATTAATGTCCCGCCACCGCCTCGCGCCGGCGGTTGTTGTGGGATGGGCTGCCTGACGGCGGTCGCACTCGTCGTCTTTCTTTTCGTCGCATTTGTCGCGGGCGGATTCTGGGCCGTCCATCATCTCCGCCACGAATATTCTTCAACCGAACCGTTGCCGATGCCGGAGGTGATCACATCCGATGAAGCGGCTCCGCCTCAAGATGCGGCGCCAGATTCTGCCTTGCAGACGAGCGCGACTCCAGTGCCGGTAAGGGAAACAGAGAAACGATGGAAGGCTTTCGAAAAAGCGGCGGACAAAAGCGAACCGAAGCGCATCGAGATGAACGCCGGAGAAATCAACGCGCTCTTGCAGACCCATCGCAATACCCGCGGCAAAGTCTTCGTTTGGATCGAGGGCAGCGTCGGAAAGGTACGCGTCAGCATTCCACTGAAAAATGTGCCGCTGATGAAAGGGCGTTATCTGAACGGCGAGGCGACGGTCGAGACCGCACCCGATGGCGACCCGAATAAAGTGCGCATTTCCAATATCGTACTTTCGAATAATTCCGTGGCCGACGGAGTGATGGATCGTCGCTTATTTGGCTGGTCGTCCATGCGCGGCATGATGCTCGATTGGCTGAACAAGCAGAATATCAGCAGCGTCCGGATCGAGGACAATCGCGTCATCGGCGAGACGCGCGGGAATTAGTCGTTAGCCGAGAGCGGGAAAGGCGGCGTAAGCGGGATGCACGTCAATCGGCGCGCGAAATCATTGCATGATTTCGCGCACGAAGACGTTCAACTGTCCATCGGACTGTTTGCGCACCTCGGTGATTTCGTAGGGACGAGCCTCATCGCGGTTCACAGTCGACCCTTGCGCGGGCGGCGCGTAACCGGAGGGGAATTCAACGATGATGCGCGTGGAGGAGGGCGCGCCAAAATGCAAAACTGTCTCGGTCAGTTTGCTGCGCGGGCGGAGCACAGCGCGATTCGCTTCCGCGAAATTAACCACGAATTGTCCGCGCAAATACACGCGTTCGCCGGCCAGACCGTGCTCGGCGACATCGCCTAAATCCGAGGTCGTGATCAAACGTCCCGCTGGCATTTTTCCGGGCGGAAAAGTTTTCCAAGTTCCGCCGCCCGCGGTGGAAGCAAGCGCATCGCCGGTCACCGGAAGCGCGGCTAAGGGTAGCGCGGATGGGGCGACGACTGGAGTCGCAACCGCGATCGGTGGGGCCGCGGCGACACTCACTGGAGTCGGAGAGGCCGTGGCTTTGTTCGCGACCACAATCGTCGGGGCAGGGGACGCGCCTTTCGCCACTTTCCCGCCCTTCGGCGTCGGCGTCGGCTTGGCTGCGAGCGCCGGAGTGCTGGTGGGCTTTGGAGTTTCCATCGGCACCGCCGGTTCGACGCGGACCAATTCATTCGTCGCGATCGCAGCCGGTGTGGCGCCGATTCCCGGAATCGAGAGACCCGGCGTGGTCGCGACATTGCGCACGCCGGAACTCAAATAGCGCGCTTCCGCGGCGCGGCGTGTGTCGTCTTTAAAGATCGGCCAGCCTGCCGCCATGTTTAAATCGAAAGGCGGCTCGAGACTGAAAGTGCCGCGTCCGCGCGTGACGGTGTAGCTGCCGTAAAGCAAAGGCACCGCCGTGATCAGGACACGTCCGTCCGAGAGCCGTTCTGCGTGAATGATGGCGGAGAGATCATGCGCGCGCTCCAGTTTAATCTCGAGGCCGGGCACGAGCGTCTGCTTCATTAACGGGACCGATTGCGCATCGGCCGGGTAGATGTGCTCCATGAGCAATTCGCCGAAATCGACCGCGTTCGTCAGCGTCGTCATGCCGCTGGTGAACAAGTCGTTAGGCCCGAGCTCTTGCGCATCCATGATGTTGTAGCGCCCGACAATATATGGCACCAAACCAGCGACCTGCTGGTAATTGCGGATGTAATTTCGCGCCAGATCCGCATTCGTCTTGGCTAGCTCAGCTGAACGCATCGAGCTGTAGCGTTCGTGCATCTGGCGCGGGCTCAGGAATTCGCCGGCCGGTGCGGCCGTCAGCTGAAAACGCTTGGGCTGCTCGATCTTGTGCAGCTTCTTTAGAATGTTGTAGCTGTCCGGCCGCTCTGGTTGGCTGAAAATATAATAGCTTCCGAGCCAGGCCGCGAAGGCTACGCCGAAGAGAAGAAGAATCGCGATCGTCCAAAGAAAGAGATTCGCTTTCCGTCGCGGCCGCCCGTACGGCTCCTCGTAGCGAAAAAAGCGATCCATCTAAGCGCGCGCGCCGAACGGAGCCTGCCTGCTCACGCTGGGCGTGCCGGTTCGAAAGAAGTGCCGCAGCCGCAAGTGCGCGCCGCGTTGGGATTCACAATCTGAAATCCCGCGCCGGTCAGGCCATCGTGATAATCCAGCGTGGCGCCGCTGAGCAGTCGCGCACTCTCGTCGTCGACGAGAAATTCCACGCCGTCGCGTTCCACGATGGCGTCGCCCGTCTTTCGCGCATCGAGCAACATTTCATATTGCAGGCCGGAGCAACCGCCTTTCGCGATCTGAACCCGCAGTCCTTTTCCTTCCGCATCGGCTTTCGTTTCCAGGAGCGAACGAAGATGCTCCACCGCGCTGTCGGTCACGTTAATCATCGCCCGCGAGGTTATCGTCGACGCGAGATGCGGTCAAACGAGCGGCGTGCTTGCAGATCGAGCGACGGGTGAATCGGAGCGGATGTCGCCGCCGCCCGAGGCGGCTCCAGCGCGGCAAAGATTGCGCGGTCAGATGTTTTCTCCGCGTGCAATCGCAAATCCAAAATCTAAATTCGAAAATCCATGAGCCGTATTCAACTTCTCCCCGAGATCCTGGCCAGCCAGGTCGCGGCCGGGGAAGTGGTGGAACGGCCGGCATCCGTCGTGAAAGAGTTGGTTGAGAACAGCATCGATGCCGGGGCGCGGCGGGTGGAAGTCGTGATTCGTCGCGGAGGAATTTCGCTCGTGCGCGTGGTGGATGACGGCTGCGGAATGGATCGCGACGACGCGCTCCTGTGCCTGGAGCGACATGCCACCAGCAAGATTCGCTCGGCCGAAGATCTGGCCGCGATCAACACGCTTGGTTTTCGCGGCGAAGCGCTTCCCAGCATCGCCAGCGTCTCGCGTTTTCGCCTAACGAGTCGTGAACCGTCCGCGGTCTCTGGAACCGAAATCATCATTTCAGGCGGTCGGATCGAAACTGTGCGGGATGGCGGCGAAGCGCCCGGCACGCAGGTCGAAGTGCGGTCGTTGTTTTATAATTTGCCCGCGCGTCGAAAGTTTCTCCGAACCGAAAATACGGAGAGCCGCAACGTCGAGCATCAACTTTACCTGCAGGCGACGGGTCATCCGCAGATCGCGTTCGTTTTCGTGCGTGATGAACGCGTCATCTTTCAATTGCCGTCGGTCGCGTCATTGCGCGACCGCATCCGCGATTTGCACGGAAACGACCTGGTCGAGCGCCTGCTCGAAGTGCAGCCGAACGCGCGCGCCAAAATCGAAATCTCGGGCCTGATCGGCCAGGCAGGCTTGAGCCGGCAGACGCGCAGCCAGCAGCTGGTTTTCGTCAACGGGCGCGCGATCGAAAGTCCGGTCCTGAACGCGGCCCTGCGCGAGGGCTATCACACCGCGCTGATGAAGGGCCAATTTCCGGTGACGT
>CAXSFN010000011.1:0-8645 GCA_964236815.1 uncultured Chthoniobacterales bacterium
CGGCTGCGTGACCCGTTGCAGTGGGCTCGCGGTCGCTGATCTTGGGTCTCGTTAGGCGACTAACATATGAACACTAAATTCGATCCCGAACCTTCGCAGAATTGGCAACGCAAACTCTATGACGAAGCACCGCTGCGACAACTCGATTATCGAAAGGACGAAGATCGCAGGAAAGGATCGGAGATTGAGACGAATCGCGACTTAGACAAGCCACTCGAACAATTGGTTTGTGACGTTCACGAAGAGACTCACGATCCCAAAAGAACCGAGATTGCAAACCTCGCGGGAGCACAGAAGCGAATGGTTTCCATGATGGCTCGGGTGGCCAAGTCCAATGATCGCGTCAGTTTCTGGATGATTATCTTGACCGTCGCTATCGCGCTCATGACTGCTGCGCTCCTTCTCTTTATTTATTGGCTATGGCAGGACGCTAAGGACGCGAAGACCGCTGCTGAGGATGCCACCATTTCTGTTCACTCCGTCGCTACGCCGCCAGCTTCTTCGCCTGCTCCGTTGCCTGTTATAGCCACCACTCCAATTGCGCCCATACCATCCGCAACGCCCACACCACAAACAACGCCATCCCCACAGACACCGACGCAACGATGATTTGCCATCAACGGCCGTCGCCTAACCAGGCGATGCAGCGAACCGCTGGCCGCTCCGCGTTTTAGCTTTTGATGACTTCAACATTCAGCCAGGAGCTACGCTCGCCCTCGCCAGCGGTCGCTGATCTTGGGTCTCGTTAGATGTTCTTCACACATGACGCCCAATAGCTTCCAGTGGATCACCGTGATTTTGGGGCCAGTGTCTAGTTTGCTCATTTCAGCCATTTTCTTCTATGGCGCGCTCCACAGCCGATTCCGTGTCGCCTTCGCCGTGATCGCCTCAGCAGGATTATTCTTCTTCGCCTCGTATATTTTTTGGCTGGTTTTTCAGTTGCAGCAGAGTTTCGGCATGGAGTTGCTTTCCAGAGACGCCTACCGAACTCTGTTTTCCTTCCAGGCACTATCCCTGTATGTCGGGTTCATCATCGTGTTCATAGGAGATGTCATGCTTGTGTGGCAGGTTTCAAGAGCGCTTCCACGCGAAACATCTAACCAGGCGATGCAGCGAACCGCTGGCCGTTCCGCGTTCTAGCTTTCGATGGCTTCCACATTTAACCTGCAGCCAGACGCGCCCTCGCCAGCGGTCGCTGATCTTGGGTCTCCTTGGACGGCTTCGCCTTTCCTGTAATCCGCGCTTGCGCTAAGCTCCGCGATGCGATTCACGCGTTATTTTGAAGCGACGCGCCTACGCCCAGATCGCGCCTTCATTCGGCTTGAGTGGATCGAACGCGTCATTGCTCATCCAGTGCGTGAGCAGGTCCAGCACGACGGTCGCCTTCGCCGCTGGGCGCCGATCCCAGAGGTGGACGGTCGCTATTCGCGCGTTATACTTCTCCCGGATCACGAAACCGTGCATAACGCATTCTTTGACCGTTCCCTTCGCTCATGAAGATTCGCTATTTCGAAGATACTGATACGCTCTACATCGAGTTCCGCGGTGCCGCGGTCGCAGAAACGCGGGATCTTGATGAGGACACGCAGTTGGATATCGACGCTGAGGGGAGCATTTGCGGGATTACGGTCGAGCACGCACAGAAGAGAGTGGAGGACATTCCACACGTTTCCTTCGAGCAAGTCGCCGTCTAACCAGGCGATGCAGCGAACCGCTGGCCGCACCGCGTTTATCTTCCGATGACTTCCACCTTCAACCCGCAGCCACACGCGCCGTCGCCAGCGGTCGCTGATCTTGTGTCTCGTTAGATGATGGTGCGCACACATGTGGCAGTTATTATTCCGCGGCTTAGTACTTCGGGTGATCGTTATGTCGTGTGTCGCCGTCGTTTTAGCTTTCGCGGTCGTCGTTTTTACGCCTGTCATTCTCGTGCTTGCCTTATGTCTGGCACAGCGGCGTCGGGTGCCGTTTCGCGTCGCTCTCGGCGAAGTCTATGGCAGCATTTGGGATATGTTCTGGCAAGTCATTCGAGCGCCCTTCACTCACAACGTCTAGCATTCACGTATGGCGTATGTTCCACATCAACCATCTAACCAGGCGATGCAGCGAATTCCATTCGGTGACTCAGGACAGGCTAACTGGGCCGCACCGCGTTCTAGCTTTCAATGACTTCCGCATTTAACCAGCAGCCACACGCGCCCTCGCCAGCGGTCGCTGATCTTGGGTCTCGTTAGATGTTTTCTACGCACGCCATGATTCACAACTTACGAGAGATGGCGGCGAGTACCGTTGGACCGAGCGATGAAGAATGTTGTGCGGCTGCGGCCGGCGATTAACGCGCCTTTGGGAGGCTAGGTCACGATGACTGTCCCGGCTTTGACGCTGGATGATCTGCGTCGGTTTGCGGTGGCGCGCTCACTCTTTGCGCCAACGACGTTGCGGCGGGCGATCGGACGGATGGGATTTGTGCAGGCCGATCCGATACGGGCGCCGGCCCGGGCGCAGGATTTGATTCTGCGTCAACGGGTGAAGGGTTATCGGGCAGGCGATCTGGAACGGCACTACGTCTCGTTAGGCATCGAGGAGGATTTCTTTGTCACCTATGGGTTCGTAACCAGAACGGTGCAGGCCTTGATGCATCCGCGGCCCGAGCTGGGAGTGCCGGCGGAGGGAAACAAAGCATCGCCTGAAGGAGAGAGGGAAAAGGAGCGAATGCTGCTGAATTTCGTGGCAGAGCGCGGCGCGGTGCACCCGCGCGAGGTGGAAGAGCATTTTGCGCATGGCAAGGTACGGAATTTTTGGGGTGGCTCGTCGCATGCGACCACGCAAATGCTCGATGCCTTGCATTACCGGGGAAAGCTCCGGGTGGCGCGTCGCGAGAAAGGCATCCGAGTGTATCGGACCCATCGGCATGAACCGGCGCCGCTGGACCAAGCGGCGCGCCGGGCGCGGATCGATGCGCTGGTGGATCTGGCGGTGAATCTTTATGCGCCCCTGCCGGGTGCAAGTCTTTCCTACTACGTGCGCCGGTTGCGCTACGCGGCACCGCAATGGCAGGCGGAAATGATCGAAGCTTTGCGGCGCGCTCGCGAGCGGCTGGCGCATGTCCGAATCGCGGGCGTGGATTGGTATTGGCCTAAGGGGGAAAACGCGCGGCGGGCGCAGGCGCCGGAGTCGGTGCGCTTACTCGCGCCATTCGATCCTGTCGTGCACGATCGAACCCGCTTCGAGATTTTGTGGGGCTGGGTCTACCGTTTCGAGGCTTATACACCGGCGCCGAAACGAAAGCTGGGTTACTATGCGCTCCCGCTGCTTTGGCGCGATCGTGTAGTCGGGTGGGGTAATCTCGCAGTTAAAGATGGCTGCCTAACGAGCGATCTGGGTTACGTAGCAGGACAACCACCGTCCGATCGTGCCTTCAAACGCGAACTCGAAGCGGAGCTGGATCGGATGCGCGTCTTTCTCGGCGCAAAGCCTTAGTGCTGCGAAGTCGGCGGAAACCGGGAGCAGATGTTCTTGTCAGCAAGCGATGCATATAAGGTCATTACGCTCTCCACCGCGTCCAATTCGTTTCCCTTTCTTAGTTTCCTGATACTTCCGGGCGGGGTCTCGGTTTTCTACATTAACTTCGGGTGGTAGGAGAGAGCGAAGAGCAGGAAAAAGAGAACGACGCCGACGCCGAGTAGAATCTGCACCCCGCCGAGAATGAAGATGATCCGGTAGAGAAAACGCTTTCGCCAAACCCAGTAAGCAAGCACGGCCGCGACCGCGACGGGTTCGAAGAGGGCGAGCACCAGGTTGATAATGTTCGGGTCGTCGAGATGGTAAGCATTCGTGAGCCAGCCGCCGGTGATCAGATGCCAATAAATTGCGGTCGCCGCGAGGAGATGAATCACGGAGAGGAGCGTGGCTTTGAAGGATTGTGAGGCCATCCAAGCGAACGTCGACTCAGCCGGGCGGCACCGCCAATGCGATGTGCGTTTTTTTTGAACGCACGCTGCTCCTTAGCAGGTCGCGGTTGGCCGCGAGGCGAACTGAGTAGATAAACTCGTAACTTGATCTAACGCCTGCGGATTCGACGTGCCAAGAAGAGTGCACCGCCCAGTGTAAGCAACGCGATGGGACCGGGCTCCGGCACCACCTGGGAAATCTGGACGTCATCGATTCCCACCCCAAAATTATCCATTCCTACCCCAAGATCCAAAAAGCTAAGTGTAGCGGTCGTCATGGTGGCAAACGAAAAGTCCTGACTAAAGCTGACGAAGTTCGCGTTCGTCGCCACGATATTGAATAGTTGTGAGCCGATCGTCGCTGTCGCCTGGTTCATCGCGCCGCCGGTATTCGAGTAAACGAAACTAAGATTGTAAGTCACGCCGGCTGCGAAAATCAACGGCACCTTCGTGGTGAACTCCCCCGGGTCGTTCGACGATCCGGCCAGGTCCACAAAGCGACCACCCATCGCGGGATCGTCCACGCCCGGCACGTTTCCCCCCACTAGATCGACGGAGCCATTCGTGACCGTCCACTGAATAAATCCGTTGAAGTCATTCGCCGGCGCCCCGGCGTTATCGGTAAGAAAACCATCGAAGAAGAGGGGAACCTGCGCCTTAAGGGTCATGACTCCTAAGAACGAACAACCGAGTGTTATAGCGAAGGCTGCTGACCGAAGAGATTGTCTTATCATAGCTGGATGGGGATAACTACAAATTCCGAAAGCGTGGCTCCGGCTTAGCTAACTCGATCATCGATATCGTCGCAGATACGGCTAATTGGCTAGGGATATCGTTAATGACGAATAGCCAAAGCCGAGATTAAGAGATCCGTCTGGACGCGTAATTTACCTACGGACAGGCCGAACTCCTTATTTGTTTGCACCGCCTGGCTCAGCCATTTTGCGATGTTGTTCGGCAAGGACGCCGGCCGGAGTTATGTTAGCGATCGCCGACTGGATCTTGTTCTTTAGACCACTCACGACATCGCCTTCACCTTTCATCATCGCTTCAAAGCCAGTCTTTGCGACATCCGCCGCGTCATCCTTCTTTCCCGCGCCTACCTTGGTGTCGAGCATGTCGGCGCGCGCGAAGAATTCCGTCTCGGTCGCGCCCGGCATCAGGCAGGTAACCGTAACTCCCGAGTCCTTTAACTCTGCGCGCAGGGCGAAGGAAAACGAGTCCATGAACGCCTTGCTGCCGTTATAGACCGCCTGATACGTCCCGGGCATAAATCCAGCGATCGAGCCGGTAATCAGGATGCGTCCTTTCCCCGTGGTGCGCATGTCGCGGCCTACTTTATGGATGAGATAGATCGTGCCCGTCACATTGGTGTCGACCACATGGCGCGCTTCATCAAAATCCTGGTCGAGGAACGCGTGGCCTAAACCATGCCCGGCGTTGGCCAAGAGTGCATCCACTTTCCGACCGCCTGCCGCTGCGTAGAGCTCATCGACCCCTTCGGTCGTGGCCAGGTCCGTCTCGACCGCATCGACCGAAGCGCCCAGCCCGCGTAATTCTTCCGCGACTTGGTTAATCGCCGGCTGGTCCGCCGCGATGAGGAGATCGAAGCCTTTTTCCACGCATTCTTTCGCGAGATGATAGCCGATGCCGCTTGAGGCCCCGGTGACAATGGCAAATGGACGGTTACTTGGCTTGGCGGTGTTTGTTGGTGTAGGCATAATTCTTCCAGAGTTACGCACCTGCTCTTCCGGCTGGTTGCCAATTTCCGTTAGGCGTGGTGCTAGCGCTCAGGGAAAAAATCGGGGAGGCAAGGGGTAGCCGCAAGGCAGTCCATCTGGCGATGTAATGGGGACGAAACCGAATAACCTCAGTTGTTCCGCTGGCTCGAAAAAAGAATGCGGCCGGGAATAAAATAACCGCATCCAGTTGACCGCCCACGCGCGTTCTTGGGCTAACTATGAGAGCACTTGTCTGGCACGGAAAAAGTGATGTTCGCTGCGATACTGTTCCCGATCCAAAGATCGAGGATGCGCGCGACGTCATTGTAAAGATCACTTCGACCGCGATCTGCGGATCTGACCTCCATTTATTCGACAGTTACATGCCGACGATGGAAGACGGCGATATCCTCGGGCACGAGCCAATGGGCGAGGTGGTCGAAGTCGGAAATGCGATCACGAAATTCAAGGTAGGCGATCGTATTGTGGTTCCCTTTACCATTTCCTGCGGCAGCTGTTTCTTCTGCCAAAAGGAACTCTGGTCCTGCTGCGACACGACGAATCGCGACGCGGAGAAAGCCGCCAAGATCATGGGACATGCGCCCGCCGGTTTGTTCGGCTATTCGCATCTTACCGGCCACTATCCGGGCGGACAGGCGGAATATCTCCGCGTTCCTTATGCGGACGTGAATCCGTTCAAAGTCGAGAATGATTCACTGACCGATGAGCAGGTGCTTTTCCTTTCCGACATTTTCCCGACCGGTTACATGGCGGCCGAGAATGCCGATATTGAAGAAGGGGACACCGTAGCGGTCTGGGGCTGCGGACCGGTCGGACAGTTTGCCATTCAAAGCGCCTGGATGTTCGGCGCAGGCCGCGTGATCGCGATCGACCGCGTGCCGGAGCGCCTCGAGATGGCGGCGAAACACGGGAAGGCCGAAGTAATCAATTTCGAGAAAGGTGAGGGGAGTGTTTACGATCGTCTGCAAGAAATGACAGACGGCCGCGGCCCGGATCGCTGCATCGATGCGGTGGGCGCCGAAGCGCACGGCACTGGCAGTTTCGACGCGATCATGGATAAGGCGAAGGCAGCGGTCATGCTCGCGACCGATCGCGCCCACGTTTTGCGCGAAGCGATCTGGTGTTGCCGCAAAGGCGGCACCATCTCGGTCCCCGGCGTTTACGTTGGATTCCTCGATAAGATCCCCCTTGGCGCCTTCATGAACAAAGGACTTACGATGAAAACGGGACAGACTCACGTGAAGCGCTACAGCCAGACGCTGCTGGAGAAGATCGATGCCGGAGAGATCGACCCATCCTTTGTTGTAACCCACAATCGCCCGCTTGAAGAAGGTCCCGAGCTTTATAAGACTTTCCGGGACAAGAAGGATGGCTGCATCAAGGTTGTCTTGAAGCCTTAGCGCCCGACTAAGCTAACCGTGAAATTTGGTCCAAGTCTTCTTAACTATATGAATCCGACCAACGCTCTTCGCTCCCAAGTCCTTTTTTATTCTGTCGTGGCGGTCGTTGCCTCATTCGCTCTCAGCGCGCAGGCGGCTCCTACCGCAGAGATGAATAAAATCCTGAAAGCTTATGGGCTCCTTAGTCCCTTGCCGCTAGATAAAGCAACTCCGATTGTTGCGCGTCTCGCGCCCACGATGACCGCTGCTGCCAAAGCCGTTATGTTGACGGAAGGAAAAAAAGCGCCGCCTTTCACAGGGAAAACGGAAGACATCACCATCCCGACAACAGATGGCGATCTGCCGGCACGCGTTTACACGCCTTCCGGTCAAGGTCCATTTCCTACTGTCTTTTATATACACGGTGGAGGCTGGGTCATAGCCGATCTCGATGTCTACGATTCCAGTGCGCGCGCGCTCTGCGAGATGACGAAAGCGCTTGTCATTTCCACCGACTATCGGAAGGCGCCCGAGCATAAATTCCCCGCTTCACATGACGACACTTGGGCCGCCTATCAATGGACGCTGGAAAATGCGGCCAAATATGGAGGAGACCCCAAGAAGGTAGCTGTAGCCGGAGAGAGCGCAGGGGGGAACATGGCAGCATCGATTTGCCTTATGGCTAAAGAAAAGGGCGCTCAGATGCCCGTGCATCAATTGCTAATCTATCCAGTGACCAACCACGCTACCGACACAGAGTCGTACGCAGAAAACAAAGAGACGATGCCGCTAAGTGCCAAGGGCATGAAGTGGTTCTTCGGCTATGAATTTGAAAATCCTACCGATGGAGATAACCCGCGCTTTTCCGTCTTGCGCAGCGAAAATCTGAAAGGTCTGCCTTCAGCAACAATCATCGCGGCGGAGATCGATCCGTTGCGCTCCGAAGGCAAGGCCTATGCCGATAAGTTAAAGGCTGCGGGCGTTTCCGCTACCTATAAGCTTTATCCAGGTGTAACTCACGAATTCTTTGGCATGGGCGCTGTTCTCGTTGAAGCCCAGGAGGCGGAGATGCTGGCTGCAGCGGAGTTAAAGAAGGCGTTCGGAAAGTAGGCGACTGGGATTTGTAGGGGCCCGGCCAGCTAACTCGGCCTCAAGCGGAGGCCATTCGCGCCTTACAAACAATCTCTGCTCATTAGCGACATGCTCCGCCTGATCGCCTTAGATACTTTGCCCGAGCGACCCGGACGGAGCGAACCAAGAGCGAAAAAACGACGACCGAAAAACTTCCATCTCCTCACGCGCCCGCGACATGAAACGGGCAACTTATCCCATCGCACCCCCCCCCACCAAAACCATCCACAACCTCGCCTAACTTAATGCCATTCGGCTCTGACCGCCGGTCGCCGCGACTCATCAGGTGATAGCGCGCCCCATCGTATTCGATCCGCAAAGACCGTGGCATCAGGCCGGTCTACCAACCCCAGAAAGAATTGTCAATAGTTAGCGCTGACCCCTTTTGCTTTCGAGGGCTGCGCCTGCCTTCAACATCTGCGCGCGCCTCGGATTAAGATGCA
>CAXSFN010000011.1:8745-88823 GCA_964236815.1 uncultured Chthoniobacterales bacterium
ACCTTCCACCGGCCGCCGTCGTCAAGAGTTTACGATATTAAGCTTTGACCCCTATTCCCTGGACTCGTCAGGCCAAAACGCGGTACATGCGTTTTCCGGAGTGGACGCGACCGTTGATGCCGGCGTTAATGAGCCGACGAAGTGTGCGGCGTGAGTCGATGGCGCGAGCACAAGTGCCAGCGCGCGCACGAGTGGAAGTAGCCGCGGCAGCATGGCTGCGAAGACTACATCACCAACCAGCCGCGGTCCTTTCTTTAAGCCACTTTCTTTCCTTTAAGGTCAGATCTGTTGGCTTCACCAGGACTATCTTTCCGTCAGCTACTCGAAAGTAAAATGTCCGAGTACCCTTCTCCATGAATTCAGGCGCACTCATAGGAGTCGGCAGCAGACGGGTAAATAGTAGTCGACCCGAGACCATATTCTTCGATGACGTGTGAAGTTCTACGTGTCCTCCAGAAAACAAGGCACCCTCAATGGTCCCCGGACGAAGTGGTAGAATGGCCTTATCCTTCTTGTCTTCGCTTACCACGTCTATCTGAACATCAGCACGGCCTTCATTTATGAATACAGCGAATGGTTTGCTATCCTTTGTCGCTGCCAATGTTTCCGATAGCGGACTCAGTACTAGTATGGTTAACACGCTCGCCCACATGATGAGCTTGTTACCTAAGAAGATGGTCATCATGGCTGATCAGGTTCTCCGCCGTGCTCCCGATATGTGATATCGTTGGCGTGCGCTGATCCCTTCATTCCTGGATTAGCTAGTACAGCATTCATGTGTGCTGCCTCAAGTACGTCCAGATCGCTCGTTCCATCTACGTGCGCCGGCCACTCGTTTTTCTTGAGGTCCATATGCCCCGCGACTGACCAATAGCCAGCCGCCGTTTTATAACCGAGTACCCTGAGATCCCCCAATGCACTCGCTTGGGCGTGACCTCCATAAAACTGCCCCTTCATACCACTTGCCATCGGCGTAGTACCGTAATAGCTGCTGGAATTGGCTTGGTGAACAACAATCCCATAATGTTCTTGGCCCGTATTGTGTGCCATGATTGCCGCGGTTTTAGCCGCGGAGTACGCTGCCGCCTGCCACGATGAGCCTGAATACGCCGCGCTAAGTGTTCCCACGGTCACCCAGTGTGGAATATTACTTCCCGTCTCCATTATTCGTTTCTGAACTTCGGCCGTTATTTGCGCGTCCACCAACCCTGTTGGGTCACTTCGGTTAATTGGATCATTGTGGCAGAAGCGATAGAGATTGTAGTCGCCTGCTTCGAAATGCTTGGGGTCGGGCTGAATGAATCTCCCTAGCTCTGGATGATAGAGCCGATTCCGGAAATCATAGAGCTGTAAGTCGGCCAGCCATTCCCGTCCTTGGAAGAGGAAGCGGTTGCCGTAGGCATTCAGGTCGGCAATTACCACAGGAATAGGGGTCAGAGCTTAATTTCGTCATGTCCGAGCAGGTTGGATAAGTAGCCGCTGCTGCCCATTTGCAGGCGTTGTGCAATCCAGTGGCGTGTCATAGTCGTTTGTTCGCGCAGCTGACGGGCAATGGCGATCTTGACCGGATCGCCCTTGGCCGCAGCGCGCAACTCTTCCGCCTTCCAGCCTACGGTGCGCAAGCACTCCTGGGCCAATCGTTCCGCGAGAATCTCGTCCACCTCGCGCCGCTCGCTCGCGCGTGTCCCGGCACTTTTCTGGCCGATCCTCCCTGCGTCGGTGAGTTTGTCCGCCACCCAATCCGCGAAATCTTCTCCACCCAGCTTCCAGCCGCGCCGTAAAGGCATATGTTCTCCCGCCAGAACCACCGGGCTCATCGCTTCCATGCGCCGGGCAAACTCCCGCCGGCTCGCCGCAGTGTCCTTTTGCAAGCCATGCTCGCCCAGAAGCCGATCCACTCGCAACCATTCCGCGCGCAGCGCCGGGCGCAGATACGCCGGATAACTGCTCCAGGCGTAACTTTCGAGGGCTGCGCCTGCCTTCAACATCTGCGCGCGCCTCGGATTAAGATGCACGTAATTGCAAGCCTGCGCCAAATAAGCGCGGCTGCGCTCGTCAATCAGTTGTGCCTTGTAGCGTCCGCCGAAAAGATGGCCCCATTGCCGGTGGCGCCGATTGAAATCTTGCGTGTAGGTGCCCAGCAGCCACCGCATCCCCGCGATCAGATTCGCCTGCGGCGTCTCGATGACCGCATGCCAATGATTAGTCATTAGACAATAGGCGTGCACCTGCCAGCCGGTCTTGACGCAGGCCCGCCCGAGCAGGGTAAGGAATTTCTCCCGATCGACCGACTCCAGAAAGATATCTTCGCGCCGGTCACCCCGGCTCATCACATGATAGCGCGCCCCGGCGTATTCGATCCGTAATGGCCGCGGCATGCCCCTCTCTACCTTCCACCGGCCGCCGTCGTCAAGAGTTTACGATATTAAGCTTTGACCCCTATGACCCCTACTAATCCAAACGGGTCCGTCTTGTTAATTGGATCATTGTGGCAGAAGCGATAGAGATTGTAATCGCCTGCAGCGAACTGAATTGGGTCGGGCTGGAGGAAGCAGCCTATGCGTCGGAAGGCGTTTCTTTGGGGGATGCCCTCGCTCTTAGAGCGAACGCGAGTCTCACAAACGCAATCGTGAATATTAGTATGCATACGACCCGGAGGATTTCTGTGGGAAGTCTTAGCGAGCGCAGCGAGGCTGGAGATATGATGACGGTTCCAGTTTGTGCCAGCTCCGCAACCAACGTCGAAATGGACCAAACAAGTGCAAGGACTGCAGCCACGGCTAGCACGTCAAATCCTTTTCGAAAAGACGAGTTTCGGATGGCATAGATACACACTGAAAGCGCGATCAGGCTCACGATGACGTAGACCAGCGCCAACATTTGGAAATACTGCTCAACGCCCCAGTGCACTCGAAGAAAATCAGCGCGCCCATCCCCCCGCACCAACTTATCTTGTTCAAATTCGCGGATCGGCACACGCCCTAGTTGCCGCTCAGATGGTGAATAGTCACCAACTAGCATCTCTTGATCTGTAACGATCTCGTTTCCTTCCAATCGCCATTTTCCCCATGAAGTTGGAATCCATCTCGCATTTGGGCCGTCGCCCTCAAGAAACAAGTCGATAACCTGATGATCGCGACGAAATACGACGCGTCCAGTCGCGTCGAGCCCCGTAAACTCCCACGTCCCGATGATCTTTTCTTCCGTGGGGCTAGTACGCTGACAGCCAACTACCACTACTAGGGATGTGAGGCCGAATAGCAAAGCACAGTGGTATCGCAACCCTTTAGAATAATTACCACGGAACGTCATGATCACCTCCTTTGTGATCCCAAGTGCCGGATTGTTCGGCCCTAGCGCCCTGCAAGCCTTGGTTCAGCGACCTTTCTAATCGCCATCGGCCCAAAAAATCACCAATCCCGCCTGCCCATGTTTTTTGTGCCTTATCCCAGAAACCGCCTTGCTCCAGAAGTCCTTTCGTCTTCGATCCGTCGGCACCAAAAGTGTGTTGCCTCTCGAGCGCGTTGTATCTGGCAGCTATAATATAGTAATCAATATTCAGGTTCGCCGTAAGCGCTTTACCCGCCTGCTTAACCGCGACGCTCGTGTCGGTACGGCCCTTGAGAGCGCCGAGCACTCCAGCCGCGACAACATGGCTGGCAGCGTCAGCATTTGAGAAATTTCCGCTTGTGGTAAAATTTACTGCCAGCGTTCCTACGGTAAGCCACTGCGGAATATTACTGCCTAAGACGGGCACTAGCCTTTGATACTCCGCCGTCCCGCTAAACGATAGTAATCCCATCGGATCAGTCTTGTTGACTGGATCATTGTGGCAGAAGCGGTAGAGATTGTAATCGCCCGCATCATACTGTTTCGGATCAGGCTGAATGAATCGCCCTAGCTCCGGGTGATAGAGCCGAAAGCGGAAGTCATAGAGCTGTAAGTCCGCCAGAAACTCGCGCCCTTGGAAGAGGAAGCGGTTGCCGTAAGCATTCAGGTCGTTTGTGATCTGAGTGCCATCGGCGCGGTAAAAGTAGGGCTTGCCAAAAGCATCGTAGCTATACTGCTCGATGATGTTGCCAGAGCTGTTGGTGAGCAGGATGGCGTTACCTTGTGCATCGTAGTGATGGTAATTCCATTGCCCGCTCGATGAGCCGCCGCTTGGGTAAGTGTAGTCGGCCACGATCTCGTCCACCCGTGCCCCATGGACGTAGATACGGGAGGGGGTTGCTTCGTTTGGCCCTTCCTGGATCAGGTTCCAGCCATCGTAATAGAAATACGTCGCCGGGTTGGACGCAGGATTAGCAGAAGTTCCGGTCCAGCGTTTCACGCAACGACCGAGCGGATCATAACCAAAATAGACCGATTTGTCGGCGGGCATTCCGGCATAGTGCAGACGCACCGGCTGATTGAGGGCGTTAAATTCACCGTCCTGAATGTAGCCTTCCTTGAACATCGCGCCGTTCTGATCGTGACTGATAAAATCGGTGCCCCAGCTGGTGTATTGGTTGAGGCCATTGTCGGAGCGGGTAAATACAACCTGGCCGCGATTGGAAAGGGTGTTGGTTTGCTTCCGGTTGCCCATCTCATCATACTGAAAGACTTCCCCAAACTCATAGTCCGGTGGGGGATTTTGCGCCGAGAAGTCCACACTCAACTGTTCGGGACAGGACACCTGTATATTTTTCAGTGCCGTCGGCTCCCCGAAGAACTTCTCAGCGGCTTCCAGCATATACTGAAGTGGATACTGCTCCGCATCTGGTGGAAGGGTCATCGAGCTGGTAAAGGTAACTGTCTCGTCCTTTGCCACCGTCCGGTCGAGTTGAATAAG
Source organism: uncultured Chthoniobacterales bacterium (assembly GCA_964236815.1). Lineage (GTDB taxonomy): Bacteria > Verrucomicrobiota > Verrucomicrobiia > Chthoniobacterales > UBA10450 > JACCTI01. Next base: position 13,577 of record CAXSFN010000011.1, read on the forward strand.
AGGCGGAGACCATCCCGACGCGGCATTAATAGGCACCAGTCTTACCGTCCCTGGATGCCAGACTAAGTCGCCGGTATTTTGCATTTTCACGTTAAGCGTCACAGTTTGGGCGCATTTCTTGGTATGAAGACTTTCCGGGAGGGTGCTGATCGAGACATATGCACTCCCATAAGAAGGCGAAGGAGGCGCGTCCTGGACTTCCTGGGTCAGAGAATCGTCAGAGCTTCCATCGAAGTGGCTATTGGCATCGGGGCTAAATGTTGCCTTAATCTGATGATTACCTACCGAAAGCGTAGAGATTCCATCACTCGTGGCTCGCAGTGCAGAAAGAGGCTTAGTGCTAAAGTCGATGCCGTCGGCTGAAAAAATTACGGTCCCCTCGGGAACACCGCCCCCTTCCAGAATTCCAATGGTTGCAGTAAATGAGGCGGCTTCACCCTCTTGAGAAGGATTGCGGCTGGAAGGAGCCGAAGAAACCGTGGTGTTTGTTCGGCCGTTGGGAGTGGCGGTTGGTATAGGCGTGCTCGTGGGAGTTCCCGTCGGAGTCGGGCTCGCGGTTGGACTCGGTGTGGGACTCGAGGACGAACTCGCGTCATGCCACGCGTTGGTCAATTGGCCTTCCTCATCATAAGCGAAGCAATCCCCACGGCCATTTTCCATGGCATTCCCTGAATTATTGGTTCCTTTGCTCCAGCCGGTAATTCGATCGCGAGAGTCCCGCGGCAAATAGTCGCGCGTCGCTAAAGTCTGATTATTTGCGGCTCGATAATGCCGCACCATATCGGGATACCCACGTTGATCGTATCCGAATTGAGTCGCGAGGCCGTTGAGCGCTGTCTGAGAATCCACTTTCCCATCGGCGCGATAGGAATAGGTGGCTAAAGCAGGTAAAACGACGGCGGCTGCAAGTGACGAGCCTGGAAGGTAGCCGACGCGTTGCAACTGCCCCCGCGCGGTATAAGCACGTACGATCGCCGCCGTAAAAGAACTCGGGCAATAAATCATCCAAGGCTCGCCATTTGGATAGCGCTCGTAACTTGTACTTCTGATGACATCGCTCGAATATCCGCTTGGCCTTGCCCCGCTAACGGAGCTTGCTTCGGTCTCAATTTGACCTGCTGCGTCGTAGGTGTAAGCGACGTGTGAGAATTTGTTCCAAACCTGCAGAAGACGATTTGCGTTATCCCATCCGCGATCAATCCTAGGCGCGGCCTCGTTATCCCAGGTGTGGAATATTTCCCGACCCCGGGCATCGTAGGAGATCCGTTTGACTTGCCCTTTACGCGTTGTCCAAGTAGAAAGCTGCTCAAACTCGTAAGTACTCAGTTCGTGTGTTGAGTCGGGAAATTGCACATCCCGCGGGCGTCCGAGCCAGTCCCGGTTAAAGACAGTCAGCTGAGGCTTGAGTGAGCCGCTATCGGTCCGGCAGTATGTGGTCACTTGGTACAGTTTCTTCATCGGTCCCCACGGGTAATAGCTCAGATCAGTCTCATTTCCGCGCTCGTCGACAAACTTTCCAGCCTGCCCAAAAGCGTCATAGAGACTCCATTTTTGAGTGTACTGGTCAGGGAACGTGACCTGAGTCTTGTTTCCTTCGTAATCGTATTTATAGCTAGTAATCCGGTTTCCTTGTTCCTCCGTTGTACTTTCCACACGATTACGAATGTCATAGCCAAACGTCGTCAGTTGAGTTGTGTTTTGTGTTAATTGCGCCCGGTGAGTCTCCTTGTCGCCGTTTTTGTTATATGTGTACCAATGGCTCTCCGTCTCCGGTCCCGTCAACCAACTGATGGGACCAGTCGCGATCAAACCTGTCGTCTCTTGGGTGACTCGGTTATTCACGTCGTGCATCCGCGCGGTCATCGGGCGATGGCCATCTACATCGTAGGCAGGCTCTGTCTGCAATCGCCACTCGTGCGAAGTATGGGAAGAGGCCGGGTGCAAGCCGACACCCTCAATATCCCGGTCGTAAACCCAGTCCCACCTGCGACTCGTCTGGACGGTGCCGGTGGAATTGACTGTCAACGGCTCGGTATATGACGTGCAACGATGATAATCGTCGTAGGCGTAAGTGCTTTTCGCGCCGAGTTCGTTAGTGATGGCCGTGCAGTCTCCATAATCGCTATATTCATAACTGATAGAAGGATACGATTCGTCGGCGATAGCTAGCAGTGGGAAGCCGCAAGAGAAAAGCGGCAACAGCCGAAGGAAAAACGAGATTTTCATCATTTTTTCTCCAGATTCACGAACCGCTGTCCGGTGGTGGTCCCCATGGATCCATCTGGTTCCCGTCGTCCGGGGTCGGTTTCGGACTCGGTGAAGGCGCCGCCGGGTGAGGAGTCGGCGCAGCGGAGGGCAGGGGGTCGGTATATTCCACCTTAATCACTTTATGCCGTCCATTGTAGGTCATTCGCACGGTAAACGACTTGTTGTTCACCCGGCCCCGGCCATCCAGCATCGTCTTAACGCGGCCTAGCTCGTCGTAGGTGTATTCCTTGCGCGCCTCATAGCGGTCAACCGTGTTCCATTCTTCTTGGAGAAGGTATTGCCACTGGTGGCCAAAAGGATAGTAGCTCTTGTATTCAATCGCGCCGCTCGGAAGTGTGTGCGAGGTCACCTGATTGGTGACGTCGTGATAGGTGAAGCTTTCGGAGGCAATAACCGCCCCAACGTTGTTCAGATAGAGGATCTCCTTCACCCTGCGCCGGATGTCGCGGGTATATTTTGTTACGTTGCCATTTTCATCCGTTTCCGAAAAAACCCATTTGCCGCTGTTATGGATACGGTTCGTATCTGCCGATTCCGAACCGGTCGAGTTCAAGCGATCCCACTTGTGGCTGCTTATTGCTCCGTTGGGAGGATTCGTGTAGCGAATTTCGCTAGGTTCACCGCTAAGGTCCCCTAAATTGACGATCCGCTCCGTCTTAATGTTTCGCCCATCCCAGACTTCGTGCGGCTGCTCCTTCTCATAGTTTTGCCGCATAAACGAGAGACCGTCTGGAATATCCACATTTGTGTGATAAAGGGGCGACGTCGTAAAATCCGTCAGTTTGACCAATTGGTAACCAGAAGCCGAATATCCCTGCTGCTCGCCCAAAATATGTCCGTAGTAAAACTTCCGCCAGCCGCCCAACCCATTCTGCTCGACGCGCACCCCGGACCGACAATTGATCGAGAAGCTTGAGACTAGCACTCCGTCTGCGCTTTTCTCTTCCTTGATGGCATTGGCAGGTGCATCAAAATAATCTTGTTGCGCGCTCGGATATGGAGGGGCAGGAGTGGGGCCTTGAAGGGGAGAGTCGGGGTAGCAGGCGATACCGCGGTAATTGTAGCGAATTTTAGTCATAGCTCCCTCATAGTGAGGGTCATCCGCGCTCTTTAACATTGGGTACTCGTTGAGTAAGGAGCAGCCGGAGTTTGGATCTGTCCCGTCGGCACACATCCCATACACATAATGAGCTATGGCAGTCTGGCCGATTCGCGGCTCATCTGGGTAAGTGACGGAAGTTAAATACAAGTAGGAGATTGTATTTCCTGCAGAATTAAGGAAGCTAACCGGCTCGTAGCCGTAGTGAACAGTCTGAGTACCGGGACTATTCGGAATGCCGAGCCTGTCTGCACTGCCCCCTTGCACCCAGTCGATGTATCTGGGATTGCCATTAAGATAATCGTAATGGATGAAGAGCCCACGCCCTCCCTCCTGCTCGACTTCAAGCCCATGCGCACCGGCATTCCAATCGATGGATGTTCTAAGACCATAGGGGTCAAAGATTTCCTTCACTTTATACTGATGTACCTCATGCTGGGTGCCTCCCTCATAAGAGGTTTGGGACCCGACGCTCACAAAATGAACCGAACCTCCATCCCGCCGCTCGATCCAGAAATCGCCTCCCAATTCTGCCATATTAATCAACCTGTCGCCGATTGAAGCATTGGGGCCGAGGAAGTTCTCACGTTCCGCCTCGGTGTATGGCGGCCCCAAAGCTTTAGGAGGAGGTGGATGATGATTAACCCATTCACTGTATCGGGTGATTTTGTATGTCATCGGATGCCCATCCGGAAACGCTATGGTGATTGACATGGTGTAGAGAACGGGCGGCTCGGTGTTTCCGGTCTCTCGACCAACTTCGTGGAACTCTTCTTCGTAAGTGGCAACCCAGTCCCAGGAATGCGACCACCCTCCGCCAGCAAGAGAAGCAGATCCTCCAGTGGGCGAAGAGTTCCAATGCCGAGTAAAATCAAGGCCATAAACCCCGACGGCTCCCGGTACGCTCAGATCAGTAACCGATCGGCTGGCGTTCCCAGATCGAGGATTATATCCACCGCCGGTAGTGACCTGTTCTTTTAGCACCCCCGTATTCCCTTCCGGGTCTTTATCGCCGGATGGCGTTGACTCCGAGGCCTGTGAAGTCAGCGGCGAAGGCAGGATAACAAAAAGAAGCGCCAGCAGATGACGAGCGGCGTTCGCTTTTCTCAATTTACCGCAGGCAGAGGTTTTTTCGATGTGTGCTGCTTTCATAGCTTTTCTATCCCGCTATCTCAACGCGTGTTGGCGAATACCCGTGACGGATCAACTAATGAAAGAAGCCGGTCGTCACAGTCATGTTTTATCAGTTCGGCCGTGAGCGTGTATATGGGGCGAATTACGTACACCTCTCCGTAGGACGAAATGCAGCTCTCCCTCGTCGCCGCGCGGAAAAGGCGGAAAATGTTTTTCGCGAACCTTGCAGACTGGTTCTCGTAGTCACCTTCGTGGAAACATCGACTTTTGCGCGACCGAGGAAGAGACAAAGACATGCGGTTGCGGTGTCACGAGACGGCTGGGTTTTGCTGGCAAACCCTAGGGCACGTGAATGGCTCCGGCGCTTCTACCCGCGTCCGCACCGGGTTGGTTTCCTGCCGGGGAAGGTCTGCGCCTGGCTTAAGACTGCCGGCCTACGGAACGGGTGCGTCCTCATCACCACCAGTCCAGGTCGATGGCTGTCTGTTCGTTGTGACTATTCGGAGCCGGACGATTGTGCCATCCTCGTTCTGGAGCTGCATAAGCGCCGACTGCACGGTGCTTGCCGCACTCAAGGGAATTTGACCCGCCGGGAAACTCAAATCCTGCGGGCCTTGACCGCCGGGCCGTGCACCAAGGAGATTGCCGCGACGCACGGCATTTCATCGTCCACCGTCAGCAAACATATCGAGCATATCTGTCGGAAGCTGGGCGCGAAAAGCCGGACAGAGGCTGTGGGGATAGCGCTACGAGACCAATATTCGGCTAGCCTTGGAGATGTGGTTCCTAACATTTTGTAGCTGCGATACGCCCCGCGATTGAGCTCTATTGCGCGGAAGCATTACGCACGCGAACGATGGATGTCCGCTGACTGGACCAGAGCTTTGGCAGTAACCGGCGTCTTCCGGCCGGTCGCTACCCATTATCAGCCGACTCCTTATTTTGTCTGCTTAGCACCACGGTTGGATCAGGCAGGCCCGCAGTTTTGTCCGCTTGTGCGTCTAACTGGGTGGAGGAACGGAAAATCCTCCCGCTTAATGGAGATACTCGTTACGCTGGCCGGTGGTTCTGCCTAGCTCCGCTCGCATCCTGTCGCGATGGCCTGCGATCCTGACGTGTTAGCGCGCGCGCCTGTCCGCTTAGAAGGCAAACGCGTCCAGATGGTGCCCTAACTCGACAGTTTTTGATTGCCGCGCGACAAGATTGAAAGCCTGACAGGCCGGATTTGTAGGGGCCCGGCCAGCTAACTCGGCCTTAAGCGGAAACCTTCGCGCCTGACAAAGCTAACCGCTGGTTACTGCCAGCCGTGGAGGATTCCTCCAATGACAGCGCCGCCCACGGTACCCATGATTAGAATGGGTGCATAAGCCTTAGTCACGACTGCATCTGGCAGGCTCAGGAGGAATCCAAAAACTACGCCAAGTATCCAGCCCGGCCACGGCAACTCCACGCAACCGATTGTGAGGCCAATGGCGAAACGGTTGGCAAACGCTGCTAGGAGCGCCGACCGTTTATCCGGAAACTGCATCGGCCACATCGTTGCTACCGCGATTAAACCGAAGACCAATCCACTCACAATCGCTCGGGTTAAGCTCGTCACGTCGGCATCCTAGAAGGTACGAGCTCGACCGGTCAAGCAGCGGCTTACCCTCGCTCCAGAGTGGGGCGCGGGACAGCTGGCTCATCTTCCGTGCGCATCAATAGAACGCCGGCAAGGATGAACCAGATCGATTGGGTAAAGGTGACAATCCCGAAGCCGTGCACATTCAGCGAAAGCTTTCCGCTGGTAAGGGCGGCGACGATTCCGAATCCGAGGACTGTGCCGTAAATCGCCAAAGCTGCCGAGAGCCGGCGCGTCTGGAGCATTGCGAGTGACCATAGAACAATCGCGACACACGAACCTACAACGTAAACCGACGCGAAGGCTTGGTTGAGCTGAAAGGTGTATTCAAGAAATAGGCGGCGCGTGTCGGTGCTTGGATCGCCCGCAACCAGTGTCCTCATAAGGGCGGGCGCGACAAAGCCGCTCATGGAAGCCGCGACCATGATCGCGACTGCCGCGAACCCGTAGACGACCAGGGCGGCAAGGGAAAAACGATTGCTTGCAGTCAGCCGTTTGGTTAGCGCCATGCCACCAAGAAAACTCAAGGGCAAGCTCGCGATGCCGAGCACATGAACCGCTTTGGTTAGCAGAGCCAACATCTCCATTTCTCGTGGGGACATGATCTCGTGGCTACCCGATGGATGCAGACTCATCGTAATCAATCCCGCGATTGCGCCTGCGACTAGCGCTCCTCCGCCTAACCGGTTATCTTTCATCTCCTAAGTGTGGGAGCACGCGAGTTCTTCTGTCGAATGAAAGAGCTCAAGGATCCCGCACACTCTCGCAGCGCCATGTCCGGTAACTCCTCTTCTGACGCTCGAAAGATCGATCGCCGCGTCCTTCGGACCCGCGATCGGCTGGGAGACGCGTTGGTTGATCTACTCCTGGAAAAGCATTTCGACGACATCACGGTGCAGGAAGTTTTGAAGCGCGCACAGGTCAGTCGCTCCACTTTTTACGAACATTATCGCGACAAGAACGATCTGTTCTTGAGTGACGTGGACGACTTCTTTCAAAAGATGGCCAGCCTGCTTACTCGCAGCAACGACCGATCCGACCGTGTCGCGCCGGTTGCCGAGTTCTTCACCCACGTCGCGGAAGCGCGGGACTTCTATTCCGCGCTGGTAGAATCCGGCCGCGCCCAAGATGTGAAAGAGCTTGGTGAAGCTCATTTCGCCTGCGGGATCGAGCAACGGTTGGAAGAACAAGCGCGCGCCCGATCGCTGAGCAAAGAGACTCGCTCCGCCCTCGCGCATGCTTTCGCGGGGTCTGTATTTTCGCTTCTTACCTGGTGGCTACAGCAACGAATGTCTAAGTCTCCTCGTGAGATGGACGATCTCTTTCACGGCTTAGTCGCCAGCGGCATACATGTGACATGAAAGGAGACCAACGTCCGCTGGTATCAGGGCGTGGGTTGATCCAGATTAATCGATGAGTTCACCGCAGTTCATTCCAGCGCCGCAGATAGAACAGCACTCTGACCACGACTTGCTTTTACACGCAGGCGACTTTCATCGAAGGATGAGCGCGCGGCGAACGGTTCGCGATTTTTCCGATCGGCTGGTGCCACGCGAGATCATCGAGACCTGTATCCGCGCAGCCGGCACGGCTCCGAATGGCGCAAACTTGCAACCATGGCATTTCGTCGCCGTGAGCGATCCAAAGGTTAAGGCAGAGATTCGAGTCGCGGCCGAGGTGGAGGAGAAGGAGTTCTATGAACATCGCGCACCGGCTGCCTGGCTGGACGCTCTTGCGCCTCTTGGCACGGACTCGAGTAAGCCGTTTCTGGAAATGGCGCCGTGGCTAATCGCGGTCTTCGCACAGCCCGTTCGGATTCTTCCAGATGGAAAACGAACGCCGACCTATTATGCGATCGAGTCCGTCGGGATCGCAACCGGGATGCTTGTGACAGCGGTTCACACCTCCGGTCTGGTTGCTTTAACCCATACCCCGAGTCCGATGGGTTTCTTGAATCGAATTCTTCATCGACCCTCGCACGAGAAGCCTTTCCTTCTGCTCGTTGTCGGCCATCCAGTGGAGGGCGCGCTTGTTCCGGACATCGTCCGGAAACCGCTGGAGGAGATTAGTTCCTTCCTAGAATGACTCGCGGGCTTATCAGAACAAGGGCGATTCCGCCGAGGACGGCGCAGGAGGCGAAGATGAAACGCAGGCTAAGCGGTTCGCCTAACAAGAGAATGCCGGCTGTGGCCGCGAGGATCGGGACGCTAAGTTGAACGGTGGCGGCGCTGGCGGCCTTGAGGCCGGGTAACGCCATATACCAGACTACGTAGCCCAGCCCCGATGCGATCGCTCCGGAGAGCACGGCGTAGATAAGACCCGCGCGATCGAAGCGAGTCCAAGGCAGGAAGACAAGGCTAAGCGCGGCAGCGAATGGGACTGCGCGGAGGAAGTTACCAGCCGTAGCGCTCGCAGGATTTTTCTCGGCCCGCCCACGCAACGAATAAGTGCCCCAAGCCAGGCCAGCTCCCAACATCAGGACGGAGCCATGAAGAGGCGGTGCGGTAAGGCCCGGAAAAACCAGCACGACAAGTCCACCCATTGCTATGACCAGACCCGCGAGCGTCTTCGCTTGTAATCGTTCGCCTTTCCACAGCCCCCACAGGATCATCGTGGCTTGGACCGCGCTAAAGAGCAGCAAGGCGCCTGTCCCGGCGGAGAGAAAGAGATAAGCGAAAGAGAAAGCCGCCGCATAGGTGAAGAGAGCAAGCGCGGAAAGCCAGTTACCCCGGATGCGGCGGTCATGAAACGACTTTGGGGCATTCCTGCCTCGCAGCTTTAACAGGAGCCAAAGCGCACAAGCCCCGGATAAGATGCGAACGAAGGTAAAGGTAGCTGCGTCGATACCGGTCTGCCGCAACGCCAATCGGCATAGCAGCGAGTTACTGGCAAAGGCGATCATCGCCAGGAACGTCAGGAGGATGAGCCTGGTGCGATTCATCTCCTTACCTTAGCTGGAACTTACTTGCGCCAGTCGTCCGGCAAAGGCGCTTTGACAGGCCCACGCCAGAAGCAGACCTAAACTAGCGCAGACGCCATGCTGCCTTCGAAACGCGAAGGTGGTTACTTCACCACCGTTATCTCGGTCTTGACCGAGTTAGCGATGAAACAGTTCTCGTGGGCGGCATGGTGGATCTTGTCCAGCTCTTCGGGACTAGGTTCTTTATCGCCCGACCATTTGATTTTCGGGCGTAACTCGACCCGCGTGATGGCGAGCTTGCCTTCTGCATTTTTTTCCATGTGGCCAACCGCCTCGTCCTCGTAAGATTCGAGGGCGAATTTTTGCTTACAAGCGATGGCGAGGAAGGTAAGCATGTGACAGCTGGAAAGCGAAGCGACGAAGGCTTCTTCGGGATCCGTGTTAGCCGGGTTACCGAGATAGGCAGGCGCAGCGGTCGCGGTCATAGTGTGACCGCCGTCGAAGGTCCAGGTGTGATCGCGCGGATATTTTGGGTAGGAGAACTCGGCGTCGCCGCATTCCCAACGAAGAGTGACTTTGTGTTCGGACATTCTTCTTATTAAAACACGGAAGCAGAACTGCAAGTTAGACGGGTTGTTCGCGACTCCGGGATGACCGGCGATCTCAGGCAAACCTTACTGCGAGGACGACCGTGCCGGCGCTTCCGTTGGTGGCACGAGTGGGGGGGCCAGGCCCCAGCGTGCAAAGCGAAAACGTATGCCGGTGGCAAGGCATCCAATGCCGTAGCGCACGCTGCGCCGGAAATTAATGGAAGATGCTTCCGGCATGTATTTGGCGGGACAAGTCAGTTCACCGATCGCGCAATTTAACCAATGTACCTGTGCCAGAATTTGATTGTCGAAAACAAAGTCGTCGGAGTTTTGTTCGAGAGGAAGACGCTCGAGCAAGCTACGCGCGAAGGCGCGGTAACCGGTATGATACTCCGAAAGCTTCGCCCCAATGAGGACATTTTCGATAAGGGTAAGGGCGCGGTTCGAAATGTACTTCCACCAGGGCATGCCACCGCGGAGCGCGCCACCACCCAGAATCCTGGAGGCAAGCGCGCATGGATAAAGCCCGCTGGCCACGAGCGATGCCATCGCGGGAAGAAGGCGCGGTGTGTATTGATAATCTGGATGTAGCATGACGATGATATCGGCGCCGGCTTCGAGGGCGAGGCGGTAACAGGTCTTTTGGTTGCCGCCGTAACCGCGGTTTAGCGGATGCACTTCGACCTGCACATTCGGCAAGGTACGGGCGATGGCGACGGTATCGTCATGGCTGGCGTCGTCGACTACGATGACTAAGTCGACAATGCCCTGCGCCATAACCTCATCGTAAGTGCGGCGCAGGGTTAGGGCCGCATTATAGGCAGGCATAACGACTACGATTTTTTGGCCGTGGAGCATTGGACCTAGGATTTAATTTTTTCCTGCTTGCTCAAGATGCGCGGCGGCTTCCTCCGCGCGCCCGAGGCGGCGGAGAACGGTTGCAAGATTTTTGTGCGCGATCGAGTTGTTTGGTTTGAGCTCGAGAGCGCTGGTGTATTCGGCGATCGCATCATCGAAACGCTCGGTTTCCGCCAGGGCGTTCGCGAGATTTAGATGGGCAGCGGCGTAATCATTCCGGAGCCGGATAGCTTCGCGATACCGGCGGATAGCTTCTTCGCGCCGCCCGACCTGCGCGAAAACGGTGGCTAGATTGTAATGCGCCTCGGCATTGGCTGGCTCCAATTCTGTGACCGTTCGTAGATGCGAGAGAGCTTCTTCCGCGCGCCCATTCTCGGCCAGAAGAATTCCGAGACGGCTTTGGACTACCGCTTTTTTTGGATTCATGTCGGCGGCGATCGCGAAATGCTCGATGCTTTCTTTGGACTGACCCATACGCGCGAGGGTCTCGGCGAGGTTTGTCTGGGCCGCGGGAAACTCCGGATAAATAGCGATCGCTTGCATGTAACTGCCGCGGGCTTCGTCGAGCCGGCCGAGCCGGATGAAGGCGTTGCCAAGATTGTAATGAGCTTCGGCGTATTCCGGATTGAGGAGGAGAGCTTGCGTGTAGTGGCTCATCGCTTCGTCGATGCGGCCTGCCTCGACCAAGCGAATGCCGAGATTGTTCTGCGCCATCCAACTGCCCGGGTTCGACTCGATCGTCGCGCGCCAAAGCGTTTCTTCATTTAAGTAAACTGCTCCCTGTCGCCAGGTCCGCAGGCCTAACGAGAGGAGCAATGCCGCGCCTAGGCCAAACGCGAGCAGATTCCTGTTTCCGAACCGCTCCGTGACGATCGTGAAGCCAGCGGCGGCCAGCGCAAACGGGCCGACGCTGGCGAGGTATTGATAATGATCCGCCACCCATGAATAGCGGAAGGTGTAGAGCATGATAAGACCGAGCACCGGACTGAGAGTCGCCACGAAGAAGAGCAGTGCGACTTCCACGCTGCGGCCGGTCCATCGTCGCAGGACGACGACGAGGGCGACCGTTACTGCGCAAACAAAAATCCAAGCGTAGTCAAGCGGATGGGCGGCGGAAATCGACCAGCGCGGATAACTGAAAGCAAGATTCGCGGGCCAAACCAGTTTGCTGAGGTAGAACCAAACCGCGCGACTCGCGACCAGAATTCGATCGGAAAACGGGACCGCAAAAAGCTGGCCTTGCGTGCCCTGATGATGTCGCTCCCACCAGATGCTGACCAGCCCCATCACGAGGCCGAGAAGAAGAAAGGGCAGGACCTGCAAAAGTCGGGCGAGGCCGATTGGTTTTCGTATCAGCCAAAGGATCAAAAGTAACGCCGCGGGCATGGTGCAGGCGGTCGTCTTACTGAAAAGCGCGAGCGCGAAAAAAAACAACGCGACGGCGTAATCTCGCCAGCGCGCCTTGGATTCCTTCGCTAGAAACCGTGTCCAAAAAAGAAGGGCGAGGAGAAAGAAAAATCCCATGAGCACGTTCTTGCGCTCGCTGATCCATGCGACGGATTCCACCTGCACGGGATGGAGCGCGAAGAGCGCGGCAGCCAGCCATGCCCCCGGGACTTCTAGCGCGCGCAACAAGCGCCAGACGAGCAGCGCGTTGAGCGCGTGCAGTAAGAGGTTGACCCAGTGATACCCGGCTGGATTCAGACCCCAGAGCGCGTGCTCGAAAAGGAAAGTGGTGTAAGCGAGCGGAAAATATTGCGAAGGCGAATCGAGCGAGAACCAAATGCGCCGCAATCCGTCCGGCGCGGTCAGGAGCGGATTCAACGTCACGTAGATGTCGTCGTCCCAGATGAAGCCGGCGTGCCAAACCCGCTGATAGGCGAGGATGGTGGCGGCGACGAGAATGAAGCCGAGAAGCCAATTGCGCCGGTTCGATGGGATGGAAACCGCCGGTACATTCGCGTTGTGACGCGCGGCGTCGATGCGCGCTTTCGAACGTCGGGAGTCGTTTTTAGAAGAGCGGCTCATTGATTTCTTCCGACGGCATTTTTTCTGGCATCGGCTTGCGATGCAACTAACTTAGCCGCCTTCTCCGGGCGCGATTAGCTCAGTGGTAGAGCGCTTGCTTCACACGCAAGAAGTCGCAGGTTCGAACCCTGCATCGCGCACCATTTCGCCCTCCGGCTCAATCGAGGCGCTGAAGTTCCAGTCGCAAGAAGGCGCGCGGTCGCTGGCTGACCGGGAACTTGTAGCGAAAGGTTCGCAGCCTTGGTGGATTTGGATTGCCGATCGTGACCGGCTCGACGTCCTGATCCGTCCAGTTCACGAAATTGGTCGACGATTTTACGACGTAATCGACGTCGGTCGCACCCGGATTAGGCAAATAAGAAATGGTAAGATAATCGCCGGTAATGGAGACGGATGGGAGAACGGATCGGTCCGGGATTTTCGGATCTCCGGCCAGCGCAAACTCGACCAGATTTTGGATGCCATCGCCGTCAAAGTCGGCGGTGTCTGCGGCCGCCGGATCATTCGCATTCGCGCCGAAGTGGGCGAAGCGCCAGGCGTCGGCGGGCTTGTCGTGTACGGTGGCGGTGGCGCTGGATGATGCGCTTTGGTTGTAGGCGGAAGAAGTGCCTAACGAGAGGATGACGCTGCGATCGCCTTCCGCAATGTTGTTCGGAATTGGAACGATCGGGACGATGGTCGAGCTGCTGCCAGCCGGAATGTCGACGGCCGACGCGATGGGATTGTAGGCGATGCCGTTGATCGCGGTGCCGGAAATATTAAAGACAACCGATAAGCCGATCGTGGCGCTTCCGCTGCGCGAAATGGTGAAGGATGCCGCATCGGGTCCGATCTCGGAGCCATTGCTGTCGCTGCTGACAAGGCTAACCGCGGGCGAGAGGACGGTGAAAGGAACACTAGCCAGATCGCCATTCGCGACGATATCCGTCCCGCCGCGAAAGATAATCGTGCCGGCGTAGTCACTCGCGGGCGCGCCGTCGCTCAACGCAATGCGGAAGAGTTCGCTCTCCGTGTAACTCTCGTTAGGCAGGAGAATGCCCGGGACATTCGAGAAGAAAATGGCGGACTTGAGCGTGAGGTTAGTCGCAGAAGCACCGCTCAAACTCGGCACGATGTCGTTCAGATAAAGTTTTTCGGTCGCGCTGGTATTCGTAAGTGTTCCGCTAAAGACCAGACCTTGTCCGCGGGCGCTGTTTTGCACTGAAACCGACAGGCTGGCGGTAAGGCTAGCCCGCGCCGTGATCGCGCCGACCAGGAAGCAGAGGGTAATAAGCAACGCACGCTTCTTCATGGCAGTGCGGCTCCGATGGCGAACAAGGTCCCATTTGCGATCGCGTAAACCGTTCCATCCACTCCGACCACTGTCGGCGTATAGGCCTCGCCGATCCCGTTCGTTAGCGTGATGACTTCGGTAAAGCTCTTAGAGGCAAAATCGAGGCGGTATGTTTTTCCATCCTCGCAACTGGCCAGGGCGGATTTGGTGATCGGATCGACCGCAGCGGAATTGATGCACCATTCGCGGACGGCGCCCGGCCATTGCGCCGTGATGCCGGAATCCGGAGTAGGACTGAGAATGGTAAACACTTCGTTCATGACGGTAACGCCGTTGATCGGGTTACTCATGGTCGCGTTTGGGTCGACGACGGCGAGCTTGTTCTTCCCATCGCCGCTGCCGAAGCCCGCGTAGTTATTATATTTGATCAAGAGCAAATACTCGGAGGTGCCTTGGTAAGATGGGATGAAGGAGGAGGGGACAATGGAAGGTGTGTCGTCCCAGCCGAAACTGGCGGCGGGTTTTGCTTGTGTAAGCGAGCTATCGAAATGGAGAAGGTAACCGCGGCCGTTGTTCGAGCCGAAGTTATTTTCCAGCACGCCGTAGTAAACATCGCCATCGGGCCCAACGGTGGGTGAGGTGCTGCCGTTATCCGTCATGTAGGCATCCTGCCCAGTGTAGAGCAGGTCCTTCAGTCGCACCTGCGCGCCCGGCGCAAGGGTGCGGCTGTTGAGTGAGACAAGGTAACCGCCGGTGAAGCCTTGTCCGAAGTTTACCCCGAAATAAACGGTCTTCTGGTCGTTACTCAAAGCGGGCGCGCAATTATTAACCAACTTGCTGATGCCCGGATCGGCCGAGGCCGTTTGGGCTGAGACCCAGGAGCCGACGCCGTCTTCCCCGATGCGCGCGAGGCCGCTTTGTAGCGAAGGGTTGCTCGTGGGTGAAGAGACGACGAAGCCGAAGTAGATGTTGCCGTAACGATCCGATGTAATCGGGGTGTTGATCCTGACGTTAGCGTCGAAGGCCGACTTCCCGCTCAGGTAGTTGGCCATTCCATAAAAAGCTAACTGACCGGTTGGTCCGCTCGCCTCATCGGGAGAATCGCGATAGTAAACTGTTCCGCCGGCTCCCGGGAAATAAACGCGATTTTTCGGGGTTAGCGCGATTCCGTAGGCCGGTGTCCATGCATGGGCTGGCAAAGAATAATCGGTGGTTTGCGTCCACTTGAGCGCACCATTCGCGGGATCGCGCGCTTCGATTCTGAAGCCGTCGTCGGCCCCTGTTTTTACCGGAACGATGACAGTGTTCTGCCGCGTGATGAGGGGGGCACCGTAGTGAATAAAGAGGACGTTGCCATTGCCGCCACCGTACTGGCGATTCTGATCGATGAGCATTTGCCACTTGATCCGGCCCAAGGGCTGCGAAGGCGCTTTAGACACGGCGGTGTGCTGCGGATCATGCCCATGCCCGCTCCAAGGCAGGCTGATGCTTTGCGCGAAGGCGGCGGAGGCGGACGCGAAACAAAAACCGGCGATTCGGAGTAATTTCATTTCGTGAGCGGACTATACACAAGAAAAGGAAGATGGCGCTATCGAGGAATTATCAAAATTTTAGCGATGCCTAACGAGAGATTGTTTTCCGCTTGACACTTAGGCGGCCGCGACTCAAACCGGCTTTCTATGAAAACCCCATCTGATTTCTTTCGACCGATGTTGATCCTCGCTGGGGTGCTGGCGGTGAGTGCGATTGTGATTTCATGCAAGACGACTCCCCCCATCGCCGACGATCATTCGCCGATCTTCAAGGACGGTTACATCCAGGTTCGCCATGCGATCAACCTATCGCCCTCCGACCTGAAGAAGTTCAATCATGCGCTGAGTGCGCACAGCACGGAACTCTATAAGGTGAAATACTATAAAGACGGAGAGCCCGTGAAGACGGTCGGTAAAGGCTGCGTTACCGGCTCTGCGGTGGAGATGGTCGAGAAGATGGTCGATGCGATCGCAAAGAAGGAAGGCTCAACCAACGTTGCCATCCAGATAAGTGCCAGGAAGATGCCGGTGGAGGAACAAACTAAGCAGGCGCCGAAGGGCAATACCGCCAGCTGCTTCGTTGCGAATAATCTCGCGGCAGAAGCCGATGCCCTGGTCGCAAAAGTTACGCCCATCATCAAGAGTTACAGCACGTCTCAGCGTTAATCTCTGAGGACTAGGGCGCTTTCGCGGGCGGAGTGGTTAGGCCTGGCGTGCCTCGCGGCTCATTTCTACCTGGTTTGTGCAGCCTCCTGGCGCTCCACGCTCGGAGCGCTCTCCAGTGGCAGAACTTTTTTTCCGGAGGCGGCCTCTCGCTTCCTTGTAGCAGGCGAAGCCTCGGCCGGAGCCGCCCTCGGAGAGGGTCTTGTTCCAAGCCATCCCGTGCGTCAGCTCTTAGTTGCTTACATGCACGGAGCCGGGATCGAGACTGGCTATGGCTTCTTTGCCCCTAACGTTCCGGATAACTATAAGCTCATCCTGGAGCTCCACTTTGGGGACGGTCGGGTCGAGTTCGCCTTGCCAAGGGTAGGTAACGAAGCTTCCGGCGTGCGTATCGTCGACTTACTAGACCGGCTTCATCAGATCGAATATCCCGCCTTACGCGAGCTAATGATGCAAATGTTAGCTAGCGCTACCTGGCGAGAGAATCCCGACGTCGTCTCGATTCGAGCCATCTTTGGAAGGGTAACTCTGCCAAGCCTGCAGGCTTTCCGCCGCGAGGAGAAGGAGTCTTACGAAACACTGTTCGTTTACGACTTCAAGACTCCGGCCGGTTCTGGGGCGCCGTAAGGTGTGAGTGGTTAAATGCAAAGACTCACTCAGCGGCTCGCGGAATTTTTCTTTCCTCCCGCGTCGGACCTATGGCTGACCATCCTTCGTGTTGGGCTCGGCCTCCAGGTAACACTTTTTTGCATTTCGTCGGGGCACGATTGGCAATTGCTTTTCGCCGGGCACGGGGGTGGCCTGATCAGCCGCGATTTGGCGGAAGCTATTCTTTCCGCAGAGAGCACGCTCGTTCCTCGACTTGGTTGGGTGGTGGCGGCCGGCGGACAGCTGGGGCTGGGAGAGGACGTAATTCTCAAACTCGCCTGGCTAGTTCTGTTTAGCGCCGGGATTGGTTTGCTTGTGGGGATTTTCTGCCGCGCCTCGGCGATCAGCGCATGGCTGCTTTTTTTATGCGCGGCCAAGAGCGGCGCCCTCATGTCCTACGGGATGGATAACTTCACGACCATTGGCTTGTTTTACCTGATGGTCGCACCCTTGCCGGATCGTTATTCTTTTGACGCGAAGATACGGAAGGTGGCCGGCAAGGAGAGAACCCGACAAGGCTTCCATCGCCGGGTCTTACAGCTTCATCTGTGCGTGATTTATTTTTTCGGAGGACTAACCAAGGTGCTGGCGCCGGCCTGGTGGAACGGAGAAAGCGTATGGCGAGCGCTTACTCGTTCGCCATTCAACATCATCCCGCCCGCTTACATAGCCTCATGGGGCGCCTTACTGCCACTGATGGGAATTGGCGTCTGTCTTCTGGAAACAAGCTACCCGATTTTCATTTGGTCGAGGAGAACACGCGCCATTTGGCTGGGTTCAATCCTAGCGATGCATCTCGGGATTGGCTTCGCTATGGGTCTTTATCTTTTCGCCCTGATCATGATCGTCCTGAACCTGGCTGCATTTGGACCGGGCCTACAGCCGCCGTTTGCCAGAAAAAAAGCGCTGCAACCTGCCGCGGTGAATCTGCTCGACGCTCCTCCGCAGAAATTGAATTATCAACTTCGCCCCACCGTATTCCGCGAGCCTCATGTCGACTGAGCCAGAGCCCGATCTCGCGCCAGAGATCGCGCATGTTCTACTCATGGATGTGGTCGGATATTCCCGGCTCCTGGTTGACGATCAGATCGAACTGCTAAGCCGACTTAATCACATCGTCCGTCGGACGAAGCATTTTCTGGCTGCGGAATCGTCCGGCAAACTTACCCGTCTGCCGACGGGCGATGGAATGGCGTTAATCTTTTTCGATAGTCCGGAAACACCGGTGCGTTGCGCGCTCGAGGTAAGCCAGGCCGTGCGAGAGCATGCGGAGATTAAGCTGCGGATGGGGATTCACAGCGGACCCGTCAGGCAGGTAATGGATGTGAACGACAGGGCGAACGCGGCCGGCGCGGGAATCGATCTTGCGCAACGTGTTTTGGATTGCGGCGATGCCGGGCACATCCTGGTCTCGCAGCGAGTAGCCGAAGACTTAAAGCCGTATCGGCATTGGAATTCCTGCCTGGAAGACTTGGGCGAGTGCGAGGTCAAACATGGCGTGCGTCTGCGGATTTTCAATCTCTGCAAGGGAGAGCTTGGCAATCCAGCACTACCCCGCATCGTGGAGCAACAGCGCCGGTTCGCTCGGCCCTGGGGTGCCTGGACGGAGGGTTCGCGTAGCCGCAAGACACTGCTTTGGACCACGCTTTTTTTCCTGCTCGTGATTGGCGCTGGCGGCGGCTGGGTTCTGTGGACCAAGTCGCGAGATCGTTCAGTCACTCCGGAAGATGCGCGGCTTATTCCGGAGAAAAGTGTCGCGGTTTTGCCTTTCGCGAATCTCAGTGATGACAAGCAAAACGCTTACTTCGCCGAAGGAGTGCAGGATGAAATCCTAACTCATCTCGCTCGGATCGCTGATTTGAAGGTGATCAGCCGCACCTCAGTCTTGCAATACACGAGCGGGAGCGAGCGGGACCTCAAACTTATCGCGCGCACGCTGGGGGTTGCGCACGCGCTGGAAGGAAGCGTGCAGCGCATCGGAAATCGTGTCCGAATTACCACGCAGCTGGTCGATACGAGGACTGAAGCGCATTTGTGGGCCGAACATTATGATCGCGATCTCTCCGACGTTTTCGCCATTCAAACCGAGGTCGCGGAAAGTGTCGCTTCAGCCTTGAAGGCGAGACTTTCGCCGCAGGAAAAAGCTGCGATCGAGGAACAACCGACCGGCAATCTCCAAGCCTACGAATTCTATGTGCGGGGCAAGGCGCTGGTGGCAGGCAGTTTTAATTCTCGTGGAAACGAAGACCTGCTGGCCGCGGCCACGCTCTTCGACCAGGCGGTCACGCGAGATCCAAACTTCTTCCTGGCCTACTACCAACTAGCTAGCGCGCATAACCAGATTTACCTCTTCGGAGTCGACCACACACAAGCTCGGCTGGACCTGGCTGATGCGGCGATTAAAACAATGATGCGTCTGCGTCCGAACGCAGGCGAAACGCACCTGGCCCTGGGGGAATATCTTTACTGGTGTTATCGCGACTACGAACGCGCTCAAGAGCAATTCGAGATGGCCAGGCGCGTTCTACCAAACAATTCGCGTCCAGTTTTGTTGCTCGCCTATATCGAACGGCGGCAGGGTCGTTTCGCCGAATCTCTACAAGCATTCCACCGCGCCTCGGAATTGGATCCGAAGAATCTCGTCATCCTTCAACAAGTCGCGCTCTGCTATCAATATTTGCGCCGCTTCCCTGAGATGGCGGCGACATTGGATCGCGCGATTGCGATTGCGCCCGATGACATCGGCACTCGCACGCAACGCGCGCAGGTCGATCTGGATTGGCGGGCCGAGACGGAACCTTTACGCACTGCGATCGAATCCATCATCGCGAAGGATTCCATCTCGGCCGCGAGTTTGGCCAAGGCCTGGCTCTACCTTGCTCTCTGCCAACGCCAGTTCCCGGATGCGGAGCGAGCTCTTGGCGTCATGAGTTTGGATGGATGCGCGACCGAAGGCGTCTTGTGTCCGCGGGCTTGGTGCATCGGCGCGGTTGCCCGGATAAAAGGCGACGAAGCGACCGCGGCAAAGGCCTTTGCCGAAGCGCGCGTGGAGGTGGAAAAAATCGTGCGCGATCAACCACGCTACGCCGAAGCGCTCTGCGTTTTGGGATTGATCGACGCTGGCCTGGGAAAAAAAGACGATGCGATTCGCGAGGGAAAACAAGCGGCCGACTTGCTGCCGGTGAGTCGAGATTCAATCAACGGCATAGTGATTCGGGAAAGCCTGGCTTTGATCTATTGCTGGACGGGCGAGAAAGATCTGGCGCTCGAGCAGCTGGCGCAGGCAGTGAAAACTCCCGGTCTCATCAGCTACGGGCAATTGCGGCTTCATCCTTTTTGGGATCCGCTCCGCGGCGATCGGCGTTTTGACGAAATCGTCGCTTCCCTCGCTCCGAAAGAATCGCCGCGTTAGCGCCGTTTTACGCTCGATCTTCCGGGCAGGCGCGAAGCATATGGGCTGACTTCTTTTTTATGCATACACACCTTGTCCTCCATACTCCGCGCGACCGCGCTTCCGTCTCTGCTAAAATCATGGCACTCGTCTGCGTTCTTCTTTCTTTTGTCCAACCCATGCAGGCCGCGAACAAATCTTCCGCAAAACAAAAGCCGCCCGCGGGCGACAATCCACTTCTGAGCGAAAGCACGCTGCCTTATCAGATGCCGCCGTTCGATAAGATCAAAAGCGAGAATTTTTCACCCGCCTTTGCGGTTGCGCTCGCCGAGCAATTGAAAGAAGTCGACGCGATCGCGAAAGAGAAGGAGGCGCCCACTTTCGAGAACACGATCGTCGCGCTGGAGAAATCCGGGCGCACCCTCGCGCGGATCAACAACACTTTTTCGAATCTGGCCGGCGCCAACACCAATCCGGTGCTGCAAAAAACGGAAAGCGAAATGGCGCCCAAGCTCGCAGCGCACCTAGACGCGATCGCTTTGAACACTGTTCTCTTCCACCGCATCCAATCGATCTACGATCAGCGCGAGCAGCTCGGTCTAGATCCGGAATCGGCTTATCTGCTCGAGCGTTACTATAAGGATTTCGTTCGCGCCGGCGCCAAGCTCTCCGACTCGGATAAGAAAAAGCTGAAAGCGATGAATGCCGAGCTCGCCAGTTTGCAGACGAAATTCAGTCAGGATGTGCTGAAGGAGAAAAACGCCGCCGGCATTGTCGTCAACGATCGAGCGGAGCTGGCGGGAATGTCCGAGAACGATCTCGCGTCCGCAGCCAGTGCAGCGAAGGCCGAGAAGAAGAGCGGCAAGTTTGTCATCCCATTACAGAACACGACCGGCCAACCCGCGCTTTCCTCATTGGAGAATCGCGCCTTGCGTGAGCGTATCATGAAAGCGTCCCTCGCGCGTAACAGCCACGGTGGCGCCTTCGACACGCGCGCAACCGTGATCAAAATCGCGCGCCTCCGCGCAGAGCGAGCGGTGCTTCTTGGCTACGAAAATCATGCGACTTATCAGTTGGAAGATCAGACCGCGAAAACGATTGGCACCGTAAACAAATTGCTCGCCGCCCTCGCGCCGCCCGCGGTCGCGAACGCGCGCAAGGAAGCCGCCGATATGCAGGCGGTCGTCGATCAGGAAGGCGGGAAATTTAAAATCGAGTCGTGGGATTGGAGCTTCTATTCGGAGAAAGTGCGTAAAGCGCGCTACGCTTTTGACGAGGCCGAGCTCAAGCCATATCTCGAAATCAATCACGTGCAGCAGGACGGCGTTTTCTACGCCGCCGGACAGATATACGGGCTCACTTTTAAAGAGCGCAAGGATCTGCCCGTTTATCAGGAAGACGTTCGCGTTTTCGAAGTTTACGATGCCGATGGACAACCGCTCGCGCTCTTCATCTCCGACATGTACGCGCGTCCTTCGAAACGCGGCGGCGCCTGGATGAACGAGTACGTTTCGCAAAGCGGTCTCTTCGCGACCAAGCCGGTCGTGGCCAATCATCTCAACATCCCGAAGCCACCCGCGGGCGAACCGACTTTGCTTACTTTCGATGAGGTCACGACGATGTTTCACGAATTCGGGCACGCCTTGCACGGGATGTTTTCTAATGTGAAATATCCGCGCTTCGCCGGCACGAATGTGCCGCCCGATTTCGTCGAATTCCCTTCACAGGTAAACGAAATGTGGGCCGTCTGGCCCGATGTCCTGAAAAATTATGCGAAGCATTACCAGACGGGCGCGCCGATTCCGCAGGAGCTGCTCGACAAGGTTTTGGACGCGAGAAAATTCAATCAAGGTTTTGCGACCACCGAATATCTCTCAGCCACGCTGCTCGACCAGGCCTGGCATCAACTCAAACCGGCCGAGATTCCGAAAGACGCGCTCGCCTTCGAAGAGGAAGCGCTGAAAAAAGTGGGCGTTGATTTTGCGCCCGTTCCTCCGCGTTATCGCACGGCTTATTTTTCTCACTCCTTCGCGGGTGGCTACTCGGCTGGATATTATTCCTATATCTGGAGCGAAGTTCTCGATGCCGATACCGTGCAATGGTTCAAACAAAACGGCGGGATGAAGCGCGAGAACGGCGACCGTTTCCGCCGCACTTTGCTTTCGCGCGGCGGGAGCGAAGATCCGCTCCAGCAATTCAAAAATTTCACCGGTGGCGAACCGGATATCGCGCCGCTCCTGCAGCGCCGCGGATTGGATGGGGGCGATTCGAATCCAGCCAGCGCTCCGCAGGACATCTCGCCCGAAAAACCGAAGTCATAGGAAAGGGGATTGCGGCCCACGCAAGGCGCCGGGCGTTTGCGATTCGCTTACATGAACTCCTTGGTTTGGTTCGCTCTCCTGCTCATCATCATCTGGGTGGTTGCCCGAGTTTTCCTCGCCGTCACCGGCGCATTCCTTCATCTGCTCTGGATCGTCGCCGTGATTCTCTTCCTCGTCTGGGCCTTCACGAAAATCACTCGTTAGGCGAGTCCTGATCTTCCCCGCGCGTGTGCTGATCTTTCATGATCTTCGCTGCCTAGAGTATTCGCGGCCGGGACACCCCGAACGGCCGGCACGTATTGCCGCTTCCGTTCCCCATCTAAAACAACGCCATCCGGAATGGGAGTGGCGCGTGCCGACGCCTGCCTCCGAGGAAATGCTTTCGCGCGCGCATTCCCGCGGTCATATCGCGCGGCTCGCATCGGCCACGGCCGATTTCGATGCCGATTCCCCTGCGCATCCCGGGATCTATGCGCATGCTGCCCGAGCCGCGGGCGCGGCAGTGGAAGTGGCGCGCGCTGCGCTGCGCGGTGAGCAAAGTTTCAGTTTAATGCGGCCGCCGGGTCATCATGCCACGCGCGATCAGGCGATGGGCTTTTGTTATTTTAATCACATCGCCGTGGCCGCGCTCGCGGCGCTCGAAGACGGCGCGGAGCGCGTCGCGATCTGGGATTTCGACGCGCATCACGGCAACGGCACGGAAGCGATCGTGGCGAATCATCCGCGTATCGCCTTCGCCTCCATCCAT
The DNA here is from genome assembly GCA_964236815.1 of uncultured Chthoniobacterales bacterium. Taxonomy (GTDB): domain Bacteria; phylum Verrucomicrobiota; class Verrucomicrobiia; order Chthoniobacterales; family UBA10450; genus JACCTI01. The sequence continues at coordinate 36,671 of CAXSFN010000011.1, forward strand.
CAATCGCCCGGTTATCCCGGCACCGGCTTGCGTTCCTTCGCCAACATTCACAACTTCCCGGTTCGACCGCTCGCGCCGCGCGGCGATCATATGGGTGAGATCGAGCGCGCTCTCGAAACGCTGCTCGCGTTCCAGCCGGATCTGCTTCTCGTCTCGGCGGGATTTGATGCCTATGCGGGCGATCCGATCACAGAGATGACCTTGCAGGCCGAGGATTTTCGGACCTGCGGAGACTGGCTTCGCGAGACGGGCCTTCATTGCGGCGCGATCCTGGAAGGCGGTTACAGCAACGATCTTCCGCACTTGATCGACGCGTTTCTGACCGGCTGGTTGAGGAAGGATGAGTCGCGAGCCTAACGAGAAGAAGAGCTTGAAATTCCGTCTGTTGCTGTCACAGAAACGCGCATGTTTCGTTTTCGCTTTCTCGTCTGGTTTTTCCTTCTGAGCGCTGTAGGTCCCGTGCTTGGGGGCGAGGAACAAATTTCCTCAAGCGATCTTGGGTTCACGAAAGGCACTCGCGAATTCGAAACGCTTGTCGGTGGCTTTACTTCGCTTAACGACGCCACCAGGAAACGTCCCAAGTTTAACTTCGCTCTCGCCAGCGTTCGTCTTGGCTGGATGCTAGATGATCTGCGCTCCGGTCTCTTTTTCGGTAACGAAGAATTTCTCATCGAAGCCTTCGGCGGACCGATCATCGATGGTCCGGGAAGCGCGATGGGCGGTTTGACGCTGATGTTGCGGCACAATTTTGTCCTGCGGCAGGACGCATTCTTTGTCCCGTATTTTCAAATCGGCGCGGGCGGCGTCGCGTCCGATGCTTCCGAGGAGCACCCGCAATTTGCCATCGGTGCGCCGGTTGAATTCAATCTGCAATCAGCCCTCGGCGCGCGGTGGCGCGTGAATCGGGCGTGGTCGGTCACGACCGAATTCAATTACCGCCATATTTCGAACGCCGGTCTCAGCGCGCGTAATGGCGGGGTCGATTCAGTGGGTGGTTTCATCGGGCTCGGACATTTGTTTTAGAGCTGCGCGGATGGAGAGCGATAGCTTCCGCGAGTATTGCCTGCGGAAATCGGGCGTGAGCGAGAGCACGCCCTTCGGACCGGATAATCTGGTCTTCAAGGTCGGCGGCAAAATGTTCGCATTGCTCGCCCTCGATGAGGTTCCAGGCTCGGCAAATCTGAAGTGCGATCCGGATCGCGCGCTGGAATTGCGCGATCGTTACGAGCAGGTGCGCCCCGGTTATCACATGAACAAGAAACACTGGAACACGATCGAGCTTGGGACCGGTTTGCCGGACGCGGAGGTGCGAAAGATGATCGACCACTCGTACGAATTGGTGTTGAAGAGTTTGCCAGCGAAGATCAGGGCCACGCTGTAGCTGCCCACTCCCGCAGACAGAGGGAAAGGTTAGCGCGAGTCATCCGCCGCGGACGGAGGGAGTTTACAATCTCTGCGGCAGGTCACCGACTTCGCGTAACTCAATCTCACCGATCTCCAGCCCCAAAGCTTGGTGGGCCACGCTAAGAAAGCTGTCGGGCGGATCGGTCAACGCGACGCGGAGTTTGCCGTTGTTAACTGGAGGCGCGCTGAGATTTTCTTTTCGGAGAAGATCGCGCACCGCGGTCGCGCAGTTTTCCGCGGAATCTACCAGCGTTACCTCTTTGCCTAACAAGCGACCGATCGCCGGCCGCAGCAGGGGATAGTGCGTGCAACCGAGCACGAGCGTGTCGATTCCGTCATCGAGCAATGGCTGCAAATACTGCATCAGCACTTCGTCGGTCACGCGGCTTTCCAGCCATCCTTCTTCGATCAACGGAACAAGCAGCGGACAGGCGCGCGCGCTGGCGCGGTTCTGCGGATTGAGCTGGCGCAGAGCGCGTACGTATGCGCCGCTCTTGATCGTGGCCCGCGTGCCAATGACGCCGATGTGACCGTTGCGCGTCGCACCGGTGGCGGCGCGCGCACCAGGCGCGATTACGCCCGTGATTGTAACGGGAAGCTGTTTCTCGAGCAGCGGAAGCGCGACCGCGGAAGCGGTGTTACACGCGACCACGATGGTCTTCGCATTTTCCTCTAACAACAGGGCGGCGATCTCGCGGCTGTAACGCTGCACCGTGCTCGCGCTTTTTCCGCCGTAGGGAACGCGGGCGGTGTCGCCGAGATAAAAAATGGACTCGTTAGGCAGAAGCTTGCGCAGCGCGCTCACCACCGTCAGTCCGCCGATGCCGGAATCGAAAACGCCGATCGGACGAGGATCATTTCCATCCGCGAGGCGAACCGAAATCGAGGATGTTTCAGATTTTCCGGCGCAAGTGCGCGCCGGCTCCATGTTTTCACTGGCCATCGTTTATCTCAGGCGACAACGGCTCGGTGATGGAACGCGTGTGCAGCGGAAGCTTTGCGCGCACGATCGCGAAGCTGGAGCCAGGAGCGCGATAGTTTACCGCCGCGTCGTAGCTTTGTACGCCTTGCGCGATCGCAAGGCCGAGCTGTTGACGATATTGCTGGGTCGCGATGCGTTGGCCTTCGGCCGGATCGTTCAAGAACCCTGCTTCCAACAAAACTGCCGGCACGCGAATGTGCCGGAGAACCTTGAAGCGCCCATGTCGCACCCCGCGATCGAAAGCGGAGACACGCGAGAGGACGGAGGCATGAATCGCCGCGGTGAGCGCGACGTTCTGCGCATCCTGCGCGTTTCCTTCCGAAGGCTGCGCGTCACTACTCATGATGTGATTCTCGCCGGTCGATGCGTTCGATACGATGCCAACCGGTGCAAGCCGATAACTCTCCACGCCGGCGCCGCCGCTGCCGGAATTGAAATGGATGCTGATGAAAACCGCGTTCGTAAAACGATTCGCAAATTCGATTCGCTCTTCCAGCGAGATGCCGGTGTCGTCGGTCCGAGTCATCTCCACTTTGAAACCGGCCTGCTGCAACTGCTGGCGGGCAGCCAGAGCGACATCGAGCGCGAAAGCTTTTTCGGTGCCCCACTGGTTGGCAGTCCCCTGATCCGTGCCGCCGTGGCCGGGATCTAGAATAACGGTCGTAACTTTTTGCGCATCATGGATGCGGCTCGGGCGCAAGACCGGCTCAATGATTTTGCCGACATCGGCCGCGGAGATGAGGTTGCCATTCGCGCGTTCCAATAATGGATGGCAGGTGAAAAAGCGGACGCCGTTGATCTGAAGTTCGTCTGTCCCAGCCTGCGCACGGATGGCGCGCCGATCGCTTCGCAATGAGATGGTGCGATTGGCGTGGCTGTATTCGGCGAAGCGGTAGAACTCGGCGACGTTCTCGAATGTGACGTAATCGCGACTGCCTTGTTTGATCACGTTCCATTCCGTAGCCCAGGCTCGGCTAACGAGTGATAGGGCGAGCGCGATGAAGATGATGATTCGACGTGACCGCATTTCGGCAAACGTCATCGTGCCGTAATCCGCTGGCAAGCCGTGTCAGGCGCGCAAATTTTTTCGGTCGCGCTTGGTCCGCAGCGGTCGCTAGGCGGCATCCTGCATCACGCCCTGCAAGACATGATTCAATTTCAAAAGCAGATTGCGATTCGTGTAGGGCTTGGTCAGAAGGCCATCGACCTTTAGCGCGGTGAGTTCGCCGTCATTGGTGTCTTCCGCGCGGCCGGTCGAAACGATTATTTTCAATCTCGGCTCCATCCGGCGCAGGGTGCGCACGAGCATCAGACCATCCATGCCGGGCATGGCGAGATCCGTCACGACGACATCGACCGCGCCGATCTGCTGCGCGAAAAGAGCCAGGGCGGTCGGGCCATCTTCCGCTACGAGCACTTTGTAGCCGTGACTGCTCAAGATAATCTCCGCGAGTTCACGAATGCTGACTTCGTCATCGACCAGGAGAACGGTCTGACCGTTACCGCGCGGTACCGAGACGTTTGTCAGGAGCGGGCTGGCAGTATTGGGTGCGGCTTTCGCGGGCAGAAAAATCTTAAAACTAGTTCGACCCGGTTTGCTGGAAACACTGATGAAACCGCCCAGGCTCTTCACAATCCCAGCGACGGTGGAAAGGCCCAGACCCGTCCCCTGACCTACGCTCTTGGTGGTGAAGAACGGATCGAAAATCTTGTCGATGATTTCCTTTGGGATTCCGTTGCCATTGTCAGTCACTTCGAGCATGACATGCGATCCGACTGACGCGCCGGGGGTCATGCTCGCGTACTGTTCGTCGACGTCGAAATTCTCTGCGGCTAAACAAAGTTCGCCGCCGGCCGGCATCGCGTCCCGCGCATTGATGCAAAGATTGAGAAGAACCTGGTGAAGCTGGGTTGGATCAGCCTCAAGCATATGGATGTTCTCATCGTAGCGCGTGCGTAATGAGATCGACTTCGGAAAAGTCTGGCCGGCGATTTTTGAGACTTCTTCGAGCAGATAAATCGGCTGGAGAAGGATGCGGTCGCCGTTTGCGCCGCGGGCGAAAGTAAGAACCTGCTTGATGATATCGGCCCCGCGCTGGGCACTCGCTTCGACGATATCGAGAAATTTTTGCCGCTCGGCTGGGTCCATTTCGCCGCGCAAAATCGGAGCGGCCATCATGATCGGAACCAGAATGTTGTTGAGGTCGTGGGCTACACCGCTCGCGAGGGTGCCGATACTTTCGAGGCGTTGCGCGCGGAGAAACTGTTCCTCGATTTTTTTCTGCGCGGTTATGTCGGTATTGATGATGAGCTTCGACTTCGGATGACCGTGTTCGTCCCGGACAAGAGTCCACCGGCTGCGCACGACAACGGTGCCGCCCTCCTTGGTGATGTGCCGGCATTCACCCGACCAAACGCCGGTGCTGAGGAGGACTCGTTGGGCTGCGTCAATGTCGATGGGCTCTTCGTGATGGAGGAAATCGGCGCTTAGACGTCCATGCGCTTCTTTGGCTGTCCAGCCGTAGAGAATTTCGGCGCCGTGATTCCAAAACTCGATTCGATCGTCCATGTCGCGAACCATGATCGCGTCGTGAGCGAGGTTGAGCAGATCGGCTTGCTCCAACAATTTCTTCTCGGCGTGGAGGAGACTGGTTAGGTCAGCGAGCGAACCGATGATGCGAAGTGGTTTGCCGGCGGCATCCAGGACGACGCGACCGCGACCAAGAAAATTTCCGTAGGTGCCATCCTGGCGGAGGACGCGGGTGTGCGCATCGTAACGGCCGCCGCGGGCGATTTGTTCGGCGACCGCTTCTTGGAAAGGCGCGCGATCGTCGGGATGGAGAAGGCCGATGAAAGAGTTGATCGACGGAGCGAACGAGCGCCGATCGAGGCCGAACATCTCAAACATCCGGTCCGACCAGATCAAGACATCGGTGACGAAATCGTGTTCAAAGATCCCGTCGTTAGAAGCCGCGATCACGAAACGAAGATGTTCCTCGCTTTCGCGCAGGATGAGTTCGCCACGGGCGCGCGTCATGATGGACCAGCAACGTTCCACGACTTCCTGAACGAGAATCGTCTCGCTGCTTGTCCACGGTCGCGGCGTCGTTTGGTGGACTGCCATCGTTGCGCTGAGTTTGCCCTCCTTGATCAACGGACAAGCAATCATCGCTTTGATCTGAAGGGCGGTTAACGCGTCCGCCGCAGCGGGCGTAAGTTCAGCATCGACGTTGGCGAGGATGACAGTTCGACCGGCCGCGAGCTCGGAGTGGGTCCGCTGGCCGAAGTCGGCGAGGTGATGTTTTCCTTCGATGCTGGCGCACCCATTCGTGTAATCGCCGGAGACGTTGAAGCGATCGCCGTCTTGTTCCACCTCGGCATAGGCGCAGCGAGAGACGCCAAGATGTAACCCGAGCAGCCGGGTCGCCGCCGCCATGATTTCCTTGGGCTGGGAAAGCGCGCGAGTGGCGTCGCCGAGATCGTCGAGGAAGCGCAGGCGCCGCTCGCTTTCCGCTAGTTCTTGTTCCGCGCGTTTGCGCGTAGTGATGTCCCAGTTCACACCGATCATGCGAGCCGGCGAACCGTCTTTCGCATGTTGCAACACTCCGTGAGCCTGGATGTCGCGCACCTCGCCGTTGGGCCAGACAACGCGAAACTCCGTATGAAAACCATCCGCTCCCTGAACCGCGGCAAAGATTTCTGCTTCGCTCCGCTTCCGGTCATCCGGATGAAGACCATTTTGCCACGCATCGTAAGCGCCGCTGAAGTCTCCGTCCTGAATGCCGTAAAGCCCGTACATTTTCGCGTCCCAGACCAATTCGTTCGTCACCACATTCCAATCCCAGATCCCGATCTGCGCAGATTCTGTCGCCAGAGAAAGGCGCTGCCCGCTTTCGAGTAATTCTGCCTCAGCACGCTTACGCTCGGAAATTTCTTGCGCACTTCCTTCGTAGTAGAGCGTCTTGCCAGCCGGGTCGCGAACGACGCGGACATTCTCGGAAATCCAAATGGGACTGCCATCCTTGCGTCTCACTTCGTACTCGAAATTGTTCACCACGCCGTTCTCTTCCAGGAGGCGCTTGAACTCTTCGCGTTTCGCCGGCTGAACGTAACTCTGCCGCGCGATGTCCCCACGTCCGCGGATCAACTCCTCCGCGCTCTCGAAGCCGAGCATTCGAGCCAAAGCAGGATTTGCTGAAATCATGACGCCATCGGGCGTGTTCTGAAAGATTCCTTCCAACGCGTTGTCGAAGATGGAGCGGTATTTTTCCTCGGCTTCGCGCAATTGCTTTTCAGCGGCCAGGCGCTCGGTGATATCGAGCAACGTGCCGACAACCTTGAACGGGTTTCCGGTTTGCGGATCAAAAATCTTTTCCGCGATTGCATGAATGACGCGCTTGGATCCATCGGGGCGGTTAATTCGATAATCGGTATTGAAGGGCTCAGTGCCCTCCATGAAGACAGTGAAACAACGGCCGACGAGCGCGCGATCCTCGGGATGGACCAGCTGAAAAAAGTCGACCGTCGTGATTGGACACTTGGAAGATAAACCGAAGAGACGGTAGGCCTCCTCCGACCAGATCAGGTTCTCCTGGTCGAGCCTGCCATCGGGGCCGAAATGATATTCCCAGCTGCCCACTCCAGCGACTCGTTGAGCGAGCGCCAGGTTCGCTTCGCTCTCGCGCAAGCTCCGTTCCGCTTCTGCGCGCTCCGTGCGATCGACCGCCAGGACGATGCGAGCTTCCTTCTTGTCGAAGGTGGTCGGGCTGGAATAAACCGCCGCGGTGATGACAGTGCCATCTTTCTTCAAGTGCCTCCATTCGCCTCCGTCACCCGCGGGCGCGCGCGGACCGCTAACCGATTTCACGAACGCGGCCACGTCCTCTGTTGGACGAATGTCGCGTAGAGTCAGCGAGAGAAATTCCTCGCGGGAATAACCGTAGCTAAGAATGGCCGCCTGGTTCACCGCCAGAATGCGGAGTGATTGAATCTCGAAGACCCACATCGGAGTCGGATTGTCCTCGAAAAGAAGACGGTATTGTTTCTCCTGGGCATTCAATTTTTCCGCGGCGCTTTTTTGCTGGGTGTTGTCGCGCGCAATGACCTGGACCGCTCGTCTTCCATCGAAAACAAACGAGATGACTGAAGATTCCACCTGGACCGCCGAACCATCGAGTCGGACGAGCCGGCGTTCCGCCGCCAGTGGCTGTCGGCCCGCTGCGACTTCGCTGGTCCGACGCGTAACCTCACTCCGTTCATCCGGGTGCACGATCTCGGATGCGCTCCGGCCTATGATTTGTCCGAGCCGATCCGCCCCCAAAAGTTTCAGAGTCGCCGGGTTAGCGAAGACAATTTTCTCGTCACACACAACGAAAATTGCATCGGGAGCGTGATCGACCAACAATCGGTAACGCGCTTCACCTTCTCGCAGCGCTTCTTCCGCTCGTGCGTGTTCGTCCACTTCGGACTGCAAACTTCTCTTATCTTCTCGTAGCCGCGCCAGGATTCGCAAAACCACGGCGCCCGTTCCCAGCGCGATCACGATGGCCAGCGCGATGAGGATATTGCCGATGACTTGGGCCTGCTCGATCCGGTCGGTGGTGGCCGTCGCAAATTTGAGCCCTTCCGTTTCTTCGGTTTGGAGCAGCGCATCCAAGGCCGTCTGATACCGATCGTAGGCCGGGATCTGCGTCGCAAAAGTGAAGGCCGTGGCTTCGCTGTTTCGCTGTCCGCGACTCAGCGCAAGAAGCTTCTCGGTCTGATCGCGGTAGGCTTTCCCCGCTTGCAGCACTTCGGCGTAAAGCCGCTTCTCCGTCTCGTTCTCCGCGAATTTTTCATATTCGATCAAACCTGAGACGTTGCCCTCGACCATTCGGGCAATGATCCGATCATGGCTTTCCTCTTCTTCGGGATTCGTCGCCGTCAGATGGCGAAAGACTTCCGCTTGCTGCGAGGCGAGATTTTTTCCGAGACGGTAAGGAATCGCGATCGCGTGCCGGGCGGAAGTGCGTTCCGCGTCGTTCAGATTTTCGATCGAACGGAGGCTAAAAAAGGAAACACCGCCGATCGCGGTCAGAATGACGCAAAGCAAGGCGAAGCCAAGGACGAGCGTGCTCGCGATGGCGATCGCTCTCGGAGGTGGGCGGTTCTCACGCGCAGTTAGATGACTCAACCCTGCGATTGGTGCAGGTGCCGCGCCAATGAGGTAGGAAACGCCGCTTTTAGCCTTAAGCTCCTGTTCGGTCTGGCTGCGCAAAGCAAACTCGGAGACCAGACGGTTTTCGTTTTGCAATCAACCGCAGCGCTTCGATGATTCTGCCCCGTGGCCGAACTTTCCAAGACCTACGACCCGACCGCGGTAGAGCCGAAGCTGTATCAGCGCTGGCTGGAACATGGCGATTTCCATGCGGATGCAAAGTCGTCGAAGCCCGCTTTCTCCATCGTCATTCCACCGCCAAACATCACGGGCGTGTTGACGATGGGGCATGTCCTGAACAACACCATCCAAGACATTCTCGCGCGCCGCGCCCGCATGCTCGGGCATGAAGTACTGTGGTTACCTGGGACGGATCACGCGGGCGTGGCTACGCAGACCGCAGTCGAAAAACATCTTTCGAAGACAGAAAAAAAATCACGGAAGGATCTTGGACGCGAGGAGTTTCTGCGTCGCGTGGTCGAGTGGCAGGATAAGCATGGCGGCATCATCATTGAGCAACTGAAGCGGCTGGGCTGTTCCTGCGATTGGGCGCGATTGCGTTACACTTTCGACGAAGGTTACGCGCGGGCGGTCAGCCAGGCGTTCGTCACGCTGTTCGAAAAAGGTTTAATTTATCGCGGCCGGCGTATGATCAATTGGGATCCAAAAGCGCAGACCGCGCTTTCGGATGAGGAAGTGATCGCGCGCAAGCAAAAGGGCACGCTCTATTACGTGCGCTACGAGCTGGCGGAGGAAGCCGGCCGGTTTCTGGAAGTGGCGACGACCCGGCCTGAGACAATCATGGCGGATGTGGCACTAGCCGTTCATCCGAACGATTCCCGTTATCAGAAGCTAATCGGGCGCGAGGTCTGGCGTCCGCTCGCCCGCGAGAAAATTCCGATCATCGCCGACGAAGCGATTGATCCCGAGTTTGGCACCGGCGTGCTGAAAGTCACGCCTGCGCACGACAAGGTAGATTTCGAGATCGGACAACGGCACAACCTCCCGGTGATCGACGCGCTGCGGGCCGACGGTCGAATCAATTCTCCAGGCGTGCCGGAGCTGGACGGCATCGAGAGATTCGAGGCGCGCAAGAAAGCTGCGGAGCTGCTCGCCGAACGCGGATTGCTCGCAAAAGAAACGCCGCATGAAAATAACGTCGGCTTCAGCGAACGAAGCGAAGTTCCGATCGAACCACGCTTGAGCGAGCAATGGTTTTTGCGTTACCCGAAAACAGAAGAGGCGCTCGCGGTGGTGCGGGAACACCTGATCCGCTTTTTTCCCGCGCACTGGGAGAAGGTTTATGCGCAGTGGCTGGAGAACATCCAGGACTGGTGCATCAGCCGGCAAGTTTGGTGGGGCCATCGCATTCCGGCGTGGTCGAAGCCGAGCGAAAAGCTTCGCGTGCAGATCGAATCGCCCGGCGATGGTTGGATTCAGGATGATGACACGCTCGATACTTGGTTTTCCTCCTGGCTTTGGGCCTATGAAACGATGGACGCGGAGACGCGGGCGAAGTTTTACCCGACTTCGGTTTTGGTGACCGCGCCTGATATCATCTTCTTTTGGGTCGCTCGCATGATCATCGCGGGCCTCGAGTTCCAGCCTGGGAAGTCGAAGCGCGTGGAAGAAAACATTCCGTTTCGCGACGTGTATTTTACCGGGCTCATTCGTGATCGTTCCGGCCGGAAGATGAGTAAGTCGTTAGGCAATTCGCCCGATCCGCTCGACTTGATCGCGAAATATGGCGCGGATGGTTTGCGCTTCGGTTTAATGCGAATGGCGCCGAGCGGACAGGATATCCGCTTTGAGGAAAAGCAGATCGAAGAAGGACGGAACTTCGCGACCAAACTCTGGAACGCGGCGCGCTTCCGGCAGATGCACGGGCCGAGTGAGGCGGCGCCGGATCTGCAACGTCACGAGCTCTCGATTTATTCCGCGCAGGTTTTGTCGCAATTGAATGCTGCGATCGGCGCGATCGAGATCGCGTATCGCGAATATCGTTTCAACGAAGTGGCACAGCAGCTCTATGAATTTTTCTGGAGCGACTATTGCGACTGGTTCGTCGAGGCGGCGAAGACTGACATCTTCGGCGAAAACGATGCGCGGAAGAATTCCGTTCTCGCAGTAATGGATTATGTGCTCTCGGCCGTCCTGCGCTTGCTGCATCCGTTCATGCCACACATCACTGAAGAACTTTGGGAAGTGCTGGGGCTTGGCCGGGCAACGATTCAATTCGAGCTGCCGCCCGAGCCGATGGAGTTCGATCAGGGCGAATCAGCGGCACGAGTGAGCGCAGTGTATGAAAGTGTCCAGGCCGGGCGAAATCTGCGGGCCGAATCGCGAATTCCCTCGAACAAAAAATCGCAGTTCGTTCTCGCGACGCCGGTCGATTGGATCCGACAGGAACTACCCATATTTTCGCGGCTGCTGAATGCGGAAGAGGTGGTAATGGATCGCAATTACAAAGCAGCTGCCGGCACTCCGGTTGCCGCCACGGCGTTAGGCGAATTGTTTTTGCTCATAGCCAGCGGCGACAGGGAAGCCGAGCGCGAGCGATTAGGAAAAGAGATCGCGAAGTTGCAGGACGAATTGCGGACCGTGAATACCAAGCTTGCCAGCTCTTCGTTCATCGATCGCGCTCCGGCGGCAGTGGTGGAGGAACATCGGAAGCGCAAGACCGACTTCACGGAACGCCTCGCGCAACTGATTCGCGCGCGCGACGCCACGGAATAGGTCATACGCCGATTGCCGCGGTCCGCCGAATTGGTCTAAGGTTTCGACAGGATTTCCAGGATGACGATGTGGAAGAAACTGCTTTGGGTCGCGATCGCGCTGCTCGGGCTCGGATCGATCTGCGTGATCGCGTTTGCGCGGGGCGAGCAAATCAGCGCGCTCTGGATCGTCGTCGCGGGGCTTTGCTGTCTCGCGATCAGTTACCGGTTTTATAGCCGATGGCTGGCCACGAAAGTTCTGGGATTAAACGATGAACGCGCCACGCCCGCCGTCGTGCAGGAAGACGGCAAGGATTTCGTCCCGACAAATCGCTGGATGGTTTTCGGTCATCACTTTGCTGCCATCGCGGGACCGGGCCCGCTTGTCGGTCCGGTGCTGGCCGCGCAGTTCGGATTTCTCCCGGGCACACTCTGGATTTTAATCGGTGCGACGCTCGGAGGTGGCGTGCACGACATGATCGTACTCTTCGCGTCGGTGCGTCGTCGCGGCAAGACGCTCGGCCAAATGGTCAAAGAAGAAATCGGTCCCGGCGTTGGCGCTCTCGCGCTCGTCAGCGTGCTCGCGATCATGATCATTTTGATGGCGGTGCTGGCGCTTGTCGTGGTGCAGGCGCTCGCGAAAAGTCCGTGGGGTGTCTTCACGATGGCGACCACTATTCCAGTGGCGCTGATCATGGGACTTGGGCTGCGGACGGGACGCGTCAGCGTGAAATGGATTACCGCTTTCGGATTGGCCGGCCTCGCTTTCGGCGTCTGGGGCGGACAATTCCTCGCGCATTTTCCCATGCTGCAAAGCTGGTGCACGCGTGATGAAAAATGGCTGGCCTGGTCGCTCATGATTTACGGATTTGCGGCCTCCGCCCTGCCAATCTGGCTCCTCCTGACTCCGCGCGATTATCTAAGCACATTTCTGAAACTCGGAACCGTCGCGGCGCTAGCGGTGGCGGTGGTGGCGCTGCGGCCCACGATGTTGATGCCGTCGATCTCGCGATTTATCGGTGGCTCGGGCCCGGTCTTCGCCGGACCGGTTTTTCCATTTGTTTGCATCACGATCGCTTGCGGCGCGGTCTCGGGGTTTCACTCTCTCATCGCCTCGGGCACCACGCCCAAGATGCTGGCCCGGGAATCGCGCATTCGCGACATCGGTTATGGCGCGATGGTGGTGGAAATGATGGTCGCGTTGATGGCAATGATCGCCGCCTGCGTCCTGGAACCGGGCGAATATTTCGCGATCAATACCAAAGGCGCTCCTACCGAAGTGGTGGCGAAGATCAGCGCCGCGGGATTTCCGGTCACGGAAACCGGGATGCAGGAACTGGCAGCGAATCTAGGCGAGACCACCATGTTCGGCCGGGCCGGTGGCGCGCCCACCTTCGCGGTCGGAATGGCGCACATGTTTGCGCGCGTCTCCTCCAACCCGACCGCCCTCGCGCTTTGGTATCACTTCGCGATCATGTTCGAAGCGCTTTTTATTCTGACCACGATCGATGCCGGGACGCGCGTCGGGCGTTTTCTGCTCCAGGACTTGTTAGGCAATATCTGGCGTCCGCTCGGCAATACGAAATCCTGGCCGGCAAATTTCCTCTCCAGTTTCTTGCTCGTCGGCGCGTGGGGCTGGTTTCTTTATCAGGGCGTGATCGATCCGCTCGGCGGCATTAACACGCTCTGGCCACTCTTCGGTCTGGCCAACCAACTGCTCTCCGTCATCGCCCTCTGTTTCGGAACAACACTTCTGATCAAGATGGGAAAGGCGCGTTATTTCTGGGTGACACTGGCACCACTTCTCTTCATGTGCGCAGTCACCTTCTCGGCCGGCTACATGAAAATCTTCTCGGCCGATCCGAAGCTTGGATTCCTGAGCGCCGCCGACACACTCGCGGCCGGTGCGCTAACCGGTCCGCCAGAAAAAGCAGCGGCGATGATTCGACAGGCTGGGGTTTGGCGTTTCGATGCGCTGGTTGCGCTCGGTTTTCTCGCGCTCGTGCTTCTTATCGTGGCGGGTTGCGCGCGTGAGTGGTGGCGATTGCTCCGTGGCAGCAAGCCGATCCTGCTGCACGAAAGTGAGTTTATTCGCCTGAGGCCCGCGCAATCGAGCGTGAACTGAAGGGGGTTATCGCCGGCGCAGCGGCACCACGATTTCCTGATCGCGCCGAGCTAAAACCACCTGGCCATCTTGGATAGCCTTCACCGTGACCTGATAGGTCTGGCTTCCCATCTGCAATCCGAAGACCTGGCCTTCCGTCATAACTTTTCCGTTAATGATCGCGAAGCGCGCTCCCTGATCCATCGTGATCGAGCTGACCAAAAACGCAGTCGGCCGCACTTCCGGTCCCGCGCCGCCGTTGTTCGCGACCTTGGCCGCCGGCTTCCAGCCAATCGGCCAGAACGGATTGCGACTGTTCTCCTCAATCGCAAAGGATGACTTGTGTTTTACTTCCAGACCAATCTCAGGCGCAGCGGGAACCACGGCCGGAATCTCGGCCTCGGCGGGATTTTCCTGCGCGGCGGAAATGCGGATCGCGATGAGCGCACAAGGAATTAGGCAGGCGAATATTTTCATCGCTTTAAAATCGCGTTGCTGGCGGTGAGGTTGACCTGCTGAAACTGCGGATCATCGTTGCCCGCCTTCATGCTCAGTTTCGAAATCACGAGGAGCGGCTCGCTGTTCTCCAGCTCGGCCAGCGCTTTTCCGACGCCGACGAAATCAGTCTGCGGGAGATCGATCAGCCAGTTAAATTTATTCCAATCCGAAAGTTCGGGTTGCTTGAAAGTGGTGCTGCTGTCGAGCCGGGCGGTCGCCTTATCGATTTGTTGATTGGCGAAAAATAATTTCATCCGTGGCGGAAACCACGCGATCGGCGCGCCTTCCGGGCTGAGATTCTTATAGGCAGCGAAACGAGCAGTCGCGGCCGTCGCTTCCTTTTCGAGATTGGAAGCTTTCGTCATTTCGCTTTTCGACGAACCAAGTTTGGCCTGTAAATCGGCGATCGATTTCTCGGCCGCTTCCCGGCTTCGGTTCAAAGGCGCAAGAAAGAAATTGAAGTAGCAATAGACCAGAATAACAAAACCGATCGCGCTCAGAATCAGCTTTTGCAGCTGATCTTTGGTTAGCTTGGTGGCCTGCATCATTTTTTCGGATTCCGAGTTGGATTCGTTTCGGCCTTGGGCGCTTCAGCGGTCGAATTCAAGGTCACGTCGATCGAGTAACGCGCGATCGCCATGTTAGCGCCACCGACGTTGATGATGTTGTCGAGATCTTCCAGGGTTTTGAATTCTACCTTCACCTCGCTGTAACTCTGGCTGAGCTGTTCGGAGAGCAATTGTCGCAGCTCTTCCGCCGCCCCGCGCGCCTCGCGTCCCGCCGCCAGACCTTGAATGCTAAGCGCGACTGTTTTGCTATCGTCGCCGACTGTACCGTCCACGCTCATCAGTTGCGCGTTCGGCGCCACGCATTGCGATAGCTTTTGCAAGAGCGGCGCCCAGAAAAACCGGCCCTCGACGATTGTGTCCAAGACCTTGGTGGTGCCGATGGTCGCAGTTAGTTCCTTAGAGCGAGTCTGCGCGGCCGTTACTTTCGGCTCCACTTTTGCCCAGTCGTGCTGCACTTGGGTCAGGTGGTTTTTAATCTGCAGAGTTTGATACGCCTTGAAGACGTAGAAGATCAACATGAACGCGCCGATAGTGGCGAGCGCCATCATCCCGATCTTGAGCGGATCGCGCTGGCGCTGTCTCTGTTCCGCGATCTGCTCGTGGAGGAGATTTAATTGGAGAGCCATGAGAGCCTAGCTGCGCAGGTATTCGAAAGCGGCCCCACAGGCGACGTTTAGCGAAACGAACTCGTTAGGTAGAGCCTGCCGTTTCGCGGGTGACAGTTCCACTTCGCAGCTTTCGAGCGGGTCCCAAATTTCACAGGGCAAGCTCAGCTCGTCGCTCAAGGTCTGCAGAATTGTTTCTGTCCGGGCCAGCCCGCCAGAAACGAAAATACGGTGAATACTTTCTTCGCGTTGCCCTTCGAAAAATCCGATCGAGTTGCGAATCTCCGTCGCCAGGCGGGTGAGCGAAGTGCGACAAATATCCGCCATTCCCGCGTCGCCTTCCGTCATCATCAGTTGCGCGGCATTTTGATCGAGCGCGCCATCCGCGGTCAACGCCTGCAGAAGCGATTTGCCGCCATAATCGATGCTGCGGACAAGCACGAGCTCCTTCTTGCTCCCGATCAGGACCGTGCTTTGCAGATGGCCCATATCGAGCAGGAGGAAGGTCTCGTTCGCGAAAACTTCCGGATACGCCAGCTCGAATGCGTTAAACGAACAGACCGGCGCGAGTTGCAGAATATCCGCAGGGATGCGCGCCTTGTTGGCCGCCTCCGCAATTTGTTTCACGGCGGGGCGAAGCATGCCGCCGACTAAATATTTCTTCGTCGTTACACCTTGCACGACCTGTGTCGCTGTCCCGCCATCCCCGCCGCCGCTCGCTTCATCGACGCCGGTGCTGCCGTTGGCCGAAGAGAGGAGCGCGCAATCTAGGACGAAATCCTTACACTCTTGATTTAGAACTGCGAGCCCGTTCAACCGAAGCGCGTTTCGGAGCAGATTGATTGGCGTTTCCGGTTGCTCGATGATGCGCAGGAGCGAATCCGGCTCCGAGATTGCGAGCGCGCATCCTTTCGCGCTGCCGCCGAGATCTTTGATCAGCAGCTTCAATTGCAGCGCGAGATCGTCTGTCCCAAGATTTTCCGGCACTTCGCGCGAAGCGTAACTCGTCAGAACATACCGAGAGTCGTTTTTGCGTTGGAGCAATACGCCTTTGAAGGCATGTTTGCCGAGGTCGATGCCGATGACAGAATTCCCTCGTTTAGCCATGGTGCTGCCATTTCCTGTAGCGGGAAGTGTGCCGCTCCTTTAGCGAGATTCGGATTTCAAACGGAGTCGTCTGCCCTCAGACCGGAGGAGCAAACGTGCGGATGCATCTGAAGAATTTATCTTCCAGCCAGCAGGCGTGTCGGCTCTGTTGCCGCCGACTCCACCGCTCGGCGATACCCAAAAAACTCCCGTGCCTTGATGATCTCGACCACCTCCGCCGGCACCATTTTTTCCCAGGACGGATCGCCGGACTGCAAACGCTGCAGAGCCACCGGCGGATGAATCCGAAGATAGTTCGGATTGTAATCCGTAATTTCCTGGATGAAGCCGTTGTCCATCACGTAATCGAAAAGCGAGCGGAGGTTTGACGCCACGTCGAGTTTCTTCGCGGTTAGCAGCTCTCCGGTTTCCTCGTCGATCATCGGATACACGTAGAGCTTCAATCCGCTCTTAAACATTCGTCCGAGCGCTTCAAGAATTCCGCCTTCCAAATTCATGTAATATTTCTCGTCGAAGATCTCCATCAAGCTCGGCACGCCCATCACGATCCCGATCATCTTGTTTGTGTAACGCGAAAGGTAGGCCGCCAGCCGGTAATATTCGCCGAATTTCGAAATCAAAACCGTGCGACCGAGCGCGCCAAGAATATCGACCCGGGCGAGAAAATCCGCGTGATTCAGCTGACCTTCCGCGAGCAAATTCTCCAGAGTCATTTCCATCAACACGACCAAATCCGCCTCGGAATACTTATGCTGTTCCAGAAAAACACGGCGCGCGCCGTTCAGCATATCGTTCGTCGCGTAGGTCACGGGA
Organism: uncultured Chthoniobacterales bacterium; assembly: GCA_964236815.1. GTDB lineage: Bacteria > Verrucomicrobiota > Verrucomicrobiia > Chthoniobacterales > UBA10450 > JACCTI01. Next base: position 53,663 of record CAXSFN010000011.1, read on the forward strand.
CGAAAACTTCCGCGCTCGATCAGGATCGCTTTTTTGTAGAAAACTTCCGCCGGCTGCACGGTCTCACCGTCGGCCGTGAACATGACTGCATTCGTTAGGCCCTGACTCACCAGCTGGAGACTCATGAGGCGGTTATCGACTTTTGGATAGGCCGGGCCAGAGAATTTTATCAGGTCCACCTGGATACGTGCGTCCGCCAGATTCTCCTGCAGCGACGCGATCAGCTTCTCGGGCTGATGATAGTAAAACGCGCCGTAAAGCAGGTTCACGCCAACGACGCCGAGCGCCTCCTGTTGATCGACGTTTGCTTCGTCGAGCATGCGCACATGAATGATGATCTGGCTTGGTTCGCTTCGCGTTTCGGATTGAAAACGCACACCGAGCCAGCCGTGCGATTCGTTGTGTTGTTTGAAACTGCGCGCCGCAACCGTATCCGCGAAAACAAAAAATGTTCGGTCCGACCCGAGCTTTGCGTCGAGCCGCTCGACCAGCAGCGCATACTCGTGGTCGAGCATGGTCTGCAAACGATTGCGGCTCACGTAACGGTCCGCTGTCCCGTAAATCGCATCGCTAAAGGTCATGTCGTAGGCCGACATCGTCTTCGCCACCGTGCCGGACGCGCCGCCGACATGGAAAAATCGCCGCGCTACTTCCTGGCCCGCGCCGATCTCGGCAAACGTTCCATATTTTTTCGCGTCGAGATTAATTTGGAACGCTTTCTTATTCGTCCCGACATCCATCTCCGCGTTCATACGGCTCAAGATGTGGACAATTGCGCGCTTCTCAACTTTGTAGCGTCGATCAATGAACGCCGACGGCGTTGATCACTGCGAAGCGTTCGGTGGTCTAAGACCGCCTCTACAACAGCGCCGCTTCGATTTTTATTTCCGCCGGCTCCTCAGCCGGTTGGGTGAGGGGCGCCAACCCGAATCGTTTCGCCACGTCCGGCGCGTAACGCTGCAGGTCGCGCCGCAAACGAATGAGCGCGAGGTCCTTCGATTTCGCTTCCAGCATGACGTCGAATCTCTCGTTAGGCAGCGAGCGCAGCAGCGAAATGAATTCGAACGGCTGACAGAAATCCGCGTGCCCGGTCCAGACCGGCGGCTGCAAGATGAGGACCCGCTTCCGCGAGTTCCGCACCTTCCGTTTGAGCAGACGGAGCTCGGTGCGCGGAGACGAAAAATGAATTTTCGGCCGCACGCCGTTTGGCCAGGTCTTCAAAAAACGCTTTGCCGTTCCGACAAGATCCAGCTTCTCCGGATTGAAACACCAAAAGTGTTGATGATCGAAAATTAGCGGCACGCCCGTCCCGCCGTGGATTTTCAAGACGTCCGCTGCGCTGTAACGCACGTCGTCGTTTTCCAGGACAAGCCGCCGCCGAATCGCAGGCGACAGCGTTTTGTAAGTATCGATCCATCGCCGGCAACCGCCGTCGCGATCGCCGTAAGCGCCGCCGGCATGAACCACAAGGACTGCTTCGCGGCCCAGCTCCATCCGATCCAGCATCTCCGTCTGCGCTGAGAGATCGGCGATGCTTTTCTGCACGAGCAACGGGTCCGGGCTGTTCAGGACAATGAATTGCGATGGATGAAAAGAGAGCCGCAGATCGAGCGCGCGTACCCGTTGGCCGAGAGCGCCCAGTTCATCGGAGCATTCCGCGATCTGGCGATGAAATTGCGACAGATCCGGATGCGTCACATACGGCGCGATATCCGAAGACATCCGGTACATGCGAATGTCGTTCGCCTCGAGGTGATCGAAAATCCTTGAGAGATATTTTAACGAAACGCGGAGATGCGGTTTCTGCTGCCAGCGTCTGGCGTCGTTGCTTTTTAGGCCGGCGGCGCCGAGCACCTTGACCGCAAAGCCAAGCTTGAGCGCCTTTCTCTTCACTCCGAATATTCGGATGCGCTGCCTCCGAGGACGCAGTGGATCAGAGTCGAACGCGCTCCGCGTTCAGCGCCGGAATCCAACCGCGAAGATCGTTCGGCAACTCGGCATAGGTCCAATCGCCGCGCGTGTTCAGGATTTTTATTTCGCTTCCGGCCGGGAGCGTCAACACCGTCTGGGCACTGTCCGCGGTGGCGAGTCGAGCGTCGGTCCCTTTTGCGGTCACGATCGCGAGAGCGCGTCCGTTTGATCCCGTCTCGCGCAGATAAAGGCCATAGATGCAGGCCGCCAATGACAGAAGCGACAACAAAAACACCGCGCTTAGAGCTACCGAACGCCGCCGGGAAAGGAGCAGAAGCGCGAGCGAAAACGCAGCGATCCAAAAAACAAGCGACGCGACCAGCGCGAACTGCGTGGCGGTATATGGACTCGTTAGGCGCTGAAGAGCGTCGCGTTTTAACTCGAGGGCGTGCGCCTTGTCGCGGGCCAGACGCAGGTTTGCTTCCGCTTCTGGATGGTGTGGTTCCAAGGCGAGGGCCCGCTCGTAATTGAGGATAGCGTGGCCGAAGTCGTTCACGCGAAAATGCGCGTTCCCCAAGTTGTAAAACGCGGTGGCGTTAACCGCGCCTTCATTCAGCGACCTCTGATAATGGTCGATCGCCGCGTGAAAACCTCCGGCCGCATATTCCTGATTCGCTTGCGCAAGGGCGTCGTCTCCAAAAGCGGACCGGCCAAGGAAAGCAAAGGTGAATGCTAGGATCAGGAGTCGGATTTTCATGCGCGGAGATTTTCCACCAGGTCTAGAATCTCACGCCGTTTCTCGGGCGAGATCGATCGTCCGCCATTACGTCCGCCGCTGTAACGCAGTTCGTCGCTCTCTTGAAACAACTCGCGCAGCTGTCTCCGCTGCCCATCGTCGAGTTTGAACGCGGCGGCCGCGATCTCCGCGTCTACGCCATTCGGATCGATCTTGCGCGCGAGCGCCGTTTTCAACTGCACCGCACGCGAAGCATCGGCCACGTATTCGCGGTCCGGCGCATCTTCCCGCCGCAGCCTCTCTCGCACCTCCGAAGTTTCCCCCTCTAGCCGCGCCAACCTTTGCGCGTCCCGATCTCCCATTCGAGCGCGTCGGATTTTGAAGCCGATCAATCCAAGCAACGCCAGCAGCGGAATCAATTGCGCCAGCCAAAACGAATTCCGCTCGTAGATCGGAGTGAAGCTCTCGTTGTGCGCAGGACGATCGGTCAGCTGATACAAAATATCCTGTTCTTGCTTCGGAGTGGGCGCCGGAGTCGCGCTCGGTACGACCGTCGGCAGTGCCGCTGCGGCGGTTGCTGGAGTTGCGCTCGGCGCTGCGCCGCCTTCTACCGCGATCGGGATCTCCGCGCTCCGCAGCGTTACATACGTTTCCTTCACCGGATCGAAGAAGGAAAAGACGAAAGGCGGCAGTTTGTCTTTTCGCTCTTTCGCGCTCAGGACAATCTCGAAAGTTTTTGTTCCACTAATTCCAACATCGTCGTCCTGTTTGAAATTGTCGGAGGGTGGATATTTGTGCCAGCCGCGTTCGTCTTCCAGGACGGGTGCGGTGACGCGATCGAAATTCCCGCGTCCCACAATCTTGGCCGTCACCGTCAATGGATCTCCCGCCTGCGCTTTCTTCGGATTTACGTCGACGCTGAGCGAGAATGTGCCGACCGCGCCGCTGAATTCCTTCGGCGCATTCGGCGGGAGTGGTTTCACCTCCAGCGTCGTCGGCTCAGCCTGCAGATGGACCTCCATCGACATCGATGGCGCGAAGGCCGGGTCGTTGAAGAAATTATTGAAGAACGGATCGTCGAAAAGATCGCGCGGCAAAGCGGGATTGCGCTGGCCGGTTCGAGGGACACGCGCGATGACATTCATCTCCGTCGGCCCGACTTCAATCTTGCCACTGCGCGCCGGAGAGATCGCAGTTTTGAAAATAAAGACGCGGTAATTGCGGCCGTTGACCGTCTCACTTGTTTCGCGCGGATCTCTGAATTTTTCGGTCGTGAATCCCTGACCGTCGATCTGAATTCCGCTGCCGAAGGACTCGATCGGCGTGCGCACTCCGAGCCGCGCTTGCAACGGAATCATCTCGCCCACATACGCGACGGATTTCGGCAGGACCGCCTCCAAAAATCCGATCTGCGACGAATCGAATTTCCCGCCGGCGCTGTTCCCGCCGCGGCTCGAGCGGGAAGATTGCCCCGGCGAATTTACTACATTCAGAGTCAGCTCCGGCGTGCGCAGAGTCTTGCCGCCGACCTCGACTTGTTGTGCTGGAATCTTGAAGACGCCGGGCTTCGTCGGCAGCACCGTGTAATTGAAGGTGAAGCTGTAGCTCACGCTGAAATTGCGCATCTGATATTCGCGCGAGACGCCAGCGGAACGAATGTCGAGGCCCTCAACCGAAATTTCAGCGGGCGGTTTGGGATTGGTCCCGCCGGTCACTTGAATCGCCAGCTGCACCGGCCGGCCCACCGCCGTTTCGGATTCATTCAAGACCGCGGTCACGGCCGGCTCATCCGCGCGCGCCACCGTCGCAAGAGAGAGGCCCAGAACTACGAGGATAAAATGCAGCGCGCGCATCGTTTTTATTAGCCCTCAACCCTCGCCCATCAACTCTTCATCCCTACCAGTCGTTATAGACACGACGCACCGTCTTGCGTTCATCGAGTTGCACGCGCGCTTCCTCATCGCGCATCGCGCGCAGCAAACGCTCTGCTTGTTGCTCACTCATCTTTCCGTCCTCCGCTTCGGCTTCTCCCGCGTCCGCCATTTCGGGCGGCGATTGCTCCGGCTGTTCGCCGGAATTTCCTTTTACTTCGCCGGTCGGCTTTGGTGAGGGGCTGGCGCTCGGCGTCGGCGCGGGTGTAGGAGAATTCCCATCTGCGCCATTATCTTCCGGATCGCCTTCACCCGGAGTGGGGGAGGGCGTGGCGTTATTTTCCCCCGGCGAGGGCGATGGAGAAGCGTCCTCTGTTCCGGGCGAAGGACTGGGGCTGCCGCCCGTCTGCGAATCTTGCTTCGGTGAGGGAGACGGCAAAGGGGTGGGCGTCGCGCCCTGCTTCGATTGCTCGTTAGGCGATGGAGACGGGGAAGGCGAAGGAGAGTCGCCAGGCTTGGGTGAATCCTTCTTGTCTTCTCCTTTGTCGGAATCCTGCGATTTCTGTTCGTCGCTTTTTTCCGACTGATCCTGCTGATCTTTGTTTTTGTCCTTATCCTGCTTTTGCTGGTCCTTCTTTTTTTGATCTTTTTGCGGGGGGCTTGGCGAAGGAGTCGGCGTCGGGCTTGGTTTCTGTTCCTCCTGCTTCTTCAATTCCTCGATCTTGTTTTTGACGAACTCACTATTTTCCTTCGCCTCTTTGTTCTCGGGCTCGATCTTCAGCGTCTGTTCGTAATGTTGCAGCGCATTCCCCCAATCCTTTAGCTTTCCGTCGTTTTCTTTTTGCGCATCGCCGCGCTGATAAAGCGTATTGCCAAGGTTGTAATGACTGCGGCTTTGCAGTTGCAGATCAGGCGAAAGCAGGGCCTGGCTGAATGACTGCAAGGCCTTCCCATAATCCTTCATTTTGTAAGCGGCTGCGCCCGCATCGAACTGGATTTTATCCGTCGCGTTGGTCTCCGGATGATCCTTCATCGTTTGTTGAAAACGCTCGTAGGCTTCCGGGTAGCGATCGCTGCGATATTCATCCAAACCGGGTGCAGCCGCGTGCGCCAGGTTTGTCATCAATAGAATGAACGCGGCCGTCGCAAGCCTTCGTGCTGGTTTCAGCGGGACACGGCGAAGCGGAGCGCGTGAGCGTTTGCGTTCGTTAATCAGGAGCGCGGCAGAGAGAGCGAGCAAAGAAGCGGCGAGCGGCCATTGATAACGTTCGATCGGTTGCCGCGAAGTACGCGCGTCGATGTCCGCGGCCTGCATCTTGCCGATACCGTCGCGATAAAGTTGCTGCATCGTCGACGGTCCGTCGCCTAATGGGAAAAAATTGCCGCCGGCGGTTTCCGCGATTTCGCGCAATCGTTTTTCATCGAGCTTCGATTTAACAACCTGGCCATTTTGGTCTTTCACGAAGGTTGCGCTGCTCGCGGTTTGCGTCAGCGGAATGAGAGAACCCTCCGGCGTGCCGACGCCGATGGTAAAAATTCGAACTCCGGAATCCGCGCCCGCGCTCTTCGCCAGTTTGACTGCGTCGCCGGCCAGATCTTCCCCATCGGTAAAAATAATGAGCGCCCGATTTCCCAAGGCCGATTTCCCGAAGGTGCTGGTCGCGAGCGTGATCGCTTCCGAGATATTGGTGCCGCCTTCGGGGATGATGTTGGTGTCGATGCCCTCCAACGCTTCGAGCGCGGCGTCGTAATCGATCGTGAGCGGAGCCTGCAAAAAAGCGCGGCCCGCAAAGGCAATTAACCCGACACGATCGCCGCGCAGCTCACTGAGCAGATCCTGCACGGCCAGTTTGGTTCGTTGCAGGCGATTGGGCGCGACGTCGTTCGCCAACATGCTGCGGGAAGTGTCGATCGCGATGATGAGGTCGAGCCCTTTACGTTTGACCTCATCATAGGTGTAACCCCAGCGCGGCTTGGCCAGACTAACGAGTGCTAATCCCACGCCGAGAAGAAGGAGCGCGAAACGCAACCAGCGGCGCGGACGACTAACGGCGGCTCCAAGTTGCGCGAGCAAACGCGGCGCGACGAATTCTCGCAGACGGGCCGCGCTCCGTTGTTCCGCGCGGACGAAGAGGAGAACCGCCAGCGGCAACACGAGCAGACCCCAAAGCCAGAAAGGAGCGCCGAAGGTCATGGCAATTTCTTCCAGAGCGTTTGCGAGAGAAGGATCTGCGCTACGAGCAGTCCGCAACCGCTCATGATGAAAGCCGGAAACAGGTCGCGGTATTGTTGGAATTTTTTCACACTCACGGTCGATTTTTCCAACTGGTCGATCTCGCCATAAATGCGCTCGAGCGATTTCGTGTCGGTGGCGCGAAAGAATTTTCCGTCCGCGATTTTGGCCACTTCCTTCAAGCCAGTTTCGTTAAAATGAACCTGCGCGTTTTGGTAAATTAAATTGCCTGCCATGTCGGTCAGTGGACGGCCGGTGCGACGATCAAAGACCGGCACGGGAGCAACGCCGTTGGTGCCCGCGCCGATCGCATAGAGATGAATCTTCAGAGCCTTCAAGGCTTCCGCCGCGGTGTTCGGCGGAATTTTTCCGGCGTTGTTTTCGCCATCGGTCAGGAGAACCAGAACACGACTCTTGGAACCTTTGTCGTTCAACCGGCTCGCGCCCGCGGCTATGCCCGAGCCGATGGCCGTTCCATCTTCAACCAAGCCGACGCGGACGCGGTCGAGATTCTTGAAAAGCCAATCGTGATCCAGCGTCATCGGACTGACGACATAGGGCCGGCCCGCGAATGCGATGATGCCGATGCGGTCGTTAGGCCGCTCCTCGATGAATTTGCGCGTCACTTCGCGGATGGTGTCGATGCGGGTGGCTTCATCGCCGCCAATCGTGAAATCTTTCGTCAGCATGGAAGCGGAAACGTCGAGCACGAGCATGATGTCGATGCCGCTCGCTTCGACCTGGGTGAGACTTTTGCCCAAACGCGGACGAGCCAGGGCGATGATGAACGCGGCCAGACTAACGAAGAGTAACGCGCGCAGAAATTGGCCCGCGCGTGTCGTGCTGGCTTTGCCCAATCCGCAAAGAACGGTCGTGGAAGAAAAGACGAGTGCGGCTGCGGGACCGCGTCGACCGCGCAGATAGGCAAGCAGCGGCAGCAACAACAAAAGCAGAAGCAACCACGGCTGCGCGAAAGTAAGAGCGCTGTCGCGCGGCAACCAATCAGGCAGGCTCAAGTTGGCCTCCTTTCACAAAGCGCGTCGCTTCCTCCGCGAGCAGCTCGCTGTCCGCAGCGGTCGCATCGTAACGTCCAAACTTGATCAGATCGCAGCGGGTCAAAAAATCACCGAGTAAAGATTTGTCATCCTCGGAAAAGGTGGGTGCCTTTGCGATTGCTTCGAGAAATTCGATCGACGTCTGACGAGTGACCGGGAGGTGATATTGTTCGACCACGTAGTGCCGTAAAATATCCGAGACGCGAATGCTGAACTCGTAAGCGGTCGAGCCAGCAATTTCGTCCCGTGCGCGTGCCAGCAACTCCAGCGCGCGCATCCGCGGAGATTTTTCCGGCTGCGGACGCCGGCGCCAGCGCAGGAAAATCCAGATGGCGAAACCCAAGAGTGCGAGCGCGATGAAGGCCGCAAGGAAGATGACCCAGACCGGGACTAACGAGTAATCAACCGGCGGCGAAATATCGTGAAAAGTCTGAGCGAGGAAACGGGACATCTGGATTCACCGCCGGGCCAGGCGGCGTTCGCGCTGTTTGAAGAAGGAGCGCAAACCGGGCAGGTAATCGCGGCCGGTCTTGAGCGATATGGTGTCGATGTTATTGCGATAGAGAGTGCGCTTCAATTCGGCGAACTGAGCTTCGGCTAACTCGGCAAAGTGCGTGCGAGTAGAACGATCGGCGGTGTTGATTTCAATCTGCTCGCCTGTTTCCGCGTCTTCCAAAGTGATGATGCCCACATTCGGCATGACCTGCTCGCGTTCGTCCTGCACGTGCACGGCGATGAAGTCATGACGCCTTCCGCTCACCGCCAGCTCGCGCGAAAAATCACCCGTCTGAAAATCGGAAACGAAGAAGACTACGGCGCGCCGCGTCACGACTTTGTTCAGATAACGCAGGGCAAGAGCAGCGTCCGTCTTCCGGCCCTGCGGTTCGAAAAATAAAATCTCGCGAATAAGTCGAAGCGTATGCGAACGGCCTTTTTTCGCAGGAATGAAAAGCTCCACTTCATCGGTGAAGAGAAGCAGTCCGACCTTGTCGTTGTTCCGGATCGCGCTGAACGCGAGCAGGCAAGCGACTTCCGCCGCGAGCTCGCGTTTCGATTGCGATGAGCTGCCGAAGTTCCCCGACGCGCTTACATCCACCACCAAGATAACCGTCAGCTCGCGCTCTTCCGTGAACTTTTTCACGAAGGCGGTGCCAAGCCGCGCGGTCACGTTCCAATCGATCGCGCGGATTTCATCTCCGGGCTGATATTCGCGCACTTCGTCGAAGTTCATCCCGCGCCCCTTGAAGACGCTGTGATAGTCGCCGGCAAAAACCGTCTGGACCAGACCCTTCGTTTTGATTTCGAGCGCGCGAATCTTTTTAAGAATGGCCGCGGGCGTTTGCTGCGTCGTTTCCATTACGGAACCGGCAGCCCCGCGAAGATGCGTTCGATGATCGTCTCGCTCGAAATCGTCTCCGCTTCCGCTTCGTAACTGACGATGATGCGATGCCGGAGGACATCGTGGCCGATGCTTTTGATATCCTGCGGCGTCACGTAGCCGCGGCCGTTAAGAAAGGCGTGGGCTCGGGCGGCGAGCGCGAGGTAGATGGTGGCGCGGGGCGAAGCGCCGTAACGAATCAAGCCTTCGAGCTGCAGATTATAAGAGGCGGGTTCGCGCGTGGCCCAGACGACGTCGACGATGTAGTCCTTCACCCGATCGTCGATGTAGATGCTGTTTACGACGGAACGCGCGGCGATGATTTGTTGCGGATCGACCACGGCGGAGACGTGCAGATCGGGCGCGGACGTCGCCATCAAATCGAGGATGGTGCGCTCTTCGGATTTCAGTGGATAGCCCACGTTCAATTTCAACATGAAGCGGTCGAGCTGCGCTTCCGGGAGTTGATAGGTGCCTTCCTGCTCGAGCGGATTTTGCGTGGCGAGAACGAGAAACGGATCGGAAAGGGGATAGGTTTTATCGCCGATCGTGACCTGTCGTTCCTGCATCGCTTCCAGCAATGCGCTCTGCACTTTGGCGGGCGCGCGATTGATTTCGTCGGCCAGAATGAGATTTGAGAAAAGGGGTCCGAGCTTGGTGGTAAACTCACCGCTGCGCGGGTTGTAAATGAGCGTGCCAATCAAATCGGCTGGTAACAAATCCGGCGTAAACTGCAGGCGCTGAAAGCCGGTTTGGATGGCGGACGCAATCGTTTTGACGGTGAGCGTTTTCGCCAAACCCGGAACCCCCTCGAGAAGGATGTGGCCATTGGCGAGCAAGCCGAGAAGCAACCGATCGACGAGATATTTTTGGCCGACCACGACGCGTCCGACCTCTTCGCGCAGGACTGGAATCCATTGGCCGAGCTGCTGAACTTCGTGGGTTATTTCCTGCGTCGATTTCATAGAGATGGATTGAGACAGGCGAGAGCCGCCGGATGTTCGATCAAGCTGTCTCCTGTAGCGGTTCTCGGTGAGGGCCGCAAACGCAAGGCCGGCCGGAGCCCCGGGCCGGGCAGCCCCGAAAACGACGCTGCTAATGTTGTTCGCTTCGAGCGCGGCACGTGATCAAAACGGGTAGCCCCGGATACGGCTGCGCCTGCCGGATGCGACCTTCCAAATATCGCGCGTAGGGGTCGCTCAATAATTTCGGCTGGTTCACGAAAAGAATAAACTTCGGCGGGGCAATCGCGTCGTCGGATTCGTCGCCGGCTTGCGCAACGTAGAAAAGTTTAAGGCGTCGGGTGCCGATTGTCGGTGGCGGACTCTCGGTGAAAGCGGCCCGGAGCAAACGATTGAGGATGCCGGTTCCGATGTGCTTGCCGGCCGCGTTCTGGATTTCAGAAACCAGCGCGAAAAGCTGCTGCACATTTTCGCCGGTGATGGCGGAAGCGATCAGGATGGGCGCGTAATCGAGAAAGAAGAGATGCTCGCGCGTTTCCCTAACGAGTGTTTGCATCGCGGTCTTCGTGCCGCGCGCGGGTTTGACCAGGTCCCATTTGTTTAAGACAACGAGGGACGGCTTGCGCGATTCCTGGATGAGGCCGGCGATCTTTTTGTCCTGCGAAGTGATGCCACAGGTGAGGTCAACGACCAGCACACAAAGGTCCGCGCGGCGAATGGTTCGTTCCGCGCGCATCACACTGAAGACTTCGACGGAAGTGGAGTGCTTGCTGCGCGCGCGCATCCCAGCGGTATCGATCAGGAGAAATTTCTGGCCATCGCGTTCGTAGGCGATATCGACCGCGTCGCGCGTTGTTCCCGGAATGCTGCTGACGATAGTGCGTTGATCGCGCAGGATGGAATTGATCAGCGAGGACTTTCCTGCGTTCGGCCGGCCGATGATGGCAAGGGCGAGGGGACTCTGGATTTTCGCTTTTTCATTTTCGTTTTCCTCTCCGGTTGCCGGCAAGAGGCGATCGATCATCTCCAGGAGCTCGTTGATTCCGAGGCCGTGCGCGGCGCTAATGCTGATCGATTGCTTGAAGTTCAAACGCGCGAAATCGGATTCGAGCGCTTCGTGTTTTGGATGATCGATCTTGTTGATCACAAGGACGACGGGCTTGCGCGATTTGCGCAACATCTTGGCCAGGTCCTGATCGATCGGCGCCAATCCTTGCTGCGCATCGACCACGAAAAGTATGAGGTCGCTTTCACGCATGGCAGCGTCGGCCGCGGTTCGGACTTCGGTCGCTAATTCCTTCTCACCGGCGCCGCCGATTCCGCCCGTATCCCAAACCAGAAAAGGACGCACGCCTTTCGAGGATAACGCCGACAAACGATCGCGCGTGATGCCGGGTTGATCGTGAACGATGGCAATATTTCGCCCGGCCAATCGATTGAAGAGCGCCGACTTTCCTACATTCGGCCGGCCGACGACAGCGACCATTCCCGCAGACGTTTGCACGTTAGAGAGTGTTGGCGTTGGCGTGACCTTCGACCTGCAATTGCCGCACGCCATCCATCACGTAAATGATTCCAGAAACCAGAGTGAACAAACCCGCCGCGGTCACGACATAAAGCAGCGGCATCATGCGCAATTGCAACATGACCCACGCAATCGCGACCATCTGTAAAACGGTCGCGACTTTCCCGGTCCAGCTCGGCCGCACCCGGACGCTCCCGTTCAAAATGTGAAGGACAACGCTGCCGACTAAGATCACGGCATCGCGCGTGATGACCAGGACCGGAAACCACGCCGGGAAGTGTCCGTACTCCGGATCGACCTCGCTCCAATTACTTATGCTGAGGGTGATGATGCCGCTGAGCAAAAGACCTTTGTCCGCGATCGGATCCAAGATCACGCCGAGCCGGCTGCGCTGATTATAACGCCGCGCGACATAGCCATCGAGCCCATCGCTGACCGCCGCGAGAAGAAAAATGGCAATGGCCGCGAACCGCATCCATTCCTGCGGCTCGCCCTGCTGGATGCTCTGGCCGTAGTAGATCGCCATGGTCACAAACGCCGGGATGAGCAGGATGCGAACGATCGTAATCTTGTTGGCCGTGGTCATGGAAAGCGGGAGCGAGGACCAGAGTTGCTCGCGGTCGTTTGCATCGCAAATGATTTGGTCTGCGCGCTGCGCCGGGTAGAGTGAGCGCGCAGCAGCCGATGTGGCGAAATGGCAGACGCAACGGACTTAAAATCCGTTGGGCTTTAACGGTCCGTGCCGGTTCGAGTCCGGCCATCGGCAGAAAATAACCCGCGTTGTCTGCGAAGCCTGCCTGTTCCAATTCAGGACGTTACGCCTTCGCGCTTGAAAATCATGAACGATCCGATCGACGAACGACCACTTTATATCCCCGTAATTCTCGGCACGGCGCGTCAGGGACGGCGGAGCGAGCACGTCGCGAAATTTCTGCTCAGTGAAATGAAAAAGCGGCCGGAAATCGAAACAGAACTGATCGACGTCCGCGCGCTCAAGCTGACCTTCCAGGATGCCGGTGAACAAATGAAGGACCCTGAGTTTTCCGCGAAGATGCAACGTGCTGATGGGCTCGCGATCGTTGTGCCGGAATATAATCATGGTTATCCGGGCGTGTTGAAACAGGCACTCGATACCTCTGTTGAAGAACACATTCATAAGGCAGTCGGGCTTTGTGGGGTGTCCGCCGGGCCTTTCGGCGGCGCACGCGTGATCGAGAATCTTCTGCCGGTCCTGCGCGAGCTGGGATTGGCGGTGACGTTTACCGACGTGAATTTCAGCCGGGTCGAGGATGCTTTCGATGAGATGGGAAATTTAAAGGAAGAAAAATACGTCGGGCGCGTGGCCAAGTTCCTGAATGAGCTGGTGTGGATGGCGAAACTTCTGCGTTACGGCCGCGAGAATATACCGCCGCTTTAATTCGTCCGATGCGCGAGACTGATCTCGAAGAGATGTTTGCGCGTTCCGGCGGGCCGGGCGGGCAAAACGTAAACAAGGTTTCGACCGCGGTGACGCTGCGCCATCGACCTTCCGGTCTGAGTGTGACGGTGCAGGATTCGCGTTCGCAGGCGATGAATCGAAAGCTGGCACGGGAACGTTTGCGCGCGGCTTTGGAACGACAGGAGAGCGAACGGCGGTCGGCAGAGATATCGCAGCGGGAAAAGATTCGAAGAAAAAATTCTCCGCGCCCGCGCGGTTTGAAGAGACGAATTTTGGAATCGAAACGGAAACGTTCCACTCTAAAAAAACTACGCGGCAGCGTCGCCACGTGAGTCGCGGCCTCGAGAGAACAGCCGAGAGGGTCGACCTCGGAGTTATCGGTGCCGGCTGGCCCGGCCAGCAACATGCGCGGGTCATGCGGTCAATTTCGGCGGCGCATCTTTACGCCTGCGCGGATTTGGACGAAGCGCGCCGGATGGAATTCGGCGCGACCTACCAACCGGAGAAGAGCTTCGGCGATTATCGGGAGCTGTTGCAGGATCCGAAATTAAAGGGAGCAATTATTTGTCTGCCGAATTTCCTGCATTTCCCGGCGTCGCTCGCCGCGCTTCAGGCGGGCAAGCATGTCTTTTGCGAAAAGCCGCCGACGCTGAACGCGGCCGAAATGAAAATGCTGGAGGAGGAAGCGAAGAAACGCGGGCTGACTTATTTTTTCGGACGGCAATTTCGTTTCACCCCGGCGATGCGCGCAGCCAAGCGCCTGGTCGAAGAGGGAAGACTTGGGGAAATTTATCATGCGAAAGCGACCTGGGTTCGCTCGCGCGGAATTCCGCAAGGCATTGGCGGTTGGTTCACGGAAAAGAAACGTTCCGGCGGCGGTGCGCTGATCGACATCGGCGTGCACGCTCTCGATTCCGTCTGGTATTTGATGGGGACGCCGCGGCCGGTCTCGGTTAGCGCGCAGGTCTTCCGAAACTTCGAGCATCTGGTGAGCGACCCAGTTTTCGATGTGGAGGATTCCGCTTATGCCTTTATTCGTTTTGAGAATGGCGCGGTCGTGCAGCTCGAAACTTCCTGGGCGGCAAATCTTCCGGACGACATTCCGATGGGACAGGTTTTCGGACGCGAGTCTAACAACTCGATTGTTTACGGAACGAAAGGCACGCTCCGATTAAAGCCGCTTACCCTCTTCGAAGATCATGCTGGCGCACTCGTGACCACGCCGATCGAATTGGCGGAAGAAGGCGATAGCTTCGAATTGCAGCTGCGGAATTTTATCGACGCCATCGAGGGTCGCGCGGAACCGATCAACAATGCCAAACAAGGCGTCGAGTTGATGGAGATGCTGGACGCTATTTACGCTTCGAGCGCGTCGGGCCGCGAGGTGATGATCGATTGAAAAGTGCGCGCCGGATACGGCTAACGAGTCAGCGTCTCCCGAATCGTCCTTAGGAACCATCCAAACAACTATGAAAAAACTTATCATCCTTGCTCCCGCTTTCGCGGCCTGCGCCACGCTCATGACATCTTGCACCACGGTGGTGAAAGAGCCGGCGACAACGACCACGACGACGCACGAAACTACCGTGGCCAGAACACCAGCGGCGCCGACTACGACTACGCAGCAGACGACTACGACGCGTTCGGGCGGGAACTACTAAGAGCGCGAAACTTCACAAAGAGCGCGCATCGCCAGGTGCGCGCTCTTTTATTTTGCCGGTTCGACTTCGACTTCCGACTCTTCCGCGGCCTGACTGACGACGGGCGCGATGGCCTGGAGCTTTTCCGCGCCCTTCAGATCCATTAACTTTACGCCCATCGTATTTCGTCCAACTGCACGAATCTCTTTCACGCGCGTTCGCACCATCTGACCTTTGGTGGTGATGAGCATCAATTCGTCGTTGTCAGTTACGGTGAGCGCACCCACGACTTTGCCGGTCTTGTCGCCGGTCTTCATCGTGATGATGCCTTTGCCTCCGCGTTTTTGTTTGCGGTATTCCTCAAACGAAGTGCGTTTGCCGATTCCGTTTTCGCCTGCGACGAGAAGCATCGATGCCCCATCGACCAGTGCGATGCCGACGACGAGATCGCCTTTCTCCGGGCGAATTCCCCAGACGCCGACGGTGTTGCGGCCTTGATCGCGCAACTGTTCTTCGTGAAAGCGGAGACTCATGCCTTCGCTCGTGATCAGAACGATCTCGTTGTCGCCATTGGTCAGCTTCGCGTCGATCAAACAATCATCTTCTTCGATCTGGATCGCAATGATCCCGCCCTTCCGCACGTTACTGTAATCAGAGAGATTCGACTTCTTCACGATGCCAGAGCGAGTCGCGAAAACGATATGGAAATTTTCGTCCCAGGTTTCGTCCACCGCGCTGGCTCCGATGCCTGATTTCTTCGCCTGAATCCGGATGGTAGCGGCGATCTTCTCGTCGCTCCGTAGTTCGAGCAGGTTTGCTATGGAACGGCCTTTAGCGGCGCGACCCATCTCGGGAATTTCGTAAACTTTCTCCACGTAAGCGCGTCCGGATTCGGTGAAGAACATTAGATAATCATGCGTGGTGGCGGTGAAGAGATGTTCGATGAAATCGCCTTCTTCTTCGTCCGTCGCGCCCTCGCGGGTGGTCATGCCGATGACGCCTTTACCGCCACGGCGTTGCGCGCGGAACGCGCTGACCGCGGTGCGTTTGATGAAGCCACCGTGAGTGATGCTGATGATGGTGCCTTCGTTCGCGATGAGATCTTCCATGTTGATCTCGCCTTCATCCGGCACGAGCTGCGTCAGGCGCGGCGTGGCGTGCTTCTGCCGAATCTCGCGCAGCTCTTTCTTGATGATCTCGAGGACGCGCGATTCCTTCGCGAGGATGTCGCGCAAATCTTTGATCGTGCTGACCAGGTCTTTGTATTCGCCGATGATCTTTTCTCGCTCCATCCCGGTGAGCTGATAGAGGCGGAGATCGAGAATCTGATTGGTCTGATGTTCGCTAAACGAGTAGCGGCCTTCGGTCAGGCGCGCTTCGTTTCGAATCAGGATCCCAATCTGTTCGACCTGCTTTCGGGTGAATTCGAAAGCGAGTAATTTAACGCGCGCTTCTTCGCGGTTAGCCGAGCCGCGGATAATGCGAATGAATTCATCAAGGTTCGCGAGCGCGATCAGGTAACCTTCGAGCGTCTCGGCACGTTCTTCCGCTTTCCGTAATTCGAAGCGCGTCCGGCGAATCACCACCTCGCGCCGATGCTCGATGTAAGCGGTGTTTGCGTCCTTGAGATTGAGAAGCTTCGGGCGGCCGTGATCGATCGCGAGCATGGAGGCGGCGAAGGAACTTTCGAGCGCGGTATGCTTGTAGAGGTTGTTGATCACAACCTTCGGATTGCCATCGCGCTTCAGTTCAATTACGACGCGGGTGTTCTCATCCGATTCATCGCGAATCGCGGTGATGTCGGTCAGCACCTTTTCATTCACGAGCTGCGCGATGCGCTCGACCAGGGTGGCGCGATTCACGTTATAAGGAATTTCCGTGATCACGATTTGCTCGCGATTTCCCTTTAATTCTTCCACGCCCGCCTTGCCCCGCACCTTCATGCTGCCGCGGCCCGTCTCGAGATACTGGCGAACGCCGGCCAGTCCGAGCAGCGCGCAACCGGTCGGGAAATCCGGGCCTTTCACAAATTTCATCAGGCCTTCGAGCGTGATGTCGGGATCGTCGATCTGCGCGCAAATGCTATCGATCATTTCGCCGAGATTGTGCGGCGGAATGTTCGTGGCCATTCCGACCGCAATGCCGGTGCCGCCGTTGACGAGCAGATTCGGGAAGGCCGCCGGGAACACTTTCGGCTCGGTCCGCGTTTCGTCGTAGTTCGGGACGAAATCGACTGTGTCCTTTTCCATGTCGGTCATGAGCGCAGCACCGAGATGCGTCATACGTGCCTCGGTGTACCGCATGGCCGCGGGCGGATCGCCTTCGACGGAACCAAAATTACCTTGGCCATCGACGAGCGTTTCCCGCATCGCCCACGACTGGGCCATGTGCACCAGCGTCGGATAAATCACCGCTTCGCCGTGCGGGTGATAGTTACCGCTGGTATCGCCGCAGATCTTCGCGCATTTGCGATGCTGCCGGTTCGGGAAGAGCGAGAGATCGTGCATCGCGTAGAGGATGCGACGTTGGGACGGCTTCAATCCATCGCGCGCATCCGGGAGCGCACGCGAGATGATGACCGACATGGAGTAATCGAGGAACGACCTCGACACTTCTTCGGCGACGTTGATCAGCTCTAACTTTTCGTTGGCGTTATACACGAGGGTTTTTAGACAGGATTAACAGGATTTTTCAGGATTGAAGATTGGCTTCCTCGAGCTGGGAAGTCGTTTGGCGATGCTTGCGCTTAAATTGCAACGACGAAGCGCCGAAGTTGAAGAGCAGGCCATAGTCGCGATTTGTTGCGACGAGGTAATTCACCAACTGAACTTCGTCGGCTTTCGTTAGGCCAGCGGTCGCCTTCAGTTCGCAAAGCAAATGATCGTTAACGACAAGATCGGCCACGAAATCACCAACGATCACGTTCTCGTAACGGGCTTTGATGTGTTGAGCGATCTCGACAGCGAGTCCTGCGCGTCGCAGTTCGTAAGCAAAAGCATTCAGGTAAACCGACTCTAGGAATCCCGGTCCGAGAGTCCGGTGAACTTTCATCGCGCAACCGATGACCAATTCAGTGAGCGCGTGCGGGTCGTCTGCCTTCAATCCTGAAAATCCTGTTAATCCTGTCTAAATCAGACATCGAGATTCCGCACATTCAGCGCATTGTCTTCAATGTATTGCCGGCGAGGTTCGACCACGTCGCCCATCAGGCGGGTGAACATTTGATCGGCTTCGACGGCGTTATCGTCGTTCAGATCGACCTTGAGGAGCTTGCGCTTATTCGGATCCATCGTGGTGTTGAACAATTCTTTCGCGTTCATTTCACCGAGGCCTTTGAAGCGCTTGATTTGCACCCCGCGCCGGCCGATCTCCACGATCTTTTGGTGAATCTCGGGAATGGAAAAGAGCGGATGCGAGACCGCCTTTTCACCTTCGCCTTCGATCAGCTCGAAGATGGGATGATCGGCTGCGGCGTAGTGGTTGACCTTTAGGCCTTTGCGAGCGAGCTCGCCGATCAGTTTTTGGATCGTGGTCGCTTCGTGCAATTCCACTTTCTTCGCGCGGCGGCGGACGCCGTTCGATTTCGTAGTAGCCGCAGCCGGAGCGAGAGGGAGAAGCTCCTGCCCCATCTCCACGTCGAAGAGATTGAGATCGAGATTTTGCTCGTGGAATTTTCGAAGCTGCTGTTCGTCGTGGAAATAAGTCACGGCTTCGTCGTTGCCATCGCGCACTTTGACGAGGTAGGCGGGAAGTTTGCCGGTTTTCGTGTCGCGCTCGGCAAGGAAAGTCTCAAAGTCGCCGCCATGACGCCGCACGGATTCGCTCAGCTTGGACAACCTTTCGAGCGATTCTAGAATGTCCTTTAGTTGTGCGGTACTGAGTTCTTTTCCATCGGCGAGATTTTTCAGGCGCACGTCTTCCGAGCCTAACGAGATCAAAATCTTGTTCAGCTGCACGTCGTCATCGACATACTCCTCGCGTTTTTTGCGCTTCACCTGGTAGAGCGGCGGTTGCGCGATGTAAATTTTGCCGGCCCGGACCAGTTCAGTCATTTGGCGATAGAAAAATGTGAGCAGCAGGACGCGGATGTGCGAGCCGTCCACGTCGGCGTCGGTCATGATGATGATGCGGCCGTAGCGGAGTTTGGTGATGTCGAAGGTGCCTTCGTCTTTACTGCTAACGACGCCGTTGCTTTCTTCTTTCGGCTTGCCGATGCCGGTGCCGATAGCCGTGATCATCGACTGAATCTCAGTGTTCTTGAGTGCTTGATCGAGACGCGCTTTCTCGACGTTAATCAATTTGCCGCGGATGGGGAGAATGGCCTGATAACGCCGGTCACGGCCTTGTTTAGCCGAACCGCCGGCGGAATCACCCTCGACGATATAGAGCTCGGTCAGATCGGGATCGCGCTCAGAGCAATCCGCGAGTTTTCCGGGGAGGCCGCCACCGGTGAGCGCGCCTTTGCGAATGGTTTCACGCGCCTTTCGCGCGGCTTCGCGGGCGCGCGCTGCCGTCAGGACTTTCTCGAAAATGCGTTTCGCGACCGGCGGATTCTGATCGAAGTAGGTCATCAATCCGTCATAAACGACCGAGTTAACGATGCCGTCGATCTCTGTGTTGACGAGCTTCACCTTCGTTTGTGATTCGAAGCGCGGATTCGGAAGTTTGATGCTCAGGACACAGACCAAACCTTCGCGCGCGTCGTCGCCAGAGATGGAAGGATCTTTCTCCTTCATCAGGCTGTTTAACTTCGCGTATTGATTGACCGCCTTCGTCAAAGCAGTGCGAAAACCAGTCAGGTGGGTTCCGCCATCGGGATTCGGGATCGAGTTGGCGAAGGGAAGGATCTGATCGTTATAGCTGTCGTTATACTGGAGGACGACATCGACAAAGACTTCGTCGCGCTGGCGCGAGATCACGACCGGTTTGGTGTGAATGACGGACTTATTTTCTCCGAGCTGCTTCACGAATTCCTCTATGCCGTGTTTGTAAAAGAACGTCTCCTTTTTTGCGGTCTCGCCGCGCTCATCAGTCAGCGTGATTTCGAGGCCCGGATTTAGGAAGGCCAGCTCGCGCAGGCGGGAGGCGAGTCGTTCAAATTTAAACTCCACCGTGATCGTGAAGATCGTCGGATCGGGCAGGAACGTGATGAGTGTGCCAGTCGTTTTCTTGTTCTTGAGCTCGCCGATGACTTCGAGCTTCTGCGTGGTTTTGCCGCGCTCGAATCCCATGTGATAAACCTTACCGTCGCGCGAGACCTCGAC
Source organism: uncultured Chthoniobacterales bacterium (assembly GCA_964236815.1). Classification (GTDB taxonomy): domain Bacteria; phylum Verrucomicrobiota; class Verrucomicrobiia; order Chthoniobacterales; family UBA10450; genus JACCTI01. The sequence goes on from CAXSFN010000011.1 coordinate 73,676, forward strand.
CTTAAACCAATCAGAAAGAGCGTTGACGCATTTTGCGCCGACGCCATGCAGACCGCCGGAATATTTGTAAGCGCCCTGCCCGAATTTTCCGCCGGCATGCAGATTTGTCAGGACCAGCTCGACTGCCGGCATCTTGAATTTCGGGTGCATGTCGACGGGGATGCCGCGGCCGTTATCGCGAATCGAAACGGAGCCATCCACGTGAACGACGACTTCGATCTTGGTGCAAAAACCGGCTAGATGCTCGTCGATCGAGTTATCGAGAACTTCGAAGACGCAATGATGCAAGCCGCGCTCATCCGGGTCACCGATATACATCCCGGGCCGTTTTCGAACCGCCTCGAGACCTTCGAGTTTATCGATCTGAGCGGCATCGTATTTTTGCGTTTTGCTGATGCCGGCTGGAGCGAGCGCGGGGGCATCTGCGAGAGAAATTTCGTCCTGTTCCTGAAGCATATTGGGGCTGTCGAATGACAGGCCCAAAAGATAGGCGGGAGTAGCCCGCGAAACAACAGATATCTCAACCCGTCAATTCCCAGATATTGGGGCCCGAGAAGGCAACGCCCCCACCATCTAGCGGTTTTCGCCGCTCGGCGGTTTCTTCGTTGGAGCTTTAAGTTGGATCGGTTGCGCTGATGGGAGTATCCGTGATCGAGTTCAAGACTCGATAGCCACGCCCGTAGGTTTTCGCGTAGTCTTCGCCGACCGCGCTTACGTCGACGATCAGCTGTTCTTTATCGCTGTAATTCAGGAATGTAATGCTGCGGCGAAACTGCTGTCCAAATTGCTCGAAGGTGAAAAGAAACTGATGGCTGGTCCAGTGATTGATTGAAATTGGGTTGGGTGTTTCTGCCTCGATCTGAACATTGGCAGCAGTCGGCGGGAGCAAAGCGCGCGCGGTCGTCCGGTAGGAGGCAAGATTTTTTTCGTCGAATGGGATTCCGGCAGTCGTCTGCGAGCGCGAGATTTTCATCGCGGCTCTTTGCAGGTCATCGAAACGAAACGCGACCCCGTCACTGGTTCCACTTACATAAGTCGTGCGGTCGACGCGAAAGGTGAGGCGCTTGCCCTGATCTTCGAAGAAATATCGCTTTATTTGCGGGCCCTCGACCGCGGAAGGGATTTCGTTAGGCGTGAGATTGAGCGCTTGAAGCGAGCCGGTCTTCAATGCCGCGAGGAGTAACAAGCAGACGGTAGATTTTTTCATGAGCGTGACGATTGGTTAATAACGAACAAGCGCGCCGCGTCCGATGGAAACGGCGTCGAGACTTCCGGGCGGGGGATTGTCGACGAAGTTGGAATCGAAATTCCAATTGCGCGTTGGCGGAACATAAGTGGACCCGGTATCCCATTCGCCATTCGCGATCGCACTCGTAAAGAGCTCGATCATCGAGCCGGTATAAGAAAAAGTGTTGTTAGACCAATCCTCCAGAAAGCGCGGGAAATTATTTAGGCCGCCGGAGTAGCCGTAGGTCTCACCGGTAACGGTATTCTTATATCCGGAAGGAAGAAAGCCGGCGACGATCGCGGTGTTGACAGTCGTATCGTTGGCGTTGCGCGCGGAAAGCGCCTCGGCTGAGTTGACGTCTTTCCAGGCATTGGAAAGAATCGTAACCGCGTCGGCGAAGACAGCGGAGGCCACGCGTGTCCCCTTCGTATTGTAATCTCCCTGAATGTAGACTGCGTTCTCGCTCGCGATCGTTAGGCCATCCTTAGGTAGGTCGCTTCCGTTAGTCAGGCGGATCGCTTTCGGATCGGAGGCTGAAGTCCTAGTGTCGTCGATATAAAGAATATTGTTAAAGCCGGAGGCGCCGTCCAAGGTCGATTTGGCTTTGGAAAGATCCAGCGAAGTGAGATCGACGGTCTTTGCTTCGCGCCGATCATAGATGCTCTCCTGGCTCAAGGCCTTAGTGAGATTGCTTTTTTCGCTGTTGCTCAACGATGTCCCATTAGCAGTCGTAACCGTTATTGTGGGACTAGTAGAGGAGCCGGTCATGCGAATGCGGATGCCGGCTTTGTTATAAAGGCGACGGTCGGAGATCGGTTGGTCATCGGTCGCCGCGGTTGCGGTTTTAATCTGTTGAGTTACCGGGTCCACGTAAGTGTTTGGCGGCTCGATCAACTCCCGGATGCTGTCATTGTTCCGACTGGCGTCAGTGGTGCTGATAAGTGTTTGCGCGTCGGCGCCGAGCGGTTCGATCCGGGAGACCTGATTGAGTTGTTGATCTGAGCCGCCGTTGGAGTAGGCGGGAGTAAACGAGCTATTAGGGACGTAGCCGCTCCAGTTCCATGCTTCGGGAGGCGCATCGCGGTCGACCTTGTTCGCATCCGTCCAATGTCCATCTACGTAGCCGCCGGCGTAGGAAAGATTGCCGCTAAAGGTGAGAGAGGGAGAGTTACCCGACGATGGATCGACCGATGAACTAACATAGGCCTTACTGTTAGTGTGAACCGGGCCTCCGATGGTCATAGGCGCCGTCCGATAGAGCTCAAGGTTATCTTCGAAAAACGCTGTCGCCTGGAAGAGCGGGACGACTGTGTAGTTAAAAGACCGCTTCGCTCCATAAGCGACTTTGCGGTTGCCGCTGAAAGTTCCTTCGAGGCGAACGTTAGCGGTGTAGGTGGTATTGCTGCCGACCCATCCCGGATAGTTATCCAGGTTAATCCTTACCGGCGGCGGTGTAGCTGCCGAGCTGGCTAACGGACTTCCGTATTGGTCGGTCCCCTGCACCTGCAATGCCGTTTTGTAAGTAAGACCCGTGAAGGTGGGCGGCGTGGCGATGGCGAGCGAAGCGCTCGAGATGGGCTTGTAGAAGGTGTTAATCCTTTTCGCCCAGACGCCGTAACCGAAATCGAGCGCTCCTTCCGTCGCGCTGCGCAAGGCGGAGAAATCGCGGCTCGAGTCGGTTTGGCGCAGAGTAGAGGTCGTGACGTTCATTGCGATCCCGATCGAGACGGTGATCAGGAAAATAACAAGCATGGTAATGACGAGCGCAGATCCGATTGCTTCTGATTTCGAGTCGATTTTCATAAGGGTGAGACGTTTCTTGGACGCATCATGGTGTCGACGCGGAAGAAGGTGTTGAACTCTCCCGCTTGCTGAGTGGCCAAGCGCTTGTTGAATTGCTGGTCTTCCAGTCGCATGGCAATGCTAAGGAAGGTGCTTCCGTTCTTAGTGACGAGAGAAAATGGTTGGTGTTCAGCCGCGCCGTTGATCGTTTTGGTTCCGATACTTCGGCTTAGAATCACGTAGGTCGAAGGATCGCTGAAGTTGGTTATGGTCTCGGCATCCGGATACATCCGCAGCTGGGCGGGACCATTTGGATTGCTTCCCGGAACGACAACGAAAGCTTCGCGGTGGACCAGATAGGCTGTTTGTTGTGTGCTGGAATTCCAAGCAATGGCGGTGCCGGAAGAAAGGGGCGGGTTCTTGTAGCTCCCCAAAGTGCTTTGCAACGTGACTGTGACCATTCTTCCCGGAGTAGGCGCCGGTGTAGGACTCGGACTAGTTAGCGACGCAGTTGGCGTTGTGCATGAATTGACGCGCGCGCGGGTGGAGCCATCCATAATCACGACATCGTCCTTTCCCGGCACCGGAGGGTTCGCCAATGGATCGATCGAGTAGAACAACTTGAATGTGGTCGCGCTTGCCGCCAGACCGCTGCCGGGATTGCCCACGATATAAGGACCGCCTAGATAACGGTCTACCAGGATGCCCGCGGCCGGTCCGGTGCCGCTCATGGTGGATCCATCGGCATTAATCAGGATGGGCATCCGATTGGCTTGGTTTAGTTCTGAGAAGATGCGGTCGAGCGCGGACCGAGCGAGCAGGTTGGAAGAATTCAACGAGACGTTCTTGGCCAGAAGCGTGGTTGAATTCATCAACATCGAGTAAACTACCCCCCCGAGAATCGCGACGACTGCGAGCGTTACGCAGATCTCGGCCAGGGTAAATCCACTCGGATTTTTAATGGTGTTTCGCTTCATCGATCCATCGCCCGAATAGTGGACATCTGGTAGCTGAGCTTCCGGCCATACATCGTGTAATCGAGATTGAACGTGACGCGGCGGAGATCCGCACTGACCGGGTTCGGTTCCGCGACTACGAGGCGCTTCAGCGTGCCAGTGATGGAAGTAGTCCCATCACGGCTGGCGTAAATATTGACTGGCGAAGTGCCGCCCGCATCGTCCCAAAGTTCCCCGCCGGTTGTCGTCGTTACCTTGAGAATATTCGGCTCGGTCGAAGAATTGAATGGGACGCCGATCGCCGTCTCGATATTGCGCTGCACGACTTCGCGGGCGCTAGTCATTACCCGTGCGCCAACCGCGTTCTTGTTTAGCGTGATCAAGGTCGCAATCGCAGCTGTGACCACAAGGCCAAGTAAAGCCACCGCAATGGCGATCTCGACCAGGGACATACCGCATTCGGCTTTGTCCATGGCATTTCGCTCTCGCTCCGATGAAATGGCGCACGGCTGAAACACAGCGCATTTCAAGCACGACTCACGCCATTGTTATAAATACCATACCGCTGAACTTGCTGGCTTTAGCTGGGCTAAAGCTTGATTTGCACCCGCTCGTAGCGAAGGTGTGCCCGTTCTATGCGCTATCAGACTCTTTTCGAGGCGCGATGGATTTTCGCGGCCTTGGTTGCCCTCACACTTGCAAGCCTGCTTTTTTCGCCATGGCTCGCCGGCGTTTGGCTCGTCTTGATCGTTTACACTTTCGCGTTCTTTCGCGATCCGGAGCGTAGCGCGCCTAACGACCCCGATGCCGTTCTGGCCGCCGCCGATGGCGTCGTCGCCGATATTCTGGAAGTAGACGAGGGCGAGGTCTTGAAGACGAAAATGAAACGCGTCGGCATTTTCCTTTCCGTTTTCGATGTGCACACAAATCGCGCGCCCATCGAGGGTCGCGTGACCTACCGGCAACATCGGGAAGGTCTCTGTCTCGACGCCCGTAACACGGAATGCTCGAACAAAAACGAGTCGGTGACCTGGGCCTTCGAAAATTCCCGCGCTACTTTAGTCGTTAGGCAACTGACCGGTGCGATCGCGCGCCGCATCGTCGCGTGGTCTCAGGTCGGCGATGAGCTGAAGAAAGGTGAGCGCTTCGGCATGATTCGATTTGGCTCGCGCACAGAAGTCTACGTGCCGCTCGACGCGACGGTCCTGGTAAAGGTGGGTGATCGCGTTGCTGGTGGCGCGACGATTATCGCGCGGCTTCCCTAAAACCAATGAGCGACCAGGATCCGAAAATTTATCTGCTGCCGAATCTGATGACGGCAGGGAATCTTTTCTGCGGTTTTGCAGCCACGCTCAAGATCGTGCAGGGCGCACTTCTGCAGGCGACTGATCCTGAGGCAGCCGCGGTTCTTTTCCACACTGCGATCTGGTATATTCTCGGCGCCTGTATTTTCGATCTTCTCGATGGAAGATTGGCCCGGCTCGGTGGGCAGGACAGCGCGTTTGGCCGTGAGTTCGATTCTTTAGCCGACACGGTCTCTTTCGGCCTTGCACCGGCCCTGATGGTTTACCGGATCGTGCTGGTCGATTTCCCCCGGGCCGGATGGGTGGTGGCGTTCGTCTATCTGCTTTGCGGAGCGTTACGCTTGGCGCGTTTTAACTGCATCGCCGCGAATGGTCACAGTCCTGGCGGCCACAAAAACTTCCGCGGCTTTCCGATTCCGGCCGCAGCGGGATTGATCGCTTCGCTTACGCTTTGCATGCTGTGGTGGCTCGGCGAGCGCGACCACGACATCGGGCGATGGAAATGGGTCCTGCCGCCGCTCATGCTGTTTTTGTCGTTCATGATGTTCAGCCGCTTTAGCTATCCCAGCTTCAAAGGCTTGAGCTGGCGCTCGACCCGCTCGGTTCCGCGCTTCCTCATCATCAGCGTGCTGCTCATTTTCACGGTCTTAAACTACGAGTGGATGCCGGCTCTCCTCTTTGTCGCTTATCTTCTTTACGGTTTTGTCCGGCCCTGGCTTTCGAAAGCTTGGCAGCGCGAGATTGAAGAAGAAATTGATTCCGATCCTGCCGGCGACCCAGTGGAAGATGTGCAGTGACCTCCAGCCGCAGAGCTAGCGGTTTAAGTGCGCCAGGATTTCCGGATCGCGCACGTCCACCCATTCCCCGACTAATTCGAGCGCCTGCACTTTTTTGCCGGAATGTGCCAGCGCGCGGATCGCATCCGTTAACTCAAACTCGCCGCGCGGCGAACGCTCCAAGCATGCGATGAAATCGAAAATGCTGGGGCGGAAAGCATACACGCCGGCGTTATACCAAGGGCTGGTTGGCTCACCCGGTTGCGGCTTCTCGCGCAGGTCAATCATCTCGAACTTCCCGTTCACAAAAACCGCGCCGCCTTTGCTTGCGTCGTCGGTTCGTTTCACGCTGATGATAGCTTCCACGTCCGGCGCTGGAGAAGTGAGTCGCGCATAGTTCGAGGGGTCGAGCAAAATATCTCCGTAGCTAAGGAGAAACGGATCCGCTCCGCAAAAGTCCCGTGCCAATTCGACTACTCTGCCCGTTCCATCCTGAGTCGCTTGCGTGGCGTAACCGATTTGAATTCCAAAATCTGAGCCGTCCCCAAAATATTCGCTGACCACATCGCTGCGCCACCCGACCACGAGAAGCACTTCCTCGATCCCCGCCGTCATCATCCCTTCGATAATGTGCTGCAGGATCGGCTTGCCTTGCACGTGCAACATCGGCTTAGGCAAATCCTTCGTTAGCTCGCGCATCCGCGTCCCGCGTCCGCCCGCCAGCAGGACGCCTTTAGTCATCGCAGCCATCCCAATGTTTCCGCTTGCGCCTTTGATTTGCAATCTCTCATTGATACGTTCAGCGTCGCGCGATGCGGATGCAATTTTTGGCGAAATATCGCGAGACCGGGCTCCTGATCATGCGGCTCGCGCTGGGAGTGCTCTTCATCGTTTTAACCGGACCGGTCCTTTTGGCTGGGCCATCACGCTGGACGAGTTTCGGCAGTGGAATCCGCAACCTCGGTTTGCATACGCATTTTCAATTCTGGGGGTTTCTCGGCGCGCTCATCGGATGCCTCGGCGGCGCGCTCATGATCTTTGGATTGTTCTTCCGGCCCGGCCTCCTGCTGGTGCTCCTTCTTACCTTCATTCACTTGTTAGGCGTCTGGCATGGCGGCGCTGCTTTGCGCGAAAATTTCGTGGCGGTCGAGCTTTTCCTCATTCTAATCGGATTGCTCTTTGTTGGACCGGGTAAGTACAGCGTGGACAAAAATTGATTCCTTAGGCCGGCTTGGATTCTAAGGATGAAAGCGTGGCTTCAGATCCCGGCGGCGCGCCGCGCAAGATCCGCGCGGCGAAATAAGAACCGATCACGAGCAATGCGGCCAGGCCTTGCAGACTGAGGGTTTCTGCGGTCGGAAAAATCGCGAACCACAGGCCTAACCAGCCGGGCATCACATCTTCCAACCACGGGATCGTGGTAGTCGATATCCAGCTGGCGAGCTGCATTTCCTGTCCTTGTTCGCCGACCATGACCAGTAAGACAACACCAAGAAGGACACCGGTCGTGACCAACATCTTTCGATAAGGCAACCGCTCCTGCAGGGCGAAAGTCAGGATCGCGACAAACGCGGAAAGCGTCAGACCTAAGAGCGCGCCCTGCAGCACCACACCTCCGCCGAGCCGGAGGTAATAGCTCTGCAGAAAAAGCACCACCTCGAAACCCTCGCGATAGAGCGAAGTGAAACCGAGCAAAACGAAACCCCACCAGAGCCGCCGCGCGCCGGCATGTGCGAGCAAATTTTTGCGGCGGCGATTGTGCACGCGGATCCAACCGCCCCAATAGATTTTGTGGAAGAACCAGTTCATGATTACGAGCAGCACCACGATGGCGAGCAAACCGGTTGCGGCCTGAAGATCGAGCGCGGGCACGCTCTCTGTCAGCTGGCTCACGATTCCGAGTGCGATAAACCAGGTAAGAATGGTGGCGCCGAATGCGATGAATGCGCCAGCCGCAACCGGCCGGCGATGAATTCGGTTTCCGCCAACCATGCTCGCGGTCAGCGCGGCCAGAACCAAAATGCACTCGAGTCCTTCACGAAAAACCAGGACCGCGATGTCGAGGATCGCGACGCTCGGATTCGTCTGCGGCCGCAGCGGATCGGGAGTGCCGTGCGCCGTCACGCCTTGCCAGATGAGGATCGCAACAACCGAGAGCGCGGCGAACAAAAGAAAGAACGACTTGTGTTTGGCCAGGCCACTCATGTTCCGCAAACGAGGCACGATAACGGTGCGAGAGCGGTGTGCATCTTGTGATTCGTCGTTAGACCGGTAGATTTCCGCGTGCGGCGAAACGAGGGATTCACTTTGATCGAAATCGCAATCGCGGTTTTCATTCTTCTGCTTTTGCTCTCCCTCGCTGTCCCCAGTTTGCGCGGCGTTCTGGCCGACCGTCGCTTGCGTCGCTCCTTCGACGACATGAACAACTTCGTGCTCACCGCGCAAGAGAGAAGCATCACCGAACGCCGTCCCTATTTGATCAGCTGGAAAAAAGAAGAGCTCGTTTTGCATCCCGAAGCACTCCTGAAAGATGAAGAAGGAAAGGCCTTTCCTTCCTTGCGCGTGCGAAAAGGAGATGGGTTTTCGCTTAAGCTTCCCGCCTCGTTGCTCGCTGATCCTCCGGGCGATTGGGCTTTCTGGCCGTCGGGAACGTGCGAGCCGGCTGTCGTCACTTTCAAAGGTGCGGATGGCACATGGACTGCGCGCTATTCCACTCTGACCGGGCGTCCCGAGCTCTCAAATTATGCGGCGAAATAACGGAATCCTTTCTCGAAGAATCAATGGACGCGCAGCGAAATCTGCGCGCGCTTTCGCTCTCTTCGAAGTACTGATTGGTTTGTCTATCTTCGCGATAGGCATTCTGGCCCTTGGCCGCTCGGTGGAGAATTGTATGAACGCGAGCGCACTCAGCGCGCAGGACGATCGCGTCCGCCAAATCCTCTCTAATCGCATGGCGGAGATCCAGGCTACGCCGGGATTTCCGGATGCGAAAAAAGAGCTCAAAGTCGAGAGCGGTTACGGCCAGGTAAAAATAGTTCAAAGCGCGCAGCCGGCGAATTTCAAAGATGAAAAAGACCAAGAACTCCCTGGAATTGATCACGTCATCCTGACAGCGGAATGGTCGCGCCGCGGCATCTCGCAATCGCGCAAGATTGAATTTTATGTTTATCGTTCAAGCTAGAGCAAAGGAGCGCCGCGCCGCGTTCACGCTCCTCGAAATTGTGCTCGCGGTCGCGATCCTGGGCATGATGTCGCTGGCAATTTATCGCTTCGTGCAAACGAACATCACTGCTTTGCGCGTCTCATCCGAGATCAGCCGCGCCGACGCCGAATACTCCGGATTCGCCAATCTCATCTCAACCGAATGGCAAAGCTTGAGCTCCGGAAAAGGATCGCTTCTCGGTGAGGCCTTGAAACTGGACGATCGTTCGCGCGACGAAATCACCTGGGCGAGCACTGCAGGGGCGGGCCTGCTGACGCGTTACGCGATAGGAGAATACATGGTCAGCATGCGCTTGCGGCCAATGGAGAAAAGCAGCAACCAAATGGAGATTGGTTTCGCGCGTAGAGCGCAGGTCGAGACTTCGATCGGTGAAGACGCGAAGGAAAATTGGGTGCCGTTGCTCAAGAACGTGCAGAGCTTGCAGATCCGTTACTTTGATCCGCGCTTGAATACGTGGGTCGATAACTGGACGGACACTATTACGCTTCCGCGCCTGGTTAAGATTGTCATCGGTCGGGCGAACGACGCGGTGCCGTGGGAAGCGATTATCGCATTGGGCAGGACGCCGCTTTAAGAGCTTATGACTTGTAAGTCGTATAGGACTCATCGGTCTGGTGGAGCGGCGCTCCTACTAGCTCTCTGGGCGCTCTTCGTCCTCAGCGCGATGGTCATCTCATGGACGATCGAAATTAACGGCGGGCTCACCCTCAACGCTAATGCGGAACGCGTGATCGAGGCGGAAGCGATGGCTTGTTCCGGCGGCGACATCGCGATGCATCCGGGCGTGCGGCCCGGCTCTCCGATTTTGCGCGGCAGCGTGGGCCGTTATCAATCTTACGAAGCACACATTACCGGTGAAGGCGGCCGCTTGAATCTCAACTGGGTCGTGGCCGGCGAGAATCCAGATCGCCTCGAGATTTTGCGAAAGTTTCTCGAGGTTAAAGGCGTGGATCTGAACGAACGCGATCACATGATCGATTGCCTGCTCGATTGGGTCGACCCCGACAATCTCGTCCGGCTGAACGGCGCCGAAGACGAGCCCGCTTACAAACCAGCGAACACCTTGCTCACGCGGATGGACGACCTGAAACAGGTCCGCGGCTGGGAGGAATTCACCCGGGGCGCGGATTGGGACGCCGATCTCACCGTCAACAGCACCGGCCCGATCGACCTCGCCTGGGCTTCACGCGATTTGCTCTTGTCGTTACCCGGAATGAACGACCAGTTGGTCGACGCATTTCTTAAACTTCGCCGCGGACCGGATGAGATCGATGGCACGGAGGATGATCCTGTCTTCAAGAGTGTGGATGAGATACGCGTGGCGCTCGGATTTTCTTCGGAGCAGTTTAAACAACTTGCCGCCCTCGTCGGATTCAAGGATCAGGTGGTGCGCATCGTCAGTACCGGTAGATCCGGCAACACCACACGCGTCGTGCAAATGATCATTCGCAAAACAGGCGCCGTCCCTCAGCTCATCACGTGGAAAGAAAGCTGAGTATCGACAGTTCGCCGGTCTTTTTGATTCCAGCTGCCAAAGGCTGGAATGTAGTTAGCGCAACGCCGGGCGAAGGCGGCGGCTGGAATGTGCGCGCGGCCGCCACGCTTGCCGAGACAGTGCCGCTTTTGAACGGCACCACGAACATCGTCCTCGGCCTTCCGGTCAGCGCGATCCTGGCGCAGCGGTTGCGTCTGCCGACGGTGGAGGCCTCGGAGTTTTCGGAAATGGTGCGCATCCAAATCGAAAAGGCGCTCCCTTATTCGTCCGAAGAGGTCACGACCGATTTTGAAATGATCGAGCAGACCGAGGAGGGGAGTGTGGTTTCAGCCGTTGCGGTCCATAACCAAAAACTTTCCGAGCTTGCTGCGCCACTCTTGTCGCGCGGAATCATTCCCAGCCAGGTCACAGTTTATGCCGCGCAACGCGCCGCCACTCATGCCGCCACCGGCCGGGCCTTTCTCCTCTACCCGGAAGACGACTCGTTAGTCTGCGCTATAAGCGAAGACGGCAAGCTCGGCTTCACTCGTTCGCTCGAAAACACGGACCCCGCGCTCTTGCAGCGCGATCTTCCGCAACTGGCGCTCAGCGCCGAGCTGCAAGGGATCAACACTTCCTTCCCGGTCGTTCTGCTTGACGAAAGCCTGGATGAACTGCGCGATGCCGTGCAAGGTTTGTTCGTTAGTCAGGCGGATCTCATCGGCGTGGAAGTGCCGCCGGCCGCGACCAAGCTCAATCTCCTCCCTGAGAGCTGGCGGCAGCAGCGCGCCGAACTCGTCCGGCAGGCGGAATGGAAAAAGCGACTGCTTTGGGCTGGCGGAGCTTATGGCGCGCTCGTGCTTCTCTTCGCCGTCTACGTTTTCATCTTGCGCATTCAGGTCGGTGCGCTTGATCGCCGGATCGCGCGCGATGAGCCGGGCACCGCGTTCGTGAAGAAAACCGAAGCGAAATGGAAAGCGCTCTCACCTGCGATCGATCCGCATTACTACCCGATCGAAGTGATTTTTCATTTGTTTGAAAGCCTGCCTTCCGCCGACGTGCAGATCACCCAGCTCTCTCAATCCGCGCGCCAGGTCTCGGTCGATGGCGAGGCCACCACCGCGGCGCTGGCTTATCAATTCGCCGACAAGGTGAAAAAGAATCCGGAGCTGAAAAGTTTCCATTTCGAAATGGCCGCACCGCGCATTTTGCCTAACGACCACGCGCAGTTTCGCCTCGAGGGAAAACCGAAATGAAGCTGCCGGATTTCATTCAGCGCATGAATCGACGGGAGCGCATCCTCCTGCTTGGAGTCGGCGGTGTCGTCATTCTTCTGCTCAATATTTTTATCTGGAGCGCTCTTCTCGGTACTGCGCGCGGGGCGCGCGCCGACCTTGCTTCGCGCAAAACGGTCCGGACCCAGCAGCTGGTATTTTTGAAGGAGCGCAAAATGTGGGAGAAGCGCGAGGAATGGCTCAAGGCCAATCAACCCAGTTTGAAGAGCCCGGTCGAAGCTTCCACTCTTCTCGATCAACTGAAGCAGGTTGCCTCCAAGCACAATGTGCAGCTCGAAAATCCAGCGATCGGGGCGAGCGATTCGACACCTCAGTATCAATCTGTTTTTGCTTCGATCGAAACCAAGAGCGCGTGGCCGCCGCTGGTTCATTTTCTCTACGATGTGCAAAAACCGGAAACATTTGTCGTTTTCGAAAGCGCAAATCTTGCGATTGATTCAAGCGATCCGACAGTGATGCGCGGGAAGTTTAAAATCGCGCGTTGGTTCACTCCCAAATAACCGTCATGAATAAAATATCCTTCTTTGGCTCTGGCCTCGTTTCCATTCTGTTGCTCGGCAATCTGTTTGCCGTGGACGATCTCCCGAAGGCTCCGAGTTTTGCGCGCTACGACGAGATGATGAAGCGCTCGCCCTTCGCCGTCGCCACCGCGATCGCGCCGCCACCGCAGGCGCCGAATTTCGCCAAAGATCTTTACATTGCGAATGCGGCCCGGCTTGCCGACGAAAGCGTGGTCACACTCTCTTCGAGTGTGGACAAAAACTTGAAGGAATATCTTTCGACCAAGAGCACGAACAAGAGCGGCTACAGCATTTCGAATGTTGAATGGTCGGATCGCGTCGGGGGGACCAAAGTCACGATTTCCAAAGATGGACAGTTTGCGGCGTTGACCTTCAACCAGGCGCTCATCACGCAGCCTCTCGCGAGCGGCAGCGCTCCTAACACCCAACCTTTCGCTCAAATTGCGCCGCAGCCATTGGTGCAACCTCCGCCCGTGGCGCCGCCTAGTCCTTACAATAACACGAACGCCATCCGGCCGGCGCCCATCCCTACTTTGCCGACGCCTCCGCCTCGTGTCCGCGGCGTGATTCAAAGAAATCCCGCTCAACCTCCGCCGCAGCAGATCCTTCCCGACGAACAATAAAAAGCGCGGCCCCGGCTAACGCCGAGACTAAAGGAGCTTAACCGCCGCCCCAATCATCATCCGCCGTGTCTGGCGTTCGATCGGGACCTGAGGAATAGATGTCGAAGCTGTTCGGATTTTTTCGGCCTGGACTAATATATATATATTCCTTGCCCCACGGATCCTTTGGCACCGAGTCGAAAAGCTGTGTCCAACGCGTCGGCCGCGGTTCGGCTTGCGGTTGGGTCACCAGCGCGGCCAAGCCTTGTTCCGTCGTGGGAGGAAAGCCGTTCATGCTTTCATAGAGCTTGAGCTGCGTCTTCATGCTTTGGATCGAGCTTTGCACCGCGACGCCGCGGCTCACTTCCACGTTTCCTTTTAACTTATAGATCGCCGTGCCCAGAAGCAGGCCGATGATCATGACCACGAGCATGATTTCCAAAAGCGTGAAGCCATTCTGATTGCGTCGCATAATAGGAATATTCGACGCAAGAGTCGTGCTCGTAAAGCGCAAGCGTCGGAGTTCCCGAAGGTGCGGACTCCACCACTGCTACCCGAGGTGCCGTAAGGCACCCGACCATCATTGTCATCCTGAGCGCAGCGAAGGATCTCTGACTATCTCAGTTCACCAATGATCGCAGACTTCTCGCGCCGTCTAGGATACAAAACGAAAGGCTTACCTACGGCCCAGTCTCTAAAAGATAATCAGACTTATCCCAGAGATACTTCAGCTGAATCTGTGTCGAGCGAATCGCTGAGGCCGGTGTGCCCGCGCCACCGATCACGAGCACATCGTTAGTCCCTGGCCGAAGACGACTGGCCGGGATCAGCTTTTGCGCGCGCAACCAGCCCGTGTAATGAAAACGCATCGCGTCCACCAAACGCTGCGTCTCTCCGCGATACCCCGGGTCCGCCAGATCGGGCAAAGTCAACGAAACTGGCCCGAGACTTTCGCCATTCACGAAAACTTCCGGCGGCGAATCGATCCGCGCGGTCGCAACTTCAAAATTCAACATCGCCATCAACGGTTGCGCTTCGATTCCAAATTGGAAGGCAGCGCCTTGTTGCACACTCGCGCCGATCCGAATCGATTCCGACGCCAGCGAAGCCGTTACGGTCCCAAAATTTTCGTTATCCTGTTCCGCCGCGTGCAACGGCGCCGCCGCCGAAAACGGTTCCGGCATCACGTCGCGCCGATCGGCCAAGAGCGGATGCGCGACCATCCGGCTAGTCATCCAATCCATAAAAACTCCGCGGACCGTGGTGCCGTCACCCGGCACCTCCACGTCAATGCAAGACACGCCGATCATCGGTAGCACGACCGTGTCCGAGCTGGGAAGATCGAGGCCCGTCCCCAGCGCGCCCGATTGCAAAACCTGCGAGCCGGATTCATCCCAGGCGGTGATGCTCGGGCGCTGATTCGGTTTGTCCTCGAAAAATAAACGCACGAGCAAGAGCTGGAAATTTCCGCGCGGATGAGTGATGCGAATCCTGAAAATCGTGCGTGCGGGTTTGCCTTCCTTCGCCGCCACCGGCACGAGCGAAATGGCTTCCACCCAGGGCGGCGCGTTTTGCGGAGTGGAATTCGTAGCGTTCGTCTGCCGCAGATCGAGCCAGGCGGTTTGGGCAGGAAGGCGGTTACCGTTTTCATCGCGTGCCCGCGCCACGTCGTTGTTGAGAGCTTCCTGCGACCGCGCAGTTACAGTCGCGAAAAAAAGCGCACCCAGCGCCAACACCCGGAAAAACATCGAGGCCAGATTAGCTTAGTGGGGGCGAACCTGTAAACTACTGGTCATCTCGAAGACCGCGGAAAGAATGCTGTAAACGACGAAGCCGACCACAGTGGCGATCACGGCGATGATCACCGGCGGGATCAAAGCCGAGATGATGTTGACCGTCCGATCGAGCTCGCGCTCATAGACGTCTGCGATTGTCTGCATCGTCTGCGCGAAATGCCCGGTCTGTTCGCCCACCGCCATCATGTCGG